>NZ_JAHVOC010000002.1:0-757568 GCF_025696525.1 Bacillus sp. XT-2
CTTCATTTTGTTGTCTCAGATAACGGTTCTCTGCCTGCAGTTTCTCTAATTCGGAAGAATACTCCGGACCTTTTCCGTAAGTGTATTGCTTACCAACAGGCTGTTCAAATCGATGTGTATCCCCAGCTTTATGCCATCTAACCCATGTCTGAACCTGCGTCTTATTCCTGATATTCAATTCCTGCATGATCTCTTTCATAGGCACGCCTGCCAATCTCATTTCTACAGCCTTCTGTTTGACTTCAATCGGATAACTCATTCTTGTTCCCATACAAAAAACACCTCCAAGTCTTTTTTCGGATAACAACTATCCGTTTTCAAACTTGAAGGTGTTTTTTATTTGTCTCATCTTATGGGGTCAGTCCCGGAGCGGGATGCTTTTTTATTATTCTGCAATCGCGTCTGTTAACACAGGAACGACTTGTTTTTTACGAGAAACAACGCCTTTAAGAAGGGCTGTATTGTTTTCTAATGTGACGTTGAATGCTTTTTCCACTTTGTCCGCTTCGTTACCGATTGCAAGTGCAAGTGAATCGTTTTCTAAGATGTCTGTGATCACAAGAAGGAACAGATCAAGGTTCTTCTCAGCCACAACTTTAGAAATCACTGCTTCTAACTCAGCTTGGCGCTTTCTGACATCTTCAATATCCACTGTGTTGACTTGTGCGATTTCGACTTTTTTGCTGCCGAGTGTGAATTCTTTTGCATCAAGAGAAATCAGCTCTTCAACTGTTTTTTTGCTTAAGTCAGCGCCGGCTTTCAGCATGTTTAAGCCGTATTCTTCAGCATCTACGCCAGCGATTTCAGCAAGTTCTTTTGCTGCCGCTACGTCTTGATCAGTGCAAGTTGGAGATTTGAATAACAGAGAGTCAGAAATGATAGCAGACAGCATAAGGCCGGCAATTTCTTTCTCGATTGTTACGTTATTTTCTTTGTACATTTTGTTTAAGATTGTAGCAGTACAGCCGACAGGCTCAGCACGATAGTAAAGCGGCTCAGCTGTTTCGAAGTTTGCGATTCTGTGGTGGTCGATGACTTCAAGAACCTGAACGTCTTCAATATCCTTGATGCTTTGCTGGCGTTCGTTGTGGTCAACAAGGATAACGCCGTTCACTTCGTTTGCAGCTGTTTCTACAAGACGAGGGCTTTCTTGTTTGAAGTAATCTAGCGCGTATTGTGTTTCGCCGTTGACTTGTCCAAGTCTGACAGGCTCAGCGTTGAAACCGAGTTTGTTTTTTAAATCAGCGTAAGCAATAGCAGAGCAAATCGTATCTGTGTCTGGATTTTGGTGTCCGAAAATAAGTATTTTTTCCATGATAACTCCTTATCCTTTTTTAAGTAGTGTAAACATTCTTTTTATAGTTTAACACGTCTTGCTGCGGGTGTAATCATGCAAACCCTTAAAAATTGATGTGAATAAAAAGCATTTTTTTTGAGTGGAAGAGGAAAGGTGTGTAAAATACTGGGTAGGTCAGTTGCAAAATGATCTGTAGTATCAAAAAAGGTACTATTGGAGGGTCGAACATGAGCCGAAAAAATAATATTTATCCGAACAAAGAAGGCTGTCCAGTTGAATTTACACTAGATGTCATTGGCGGAAAGTGGAAAGGAATCCTTTTTTATCACATGATAGATGGCAAGAAACGGTTCAATGAGTTTCGCAAAATCTGCCCGAGTATTACCCAACGAATGCTGACCCTGCAGCTTCGGGAGCTTGAAGCGGATGGCATTGTTCATCGCGAAGTTTATCACCAGGTGCCGCCCAAGGTCGAGTATTCTTTGACAGAATTCGGGCGAACGCTTGAGCCGATTGTATTGCAAATGAAAGAATGGGGTGACGCCAACCGAGAAGTATTGGAGGCGCGTCGTTCGAACAGTTTATTAAAAGAACAGCAGAAGTAGCAGCAAAGGGAGAGCCTTTGCTGCTTCTTTTATTTCATCGAAATGGCTTTATTGGCGTTTCTGACGTCATTTTTTAACAGATCAGAAAGGTTGTAAGATGGGTAGTATCCATGCTGATACATGTATTGATAAACCTGCGCATGCAACTTAATGGCAGCGTTTAGCTGTTTGACAAGTACGGTTCTTAATTGAGGTGTTGCTGTTTCTGTAATTGCAATGGCATAGCTGCGGACAGATGTTTTGGCAAAGCCGAGCAGGTCACCGCTGTAAAATGGATTATCCGCGCGCTCTTCTTCTTCATCATCGCGAGGCATCGGCGCCTGAGGGAAGAACGGGAGAAGCTCTTTTAAGTTTTGCTCAACGGCCTGAATGGACACGCTATAAAGCTGTCTGAGCTGAGGATCGCTAACTTCTCTAATCATTTTCTTCAGTTTAATGAGCCCGTTTGCCTGAAAAGCAACCAGCTCATGCATCTCTAATGTTTCATGCCAAGCCAACGTTCTGCGTTCATCCATGTAACAAATCTCCTTTATCAATCAGATTCTGTATCAGCATATGCCCAACGTTCAATGTTGTTCATGATGTTTTGAAGTTTTTAAAAAGGGAAATTCACCTTATATAGGATACGGGTTGAGAACATCCAAAAAGAGGTGAAACACGATGTGGGACATGATAAAGAACTTTTTCTTGTTTAGCAGCGGCGTTCTGCAAGCAACAACCCTTTTACTTGTGATTTTAATATTTGTGTATGTCAGAAAAACGAAGAAGAAAAACAAAGAATCTTCTGGTTTTATGGATGATAAAGAATAAGAAGTGATGGGCATTCTTTTAAAGAATGTCTTTTCGTTTGCAATGTTTCACATGAAACATTGGCGTATTTTACTTGCGATTTGGACTTATGTTAAAATATAAAAGTAATTTTAGAGATGATATGAAAACATTGGTGCAAAACATGTTGCGGCGATGAAAAAAAGAGCAGTCGTTTATGCTGCTCTTTTCTATTCGTATGTTCAGTATGATACGAGGTGACTAAGTGAAACAAACAAGAGCATTAATGGAAGGTGCTATTTTAATCAGTTTGTTTGCGATCATCACACTGTTGGTCGTTTATGTTCCATTGATTGGAACAATTCTGTTATTTGCACTGCCGCTGCCTATGATTCTTTATACGATCAGATATGGATTGAAATTAGGATTATGGATGGGCGCTGTCAGTCTTCCTGTTGTCTTTATTGTCGGGTCCTTTAACGGACTTATTGTAGCTTTTATGTCAGCTTGTGCAGGCATTGCCATGGGGCATTTTTTCAAAAAAAGAGAACCCGGTCATGCTATTATTTCGGGTGCCCTTATTTATATGCTTTGTATCGTGTTCTATTTTGTGATAAGCATTCAGTTTTTGGGTATCAATATCATTGATGAAGCAATGACACAATACCGGCAATCACTCGATATCGTTGAATCCGTTTTGAAACAATCGGGTAATGCTGAAGAGCTTGAGAAACAAATGAAACTGATGGAAGAACAATTGAGTACGGTTCAATATCTTTTTCCAACAGCTATCGTGATGGTAGGAGCCATTTTTTCTTTCCTCAGTTACCTTATCGCTAAGCCGCTCTTAAGGCGATTCTCCCCCGATATTCCTAGTCTAAAGCCTTTTAGAGAGTTGAAGTTTCCGCAAAGTGTTGTAGTGCTGTATTTGTTGATTGTCATGCTTTCATTTCTGCCTTTAGAAAAAGGCCAAATGCTGTACTCTATCGCTTTAAATGGGGAGTTTATACTCGGATTTCTTATTTTTATCCAAGGTTTATCATTTATCTTTTTCTATTGCCATAAGAAAAAATATCCAAAGGCAGTGGCCGTCATTGCAGTCATTCTTGGTCTGCTGCAACCGATTTTTATGGCAGCCATTCGCATTTTAGGCGTTATAGACATGGGCTTTAACATAAGGAATAAGGTGAAGTGAAAATGAGTTTTACTCACATGGTGGGGAGTGATAGAAATGCCAAGCTTTTATGAAAAACCGTTGTTTCGGTATCCCATCTATGCATTGATTGCTTTGTCAATCATTACAATCCTCATCAGCTTTTATTTTAACTGGATCATAGGAACCGTCGAAGTGTTGCTGCTTGCAGTTATACTGTTTTTTATAAAACGTGCGGATTCTCTTATTCGAAAAGAGATTGACGCTTATATTTCTACGTTATCCTACAGGTTGAAAAAAGTCGGTGAAGAGGCATTGATGGAAATGCCGATCGGCATCATGCTTTTTAATGATCAATACTATATAGAATGGGCAAATCCGTTTCTCTCTTCTTGCTTTAATGAAAGTACTTTAGTGGGGAGATCACTTTATGATACGTGTGAATCAGTTGTGCCGCTCATCAAACAAGAGGTAGAATCGGAAACGGTTACATTGAATGACCGAAAATTTAAAGTGGTCATCAAACGGGATGAGCGTCTGCTTTATTTCTTCGATGTGACGGAACAGATACAGATTGAAAAGCAATATGAAAATGAAAGAACTGTGCTGGCCTATATTTTCCTTGATAACTATGATGATGTGACGCAAGGATTAGACGACCAGACGAGAAGCACGATGAACAGCCAAGTGACATCTTTGCTCAACGCTTGGGCGCAGGAGTATGGAATATTCCTGAAAAGGACTTCATCAGAACGTTTCATCGCTGTGCTTAATGAACACATTTTAACCGAACTTGAAAATTCGAAGTTTTCGATTCTGGATGAGGTACGGGAAAAAACTTCATTTGACGGCGTTGCGCTGACCTTAAGCGTTGGTGTCGGAGCTTCGGTCTCATCGCTGAAAGAGCTTGGCGATTTGGCGCAATCCAGTCTGGACTTAGCACTGGGCCGCGGCGGAGACCAGGTAGCCATTAAGCTGCCAAACGGAAAAGTGAAGTTTTACGGCGGTAAAACGAACCCGATGGAGAAGCGAACAAGGGTGCGCGCCCGCGTGATTTCTCATGCTTTAAAGGAAATCGTTTCTGAAAGCAGCAATGTGATTATCATGGGTCACAAATTCCCCGACATGGATTCTATCGGCGCGGCGATCGGGATATTAAAGGTGTCACAGGCAAATAACAAAGATGGATTTATTGTGATTGATCCGAATCAAATCGGTTCAAGTGTGCAGCGCTTGATTGAGGAAATTAAAAAATATGAAGATCTGTGGTCAAGGTTCATTACGCCTGAAGAAGCGATGGAAATTGCCAATGACGATACGCTGCTTGTCATCGTGGATACACATAAGCCGTCGCTTGTTATGGAAGAACGGCTGGTAAACAAAATTGAACATATTGTGGTCATCGACCATCACCGCAGAGGCGAAGAATTTATCAGAGACCCGCTGCTCGTCTATATGGAGCCGTACGCTTCATCAACAGCGGAATTGGTGACAGAGCTGCTTGAGTATCAGCCGAAGCGCTTAAAAATCAATATGATTGAAGCAACCGCCCTATTAGCTGGTATAATAGTGGATACAAAGAGCTTTTCACTCCGCACTGGCTCGCGGACCTTTGATGCAGCTTCATATTTAAGAGCGAAAGGCGCCGATACGGTGCTTGTGCAGAAGTTCCTCAAAGAAACCGTTGATTCCTATATTAAACGGGCGAAGCTGATCCAGCATACGGCCCTCTATAAAGAGAACATCGCGATTGCGTCTCTGCCTGAGAATGAGGATGAATATTTCGATCAAGTGCTGATTGCGCAGGCTGCGGATTCACTGCTGTCGATGAGCGAGGTTGAGGCTTCATTTGCGGTAGCAAGACGTGATGAACAAACTGTTTGTATCAGTGCGCGGTCTCTTGGCGATGTGAATGTTCAGATCATCATGGAGGCGCTGGAAGGCGGAGGACATTTAACAAATGCGGCGACTCAGTTATCCGGCATTTCAGTAACGGAAGCGCTGGAGCGGCTGAAGGGCGCCATAGATGAGTATTTTGAGGGAGGCGTACAAAGATGAAGGTTATTTTCTTACAGGATGTAAAAGGAAAAGGAAAAAAAGGCGAAGTGAAAAACGTAGCAGACGGTTATGCGCATAACTTTCTGATTAAAAAAGGCCTCGCGGTTGAAGCGAACGCGTCAAACATCAGTGTACTAAACGGTCAAAAGCAGAAAGAGAAGAAAGAAGCCATCGCAGAGCTTGAGCAGGCAAAGAGCTTAAAAGAAACATTAGAAAAACTGACTGTTGAGCTCAGCGCGAAATCAGGTGAAGGCGGCCGTTTGTTCGGCTCTGTCACAAGCAAGCAAATTACTGAACAGCTTCAAAAAGACCATAACATCAAAGTGGATAAGCGGAAGCTGGAACTGCCGGACGGCATCCGTGCGTTAGGATATACAAACGTTCCTGTGAAATTGCATCCTGAGGTGCAGGCTGTGTTAAAGGTACATGTGAAAGAAGAAGCTTAATAGAAAAGAGGCTTGGATTGATCCAAGCCTCTTTTTTTATTCTGCGAGATAAAGGGTTTGCTGGCTTTCTCCGCCACCTTTCATGCCTTGCTGGCTGCTTGTGCTGCTCGAGGAACTGCTGTACTCGTCAGAAGATATTTCTTGACCGTGTTTCTTGATCCAAGAAACGAGCTCAGTATTGCCTGAGTTAGTTTCTGACAGCAGGAAGTATTTCACTTTGCCCTCATTGACCAGTTTTTTCAGCTCGGAGACAGTCAGAATCGGATCTGTTCCGTTGAAGCCGCCGAGTGCCATGACAGATTCATCTGTATTGATGATATAAGGCGCAGCCGTTACGGTTGTCAACGTAGCAAATAAATACTTTTCGCCGGTATTATGCTCCCTCAGATAAGACAGGAGACCGGTGTCCATTTCTGAGGAGAACATGTTTCCTCCGTTTGCCGAGCTTTTAAGCTGCGGGCCGGATTCAGGAAGAACGCTGTTGCCCCCGTATAAAAGCGGCGTTGCTGACCAGTAGATTGGTGCGAGGAGCAGCACACATAAGCTGACTATGGTTAGCTGTTTGCCAAAAGGATGACTGCGTTTGAGCATGAGCAGAGCAATGGTGATACCGAGTCCTGCGAGTCCAAGTACATACATCCACACACTGCCGATTTGGCTTGTATAAGCACTGAAAATATACACTTGGAATGCGGCTGTAATGAAGACGGCCGCTGGCAGCAGGCAGCTTGTCCAATCTTTATTGTTTTTGTATAGGCGATACATTGTATACCATCCGATACCGGAAAGGGCGGCAATCGGCGGTGCCAGCATAATTAAGTAATACTGATGAAAGAATCCCGCGATGCTGAAGAAACCTGCCACAGGTATGAGCCATGCTGTCCAGAATAGCGTTTCTTTCATTTCATTAGTCTGACCGCGACGATTACGGTACCAGCTGACAATTACACCAAGTAATCCGATCAATGCGAATGGAAGCATCCAGCTGATCTGGCCGGAAAGAGCAGATTGGAAGAGACGAAGCGGTCCTGCATCACCTGTGCCGAACATGTTCATGCTTTTTCCGCCGCCCCCGCCGGGTCCTCCATTCCCTGGTCCGCCTGTTGGAGGTGTGCCTCCTCCATTGGAAGCGCCGCTTTGTCCAGAAGGCGGCTGAGGAGCCTGTGCATTGCCCCCGAAGGAACCGGTGCTGTTTTGATTTCCATCTGCCTTGCTGTTTCCGTTCTCAGATGAAGAGGTTCCATCAGATGATTCATTGTGATTTGGCGCTTGCCTTGTGCCATTATTCTGCATGTTATCGCCGCCTGCGGCATTCATATCACCGCGTGCAAGGCCGGTGGTTTGCCCAAGCAGCCGCTCTGTGCCGTTATATCCGAAGGCGAGTTCTAACACAGAGTTTGTCTGGCTGCTTCCGATATACGGCCGGCTGGAGGAGGATGTTGAATCCACAATAACCGCCCATGAGAGCGATATACCGGTTAGGAGGATAAGAGACAGAATCAGCGATCCTGTTTTTTTTCTTTAGCGAAATCCGAGAAGCAATCAGGTAGAATAACACAAATGCAGGCAATACCATAAAGGCTTGCATCATTTTCATATTAAATGCAAGGCCGATCAGGCCAAAAGCTGTCAGGAGCCAAACGAGCTTGCCTTGTTTGGCCGCCCGAAGCAGGCATGATGAACCAAGCAATAAGGTAAAGACAAGCATGCTGTCAATGTTGTTTGTACGGCTGACGGCGACTGCGATCGGTGTCAGCGCCATGACAAGCGCGGCGGCGCGGGCCGCTCCAATGCCAAATGTCGGTTTGATCATTCTGTACAGAAGGAATACCGATCCAACCCCGGCGAGAGCCTGAGGAATGATGACACTCCACGTATGAACACCAAAGATCAGCGCGAAGATCGTTTGAATCCATAAAACAACAGGCGGCTTATCAACTGTTACAAATCCGGAAGGGTCAAATGACGCATAGAAGAAATTGTGGAAGCTTTGCGTCATGCTTTTCACCGCTGCCAGATAGTATTGGTTCGCAGCGTCATCCTGCCAAATGTGATAGGTGTTGAGAAAAGCCGCTGCAAGCAAAATAACAATAAGGACTGTGTCGAAACGTTTGGTTTTCATCGTTTTTCGCCTCTTTATGATGTCTTATTGTAAAAAACAAATATGAAAAACTTATGAATAAACCATAAAGATTCAAAGAATGTCTGACCGTTTTTTCATAAAAAAAGAGGCAGAGACATCTTCCCCGCCCTTTTTCTACGCTGAATTTCTCTTTCTCTCTGTCTGAAGGACGTATCGATCGCGTCCAGCCCCAAGTCCTGCTGTTCCCATGACGATTAAAGCAGCAATAAGAAGCACAATCGGCATTGTCCATGAATGTGTCTGGTCAAAGAGATACCCGACAAAGATCGGCCCGACGGCTGCAAGAAGGTAGCCGAATGACTGTGACATGCCTGACAGCGCTGCAGCCTGATACGCATTTTCACTGCGGAGCCCAATGAGAGTGAGTGCCAGACTAATGCTGGAGCCTTGTCCGATACCGATAATCACCATCCAGATGGCAAGCATGGCATGGCTGCCGCCCGTTAATAATCCGCATAGACCGATCAGATAGACTGCGGTCAGCGCTGCAACGATCCCGCGCTGATGTTTCACGCGGTCAGCTAAAACCGGTGTCAGAAAAGTGGAAGGCAGACTCGCAAATTGCATGAGTGATACAAGCCATCCGGCGGTTGACGTATCAATCCCGTGTGAACGGAGAATCTCAGGAAACCAGGCGATACTGCTGTAAAATAAAAATGATTGCAGGCCCATGAAGATGGTGACGAACCATGCCACTTTGGAAGCCCAAATCGGACTGGTTTTAAGCTGCGGCGTCTGGTTGGACGCATCCCGATGTCGGAGCTGAGGTATCCAAATCAGCAAGGCTAGAAATGCTAAGCCTCCCCATAAAAGAAATCCCTGTTTCCATCCGCCATCCAACTGGGACGCTAAAGGTACGCTGATACCTGATGCTAAAGCAGCGAATATATTCATTGATGTCGTATACAGGCTGATCATGAGCCCTGGCTTTTCAGGGTATTTATGTTTGATTAAGCTTGGCAAAAGTACGTTTCCGATCGCAATTCCGATTCCGATAAGTGCCGTTCCGAAAAACAAAGCGGCAGTATAGCCGGCAGAGCGAATCAAAACACCGACAAACAGTACCAGGAGACCAAGCCATAAGGTTCGCTCATTTCCAAGACGACGTCCTAGCTTAGGCGCGAGCGGAGAAAGAACGGCAAACGAAAGCAGCGGCAATGCGGTCAAAAACCCGGCTGCCCCGTTGGACATGTGCAGCTCGGTCCTGATGGAGCTGATGACCGGCCCGACTGAAGTGATTGCGGGTCTTAAGTTAAACGCGATAAAGATAATACCGGCAATCAGCCAAAACGATTGGATTTTTTTATTTTGTGGATGTGGCAAAGCAGTTACTCCTCTTTTCTAACATATACTTAATATCATTCCGATACATGTAAGCAAGTATGCGAGTGCAGGTTATGATTTGTCCTCTTTCTGCAATTCAGCCATTTTGGCAAGCAGAATATGTTGAGGCATATGCATGATCTGTTCAAGCGGCAGATTCAAAGACTCTGCAAGCTTTTGTGCAGTTTCAGCAGAAATTTGCAAAGGTCTCACAAAGATCCCTCCTCTCTTTTGTCCATTGTACAAGAATCAGATGTGAAACGTAAGAAGATATCACAAAGGGATGGTGCATTCGGAAAATGCCCCTTGTAAAAGAGATAAGGAGGGTTCATCATGAACAAACCGTTATCATTATTAAAACAAATGCTGTATGAGCATCAGATAGACACAGAGAAAGCTGTCACATTGGAAGAATATATTGCATTGCGGCATAAGCTTCAGGAGCTGATGGGGAAATTTGCTTCCTTTGAAGAGTGGGAGATGTATCAAAAGGCGGCGGATCTCATGATGCGTATTGGATTCAAATGGATGGAATAGCGTGGTACGCGCTAAAAAAAGCCCCGCGGCAGCGAAGGCTTTCAGTTTGTTAGAAAGAGAGTTCGTCTTCCACATTTTTATGCTGGTCATAAATCACAAGCTTTGCCGGGCTGTTCTCTTTGGCTACCTGCTTCGCTTTTTCAATAGCGGCGTCTTTTGAGGTGTATAAAGCTGTAGGCGCCACATTCTCCACTTTGATAAACCAGCCGTCCGCATCGACGTTGGGTGTTACGGCGTATTTTTTCAGCATCATTCATTCCTCCCTCAAGTTTTATCAGTTTTTTTCCCAGCCTGGCACTGTCCGAAACTATCCAATCTGCTGACTGAAAAAAATGGGAAACAAAGAATTTTTCTATTTTTTTTCTGGATAAATGGTAAAATGGAGTTTGGAGATTTTTTAATGAGAGGACGGTGCTTAGCATGACAGACCTTCTGAATGATCGGCTGCCGCCGCAAAATATAGAAGCCGAACAAGCCGTGTTAGGCGCTATTTTTTTACAGCCGTCTGCTTTAACACTGGCTTCAGAGGTATTGATTCCAGATGATTTCTATAGAATGTCCCACCAAAAAATTTATAATGCGATGCTGGTGCTCGGAGACCGCGGTGAACCGGTTGATTTAGTTACGGTGACGTCAGAGCTTGCCAACACGGATCTGCTGGAAGAAGTGGGAGGCATATCGTATCTGACTGATATCGCAAACTCGGTGCCGACAGCGGCTAACATAGAATATTACGCAAAGATCGTTGAGGAAAAATCAATTCTTCGCCGGTTAATCAGAACAGCGACAACAATCGCTCAGGACGGATATACCCGCGAGGACGAGGTCGAAGATTTACTCAGTGAAGCGGAAAAAACGATTATGGAAGTGGCGCAGCGCAAAAATACAAGCGCCTTCCAAAATATCAAGGATGTCCTTGTTCAGACGTATGATAACATCGAGCAGCTTCACAATCGAAAAGGCGATATTACCGGGATTCCGACAGGGTTTTCTGAGCTTGATCGGATGACTGCCGGATTCCAGCGAAATGACTTGATTATTGTGGCTGCCCGTCCGTCAGTAGGGAAAACGGCCTTTGCCTTGAATATCGCGCAAAACGTAGCGACGAAGACCGACGAGAGTGTAGCCATTTTCAGTCTTGAGATGGGTGCCGAGCAGCTCGTTATGCGTATGCTTTGTGCCGAGGGAAATATCAATGCCCAAAACCTTCGTACAGGAAATCTGACAGAAGAGGATTGGGGAAAGCTGACGATGGCGATGGGAAGCCTGTCCAACAGCGGAATTTATATCGATGACACACCGGGTATCCGTGTCAGTGAAATCCGTGCCAAATGCCGCCGTTTGAAGCAGGAAAGCGGTCTTGGCATGATTTTGATCGATTACCTGCAATTGATCCAGGGAAGCGGCCGTTCAAAAGATAACCGTCAGCAGGAAGTATCAGAAATTTCCCGTGAACTGAAATCGATCGCCAGGGAGCTTCAAGTCCCTGTTATCGCGCTTTCTCAGCTTTCGCGTGGCGTTGAGCAGCGTCAGGATAAACGTCCGATGATGTCTGATATCCGTGAATCAGGAAGTATTGAGCAGGATGCGGATATTGTCGCGTTCCTTTATCGTGATGACTACTATGACAAAGAAACTGAGAACAAAAACATTATCGAAATCATTATTGCCAAACAGCGTAACGGCCCGGTAGGAACCGTGTCTCTTGCGTTCGTAAAAGAATACAATAAATTCGTCAACCTGGAACGGCGTTTTGACGACGCAGGTGTTCCGCCCGGTGCGTAAACCCCAAGAGCTTCTTCTTGGGGTTTTTTTCATCCAAAAGACGGAGGAGAAACCAGCCACTTAGCTGATGTAAAAATGAAAACGTTTTAATAAAATGAGACAAAAAGGAGAGGGTAACAATGAGAAAGCGTTTTTCACAATTTCATGCCGCACAAATTAGGATAGCAAGACCTACGGGCCGGCTTGATCAGATCATTCGCTTTTATGAAGAAGGGCTGGGCTTAAAACGAATTGGTGAATTTCATCAGCATAATGGGTTTGACGGAGTCATGTTTGGCCTCCCGCATACCGATTACCACTTGGAATTCACCCAGCATGACGAGGAAAGAACAGCCCCCGTTCCCCACCCAGACAGCCTGCTCGTCTTTTATGTGCCGAGCGAAGAAGAAATCAAAGCCATCACTGCAAAATTAAAAAACATGGGCTATCAGGAGGCTGAACCTGAGAACCCGTACTGGAGTCATGGAGGGGTGACGATAGAGGATCCAGACGGCTGGCGGATCGTGTTCATGAACACAAAAGGGATTTCAGGCAAGTAATCCTTTCTCCTGCTAAAGGATAAAAGTTTCATGAGCTTTTCAAGGCAAATCTTTAAGAAAACGCTTCTAAAGTCAATTAAAGCGAACGAATTTGGATTTACAAGAATTTAATGTTCGGATTTACAATTGACTTTCTGTTTCTTCACTGATAAACTTGATTTGTTTGAATAGAATCGTTTTTGAAAGGTTAACGGAGGTGCACGGACATGTCTTCAGTAGTTGTAGTAGGTACGCAATGGGGCGATGAAGGGAAAGGTAAAATCACAGATTTCCTGTCAGAAAATGCAGAAGTGATCGCCCGTTATCAAGGCGGAAATAACGCAGGGCACACCATCAAGTTTGACGGAGTCACATACAAGCTTCACTTAATCCCGTCTGGAATTTTCTATAAAGATAAGACGTGTGTGATCGGAAACGGAATGGTTGTAGATCCAAAAGCATTAGTCACAGAGCTTGCGTATCTTCATGAGCGCAACGTCAGTACAGATAACCTGAGAATCAGCAACAGAGCTCACGTGATTCTGCCGTATCATTTGAAGTTGGATGAAGTGGAAGAAGAGCGAAAAGGAGCAAACAAGATCGGCACAACGAAAAAAGGAATCGGCCCTGCTTATATGGATAAAGCAGCCCGTATCGGCATTCGTATCGCGGATCTGTTGGATCGTGACGCGTTTGCGGAGAAACTCGAACGCAATCTTGAAGAAAAAAACCGTCTGCTTGAGAAAATGTACGAGACAGAAGGATTTAAAATAGAAGATATCTTAGATGAGTATTATGAATACGGACAGCAGATTAAGAAATATGTCTGCGATACATCCGTTGTTTTAAATGATGCGCTTGATGAAGGACGCCGCGTGTTATTTGAAGGCGCACAAGGGGTTATGCTTGATATCGATCAAGGAACATACCCATTTGTTACGTCATCTAACCCGGTTGCCGGCGGTGTCACCATCGGTTCAGGTGTCGGCCCGACAAAAATAAAGCACGTAGTCGGTGTCTCAAAAGCCTATACGACTCGTGTCGGCGATGGTCCTTTCCCGACTGAGCTGAAAGACGAAATCGGCGATCAAATCCGTGAAGTCGGACGTGAATACGGAACAACAACAGGCCGCCCGCGCCGTGTCGGCTGGTTTGACAGTGTCGTTGTCCGCCACGCCCGCCGTGTCAGCGGAATCACAGATCTTTCATTGAACTCAATTGACGTGTTAACAGGTATTGAAACACTGAAAATTTGTGTGGCTTACCGTTACAAAGGAGAAGTCATCGAAGAGTTCCCTGCAAGCCTTAAAGCACTTGCAGAATGTGAACCGGTTTATGAAGAAATGCCAGGCTGGACTGAGGATATCACAGGTGCGAAGAGCCTTAGCGAGCTTCCGGAAAACGCGCGCCACTATCTTGAGCGTGTGTCTCAGCTGACAGGCATTCCGCTTTCTATTTTCTCTGTCGGTCCAGACCGTTCACAGACAAATGTCCTTCGCAGCGTGTACCGTGCGAACTAAGCAGAATACCCGCAAGCCCCTGTTTTCAGGGGCTTGTTTTTTGTTTGAAAACTGCAGATAAGTTGGTCTGAGAAAAAAATATGAAAAAAAACCAAAAAAGTTATTGCCACTTCTATTTGTTCGTGATATTATAAATCTCGTTGTTACGGAAACTGCTTCAATAGAGTACAAGATGAGAACTTGATCCAAGTCGTTTGCTCTATGAAAAATCCGGCATCTTAAGAGCCATTAGCTCAGTTGGTAGAGCATCTGACTTTTAATCAGAGGGTCGAAGGTTCGAGTCCTTCATGGCTCACCATTTTTGTGAAGGCCCGTTGGTCAAGCGGTTAAGACACCGCCCTTTCACGGCGGTAACACGGGTTCGAATCCCGTACGGGTCATTGATTTACTTTAGCGTTATTGCTAAATTCCTTATTTGTCTGCGAGAGTTGACACGACAGCTCTCCAGACAAATTACTGTAAGGTCCGGTAGTTCAGTTGGTTAGAATGCCTGCCTGTCACGCAGGAGGTCGCGGGTTCGAGTCCCGTCCGGACCGCCATTTTACTTTACTTAGTAGAGAAAAATAAATGATTTGGCTCGGTAGCTCAGTTGGTAGAGCAACGGACTGAAAATCCGTGTGTCGGCGGTTCGATTCCGTCCCGAGCCACTTACCAAACGCATCTGCAATCGTAGGTGCGTTTTTTCTTTATAAAAAAGATAAACATGCGGAGTGTTATAATAGAAGAAAAAGGGAGAACCGGCCCTGCGGCCGGTTCAAAGAAGAAGACGTCAATGAAATGACGCACGCAGGTGAGGGGAGGTTTCATTTAAATTATCTTTTTTAAGAAAAGTTGAAAAACATGACAAAAGATAAACAACTGGTGGATGAAGGTGAAAAATGTGTTTTTTTCTAAACCTTTATTTTTTTTATCTTTTGACCTTAAACCGTTATAATAGACAAGGACCCATTGTTCTATTTGGGCCATAAGTGATGTAACGAATGTGATATAGATGAAATGAAGACCATTCGGCAGGAGGAAATCAAAAATGATGGATAAAAAGATCCTTGTAGTAGATGATGAAAAACCGATTGCAGATATATTAGAATTTAACTTAAGAAAAGAGGGCTATGAAGTGCATTGCGCCTATGACGGAAATGAAGCCGTTGAAATGGTGGAAGAGCTTCAGCCTGATTTAATTCTTTTAGATATTATGCTTCCGAATAAAGACGGCGTTGAAGTATGCCGTGAAGTCAGAAAGAAATACGATATGCCTATCATTATGCTGACGGCTAAGGATTCAGAAATTGATAAGGTCATCGGGCTTGAAATCGGCGCGGATGACTATGTTACGAAACCATTCAGCACACGAGAGCTTTTAGCCCGTGTGAAAGCGAACTTGCGCCGCCAGCTGACAACAGCGCCAGCGGAGGAAGAATCATCTTCCAACGACATTCATATCGGCTCCCTCGTGATCTTCCCTGACGCATATGTAGTGTCAAAACGGGATGAAACGATCGAATTAACCCATCGTGAGTTCGAGTTGCTGCATTACCTGGCAAAACACATCGGACAAGTCATGACACGTGAGCACTTGCTGCAAACAGTATGGGGCTACGATTACTTTGGGGATGTCAGAACGGTTGACGTAACAGTGCGCCGCCTTCGTGAAAAAATTGAGGACAACCCGAGCCATCCAAATTGGATTGTCACACGCCGCGGCGTCGGTTATTACTTGAGAAACCCAGAACAGGACTAATGCCCAATGAATAAGGTTGGTTTTTTTCGGTCGATCCAATTTAAGATTACCTTGATTTATGTGCTTTTGATTATCATCGCGATGCAAGTCATTGGTGTGTATTTTGTCAATCAGGTAGAGAA
The DNA here is from genome assembly GCF_025696525.1 of Bacillus sp. XT-2. NCBI lineage: Bacteria > Bacillati > Bacillota > Bacilli > Caryophanales > Bacillaceae > Bacillus > Bacillus sp. XT-2. The sequence goes on from NZ_JAHVOC010000002.1 coordinate 16,014, forward strand.
GTCGCTGATTACCTCTTATGAACAATCGCTTAATCAGCGAATCGACAACCTTTCTTATTATATTGAGCAGGAATATAAGAGTGATAATGACAGCACCGTCATTAAGGATGATGTCAGCCGTATTTTGAATGACTTTACGAAGAGTGATGAGATTCGGGAAATTAGTTTTGTTGATAAAAGCTATGAAGTGGTAGGCTCTTCAAGGCCATATGGAGAAGAAGTTGCAGGGAAACAAACGACGGATCTCATTTTCAAAAGAATTTTTTCTACGAAACAGTCTTATTCTAGAAAATATTATGACCCGAAAAGCAAAATAAGAGTCCTCATTTCCGCAAAGCCCGTTACGACTGAAAACCAAGAGGTTGTCGGAGCGATTTATGTAGTAGCGAGCATGGAAGATGTCTTTGGCCAAATGAAGACCATCAACACGATACTGGCCTCCGGCACTGGCTTGGCCCTCGTTTTGACAGCCCTTCTCGGTATTTTTCTGGCCAGAACCATTACCCACCCGCTTTCAGATATGAGGAAGCAGGCAATGGAGCTTGCGAAAGGAAATTTCTCCAGGAAGGTTAGAAAGTACGGACATGATGAAATTGGACAGCTCGCCACAACGTTTAATCACTTAACGAGAGAGCTTGAAGATGCTCAGGCAATGACAGAGGGTGAACGCAGAAAGCTTTCCTCTGTTATTGCCTATATGACGGATGGCGTTATTGCCACAAACCGAAACGGCGCGATTATTCTCTTGAACAGCCCGGCGCTGGAGCTGCTGAACGTTTCACGTGAAACAGCCTTAGAAATGCCGATTACAAGCCTGCTGGGGATTCAAGAGAATTATACTTTTGAAGATTTAGTCGAACAGCAGGACTCTATGCTGCTCGAAATTGAGCGCGACGATGAATTGACAGTGCTTCGTGTCAATTTCTCCGTGATTCAAAGGGAGCATGGCAAAATCGACGGTTTAATTGCTGTCATTTACGATGTAACCGAGCAGGAGAAAATTGACCAGGAACGCAGAGAGTTTGTAGCGAATGTATCACACGAGCTGCGGACGCCGCTTACGACCATGCGCAGTTATTTAGAGGCATTAGCGGAAGGCGCGTGGGAAAATAAAGACATTGCACCGCGTTTCCTAATGGTGACGCAGAATGAAACAGAGCGGATGATTCGGCTTGTAAACGATTTGCTTCAGCTTTCTAAGTTTGACAGCAAGGATTATCAATTTAATCGTGAGTGGATTCAAATCGTCCGATTTATGTCGCTCATTATTGATCGTTTTGAAATGACGAAGGAGCAGCATGTGGAATTTATCCGCAATCTGCCGGACAGAAACCTGTATGTGGAGATTGACCAGGATAAAATTACGCAGGTGCTCGATAATATTATATCCAACGCTTTAAAATACTCGCCTGAAGGCGGACATGTCACCTTCTCGATTGACGTAAATGAAGAGGAAGAACTTCTCTATATCAGCGTTAAGGATGAAGGGATCGGGATTCCGAAAAAGGATGTCGAAAAAGTCTTTGACCGCTTCTACAGGGTTGATAAAGCGAGAACGAGAAAGCTCGGCGGGACCGGTCTGGGACTTGCTATTGCCAGGGAAATGGTTCAGGCGCACGGCGGAGATATTTGGGCAGACAGTGTAGAAGGAAAAGGCACAACGATAACTTTTACTCTTCCATATAAAGAGGAACAAGAGGATGATTGGGATGAAGCGTGAAAATATAAAAACAATATTACTTACGGTACTCGTCGTCATCAGTCTTGTTTTCACATGGAGCATATGGACATTTCAGCCTAATTTTTCTGAAGACTCGTCATCAGCAGAGTCTATGGTGCGTGAGAAGCATAAAATTGAAAAAAATACTCAAAAGCTGTCTGAAACGGTAAAACCGCGGGAAATGTTTATTCATGATGACGGGGCTCATTATAAGGTCGATGATGAAACGCTTTATGATGAAGTCTGGTCAGATTTGCCGCATTGGGATGTAAAAGGCATTAAAGATATATCGGATCAATATGATAAGGCCGGATTTAAGAGCTGGTTTTATGGAAAAGGCGGTTCTGCTGCCAAGCTTGATCTGCAATTCAGTGACACGATACCTATTGATATTATTCAAACGCTGTTTAAATGGTCCAATCAATCGTTTGAATACAGCTCGTTTGATCATATTATGATCCCATTCGATGAAACAAAAACGAATAAGAAGATTTATTTGGTATCTTACAGCAAGCAGCTTATTCTGGAAGTGACGGTTGAATCAGCAAACTACCGGAATATCATGAACGATTTAAAAAACAAAGAATCAAATATGCCTGCGTACAGCTTGTTCTCGATCGGCACAAAGAAAGAGTTTTTGCTGCCGAACAAATCGCTTACGATGGATAAAAAGGAATTTGTCACGGAATCAATTAAAACAAACACTTTTAAACAAGCGCTGTTCAGCGATCCGAGCATTGTAAGAGAAGATTCGAATTATAATAACAGAAATGTACTGACGGACGGCATCAGCCGTTTAGATGTCAGCCTGACCCAGCGGCAGGTTCAATTCCAGCAGCGTAATTTAGTGCAGAGCACTTCGTATCAAACAGGTGAATTAATCAAAAAGAGCCAGAAGTACCTAGAGGATACAGGAAGCTGGACGGATCACTATCAATTTTTTAATATCAACGACAGCCAGCAGCTGAGCTTCTATATCTTTATGGATCAGCTCCCGGTCATTAACAGCATGTCTAAACCGTTTGGCGGAACTTCGGCAATCACCGTCCAATGGGCCAATGACGATATTCTCAGCTATAAACGGCCGAACTACAGTCTTGGGACCAATCCGATTAAAACAAGTGAGACACAGCTGATGAGCGGCAGGGAAGTGAGGGCCCTTCTGTCCAAACAAACGGCGTATGATACGGACAAAATTGATCAGATTTTCCCTGCGTATCAGATGATCTCAACATCAACCAACGATGATCCTCTTGTTGAGCTTGAACCGGTTTGGGCTATGAAAATAAACGGAAAAATGGTGCCGATTACGAAGGAATTATTGACGAAGGAGGGGGCAGACAATGGAGTGGAATAAGACAAAAACAATCTTCATCGTTGCCTTCCTCATTTTAGATATTTTCTTAGGCTATCAATTTTTTGAGAAGCGATCTAATAGTAAAGAATATGAAGTCATTAAAAATGATGTAGAGCATGACATGAAGGCAGACCATATCACGTATGAAGGTCTGGATAAAGAAGCGATAGAAGGCTATCGGATCACAGCCAATCAAAAAGTCTTCACGAAGGATGATATTGAATCACTCAAGGATCAAAAGCCTATGATGGATATGCCTAGTGATGATCATAAAGTAACGAACCTAAAGATGAAGTTTACGAGCCCGATTGCCCTTTCAAAGAAAAACATAGAGGACGATGCACAGGCGCTTGTGTCTTCTAAAATTCAAGATGGTGAAAAATATAAGCTTTGGAAGGTGGATAAATCTAAAAAAGAAATCATTTACTTCCAAACGTATGAAGGTCATTACATTTATCAGAAGACTGACAACTCCTCTAATATGATCGGACAAGTGATTTTGCACTTAAACGATAAAAACGAGGTTGTGTCATACGAGCAGTCGACGCTTGAAACCTTTAAACAGATTCAGAAGGAAAACTTAATTACTGAGCTTGATGCGGTTGAATTATTGTACTATCAAAATCAATTAAAAGAATACTGCACCATAAAGAGTGTGAAATTCGGCTATGTGGCGCAATATCCGCTGACAAGCACGCAGGTGCTGGCTCCGGTATGGAGAGTTACGGTGGAGTATGATAAAAAAGTGAACGGCGAGAAAAAGAAAGTGCAAGAGTATTTTACTGTGAATGCTTTGGAGAGTACGATTTTAGATACAGACCAATCAAAATAATGGAGTGAACTGAAATGAGCTTGCAATTTAGCGTTCTTGCGAGCGGGAGTACGGGAAATGCGTTTTACCTGGAAACAGAGGATCACGCGTTTTTAGTGGACGCCGGTTTGAGCGGGAAAGCCATGGACGGATTAATGGCGCAAATCGGACGTAAGCTGGATGATGTGGACGGCATTTTTGTGACGCATGAGCATAGTGACCATATTAAAGGCCTCGGCGTCATCGCCAGAAAGTACAAGCTTCCGATCTATGCGAACGAGAAGACGTGGAAGGCGATGGAGAACCAGATCGGCAAAATTGATACCGATCAAAAGTTTGAGTTTCCGATGGAGACGGTGAAGTCGTTTGGCGGACTTGATGTAGAATCGTTTGGCGTCTCTCACGATGCGGCAGAGCCCATGTTTTATGTGTTTCATTGTAATGGGCGCAAGCTCGCGTTAATGACAGATACAGGGTATGTCAGCGACCGGATGAAGGGCATTATCCGCTCGGCGAATGTGTTCGTTTTTGAAAGCAATCATGATGTCGGCATGCTGCAAATGGGAAGATACCCTTGGAGCATTAAGCGGCGGATTTTAAGTGACGTCGGGCACGTTTCAAATGAAGACGCTGCGTTGGCGATGACTGATGTCATCGGCGACGAGACGTCTCGTATCTACCTCGCTCATTTGAGTCAGGACAACAATATGAAAGAGCTGGCCAGAATGTCTGTCCAGCAGACATTGGCTTCCAAAGGATTTGTGACAGGCGAAACATTTGATTTGTTTGATACCGATCCGAAAAAGGCTACTCCGCTTTGCGCTGTATAATTTTTTCTTGTGTAACATGACTATTATAGGAGTTTCTAATCCACAATATAACCATATCAACGTTCTCTGAAAGGATGGAATATGGTGGATTACGAGCGTGAGGAAGAACATAATACTCCTGAACAGCCGAAGAGAAGCAAAAAAGGTTATTTTCTTTCAAGCCTGATCGGGGTGATTGTCGGCGCTGTATTGATGGCGTTTATTATGCCGTACCTTTCAAATGAGGGGTTTGATACGGGCGAGGCGGATCAGCAGCAGACCAACGGCCGGGAATCAATTCGAACAGTGAATGTCAGTGTGAACAACGCTGTCACTCAGATTGTCAGCAAAGTGTCGCCGGCTGTTGTCGGTGTCGTAAACATTCAAAAAACAGATATTTGGGGAGAAAGCGGTGAGGCTGGGAGCGGCTCAGGCGTCATCTATAAGAAAAATGACAACTCTGCTTATGTCGTGACCAATCATCATGTGATCGAGGGCGCTTCCCAAATTGAAATCAGTTTAAAAGACGGTTCGCGCGTGTCTGCTGAGCTTGTCGGCAGCGACCAGCTGATGGATCTTGCCGTTTTGCGGGTGAAAAGCGATAAAATCAAAGCTGTCGCTGATTTTGGCAATTCAGATAAAGTGAAATCTGGTGAACCGGTGATTGCGATCGGCAATCCGTTAGGCCTTGAATTTGCAGGTTCTGTCACACAGGGCGTTATATCGGGAACAGAAAGGGCGATTCCGGTTGATTCCAATGATGACGGTCAGCCTGACTGGAATGCAGAGGTGCTGCAAACCGATGCGGCCATTAACCCGGGGAACAGCGGCGGAGCTTTGTTGAATATGGACGGAAAAGTCATTGGCATCAATTCAATGAAAATCGCGGAGTCAGCGGTTGAAGGGATTGGCCTGTCCATTCCATCTAAGCTTGTGATCCCGGTGATAGAGGATTTAGAGCAATACGGCAAAGTGAAGCGTCCGTTCCTTGGAATTGAAATGAAATCGTTAAGCGATATTGCAAGCTACCATTGGGATGAAACACTGAAGCTTCCTAAACATGTGACCAATGGAGCGGTGATAATGGGTGTAGATGCCTTTTCACCTGCCGGAAAAGCGGGACTCAAGGAGCTGGATGTCATCACTGAATTTGACGGGCAAAAAATAAATGATATTGTGGATCTTCGAAAGCGGCTTTATCAGAAAAGAGTCGGTGATCGGGTGAAGGTGACGTTTTACCGCGGCGGAAAAGAAAAATCCGTTGAAGTGAAGCTGTCCTCCGCAGATCAGTTAGGAAGTTAATAAAAGCAGTCTGGCACTGATGCCAGGCTGTTTTTTTATGCAAAAAAACGGAACGGGGGTTACGTCCGTTCCATAGAAAATACATGGATGTTACACGTGAAACAGTGTGTAAGGGCTTGTCAGCTGCAAATACTTTCGTTTTCTTTCGACAACGTAGAAGATTTCACGGTACCTTTGTATTTGTGACCGCAATGCTATGTGCTTTTGCTTTTGTGATGGCGACTTGTTTTTTCTGAAACTGATACTTCATTACTTTCATGCTGCTGCTGTGGACATTGAAGGTATGAAGTTTGCCATCTTCTCCACTTTCTTCATTTGAGCTGATTGAACAGTCCCTTGGTATTTCCTCCTTATCATCAGATGTAAACGACAATTGAAGTGAAAAGTGAAATCGGAAGAGGAACGGTTTTTCTGATCCGGCTCCCCTCGGGTAAAGAAGATTGTTATTTTGCGTGCAGAGAAAACTTCTTCAGCCGGTATTGCAGGCTTTGTCTGCTGATGCCGAGCTCCTGAGCGGTTTTTGAAATGTTATGGCCGTGTTTTCTAAGGATGTTTTCGATCACATATTTTTCGAAGCTCTCCATTTTTTCTTTTAAATCAGCGGCGGGCTGATGCCCTGCGGGTTCCGGCTTCGAGATGTCTGCCGGCTTGATTTTCATGCGGTATTGATATGGCAGATGGTTGGCCGTAATCGTTTGTTCATCTGTCATGAAATTCATCGCACCCTCGATCATATGCTCAAGTTCGCGAATATTTCCCGGCCAATCATAGGATAAGAAAAATTGCTTCACATCTTCACTGATATGTTCGACATTCATTTGAAACAGGTGGTTGTTTTTCTGGATGAACTCTGACGCGAGAAGCAAAATGTCCTCTTTGCGTTCCCGAAGCGGCGGGATGATCAGTGTCACGACGCTCAGCCTGTAATACAAGTCCTTGCGCATTCGTTCACCCGCAATGGCATCAATCGGGTCTTCGTTCATCGTGGCGATAATGCGCACGTCAATCGGTGTATCCTTGGTCGAACCAATGCGTCTGATTTTCCGTTCTTGCAGGGCGCGCAGCAATTTTGCCTGCAAGCTCAAATTCAGTGAGTTGATTTCATCTAACAGAAGTGTGCCGCCATGGGCTTGCTCAAACAAGCCAGGCTGGTCAACGGCACCTGTAAACGCGCCTTTTTTCGTACCGAACAGGATGCTTTCCACCAGACTGTCAGGCAGAGCCGCACAGTTTTGAGAAATGAACGGGCCGCTTGATCGGTCGCTGCCGTTATGGATACTTTGTGCGAACAGCTCTTTTCCCGTGCCGGTTTCACCTGCGAGAAGAACCGAGGAAGACGTTCGGGTCGCCCGCTTGGCATTTTCGATGACATCCTGAATCGCCGGACTGGTGCCGAGAATGCTGTCAAATGTGTAAGTCGCGTTTCCTTTTTTATGCATATTCTCTCTGATCAGGCGTTCCAGCTTTGTCACGTCCTTGGCAATTTCGACAGCGCCTTTGATGTTGCCGTCTTGGACGATCGGATATGTATGATTGATTGTCGTGATTTCCTGGCCTTTATTATTGAAATAGCTTTGCTTTACATTTTTGATCGTTTTGCCTTCCTGGAGGGCTTGCACAAGTGTGCTGTCCTGCTGCTTCGAAAACATAAATACATCCATCAGGTTTTTATTTAAAACGTCCTGCTTCTCCATATCTTCAATTTGCATCATTTTGTTGTTATAAACAATCGTGTTTCCATGCTCGTCCACCACGTGCAGGCCGACATCAATTTCATCCAAAATGCTCTGAAACACTAATGTGAGGAATTCGCTGTCTTTGACCAAAGTATAAACCTCCCTCATTTATTTTCTTAATATTGCTTCTATTTTATAAAAGAATGGAGAGGATATGCAAAAGAATTTTGCACTATATGAAAATCCCGCTCAAAATATCTGAATATTTTTGCACCCTTGCCTCGAATATTGTAGAAAATACACGAATGTGCGAGTTGGCACGAAACTTGCATTTATAAAAAGGGAAAGCAGGATATAGTGTTGAAACAGAAAACAAGGGGGAATTCAAATATGCCAGCTTTATCAAAATCCAAAGAAATTATTGATCAGACGTCTCATTACGGTGCCAACAATTATCATCCGCTGCCGATTGTTATTTCTGAAGCGCTGGGTGCTTGGGTAAAGGACCCGGAAGGCAATGAATATATGGATATGCTGAGTGCTTATTCTGCGGTGAATCAGGGGCACAGACATCCGAAGATCATTCAGGCATTAAAGGATCAGGCTGATAAAATTACGCTGACGTCTCGCGCGTTTCACAACGATCAGCTCGGACCGTTTTACGAAAAGGCGGCTAAGCTGACGGGCAAAGAGATGATTCTGCCGATGAATACGGGGGCTGAAGCGGTTGAGTCTGCGGTAAAAGCAGCGAGGCGCTGGGCTTATGAAGTGAAAGGCGTAGCCGACAATCAAGCGGAAATTATTGCATGTGTCGGGAACTTCCATGGCCGGACGATGCTGGCGGTTTCTCTTTCTTCTGAAGAAGAGTATAAAAGAGGATTCGGTCCGATGCTTCCGGGAATCAAACTAATCCCTTACGGAGATGCGGAAGCGCTGCGTCAGGCGATTACGCCAAACACAGCGGCATTCTTATTTGAACCGATTCAAGGCGAAGCGGGCATTGTGATTCCGCCTGAAGGGTTTTTGCAGGAAGCGGCGGCGATTTGTAAGGAAGAGAATGTGCTGTTGATTGCCGATGAAATTCAGACGGGTCTCGGACGTACAGGCAAGACATTCGCTTGTGACTGGGATGGCATTGATCCTGATATGTACATTTTGGGGAAAGCGCTTGGCGGCGGTGTGTTCCCGATCTCATGCATTGCGGCGGACCGCGACGTTTTAGGCGTGTTTAACCCGGGCTCACACGGCTCCACATTTGGCGGAAATCCGCTGGCGTGTGCGGTGTCCATCGCCTCACTGGAAGTGCTGGAAGATGAAAAGCTGGCGGAGCGTTCTCTTGAGCTTGGCGAGTATTTTAAACAAGAGCTGGAGAGCATTGATAACCCTATCATTAAAGAAGTCCGCGGCAGAGGGCTGTTTATCGGTGTGGAACTGACGGAAGCGGCGCGTCCGTATTGTGAGCGTTTAAAAGATGAAGGACTTTTATGCAAGGAAACGCATGATACCGTCATTCGTTTTGCCCCTCCATTAATCATTTCCAAAAAGGATTTGGATTGGGCGATTGAAAAAATTAAGCATGTGCTGCAAAAGGCATAAATCCGCATCATGGCGGGATATTCACTTCGTTTGTATAAATTTACAACATAAAAATTAGCACTCCCTATTTGCTCAGCTACAGTATTTTAGTATAATGTATCTTTATGAGAAGAAGTGAATTTTATATTAAATAGATAGAGACTCTTTGGACAGCAAACTGGGATACGCACCATGTAGATGTTCCAGCTTAGATCCAATACAAGTTGCTGAAGGGGTGCAGAATGTGAATACGAACCAAGATAACGGAAATCAGCTCCAGCGGACAATGAAATCTCGCCACTTGTTTATGATTTCATTGGGCGGAGTGATCGGAACCGGTTTCTTCCTGGGAACCGGGTTTACCATTAACCAAGCAGGGCCGCTCGGTGCGGTTCTGTCTTATTTAGTGGGCGGCTTTATCATGTTTTTGACCATGCTTTGCTTAGGGGAGCTTGCGGTCGCCTTTCCTGTGTCTGGGTCCTTCCAGACCTATGCGACAAAATTTATCAGCCCGGCCTTCGGGTTTGCGTTCGGCTGGCTATACTGGCTCGGCTGGGCGGTTACATGCGCTATTGAATTTTTATCAGCGGGACAGCTGATGCAGCGCTGGTTTCCGCATGTGGAGGTCTGGATCTGGTGTCTGGTCTTTGCGGCCCTCATGTTTACCTTAAATGCGATAACCGCGAAAGCCTTTGCAGAATCTGAATTTTGGTTTTCGGGCATTAAAATATTGATTATCCTTTTATTTATTATTCTCGGCGGAGCCGCTATGTTCGGCTTCATTGACCTAAAAGGCGGAGAGCAAGCACCGTTTCTGACGCATTTTTATGAAGATGGGTTATTCCCGAACGGTATAAAAGCAATGCTGATCACAATGATTACTGTGAACTTCGCGTTCCAGGGAACAGAGCTGATCGGGGTTGCTGCGGGAGAAAGTGAAAACCCTGAAAAAACGATTCCGCGGTCAATCAGACAGACGGTTTGGAGAACACTGTTCTTCTTTGTTCTATCAATCGTTGTCATTGCCGGCATGATTCCGTGGAAACAGGCGGGAGTCGTGGAGAGTCCGTTTGTTGTCGTATTTGAGCAAATCGGAATTCCATACGCTGCTGACATCATGAACTTTGTGATTTTAATCGCGCTGTTATCCGTTGCAAACTCAGGACTATACGCATCGACACGTATCCTGTTCGCGATGGCGAATGAAGGACAGGCCTTCAAAGCGATTGGCAAGACAAATAAACGCGGTGTGCCGATGAACGCGTTAATCGTAACGATGGCTGTTGCCTGCCTGTCACTTCTGACAAAATTTGCGCAGGCTGAAACCGTATATATGGTGCTTCTATCCTTGGCGGGCATGAGCGCACAGGTCGGTTGGATTACGATTTCGCTTTCCCAAATCATGTTTAGACGCAAATATATCCGTGAAGGCGGCAAGACGGAAGATTTGAAATTTAAAACACCGCTATATCCGGTGCTTCCGCTGATCGGCCTAACGTTAAATACAGTCGTTCTCATCAGTCTCGCGTTTGATCCGGAGCAGCGTATCGCGCTGTATTGCGGAGTACCGTTTATGGTCATTTGCTACATCATTTATCATGTCGTCATTAAAAAACGCAAGCAGGCAAATCGTCAGCTAGAGCTTTAAAAACGTTGTCCGTAAGTCATCTTTGTTATAACCCGCATAGGACATTATCTTATATGTTGAGGTGGAATCACAGATGGATAAAACGATTTCGGTTATTGGAATGCCAATGGATTTAGGACAAGCACGACGCGGAGTGGACATGGGACCAAGTGCCATCCGGTATGCCCATCTGATTGAGAGGCTGTCAGAAATGGGTTATACGGTTGAAGATCTCGGTGACATTCCGATCAGCCGTGAAAAGATCAAAAACGATGAAGAACTGAAAAACCTAAATTCCGTACTGGCAGGAAACGAAAAGCTCGCTCAAAAGGTGAACACCGTGATTGAAGAGAAAAAATTCCCGCTTGTTCTGGGAGGCGATCACAGTATCGCGATCGGCACGCTCGCAGGTACAGCGAAGCATTACGATAAGCTCGGCGTCATCTGGTATGACGCGCACGGTGACCTGAATACGCTTGAAACATCACCTTCAGGCAATATTCACGGCATGCCGCTTGCGGTCAGCCTCGGCATCGGGCACGAGTCACTGGTTAACCTTGAAGGCTACGCGCCTAAAATCAAACCGGAACATGTCGTCATTATCGGCGCCCGGTCACTTGATGAAGGAGAGCGCCAGTATATTAAGGAAAGCGGCATGAAGGTGTACACGATGCATGAAATCGACCGTCTCGGCATGACAAAGGTGATCGAAGAAACCCTCGATTATTTGTCAGACTGCGACGGCGTCCATCTCAGTCTTGATCTGGACGGACTTGATCCAAACGACGCACCGGGTGTCGGAACCCCTGTCGTCGGCGGCATCAGCTACCGCGAAAGCCACCTGGCTATGGAAATGCTGTATGACGCAGGCATCATCACCTCAGCTGAATTCGTTGAGGTCAACCCGATCCTTGATCATGAAAACAAGACTGGCCAAACAGCAGTAGAGCTTGTAGAATCCCTGTTAGGGAAGAAGTTGCTGTAGACATGTGAAAACCCCCGCATCCCAGCGGGGGTTTTTTTATTATCCAATCATTTTCTCAGCGACTTTCATCTCTTGTGAGTGGGATTGATGATCTGCAATAAACCAGCCGGATAAAATCACTGCTGCAACGCCTGCGCCAATTAGAAATTTTTTCATTTACATAACCTCCGTTTGTTTAATGAGTTCTTCAATCTGTAATGCTTCATAAAAAAAGTGGGCAGCTTCTTTGTAAAGCTCATTTTCCCTATACCGTTGGCCAGCCAAAATGGAAAGTTCTCTTACACTGTCGTATTCTCTCTCCGACATCAACACATCCATATGTTCTTTGCATAAGTGAAACGTTTCCGCATGACCTCCTTCTGCGTAAATGGCATATAAAATATCAATTTTTGCCTCACATACCTTATTCGGCTCAGTATTTAATTTTTCCTTCAAATTTTGGTAATAAGCTAGGGCCTGTTCTTTCTTTTCCGTCTTAAACAGCTCTCGTATCAGCAAGTAAACAGAATGATAGTAATAGGCAGATCGGGCGTATTCTTCGTTCTGTAACGCCTCTTCTAATTTTGAGATCGCCTCGTCTGATTTTCCGCTTTGGGCATGGAGAAGTCCAAAGTTATGTAAAAGCTGGGCTTCAAAAAAATGGTCCTCTAATTCTCTCGTCATGCGAATGGCTTCATCCAAATAGCTTTCCGCCTCTTCAAACTGGTTCATCTCGGTAAAATTGCCTGACATCGTAATTAACGCGGAGGCGAGTTTCTTTTTGTAATCCGTTTCTTCTCTGAAGGTTTTGACCGCTTGCCGTGTATGGTTGAGAGACACAATATTTTGTCCCAGCTTATAATAGAGCTTTCCGACCTTCAGATGAAATTCGGCCTTTTCGATCGGATCGGGGATGTTGCTGAGATACTGCTCCGCTTCTTTATAGAGCCCGATGGCAATTTCGTAATGATTTTTATAGGCTTCATACATGCCTTCAAACAGAAAAAAGTAATATTTCAGCATGTCTGACGTAGCATTCATATGAGGAGACTCCTCATGCTGAAAGCCCAGCCCTCTCGCTTCATGAAGCAATACTTTATGTCGCAGTTCTAATAAGGAGAAGTAGGCAAGCACCTCCTGATCCTCTTCCATATCATCCAATAAAGGCTTCACTTCTTCAAAGATACGGGCGGACTCTTCAACTTCATGTTTCTTGATCGCAAGGTACCAATCGTTGAGCATGTTAGCGATTTCTGCAGGTGCAATCTTATTCATTTGAAACTCCCTTCTCTATTCATTTATCAATCTCATTGCTTATCATGATAGTAACACCTCCTTCTATTTTATGTAAAATCCTCTAGTCAATAAATAAAGGAGAGGCGATATGACCATTATGCTGACACCTATGCAAGCCGAGGAATTTCGATCCTATCTGACATACACGACTAAGCATTATGCAAAAGAAAAGATAAAGGCAGGATCGTGGCTCCCTGAAGAGGCCATGCTTTTGTCCAAACAGACTTTCTCTGATTTGCTGCCGAATGGGCTGCACACGCATCATCACCATCTGTGGAGTATCATCCTGAACGGTAAGGAAACGGCTGGCTGGCTCTGGATTCACGCAGAACCGGAACACCCGCAGCAGGAAGCGTTTATTTACGATTTCGGATTGTATGAATCATATCGGGGAAAAGGTTTTGCGAAGCAAGCCTTGAACGCACTGGATGAGATGGCAGGAAACATGGGCATTCGAAAGCTGTCTCTCCACGTATTCGCTCACAATGAGACGGCAAGGCGGCTGTATGAGCAAACTGGATTTCAGGAGACTGATGTGATCATGAGTAAGAAGCTTTAGGCCTGGGGAAGGCCCTTTTTTGTGAGACAACCTTCCTGTAAATGATTTCTAAAAATTCTGTAAATCACCTAGTTACCTTCCACATTTCCCTAATATAATGTTGATAAAGGAAAGCATCTTTCCTACACACATGAAAAGAGGAGATGTCATGAGTATGAAGAAAAAGGTATCAATTATTTTGGTAGCGCTTACAATGTGCGTCGGCCTGTTTGTTTCTCCCGCAAAAGCTGCAAGGACCACGAACTATGCTGAAGAAATCGCAGCGCTTCAGCCAGGCACGACCGCAGAAGAAATCACAAAATCCGCCAGCCAGATTGCCAAACAGCAGCGCGTAAAGACCGATGTGATTCTCAAACAGTTTTACAAGGAAATCACCGCCGATAAAGCAGAAGGAGACCAGCTCGCCAAGGAAAGCGGCATGTCCGTGATGGGCGGCTCATCCGGTACGAAAAAACTTCCCACTAGCACGAAAGGAAACATCTACTACACCAACTCCTACACAGCCTACTACAACCATGGCCACGTCGGCATGTACTCCGCCGCTGACAAGATTGTTGAATCGGTTCCAAGCGACGGCGTCAGGCAGATCGCTTATAATGCCAGAGACGTGGAAGACAACTCCATCGTACAAACAGTCAACGTCACCTCATCTAAAAAAACATCCGCTGCCGACTGGGCGGTATCAAGAGTCGGCGACCCATATTCATTTAACTTCGTCAATAACAGAAATACCGGCCATGACGGCGCCAAAAACTGTTCGAAGCTCCTATGGTCTGCATTTTTGCTAAAAGCCGGCATTGATATCGACAGCAATAAAGGATTAGGCGTTTACCCGCGCGACATCACAAGTTCTTCCTATACGACAACCGTCATGACGATCAATTAGGGAGACAGATATGAAAAAATGGATGATCACTATTGTCATGCTGATTCTCGCAGGAATCGCACTATTTGTCTTCGTTTCTCCTCTCAAAAGCCATAAAGCCGTGAGTCAGCAGGATCTCCGAGACCCTGAATTTCTGACCGACAAAGAAGTCCTGCTGTATTTCTCAACCTCTGCAGATCAAGATGCATTCGGCGGCGGGAAAAGCTATGCCCTGTTTATCAGCCAAGACGGGACGCTGTCTTCATTTCAGATGAAGGGCCTTGAGCTGGGTTCCGCCAAGGTTCATGACGACAGTGTGATGCTGGAGGACAAACACACGATTTTCACGATCAAAAACGGCTTGCAATCCCATAAAAGAGCCTATCAGCATACAGGCGACAGCGCGGGGTTTCTGCAAAACACGGACGGCTTTTACACCCTCTACAACTCCGGCTACGACAAAAAGGGAGACGGGTACCGCTCAGAGCTGTACCGCCAGTTGGACGGGGAGTGGAAAAAAGACGTCATCCCCTACTACATCCGAGCCTCAGGTTTTCACAGTGGCGCCATTTCCGCACTTGTCCCGACAGACGACGAGAAAGGCTATCAGCTCCTTCAGATTCAGGCCGATCAAAAGAAGCTTACCTATCACGCCATCACGGAATGGCAGTATCGGGAAGGAGCCTCAATCGAGTCTCAGCTTGCTGCGGACGATCAAGCTGTATATGTGATGGTTCGGGGGCAAAAAGCCAGCAATCTCTATCAAATGGTGAAAATTAATAAGAAAAACGGCAAGGTGGAGCTTTACGATATCGCCGAATACAAAAACGACGAGCAAACAATATACAGCTCTATGCCGTTCAGCTTCAAAAAAAGCTTTTTCTCGTATCACGGGTCCCTGTATTTCATTGACGGCTTCGGAAAGGTATACAAGATCGATGCAAAGACAGGAAAAAGCCGGATTGCCTTCGCCCTTTCCCCAGAAAAAATGAAGTCCGATTTCAAAGAAATCACCCAAAAAGGCAGCAGCCTCTATTTCTTCACATACACCTACAACCAGCCTGCATACATTGAACAATACAGCCTGAAAACCGGAAAGAAAGTGAAGGAAAAAGAGATCGGGAAGGTAAAGGAGATTGTGGCGCCGAAGAGTCATTTGAAGCTGTATGATTTTGAGATGATGAAGAATTTTTAAGGTGAAGGGGGTTCCGACTTGGGAGCCGTTATACTGCTCATCGTTTTTGTTTTTCCGATGATGTCAGGCGTAATTGGTGCAGCGGGTTATTTCATATGTAAGAAAGTTTGGATGGGTCCGCTCATCGTGCTTATTGCGAGTTTGATATTGTTGTTTACGTTAGCCTCTGGCAACAGTTCATTCATGTTTTGGGTTATGCTTTATACTGCAATTGCGTTAGCAGCCAGTATTGTCACATTATTTCTCAGGAAATGATTATTCAACTGACCACTGTTTATGAAGAGACTTGTGAAGTCTCTTTTTTCTGTTGCGCAATTTGATACATATCAATGATAGAACATTGTCCAGCCTCCATTTAAACATGGTTCAAAACTATAAAGCTTAAATGGCCTTTTCAAGCAAACAGGTGTTAATTACTGTAAAATGAATATATAAAATGGATGCAGATAAAGGAGGAAGCATATGCGCACCAAACGGGTCATTCTTCTGGCAGTTATCATCAGTCTGATTTCGGCGGCTACGATGTTCCTGTTAAACGGAGGTAAAGCAGATTGGTTCGACATCATCGGAATCATTATCGGCTGCTTTCTTGGCATATTTGTTGTTGTAAGAATACAGAAAAAGCAGGCGTGAAAAAGGGAAAGGGTCATGCTGAACCGAAGTCATGTTCAAGGACGCAAAGTCCAAACACATGAATGGGAGGAATGGCGTTGACAGGAAACAAAGCGGTTGTGTACAAAGGCAAAGGAAACGTGGCGGTGGAGGATATCGGCTATCCGGAGTTAATCTTGAGGGACGGGCCTGGCGTTCCGAAGGCGAATGTGAATCGGAAATGTGAGCACGGGGTGATTTTGAAGGTGATTACCACAAACATTTGCGGAAGCGACCAGCACATGGTCAGAGGCCGCACGACGGCGCCTGATGGCTTGGTGCTCGGGCATGAAATTACGGGAGAAGTCATTGAAACGGGACGGGATGTTGAATTTATCAAAAAAGGCGATATTGTTTCCGTTCCTTTCAACATTGCCTGCGGACGCTGTGTGATGTGCAGAACGCAGAAAACGCACGTGTGCCTGAATGTGAATCCGGATCGGCCGGGATCGGCTTACGGTTACGTCGATATGGGCGGCTGGGTCGGCGGGCAGTCGGAATACGTCATGGTGCCGTACGCTGATTTTCAGCTGCTGGTCTTCCCGGATAAAGAACAGGCGTTGGAGAAAATTCTTGATTTAACCATGCTGTCCGACATTTTTCCGACCGGCTTCCACGGGGCGTACACAGCGGGCGTGCAAACAGGTTCTACCGTTTATATCGCAGGAGCGGGACCTGTCGGCTTAGCCGCCGCGCACTCCGCCCAGCTGCTTGGCGCCTCGACGGTCATTGTCGGCGATTTGAATGAGGACAGACTGGCACAGGCGAGAAGCTTCGGCTGTGAAACGGTCAACGTACAAAAACACGACCGCCTCGGCGAGCAAATTGAACAAATACTAGGTGAACCAACCGTGGATGCCGCAGTGGACTGTGTCGGCTTTGAAGCGTCCGGACACGGCAGCCAGGGAGAAGCGCCAGCCGCCGTGCTGAACTCGATCATGGATGTCACCCAGGTCGGTGGAAGTCTCGGTATTCCAGGCTTATACGTGACCGAAGATCCCGGTGCAAAGGATACGGACGCCAAAACAGGCTCATTAAAAATCCGTTTCGGACTCGGCTGGGCCAAAGCCCACACCTTCGTCACCGGACAAACACCCGCTATGACATACAACCGCAACTTGATGAAAGCGATCCTGAGCGGCAGGGCGCAAATCGCAAAAGCCGTCAACGCCACCGTCATTTCTCTGGACGACGCGCCAAAAGGATACAGCGATTTTGACAAAGGAGCGGCGAAGAAATTTGTGATTGATCCGCATGGAACATTGAAATAAAAAAAAGCCGGCGGTTCAATCGAACGCCGGCTTTATTGCTGATAATCGGTTTCTTCAAAGCGATCTCCTGATTCGTCTTGGTCGATTTTGTCCAGTCCAATCAGAATATAAGGGTTTTTCTCATTTTCCTCGGAAACCGGCTTTCGCTTCACAGTCACAATCGTTTCTTTAGGCGAGAATTTGACGACTGACACCTCAAGCTTCTTATCCTTCTCGCTGCTTCCGAGAGAGACCACGACCATTTTTTTGCCTTCTGATATGGTGAAGACTTGGTATCCTTTCACTTCATCATGTGTTTGAAGGTAATTTGCGTTTAATTCTAGCTCGGAACTCCCTTCACCGATCCGATCCTTCTCTAACACCCAATAAGACGACTGACACCCAGCAAGCAGCAACATGATCACAAAAAGCCAAACCCATCTGAAGCGCACATGCAGATCTCCCCAAACATCGGTTACAACCAAACTAACATACGAGCGAAATAGAGTCATCAACAGCTTGTTTGTCGATTTGTGGATAAAACTCAGCCCGAAGCACTACTAACATGTGAATAAATAGGTTATATTGGGAAGAGAATATTTGCAAAAATGCAAGAAACCATCGGAGGATTTGACATGAAACAAACGTATTATTCCTGTGAAGAACACATCGAAACCGTGCTGGATATGTACATAGACGACCACGAGCTGCCGCCCGAAATCAGAAAAATCGAACATACTAACAGTTTATCCACAGCCTGTGAATTATGTGGAGACCCCGCAGTATATATAGTGGGGAACGAATGATCTTACACAAAATACAGAAAAGATATCCACAATTGTGGACAACATATATGAATAACTTGTTTCTAAAGTGGGGATGACCTGTGAATATCAATATTGTGACAATCGGAAAACTAAAAGAAAAATACCTCAAGCAAGGCATTGAAGAATACACCAAACGACTTTCGGCCTACGCAAAAATCGACATCATCGAACTCCCGGACGAAAAAGCGCCGGAAAACCTAAGCGACCAGGACATGAAAATCATAAAAGACAAAGAAGGCGACCGCATCCTATCAAAAATCAGCCCCGACGCCCACGTCATCGCTCTCGCCATCGAAGGAAAAATGAAAACATCCGAAGAACTAGCCGATACAATAGATAAGCTGGCTACTTATGGAAAAAGCAAAGTCACCTTCGTCATCGGCGGATCACTTGGATTGAGTGACGCGGTAATGAAGCGAGCGGATGAGAAGCTGTCGTTCTCGAAAATGACGTTTCCTCATCAGTTGATGCGGTTGATTCTAGTGGAGCAGGTTTATCGGGCTTTTCGGATTAATCGTGGGGAGCCTTATCATAAGTGAGTGGGGTTTTTATTAAAAATGTAAAAAGAGGTTAGAAATAATGAGAGAAAGAATAATCAAAGAAATTTCCAATATTTACGGTGAAGATCCGGCCCATATTTTACAAATAATAAACTCTTATGATCATATAACACCTTTTATACTTAAAAAAGTAAAGGAAAAAGAAGTTATTGATAAATACTCAATTTCTTTAGAAGAACAAATAGTGTTAGATTACTACAAAATTCTCTTAAACGTTAATTACAATATCAAATTCCCCAATAGATCTTATATAATGACAGAATTAATGAATTTATTACCGAATTTACATTTATATAAATACTATACAATTTACAAGTTTGACTTTAAAAATTTTTTTAATAATGTGTCTCCTGCTCACAGTTATAAGTTATTATCTAGTTCAACTACTCTAAGATTAAAGGAGCTCAAATTCTTTGAAAAATATACGAAGGAATTAGATTGCTATAGACCTGGAATAGGTTTGCATAACTCGCTGATAGAAATATGTGGAATGAGATTTGACCAAGAGGTCAAATCTAAATTCAAAAATAGAGGTTTATTATATTATTCAAGATATGTGGATGATTGCATTATTATTTTAGATGAGACAAGTAAAAAAACTGATTTAGAAAAAATCATTTTAAAAATAATGAAAAAGCATTTTGGGAAAAAACTAGAGCTTAATAATGATAAAACAGCCTTTCATTCTACTAACCATACAAATTATGCATTCAGTTATTTAGGCTATTGCTTTCAAAAAGGACAATTTTGGAAAAGTAAATATAAAATTGGTATCGATAAGGAAAAACTTAAAAAACACGTTAGTAAGCTTAATACAATAATATTAGAATATGGTCAAACTGAAAATATTGAATTATTAAGTTTTAGGCTAGAGTTGTTCTTCAAAAGAATAGTTTTTTTTGGAGATAGAAATAATGATGGTAATTACCGATGGCAAGTAAGAGGTATAAGTGACAGTTATAAAGAATTGAAACGATTTATGCATAAAACTAATTTAGACAAGCTAATTACAAGAGATACTCTTAAATTATTTAAAGAGGAAATCACAAATTGTTTTAAAAAAAATAATATAGAAATACCTCCTAAAATTAATAATCAAATAAAAAACAATAAATTTATTTCTTGTTTTAAAAACAATAAGGCTTTTTTAATACACCCTAAACTGGGTCTTAACAAGGAAGATTTAATAAATCATTTAAGCAAATTTAATGAAAAAAATATAGAAAGTCTTAGCTATAACGAATTAGCAAGGTTATTACTGGTAAAGATAAAATAAATAGAAACAGCGGAATGAAATTCCGCTGTTTCTTTTAAGAATATGCTAAGTGCATATTCTCGATATTGTGTATTAAAAGAATACCAAAAAATATTATGGGAGTCAAAACATGAAATCTAAAAATAAGTTTAATCGACAAACAATTGATTTTTTGCTTACTGAACTTCTCCCCTATGAAAAAGGAAACCATTTTACACATTTGTTTCTATATGAATATCTTCAAAAGAATAAGAATAAGGTAAATAAAATTGTAAAAAAAACTAAGGAGAGTGATACTTTTTTTGATTCCACTTGGCATTCATCACCATTAAAATTTAAGATATCTAAAACAAATGGTGGCTTTAGAGAGTTATCTTTAATAAATCCTCTCGGGCTTATTGAGTCACTGGCTTTTATTAATGTATTTGAAGATGACTTAATTAATATAAGTCACAATAAGGTAGATTTTTCAACCAGAAAAGCAAGAAGGGTTAATAGCTTAACTTATAAAAAAAATAATAATCAGACAGTTTTCTATACAAATGACCTCTATTCTAAAAAGCAGTTACTTCTTTCTTTGGAGTCAAAAGGAACGTATTTTAAACATTACCCTTTTAAAAGTATGACTGAACTTTTAAATAGTAACATGTTTATTTATTCAAGAGATAAATATGATTTATTATTAACTATTGATATACAAAATTGTTTTTCTAGTATATATACTCACTCTTATAAATGGCTAATTTCTAATAAAACCTATGACTCTAAAAACTTTAAAGAATCAAATAGTATATATAAGAACATAGATGCATTTTTGCAGAATTTAAATGGCTCAAAAACAAACGGTATAGTTATCGGACCAGAATTAAGTAGGTTCTTAGCAGAATTTTTATTGATACATATTGATCAGCAATTAATAGAACAGTTAGCTGAAGAAAATATAACAAAAGAACTTGATTATGAAATATTCAGATTTGTCGATGATTACTTTGTTTTATCTAATAATAAAAATACACTTAATATAATAAAAGATAAATTAGAATTTATCCTTAATAAATACCAACTTAAAGTAAATACTTCTAAGGTCAATATATACGATAAGGAAGATAACCTTAATGAATGGATTCTTGAGCTTCCACACATATTAAATTTAATCGATAAAGCGTTTATATATGTAAAGAAACCTTTAAAAGATTATAATCAGCTGTTTGAACAAAATGAGGAGATTAAAGTTGGATATCTTGAAGCTGCAACGACCACTGAAAAGTTAAATACAATAAATAATTTTGAACAAATAAAAACAAATAAAATCAGATATGTTGAACTAAGAAATAACATTAATTTTCTTATTAAAAAAACAAATGAAAATTCTTTTATTTGTTCTTATATTTTAAGTGTAATTTTAATAAAGATAGAAGAAGATAAAAGTGATGCCCTGCATATAAATATGGAAGAGAATGATCTTGTTAGGTTGGTATTTTTCATATATTCAAAAAAGGTTTCATATGTTTCTACTCAAAAAGTAATAAGGATTTTCACATTGTTATTTAAGACTAAGGAAAATATAAAGCATTCAATTGAAGACTGTATCGAAAGCTTTAAAAATAATATATTTAATAATTATACAGGCGATTGGATAGATCTGTTGCTGTTTATTTCGAGTTATAATATAGATATATCTAATAGTTTGTTAAAACAGATAACAAATAAGATATTAAGTGAAGAAAACCCAGTACATATTGCTTCAGTATGTTTGTTTTACGAAACAAATTATATTGAGTTATCGAATTTTGTACGAAATTTAAATCAAATAGTAAAAAGAAAACTTGAACAGTTAAATTGGGAAGACTTTTTTCAAGATGAATTTTCTTGGTGGGTATTTATTTTTTATAGTTATCCGAATTTAAGCAAAAATAATAAAAATTTTATAAAAAAGAAAATTTGTGAGGTTAAAGATAAGTTAGAGTGTAAGTCAAGTAATTGTGAGGTTAAAGATAAGTCGGAGTGTACGTCAAGGAATTGTAAGGCTAAAGATAAGTTGGAGTATACACCTAGTGAATTGGCTAAATGTTTAATACTAGACTATTTGTTAGAATCAAAAAATCATTTTATAGAATGGAGTTTCACAAAAGAAAGTTATCATAAAAAATTTTATTTTTATACAAAGGATAGAACAGTTTTTAATCCAGATATTATAGATCCAATAAATATTTCGAGATAGATGCTAAGATTTTACTCAAAAGGATTCCTATCGATACCTAAACGATTTTTTGAGTAATATACTTTAAATCAATGTGTTCATTTATTACGGTCGATACTCAATATATTGTTTAAATTTATATAAAGTGATAATTTAACATAAAGACCAAGAACTATCTTGGTCTTTTTCTTTCGATGAATGCCTACTGTGTTGTTTTGCAGACCTGAAGTGGGTTTTAGTTACAGCAGTGCCGATCAGTTCTTTTTCTGCATTTATTAAATTGTAATAGGATTGATTGTTAGGCATGATCCCCTTTTTTTGGAAAGCAGTGTTCTTCTAATTTCTCTATTTTTTAAGTTAGATGAACATCATATAGCTTCCCCATTTGTTCAACACAGTTTTACCAAGAAATTTTTAGTATTTTCTCCTGATATCTCACTGAGAGTGTTGTCCGGTTCGGGTAAAAAACCATTCACGGAAGAGTTTTTCAGTTCCGTAATAAAGAACTTATGGTATTGAGTATTCCGGCTCTTAACGCCGGCTATGTTATGACTCCATTCGGTGCGAATGTCATATTTTACTGAATCTCTTTCACCGAAGCATTCCCTAATCACATTCTGAAAGTATATTTAGTTTTTATTCTTTTAAGTACTATTTTCCGGCCGTGAAAAAACTCCCCAAAAACAAACAGGTTTTTTATTCCATCTGTCTACCTTTAGGGGAGCATATCATCATTTCTGAACTCTATATTCCCTTCACTTCATATACCGATACTCCCGCAAACTCTCCAAAATCGCAACCTCCTGCAGCAGTTCCTCACCCACATTCGTTTCCTTCACTTTCTTCCGCTCGAGCTCTTTGTCCACTAATCGTTTCACCGTTAAGACGTCGGTTCCGGTGCTTAGGACTTCTGCCTTGGAGTTGAAGTGTTTATGGGCGACGAGCTGCATGCCGTAGGAGTTGTATAGCAGCGTGTAGCCGGCGATGCCTGTTGTGGATTGGTAGGCTTTGGAGAAGCCGCCGTCGATGACGATCATTTTTCCGTTTGCTTTGATTGGATCTTCTCCTTCGATTTCTTTTACGGGTGTATGGCCGTTGATGATATGGCCATGATCTGGATTGAGGCCGAATTCTGCCAGGATGTTTCGGCAGGTTGCCTCGTCTTCGCGTAAATAATAATACGGGTTTTTCTTTTCTTTATGCGTTTCCTTCTCTTTAATGAAATACCGCTCAAATGTTGTCATGGCGCGTTTTCCGAAGAGGGAGGAATACTCGCCTGTCCATAAATACCAAGCCATATCTGTCGCCAGATCATCGGTTTCTTCCGGGTGGGCAAACGCTTCCCGCAAGAATCGTTCAAATACATCGAGCAGCTCACGGCCCGCATACGATTTATCCTCAATCATCATCGTTTCCATATTGCCGTTTTTATCGACAGGAATACAGCCATGGATTAACAGGTTGCCGTTATATTTTAAATAGAGGCTGCCTTTTTTCATCATAAAATTCATATGGCGGCCCAGCTTTTCGGAATGCTGGACAGAGAATAGCAGCTTGTCTATGACTTCTGCTTCTTCTTCTAATAGCTGATCTGGCTGTTCCGGATTAACCGTCGCAAAGCAGGTGTTTTCCAGCTGATATGTTTTTCCGTTCAGCGTGATTTCATTTTTGTCATAATCAATTTTTTCCAGTAACAGCCGCTCTTCCATATTAAAGTTCGGCCGTCTCTTGATAATCGGGCTCTCAAGCTTGAATTGGATCATGGCAATGGCTTGATGGATTTTTGTGATTTGCTTAATCTCATCCTCTGGCCTGTTGTCGTCTGCTTTCGGCCGGAACGCTGGATTATCATCGTAATATTTTTCGGCCAGATTCATCAGCGGTCTTAAATTGATGCCGTACACGTCTTCAATAATATCCAGGTTGTCGTAGCGGGCACAGATACGGATAATATTGGCCAGGCACACTTTGGAACCGGAGTAGGCGCCGATCCAAAGGACATCGTGATTTCCCCACTGAATATCGACAGAATGATAGTTGATCAGCTCCTCCATAATCCTGTCTGGCTGCGGTCCGCGGTCGTAAATATCGCCGACCACATGCAGATGGTCGACCACCAATCGCTGAACGCTGTAAGCAAGACCGGTGATCAGCTTATCGGCTTGGCCAAGTTCAATGATCTGGTCAATGATTTCGGAGTAATATTGCTCCTTGTTGCCAGCTTGTTCTGTTTTGTATAGCAGCTCCTCCGTAATATAAGCAAACTGGGCAGGCAGTGCTTTACGCAGTTTGGAGCGGGTATACTTCGAGGAGCAATAAGAAACAAGCCTAATCATTCGGTTAATCGTTTCTTTATACCACTCGTTTAACGCTTCTTTCGCATCAAAATCATGTTTGATTAACTTCAATTTGTCTTCCGGATAATAGACCAATGCTGCTAAGTCATCAATTTCTCTATCGTAAATGACACCGCTGAAAATGTCGCGTATCTTCTCTTTGACTCGTCCTGAACCATTACGCAGCACGTGCTGGAATGCCTGATATTCCCCGTGCAAATCACTGACAAAATGCTCGGTGCCTTTTGGCAGGTTCAGTATCGCTTTCAAATTAATGATTTCCGTTACCACTTTTTCTTCACAATCATATTTTTGTGCGAGTAAATCTAAGTACTTGCTTTCCAAAACCGTCCATCCCCTTTTTAGAATAAACCCCTATTTATGAGCATGTGCATATCAGGTTAATTTAAAAGTATGTCATTATTTTTCATCATTGGACCTTATATGATAGTAACGCATAACTCCTTTTAGAGACAATGAAAATGAGGAAAAGAGGGTGGCGAAATGAGTGAGGATAAAATGAAACACAAAAAACCAGATTCAATACAAATCTGGTTTCTTATAGTCGTTCAAAAGGAAACTATTGCTGTTTTTCTTTCACCATCTTTATAAAGAGAAAGAAGATAATGAATACGATAAAGTAATTCATTGGATTCTTAACGATGCTCATCTCTAGTGAAATCTGTAAGAGTATCCAGAGCGCAAAGATGGCTAGTATGGCAGGAATGATGATTTTGTACATGTCGACCCCCTTCCGTAGAGAAGCAGCCCTATAATAAAAAACTATTAGCCTGTACGACAAACTGCGACTGCTCATAATTATAAGAAATCTTCGAGTAATCAAACGGGTGCCCATTTGTCAGGTGAAAAATACTTTCTATATACAGCTTCGGCAGTCCAGCCTCCAGCCCCAAATACTCCGCTTCCTCCTCATTAAGCTGACCCACGTGAAGAAACAAATCAGAAAAACCGATCTTCAGTCCCAATCCTTCCCGGATGTAATGAAAGATTGAGTGAGAAACAATTTCCTTGTTCAAATACGTCACGATGGATTTGTTGTAATAGGATTTTTCGAAGCATAGGGTTTGTCCGTTGATATAGCGGACCCTTTTGACATAGTAGACGTCTTCATCAAGTCCGATGTTGAGGTTTTCTGCCGCTTCCGGTGTTGGTTTTCTCACGTCCAGCTCAATGACCTTTGAGGTGACATTGAAATCCTCGAGGTCTTTTTTAAATCCTTGATTCGACAGGAGGCTGATGTAGCCTTTTCGTTTATGCTTTCGGACGAAAATGCCGCTTCCTCTGAGCTGAAAGATCGCGCCTTTTTGTTCCAGTAGATCCAGAGACTTTGTGATTGTGCTTTTGCTGACCTCAAACTGGGCCATGAGGGTTTCTAGCACTGGCAGCTTATCTCCCTGTTTAAGCTCGTGTTCTTCTATATACTTTTCGATTTCCGCTGCGATTTGCTGGTACTTTAACATACGCATTCCTCATTCATTCGTTTAGTTTCACTTGTCAAAATTATAGCATAAACCGCTTACAGAAATGATAAAGGTATAAATACTTTGTTAGAGTATTGATAAATTATACCGGTACAATTATAATGAAAGCGTAACCAAAATAAAGGGGTGGGTGAAAATGTCGGGGAATGTGAGAGATTATACCAGACTAGCGAAAGACATTTTGGAGGCCGTAGGCGGGGAAGAGAATGTGATAGGGGCTTCTCGCTGCGCAACCAGGCTTCGCTTGGTGCTGAAGCGGTCTAAGCCGCAAGCGAAGGATATCGTTAAATCCATGCCCGGCGTGATTACGGTCGTGGAGAACAGCGGCCAATTTCAGATTGTCATTGGACAGCACGTAGGGGACGTTTTCGAAGCGTTTTCGAAGCTGGTCAATATTGATCTGTCTGGTGACCAGAGCGAAAATAAAGGAACGATCCTGAACCGTGTTATTGCGACTATGTCAGCGGTATTTGCGCCATTTGTGTACATTTTGGCTGCGGCCGGTATTTTGCAAGGTGCATTAATTCTCATTAATTTACTGTTTGATGGCTTTGAGAAAACGGGAACTTATCAGGTTTTTAGTTTCATATCATGGGCGCCGTTTACGTTTTTGCCTATTTTTATCGCGATTACGGCATCAAAACATTTTAAAACCAACATGTATATTGCTGTAGCATGCTGTGCCGCGTTAGTCAGCCCGACATGGGCGGAGATGGCGACTCAAATCGCAGACGGAAAGAGCATTTCCTTCTTAGGGATTGCTTTATCGCAAACGACATATACGTCTTCCGTGCTGCCGCCATTATTTTTAGTGTGGATGTTGTCTTACCTTGAACGATTCTTGAATAAGAGAATGAACGAAGTGGTCAGACCGTTATTTGTTCCTTTCCTATGTATGGTCATTATGGTGCCAGTAACAATTGTCCTCATTGGCCCTGTGACAACATTAGGCGCAAACGGAATTGCAAACGGTTACAACTTCTTGGCGGAGAACGTGCCGGCTTTGGCTGGAGCCATCATCGGCGCATTCTGGCAGGTCATCGTGATCTTTGGCGTACATTGGGGCATTACGCCTATGGTATTGGCGAACTATGATCTATACGGACGGGATTCATTCCAGGCGTATCAAACGATTGCGGTGGTTGCACAGGTTGGCGCAGTGCTTGGCGTTATCTTAAAGGCGAGAAATAAGGAAACGAGAAAAGTCAGTGTGTCAGCTGGGATAACCGGACTGTTTGGCATTACAGAGCCGGCGATCTACGGTGTGACCTTAAGATTTAAGAAGCCGTTTATCTTTGGCTGTATTTCCGGCGCGGTTGGCGCAGTCGTAGCAAGCTTTTTTCATCTGTATTACTTTGCCTATGCGGGACTTCCGGGACCGCTGACGATCGTAAATGGAATCAATGAAAAATTCCCAACTTCTATCTGGGGCATTTTAATCGGAGCTGCGATTGCGGTGATTCTTCCTGTTGTGCTGATTCAGATCTTTGGCTACGGTGAAGATACTGCTGCACAGACGGAAAAGGACAATCTTCTGGCGGAACAGGCAAATGAAGAGACAGTATATGCGCCATTTAGCGGCAAGGTCATCCCGCTTTCTAAGGTGCCTGACGAAGTATTCAGCTCGGGTGCCATGGGACAAGGGTTGGCGATAGAGCCATCGGATAGTAAACTCTATGCTCCGTTTGACGGAACCATCGTCATGGTCGCGCCTACAAAGCATGCGATCGGCCTGCGTTCAACCTCTGGTGTTGAATTGCTTGTGCACATCGGGCTGGATACAGTGACGTTAGACGGAACTCCTTTTTCCTTGAAGGTCAAAGAGGGCGATACAGTCAAAAAAGGCGAGGTGCTTGCTGAATTTGATAAAGCATTCATTGAACAAAAAGGGTTAACAACGATTACTCCAGTCATCATTACCAATTCACATGCGTATCAGGAAATTCTTATTGAGGATCTTGAAGAAAGTGCGCTAGACCAAAAAATCTTTACAGTCGTAAGCTAGGGAGGAATAAAAGATGGAAAAAATGCCGAAGGATTTCTTATGGGGCGGCGCTTTAGCTGCCCACCAATTTGAAGGCGGATGGAATCAGGGCGGTAAAGGGCCAAGTGTCGTCGATGTGATGACAGCGGGTGCGCACGGCGTACCGAGAAAAATCACGGATTCCATTGAAGAGAACGAATTTTATCCGAACCATGAAGCCATTGATTTTTATCACAGATACAAGGAAGATATCGCTTTGTTTGCGGAAATGGGATTAAAATGCTTGCGGACGTCCATCGGCTGGAGCCGGATTTTCCCGAAAGGCGATGAGGCTGAACCGAACGAAGAAGGCTTGCAGTTCTACGATAATGTATTTGATGAATTGCTGAAGCATGGAATCGAGCCGGTGATTACCCTGTCTCATTTTGAACTTCCGCTGCATCTTGCAAGAGAATACGGCGGCTTCAGAAATCGCAAAGTCGTAGACTTTTTCGTCAAATTTGCTGAGGTTTGCTTCAACCGATATAAAGATAAAGTGAAGTACTGGATGACATTCAATGAGATCAATAACCAGATGGATGTGAACAACCCTCTGTTCCTATGGACGAACTCAGGTGTCGTGGTCGGAGAAAATGAAAATGCCAAGGAAGTCATGTATCAAACGGCGCACCACGAGTTACTTGCAAGCGCATTGGCAGTGGCAAAAGGAAAGGAAATCAACCCTGAGTTCCAAATTGGGGCCATGGTGTCACACGTGCCGATTTATCCTTACTCCTCTAATCCGGAAGATGTGATGCTTGCTGAAGAAGAAATGAGACAGCGTTATTTCTTCCCGGATGTGCAGGTTCGCGGTTATTATCCGAAGTATGCGTTAAAAGAGTTTGAAAGAGAAGGTTACAATATTATCTTCGAAGACGGCGATGACGAGATTTTGAGAAACGGGACAGTCGATTATTTAGGCTTCAGTTATTATATGTCGACAACTGTGAAAAGCGATGTCGAAAATGACAATACAGGAGATGTCGTAAACGGCGGGCTGCCTAATAGTGTTGAAAATCCGTACATCACCTCCAGTGACTGGGGCTGGGCGATTGATCCGACTGGTTTGAGATACACGTTAAATCGCTTTTATGATCGATACCAAATTCCATTATTCATCGTTGAAAACGGCTTTGGGGCGGTTGATACGCTGGAAGAGGACGGCGCCATCCATGACCCGGAACGAATTCAATATTTGAAATCACATATTGAAGCACTGGAAAAATCGGTCACTTACGACGGTGTTGATTTAATCGGCTATACGCCGTGGGGCATTATTGATATCGTCTCCTTCACAACAGGCGAAATGAAAAAACGCTACGGCATGATCTATGTCGATCGTGACAACGAAGGAAACGGATCCATGAAGCGGTATAAGAAGGATTCATTTGAGTGGTACAAAAACGTCATTCAAACGAATGGTGAGGAATTATAAAGCAGATGGCCCGAATCGAGCACTTAACCGAAGTGCCTGGTTCGGGTTTTTGATGTGCAAAAAAAGCCGCTATACTGCAGCTCGAGCAGCATAGCGGCTTTTCATATT
Source organism: Bacillus sp. XT-2 (assembly GCF_025696525.1). Lineage (NCBI taxonomy): Bacteria > Bacillati > Bacillota > Bacilli > Caryophanales > Bacillaceae > Bacillus > Bacillus sp. XT-2. The sequence continues at coordinate 45,917 of NZ_JAHVOC010000002.1, forward strand.
AGTTACGGATAAGGTAATCAAACGCGCCTAAAGCGGCAGTTGCTCCTGATCCCATTGAAATAATGATTTGGTTGTAAGGGCCGTCTGTGCAGTCGCCGGCAGCGAATAAGCCTGGGACGCTTGTAGCGCCATGTTTGTCGACTACGATTTCGCCGATGCGGTTGCGTTCAACGGTTTCGTCTAACCATTCAGTGTTTGGCACGAGACCGATTTGGACGAATACACCTTGGAGTTCAACGTGTTTTTCTTCGCCTGTTTCGCGGTCTACGTATGTGATGCCGTTTACGCTCTGATCGCCTGTGATTTCTTTTGTTTGTGCATTTTTAAGTACAGTGACGTTTGGCAGGCTGTAGAGACGTTTTTGCAAGACTTCGTCTGCCTTCAGTTCCGGCGCGAACTCTAGCACAGTGACGTGATTGACAATACCTGCAAGATCAATCGCTGCTTCGATACCAGAGTTTCCGCCGCCGATAACGGCTACGTCTTTGCCTTCAAACAATGGGCCATCACAGTGCGGGCAGTATGCGACACCTTTGTTTTTGAACTCTTGTTCACCAGGTACGTTGACATTGCGCCAGCGGGCACCTGTTGAAAGGATGACTGTTTTACTTTTCAGGACAGCACCGTTTTCGAGTTCAAGTTCGAACAGATCTTTTTTCTCAAGTCGTTTTGCGCGCTGAAGGTTCATGACATCAATATCATATTCCTTCACGTGCTCTTCAAGACTTGCAGCAAGCTTCGGTCCTTCAGTTGCTTTTACGCTGATGAAGTTTTCGATGCTCAGTGTGTCGAGAACCTGTCCGCCGAAGCGTTCAGCGACAACACCTGTGCGGATTCCTTTACGCGCCGTATAAATGGCTGCACTTGCGCCGGCAGGTCCGCCGCCGACAACAAGAACGTCGTAAGGATCTTTGTCAGCAAACTCAGATGCATCTGCGCCGCTGCCCATTTTCGCAAGAATCTCTTCGAGGGTCATACGGCCGCTTCCGAAGGATTCGCCGTTTAGATAAACCGTTGGCACTGCCATAATGTTTTTGCTTTCAACTTCTGATTTGTATGCTGCACCGTCAATCATGGTGTGAGTGATGTTCGGGTTCAGCACGCTCATCATGTTTAAAGCTTGTACAACGTCAGGACAGTTGTGGCATGTCAGGCTGATATAAGATTCAAAGTGGTATTCACCGCTGATCTTCTTCACCTGATCAATGACTTTTTGATCTACCTTAGGCGGTCTGCCGCTCACTTGCAGCAATGCCAACACTAAAGAAGTGAATTCGTGTCCAAGAGGAATACCGGCGAAAGTGACGCCAGTGTCTTCTCCGACGCGGTTCACACTGAAGCTTGGCGTTCTGTTCAATTCAGCTTTTTCAACAGTGATTTTAGATGACATGGAAGCCAGCTCATCAACGAGAGCCAGCATGTCCTTAGAAGTGTCATCTTCACCTGCACTCACTTTGAGAACAATGTCGTTCTCAATTAGCTGCATGTATTGATTTAATTGTGCTTTGATATTTGGATCAAGTACCAATTGAATGCACTCCTTAGATTTTACCTACTAGATCAAGGCTAGGTGTAAGCGTTTCGCCGCCTTCTTCCCATTTAGCCGGGCAAACTTCACCTGGATTTTGACGAACGTATTGTGCTGCTTTTACTTTGCTGATCAGGTTGCTTGCGTCACGGCCGATACCGCCTGCATTGATTTCAACAGTTTGGATCACGCCATCTGGATCGATGATGAATGTTCCGCGGTCAGCAAGACCAGATTCTTCGTCAAGAACATCGAAGTTGCGAGAGATCGTTTGAGATGGGTCACCGATCATTGCGTAAGTGATTTTGCCGATTTTTTCAGAGCTGTCATGCCAGCCTTTGTGTACGAAGTGAGTATCTGTAGAGATAGAGTACACTTCAACACCTAATTCTTTAAGTGCAGCGTATTGGTTTTGAAGATCTTCAAGCTCAGTTGGGCATACGAAAGAGAAATCTGCTGGGTAGAAGCAGAATACGCTCCATTGACCTTTTAGAGATTCGTTTGTTACATCGATGAATTCACCGTTTTTGAATGCTTTTGCTTCGAATGGTTGTACTTCTTTACCGATTAAAGACATAATGTTATTCCTCCTAAAAATGGTTTAGAAAGCAATAGTGCTTTCAATAATAATTCTAATTATATATGAATTATTAATTAATATATATTTTTTGTCAAGACAAAACCCCTTAATTATTTTCTCTTTTTCCTTTCATCGTGTAGGAAAGTGCTGGTGTGATCAGCATAAATTACACTTTGACAAATATTCAAATTTTATATGTCTGATTCTCAATTAGTTGCGATATGTGAGTTTAGCCTATAAAAAAAGCTGGCAGCTGGTATAAAAGCTCCAGCTGTCAGCCTTATCTATTAGTTTGCATCAGACCAATTGGTATGGAAAACGCCATCCATATCTGTCCGCTCGTACGTATGGGCGCCGAAATAATCGCGCTGCGCCTGTAACAGGTTGGCGTTGGAACGCCCTGTGCGGTAGCCGTCGTAGTAAGAGAGCGCGGTGCTTAAGCATGGGAATGCGCTTCCGGCGCTGATTCCCTCGCAAACGACTTTTCGCATGCCTGTCTGATAAGCTTTAAGCTTTTCTGAAAAATAAGGTGCAATCAGCAGGTTTGAGAGATCTGGCTGCTCTTGGAATGCTTCGCTGATGACGTTCAGGAAATCCGCGCGGATGATGCAGCCGCCGCGGAAAATCAAAGCGATGTCTTTAAGCGGCAGGTTCCATCCGTAAAGCTCAGATGACATTTTATATTGAGCAAAGCCTTGTGCGTAGGCGCATACTTTTCCCATGTATAAGGCTTGTCTGACGTATTCGATCCAGAGATCCTTATCGTAATGTTTTTCCTCTGTTTCCGGACCGGCTAACAATGGTTCAGCCGCCATACGTTCTTCTTTTAAGGACGACAGGTAGCGGGCAAACAAGGACTCGGTGATAATAGCGGATGGAATGCCGTTATCAATAGCTTGCATGCTTGTCCATTTTCCTGTGCCTTTCTGGCCGGTTTTATCAAGAATGACATCGATCAGCGGCTGACCTGTATGTTCGTCCTTTTTCCGTAAAATCTCCGCTGTAATCTCTATTAAATAGCTTTTCAGCTCACCTTGGTTCCACGTTTCAAAGATGCTGGCGATTTCTTCGAGCGGCAGACGAAGCGTTTCTCTAAGAAATGTATAGGCTTCAGCAATCAGCTGCATATCTGCATACTCAATGCCGTTGTGCACCATTTTTGTAAAGTGCCCTGCCCCTTTTGGTCCGATGTAGACACAGCATGGGTCTTCTCCGACTTGTGCGGCGATTTTGGTCAGGATCGGAGCGGCTTTTTCATAGACGTCTCGATCTCCGCCCGGCATGATGGAAGGCCCTTTTAATGCGCCGACTTCCCCGCCGGAAATGCCGATTCCCAAGTAGCCGATTCCTTTTTCCTTCAGCTCGTCATATCTTCTTTCTGTGTCTTCGTAGTGGGAGTTGCCTCCGTCCATGATGACGTCTCCTTCTTCAAGCAAAGGCATTAACGAATGGATGACGGAATCGACCGGTTTTCCCGCTGTGACCATCAGAAAGATTTTTCTGGGTGTTTCTAGTGATTGAACAAAATCTTGAAGCTCGTAGTACGGGCTCAGCGATTGTCCATCCAGCTTTTTCACAAGCTGGTCCGTTAAATCTCTGGTGTAATTATAGACGGCGACTTTTTCGCCTTTATTTGCCATGTTTAAGGCGATATTGCTTCCCATTACGCCTAAGCCTATGACACCAATTGTATTGAACATGTGTGTTACATCTCCTTCATTAAATTCATACAACTAAACTTAACAATAATATAAATCCTAGTCCAGCAACGGAGATAATTGTTTCCAGCAAGGTCCATGTGGCAAATGTTTCTTTCATGCTTAATCCAAAGTATTCTTTGAACATCCAGAAGCCGGCATCGTTGACGTGTGAAGCGATGACGCTTCCTGCGCCTGTTGCGAGCACCACTAATGCAAGGTTGGCATCGGACTGTCCCAGCAATGGAATGACGAGCCCCGTCGTGCTTAATGCGGCAACGGTTGCTGATCCTAAGGAGATGCGCAGGATCGCTGCGATGAGCCATGCCAGCAGAATCGGCGATAATGCCGTTTCTTTGAATAAATCCGCTACGTAGTCGCCGACACCGCCGTTGATTAACACTTGTTTAAAGGCGCCGCCTCCCCCGATGATCAACAGCATCATGCCAATTTGCGAGATGGCTGTTGAACAAGAGTCCATGACGGTTTTGATGGGAATGTTGCGTGCGATCCCCATTGTGTAAACAGCGACGAGCAGTGAGATGATCATGGCAGTCGATGCATTCCCGATCAAACGGATGAAAGCCAGAAGACCGTTATCCGCAAATCCTATTGTTTCCTGAAGCAAATCAATGATGGTTGCAATCGACATAATGATAATCGGAAGCATGGCTGTAAACACACTGATTCCAAAGCCTGGTGTTTCTTCAAGCTTGAATGTTTTTTGTGTGCCGAGTGACGAAATATTTCCGTTTTTCGCAAATGATGCAGGAACGATTTTTTTCGCGAACTTTGTAAATATTGGCCCTGCAATCAGGACTGTCGGAACAGCAACAATGAAGCCGTACAGCAGCACTTCCCCGATATTTGCGCCGTATTCTCCGGCAATTGCTGTCGGTCCCGGGTGCGGCGGCAGGAACCCGTGTGTGACGGATAATGCTGCGACCATCGGAATACCGAGATATAAAATAGAAATCTTCAATTCTCTTGAAATCGCGAATACGATCGGGATTAATAGAACCAATCCTACTTCAAAGAACAACGCGATTCCGATAATAAAGGAAGCAATCACAACAGCCCACTGTATATTTTTCTCGCCGAATTTGTTGACGAGCGTCATTGCTATACGCTGTGCGCCGCCTGAATCAGCAATCAGCTTGCCCAGCATCGCACCGAGTCCGAAGATGAGTGCGATGTGGCCAAGTGTCCCCCCTATACCTTCTTCAATGGAGCTGACCACTTTATCAAACGGCATCCCAAGTGCCAGTGCCACGCCGAATGATACGATCAGTAATGAAATAAATGTGTTTAATTTTAAGCCCATAATCAAAATCAGTAAAGCTAGGATCCCAAGTGCAACAATGATTAACGGCATGGTAATGCCCTCCCCTTCATGTCATGTGCTATTTGTGTGTAATTAGGCTTCTTTGGTAATTTGCAATTTGGGTATATTGATTTTCTAATGATCTTGATAGATTAATGAAAATCGGCATTAATGTTCTATATTCTTTGGCTGAATCTTCAATTGGCGTATGTCTGTACGTGCTGCCGACCATGTCGGACACGGCATCGAACGAATCGATTGTCCCTGTCGCATACAGGCCTAAAATGCAGGCGCCGAGACATGAACTTTCATAGCTTTCCGGAACGACAACCTCTGATTCAAAGATATCCGACATCATTTGCCGCCAAACCTCTGATCTTGCAAAGCCGCCAGTCGCTTGAATTCGGGTGACCGGTCCGTCCATGCATTCTGTTAGCGCCAGGAACACAGTGTACAGGTTGTAAATGACCCCTTCTAATGCTGCACGTATCATATGTTCTTTTTTATGTGACATGGTCAGGCCGAAAAATGAGCCGCGTACATCCGAGTTCCATAACGGAGCGCGTTCCCCGGCGAGATACGGATGGAACAGCAGGCCGTCAGAACCCGGTCTGACGCGTTCAGCAATCTTCGTCAGCACGTCATACGGGTCAATTCCCAGTCTTGTCGCTGTTTCGATTTCTGATGAAGCAAATTCATCTCTGATCCAGCGAAGAACGATGCCCCCATTGTTCACCGGACCGCCGATAACCCAATGCTTGTCCGTTAACGCGTAGCAGAAAATTCTCCCCTTTTCGTCGGTTTGCGGCTGGTCGATAATGGTTCGGATAGCGCCGCTCGTACCGATCGTAACGGCGATTTCTCCTTTTTTAATGGCATTCACACCGAGATTGGACAGGACGCCGTCGCTTGCGCCGATGACAAAAGGTGTGTCCGGATTGATTCCCATCTGTATCGCTAATTTCGGGCTGCAGTGCTGAAAGATCTCGGTTGTCGGCACGAGTTTGGATAAGTGATCCGGCGTAATGCCTGCGATCGTCAGTGCTTCCTCGTCCCAATCCAAGCTTTTCAGGTTCATCATCCCTGTCGCTGATGCCAATGAGTAATCGATTACATACTCATTAAATAGCTGTTTAAAAATGTACTCTTTGATGCCGATATATTTTTTGGCTTTAGAAGCAATTTCTTTTCGTTCGTTTGTGATCCATGTAATTTTGCTTAACGGTGACATGGGATGAATGGGTGTTCCTGTTCGTTTGTAAACCTCATGCCCATTGAGCTCATCTTTAATCTTATGCGCCCAGCCTTCGCTTCGGTTGTCTGCCCACGTGATGCATGGCGTTAGCGGCTGATCATTTTCGTCCATGGCAATGACGCTGTGCATGGCGCTGCTGAAGGAAATAAATGAGATTTGTTTTTCGGGGTGCTGTTTCGTGATTTTTGCTGTTGTATGGATGACAGCCTGAAAAATCTCTTCCGGATTTTGTTCAGCTGTTGAGATGTCCGGTGTATGGAGCGGGTAGCCGATGCTTTCTTTCTGTACCACGTCTCCGTTTTCAGTGAATAATACAGCCTTTGTGCTGGTCGTACCGATATCGATTCCTAACATATAACTAGTCATTTTGGTGTTCAGCTCCTTTTGCCAGCATTTGTTGTGAGAGCCAGAGGTCCTCTACTTTTTCTTGCACATCGTCAAAATTCTGGTGCAGAGACTGAACCATCAGCGCCCTGTCCTTTGTTTTGATCGCTTGAATATATAGCTCATGGTTGTCCAGAATCCTTGAGAAATCTTCGTACTTTTCCTTTAACCGTACCCGCATTGATAAAAGAATAAAGCTTTCCATTACGGGTTTTAGATTGTTCCAGATCATCTGAATGTATGAGTGATCAATGGCGCGGATAATCGTTTCATGGAATAACACATCCTGAAATGAAAACTCGTCCGCGTCCTCGTATTTGATGGAGACTTTCATTATTTCTAGAATCTTGCTGAGATCTTTGACTAAAGGCTCAACGTCGATTTTGACAAGCCGTTCAAAGACAAACGTTTCTAATAATAAACGCACGTCATATATTTCTGCGATTTCCTTTTCAGTTAACCCAATCACAACCGCTCCCATTCGTTCTAAACGAATGATTTTTTCGGAAGCCAGTATTTTTAACGCTTCGCGAACCGGCGAACGGCTTACGGAAAACTCAGCCGCGATTGTATTTTCTGATAGAATGGTACCGCTTTCAATCATGCCTGAAATAATTCGCATTCTCAGCTCGCAAGCAACGCGAACGCCGGTTGACGCTTTTGAAAGCCATTTTGCGGGATATAACAGGTCCTTGGAGTCTAGCATACGCTCACCTTCTTCACTAAGGAGTATACTTGTATACAAGTATGATAACGTGAATGTTTTATTAATGCAAACACTTTCATTTCTAATTTTTAATAAAATTTTTCCTGGTAAATTGGTATATATCGCCAAAAGTAATTATGGTAAATTGAAGAAAAGACACTGTAAATCATCACTTTTTGAAAGAGGCGATTGGATGAAAATCATTATTGCACCAGATTCTTTTAAGGAAAGCTTATCAGCGTTGGAGGCGGCTCACGCCATAGAAAGAGGCTTCAAAACAGTTTTCCCGAATGCTGAATATCGGAAGCTGCCGATGGCGGACGGCGGTGAGGGAACGGTACAGTCATTAATCGATGCCACAGGCGGAATCATAAAAGAGCAGATGGTTACGGGTCCGCTCGGGGAACCGGTAAAAGCGTTTTTTGGCCTAATGGGAGACGGAAAAACGGCTGTGATTGAGATGGCTGCCGCATCGGGATTGCACCTTGTGCCCGCAGAGAAGAGAAATCCGTTTGCCACTTCTACTAGAGGAACGGGAGAATTAATCGGAGCCGCTCTTGATGCGGGTGCAGAGCATTTGATCATCGGAATCGGCGGAAGCGCCACAAACGATGGCGGAGCCGGGATGGTTCAAGCGCTGGGCGGAAGGCTTCTTGATGAATCAGGCCATGAAATTGGACCCGGAGGCGGTGCGCTTTCTCAGCTTTCTTCAATAGATATGGCAGGACTTGATCCCAGATTACGAAATGTAAAAATCGAAGTCGCCTGCGACGTGGATAACCCGTTAACAGGGCCAAGAGGGGCTTCCGCTGTTTTCGGTCCTCAAAAAGGCGCCACGCCTGACATGGTGCGTATCCTTGACCAGAACCTGTCCCGCTTTGCGGATGTGGCAGAGAAAACGCTTGAAACAAGCTTCAGGGAAACAGAGGGCGCCGGTGCAGCAGGCGGTCTCGGATGGAGTCTTCTTGCTTTTCTCCGTGCTGATTTGAAGAGAGGCATTGACATCGTCCTCGATGCGGTCCAGTTTGAAAGCGAGGTTCAGGATGCAGATCTTGTGATTACCGGCGAAGGGCGGATTGACAGCCAGACAGTTTACGGCAAGACGCCGATTGGCGTGGCCAAAGCGGCTAAGGCATACGATGTGCCTGTCATTGGACTTGCGGGATCAGTTTCGCGAGACAGTGATGCGGTCTATGCACACGGGATGGATGCCCTTTTCAGCATCGTGCCGGGAGCCGTGCCCCTTGCAGACGCACTTGGGCATGCAGCCGAGAATATGGAAAGAACGGCAAGAAACATTGCGGCATCTTTAAAACTGGCGAAATCGATGTATCTGATATAAAGCCAGTCAAGCACATGCCCGTGCATATTCACCCTCCTTTCTGGGTACAGACAGATAACCAAGCACAACCTAGAAGGAGGACACAGACATGACTGTACAAGAAATCAAAGGCAAAAAACTAGGTAAAGGGATCGCGCCGAATGTAAAACCCGAAGCCTTATTAAACGATAAACGAAAAGTATTTTTGTTTGGTTCCCCGAGTTACACAAACATCGGAGACCAAGCGATTGCGTATGCGGAAGAGAAATTTATTAAAAATCATTTTCCGTACTATGAATATATTGAAATTATGGACTACGCGACGGACGAAGGCATCGAATTGGTGAAGGAGATCATCCGTGAAGACGATATTGTCTGCTTTACCGGCGGAGGAAATCTGGGGAACCTTTACCTTGATATTGAGGAGGACAGAAGGAAGGTATTTGCAGCGTTTAAAGACTACAAATCCATTTCTCTTCCGCAATCCGTCTATTTTGAAGATACAGAGGACGGAAACAAAGAAAAGAAAAAAACACAGGATGCGTACCATCAAAATCCAAATTTAACGATTGCCGCGCGGGAGACACAGACGCTCGATGTTGTGAAAGAAACCTTTAATTCAGATGTGATCTTTACACCGGATATGGTGCTGTCTTTGGATATCGTACCGAAAGAGCTTGAACGGGACGGCGTTCTTTTTATTTTAAGAGCGGACAAGGAGAAGGTAACGGATGAAGATTTTATTTCACACATGATGAAATGGGCAGAAAAAACAACCTACGCGGAGCGTACAGACACGGTGCTTGATACGGTCGATATGATTGATTACGAGGATCGGGAAAAGCATTTTATGGAGATGCTTGACCGCATCGGTTCAAGTAAATTGGTCATTACCGACCGCCTTCACGCTATGATCTTCTCGATTATCACAAAAACGCCATGCCTCGTCTTTGGAAATAGCTACGGCAAAGCTAAACATTCCTACCGGGATTGGCTTGAAAGCTTAAACTTCATTGAATACACAGATAAAAATGATATTGAGGAATTAGAGCAAATGATTGACCGCCTGCTTCAAGCAGAGCCGAATGATGTTGATTTGTCTAAGGATTTTCAGCCGCTGGTTGATTTCTTTAGATCGTAATGGAAAAAAGCAGACTGGGAACAGTCTGCTTTTTTTCTGTGCTAATGATCGTTTTCCAGACGCACAGTTTCATTCGTGATTCGTTCTCGCTGCGCCGCTTTGTCGGAGATAATATCTTCCTTATTTTAAGCTATATTGACTCTCTACCTTATAAGCCAATGGAATTGATTACACTCGAAACATCAGAATGAACTTTATCAAATGAAAGGCGATCTTTCATTTTATCAGTGACACTATCTATTGCTTTTCCAGACATATGATGGTTGAGGATTTCTCGTTTTGTCTTTATAGCCTGCTCGGCATCTGTAATGTTTTCAAGGATCGAAGACAAATTCTTACGGTCTTCCTGAAATGCATAGCTTAATTGTTTTTTGATTGAATTCATTAACGCCAATTTTTGTTCTTGTCTCTTCTTCTCTTTGAACGCCGCCAATTGTTCAGGTGTCATTTCAGAGGTATTTACATTAGTGTTTGAAAAAATCGAAGTGCTTGAATGCTGACTCGTCACTCTTTGCATAAAACGGTCAGCATCTGTTGGTTTCTTATTCATAAAATCCATGTTTCTTTCTCTCCTTATGAAATCCCCATTCGACTGGCCGCTGCCAGATCTGCATCATGATACGCATGTCCCATATGTCCGAGATCATCTGCAATCATTTGTAGAAAGTGTTGCAGATTGAGCGCTGCATCTACTGCCTGATCATATTTTTCTTTTGAGTAAAAAAGGTGGTGCGGTTTGTTCATTTTGATCTTATTGATCAGATCATCGACATCGGAAACTGATAATTCATCATAGGCGCCAAAACCAACCATTCGTGTATGCATATTCCTGACATCCTCAATTGAATCCTTTACTTTGTCATCAATTCTTTCAATCTGGCGAATCATTTTTGACCATTCCGTTTCGGCAATATGTTTCAACTGAGTACTTGTATTCATTAATACATGTGATTTGATAAGAATCGAAACACCTGTATTGGCCTTCACATTCGTTGATTTCATTTGGTTTAGCATCGTTAATGCAAAGTCAGGGTTGTTCTTTAAAACATCATCCACAGTTTGGGCAGAGCCATCTGAATGGAAGCTGTATCGATCCAAGCCGTGACTTCCCATCAAGGCTTCAGCAAATAGTGTGATATCAAGAGATTGATTGCCATAATGTTTCAGTCCAAGACCCAGCATTTTCACTTCATCAGGGAGGCTATTATTCTGTACACCATTGGGCAAAGCTTCGTCATACATCACTTTTACTTTGCCTACTTCAGCAGCATCCCGATTCAGCAAGGATAATCCATCATTTAAATTAATATATTCTGTTAAACGGCTGCGAAACTCTCCCTTTAACGCCTGGGCTTTTACATCCTCAGGCAGGTTTTCATATATGTTAGGATTCTCGAAAGTGACACCGCGTTTGATAAAGTCATTCATCACGACTGCATAGCTTGCATTAGATCCGCCTAATGAGTGACCCGTTACTTGAATGTCAGCATTTTTAAAGTCTTTATGTATTTTTTTTGCATATTGATCTGCCTGAATGGCCTGGTTATCTGTTCCATCATCAAACGGCTTTTTGCCAACTAGATAACTAGTATCCATGTGAAGCCAATCTTGGATGATCTCATTTGCATATTCAGAGAAACCTGTTACTGAGTCAAAAGAAGACCCATCTTCTTCAGCTGGAATATTGATCCCTTTTTTCTCTAGTTCTTTAATGAGCTCTTCTCTTTTTCCACGCTGATTTGTTTCCTTAATCGTTTCTTTTAATTGGTTAGTGCTGATAGGTTCTGACCCGCGGTATGCGATGATGGCGTTTTGGATTTTTTCTTTGTCTTTTCCATTGTTTGAAATTGTATAATCTCTTTCATTAACAAGAGTTAAGGCATCAAGACCCTTTTCAGTTTTTTTATAATCAACAACATACAGCTTTTGGCCGTTGCTAATTTTTATTGTTTGACCAATGTGGTATTTTTTAAGGTTATATGCTGAACTGGAAATTTCATTATAATCTTCATCACTAATTTTCAAAGTGTTTTTTCTTATAGCCATTTCACTATTCCCCCAAACTTTACCTATCTTGTATAATAAAATAAAAAAGGATGAAATACCATGATAAATACCAAAAAAATACTAATTGTAGGGGCAGTTCTATTAATCTCACTAACATGTGCTTTTTATATTAATCATCAACTAAATAAACCAGAAAAATCGGAGGTCACAGGAGGTAAAAAAAATATGAATAATAAAGAAAAAAGCGAACAAGAAAAAGCAGAAGCATACGTTGAGGAAATGAAGCCAAAAATAGAAGAAGAGTTAAGAAGAGAGGATATTCATCATTTTATAAAGTCTGTGACTTTTGAAGATAAAGTTAATATAAACCCGATGGGAAGAATTGTAGTGAATGGTTATATAAATGACAACCCAGAGAAATTCGATTTTTCCGCAGATTTGATATACGAGTCCAATAAAGTTGATGGGATAAGCTATTCCCAAGATGTCTCAGACCGTTTCAGAGATTGGAGCGAATATAGCAAAGAGGTAAAAGATAAATATATCAAAACCGCATACCCTGATAAAAAAGAGCGTGAACAATATTTAAAAGACATAGGGGAAATGAAATAATCTATGAAAAAACAAGCGCCATTTAAATTGCTAGCTTTTGTTAGCGTTTTGTTAATTTTAATGGTTGGCTTCATTTATGACATCAAAAAAACGTCAGACACTTCTAAGGATAAAGAATACATAACTAGTAAAGAAAAAAGTGAACAAGAAAAAGCTGAAGAGTACGCTGAAAAGATGAAACCGAAAATAAAGGAAAAATTGAAAAAAGAGGATATTCATCATTTTATTAAGGATATTAAGTTTAATGAGAAGGTTACGATAAGTCCAATGGGAATGATTGAACTAACAGGGTACGTAAACAACAATCCTGAAAAGTTCTCATTCGATGTCTCCTTAAGATATGGAACTGATAAAGTAGATTCAATAGGTTATTCTAAAGACTTAGCGGATCGATTTGAAAACTGGGATGATTTTGATAAAGAGGTTAAAGAAGACTTTTTAAATAGTTTGACGAAAGAAGAACGGGAACAATATTTAAAAGACATTGGAGAATTAAAATAAACAGGCGAAATGCCTGTTTATTTTGATCGGTTTACTTTCTCCTCTTTGCCATTTTCCAAGACGCCAGTTCGGCATCAGCAGCGTAAAATAGATATGGAAAAAGACTGCCCGCTGAAGGCAGTCTTTTTTTGTTAAATATGAAACAGCCAGACGACGAGCGGCCCAAAGAATGAGCCGAGTACCGCACAAAGCGTCATTGAGACGGAACTCATGGATACGGCCAGTTCTCCATATTCAAATGCTTTTGAGGTGCCGAGTGCATGGGAGGCGCTGCCTAATGCGATGCCTTTTCCGAGTGAACTGCGGATACGAAGCCATTTTAGGATCAGCGGCCCGAGAATGACGCCTGAAAAACCCGCGATCATGACAAATACGACTGTCATGGAAGGAACACCGCCAAGGCCGGCGGCAATTTGGATAGCAACTGGGGTTGTGATCGACTTCGGCAGAATGGACAATACGAGGTCATGATTGATCCCGAATGCTTCTGCGAAAATGAGTCCGCTGATCATCCCCATACACAACCCGACCAGCACACCGCCTATAATGGGAATACTGTATTTCATAATAATGTGCCGTTGTTTATAAAGCGGATATGCCAGTGCCACAACAGCCGGCCCAAGCAAAGAATTGATCCATTTTCCCCCGATCATATAGCCTTCATACGAAATATGGAACATCGCCAAACACGCGACAATCAAAATTGTCGTTGTCAGAACAGGGATAAGAAATGGAAAAGGGAATCGCTTGTAGAGCTGTACCATCGCTAAGTAAGCCGCAACTGTCAAAAGAATTATAATGATTGCGATACATGCTTGCTGCATTTCTTTTTCTCCTTTCGTTTGTTGGCTCTCTTTTCCAGAACTTGGCTGGCGGCTCCTGCTGCAATGATCGTGAAGATGGTGCTCAAAACGACTGTAATCAGCAACATCAACCCATTTAATGAAACGAGAGATGGATACTTCATCACCCCGGTCATAGCTGGAATGAATAACAATGGCAGAAAGGACAATAAAAACCCGGCTCCGTCTTCAATAATGGCAACCGGCACAATACGGAGGGCTAAGCAGATCAGCAGCAATACCAAGCCGACTATGCTTCCTGATATCGGTAAATGAAACAGATGCTGAAGTGCTTCTCCGATGATAAAAAACACATATAATATCAACACTTGCAAAATTATTCGAATGATTTTCACAGCAAGTACTGCTCTCTATTAGAACAGCTTCCTCCTTTCTGATTGACTTCCTTTTTGTTTGTTCTGAGGAATGACTTTACTTTCTTTTTATATGGTTGTACTATACAAGTAAATAAATAGATTTTATCATCCAATACTTATTCATACAGATCTTATACATTTGTATTATACAAGTATATAGAATGCTGTCAATGTCAAACATCGGAATGGGGAGCGAAAGCCATTGCAAAAACAGAATCCAGTCGAATTGATTGAATATGAGCTGACCACGTTTATCAGGAGAGCTGTTTATCTGGATCAATCAGAGAAAAGAACAGGGAATTTGGAGAGATCCTCTTACTTATTATTGAGACAATTGGATGAGTTTGGACCCGCTCGTGTAAAAGAGCTGGCGGAGTCGTTTAAGCTTGATATTTCTACTCTTTCCAGACAAGCTGCAGCTTTAGAGGCCAAGGAGCTCATCTATCGTTTTACCGACCCTTCCGATAGAAGAGTCAGTCTGTTTACCATTACAAAACTCGGCAAACAAGCATTAAAGGCAGATCAGCAGATGCGCTTAGAACGTTATGAACAGATGCTGAAAGAGTGGTCAATACATGAAAAAGAGATGTTTGGCGAACTTCTCCAGCGTATGAACAAGGCCTTTGTCGATTAACATCAAAAAAACCATGCGCTATGTTACGTCTGCATGGGTTTTATGGTGTGCAATTAAATGATGGAAGGTCTCATTTGGTGCGTTTAACGGCAGCCCAGACGCAAGCAAGCCCGACAGCCGCAGCCGCAGTTACCGCCGGGCGCTTTGTGGCCTTTGCATAATAGCTTCTTGACCGAAGCCACCCTTTATTTGTCCCTCTGTCATGCATGCCGTAGCCCGCATGGTAAAGCGCGCTTTCTTCACGCGGTTTGGACGGCCTTTCCGCATGCTGGCTGCAGTACATGATTTTTTCCATCAGTCTGTCGGTCAGCCGGGGAAAGAGTGCACCCAGCATGGCGATGGCTTTTGCCTGTGAGCCGATGTACATGTCGCGTTTCGGATGTTCAGCGGCAAACAGAATGGCTTCGGCTGCAGCTTCCGGCGGGTAGATCATAGAGCGGTAATGAGCCGGCTGTTTGTCCAGGTAGCTTCTGGCGTGTTCGTTGTAAGGCGTGTCGATTCTGCCTGGATGGATGAGTGTGACCGAGACGGGTGCCAGTTCTTTTTCAAGCTCCATTCGGATGCTTTCTGTCCATCCGTGAAGCGCGAATTTCGCAGACGCGTAGGTGGATTGAATAACGGTTCCTCTGTCGCCGAACAGGCTTCCTATATTGATGAGAGCACCCGGACCGCCTCTGCTTGTAAAGTGTTTGACGGCTGCCCTTGTTCCATAGACCGGACCCCAGAAATTGGTGTCAAACACGCGTTTCATGTCTTCGGTGGTAACATCCATGGCGTGTCCGAAAACCGAAACAGCGGCGTTGTTAACCCATGTGTCAAAGCGGCCGAATGTGCTGATCGCGGTTTCTGCGAT
Source organism: Bacillus sp. XT-2 (assembly GCF_025696525.1). NCBI lineage: Bacteria > Bacillati > Bacillota > Bacilli > Caryophanales > Bacillaceae > Bacillus > Bacillus sp. XT-2. The sequence continues at coordinate 61,679 of NZ_JAHVOC010000002.1, forward strand.
GCGGTTGACGTCTTCTTCTTTTCCCACATCCGCTTTTACATAGATGGCTTCGTGCCCTTTTTTCTTTACTTCATCAACGAGCTCCTGAAGGGCGTCTTCATTTCGGGCTGCTGCGACGACTTTTGCTCCTTTTTCGGCCGCCATTCGCGCGGTGACGAGGCCGATTCCGCTTGTAGCACCGGTAATGACGATGACTTGATCCTTTACTTTTTTCAGTTTGAGCTTCGTTTTCGGGTTTTGCTGTTTTTCAAGCTGTTCAGTATTGGTGACCGTATCATCAGTTGTCATCGAGAATCCCCTCCTAGACATGTTTGTCTACATTTACCCCATCCAGAAGGTTATTACCCCTTTTGACAATCCCATGGTTCTTTTTTATATTATATAAGTCGCTCTACCATACCTAGGAGGGAATGTTTCAATGACTAGCAGAGGAGATTCACGTGAAAAAATCCTTCACACAGCGTCACGTCTGTTCCAGCTGCAAGGATATCACGCGACGGGCTTAAACCAGATTGTGAAGGAAAGCGGTGCTCCTAAGGGATCGCTTTATCACTTTTTTCCGAATGGCAAAGAAGAATTAGCAATTGAAGCGGTTACATATACGGGTAAGATCGTTGAACATGTGATACAGAAAAGCATGGATGAATCCTCTGATCCTGTTGAAGCGATTCAGCGTTTTATCAAAAAAACCGCCAGCCAGTTTGACAATACGGAAAGCATTCAAGGGATTCCAGTCGGCTTGCTGGCGAGTGAAACGGCGTTAATCAGCGAGCCGCTGCGTACGGTTTGCATGAAGGTGTTTAAAAGCTGGGAAGCGGTTTTCGCCAGAAAATTAATGGAAAACGGATTTGGAGAAGAAGAAGCAAGCCAGCTGGGAATGCTGATTAATTCGATGATTGAAGGCGGCATTATGCTTTCTTTAACGAATAAAGACAAAACGCCCCTTCTTCTCATTGCCGAACAAATTCCAGTATTGGTGAGGAAAAAAGGGTAGCAATTTGTTATCCTTTCCCCTACAATTATATAGAACGGTCTAGTAGGAAACCTAAAATATATAGACTGGTCTAAATTGGAGGACGTAACATGAAAACGTTAAGTAAACATTCACTGCCCAAAGAAAAAGTGCCTTACTTGCTTCGCAGCGGAGAGGGAGAGCGCTATTTGTTCGGCAGACAGGTCGCGACAGTGATGGCAAACGGAAAGAGCACGGGAGATTTGTTCGAGATCGTGCTGCTTTCTGGGGGAAAAGGAGATGCCTTTCCGCTTCATATTCACAAAAATACGCATGAAGGGCTTCTTGTTCTGGACGGTAAGCTTGAACTGACGCTTGATGGAGAACATCATCTTTTAGCAGCTGGTGATTATGCGAACATTCCGGCCGGAACGCCGCACAGCTACCGGATGCAGAGCCACAGAACACGGCTGGTGTCTTACACAATGAAAGGGAATGTCGCACATATGTATTCCGTGCTTGGAACGCCGTATGATCACGCTGAACATCCGCCGCACGCAAGCGAAGAGGTATCAAAAGAGCGTTTTTCAAAAGCGGCTGAGGCGGCGGACATTATATTTGCGGAGGATGAAAACCGTGCCGGTGCTCCAAAACTAGTGGAGAAGACAGAACTTCCGGCTGGCGTTGTTCCATACGTGCTTGAGTCTGGAGAAGGAGACCGCCTATTGACGGGCGATCAGCTTCACCGCATTGTGGCTGCGCAAAAGAATACGGACGGGCAATTTATCGTTGTATCATCTGAAGGTCCTAAAGGCGATCGCATCGTTGATCATTACCATGAGCATCATACAGAAACTTTCTATTGCCTTGAAGGGCAAATGACGATGTGGGCCGATGGTGAAGAAATTCAGCTTAATCCTGGAGATTTCCTGCATGTTCCTGCCAACACTGTACACTCATATCGCTTGGATTCTCACTATACAAAAATGGTGGGTGTATTGGTTCCGGGCTTATTCGAGCCGTTTTTCCGCACGTTAGGAGATCCGTATGAAGGGCATATTTTCCCGAGTGAGCCTCAAGCTTTGCGATTCGACCGTGTCTTGCAGAATATCGACACATTAGATTTAAAGGTCATGAAACCATAATATCTCCGCCGGGCTTCCTGTGAAGCCTGGTTTTTTATTGTGAAGGTGACGAGATTGTAAGGTTTTTCCTTTGCGCTGCCACCTAAATCGATGTTTCTTCGCTTCTTTTTTTCATACGATTGAGGTATAGAAAAAAGGAGCGTGATTCATATGGCTTCATTACAGCCGACTCTGACAAATGAGCGGATTGGTGTGCTTGACGTGTTAAGAGGAATTGCCATTTTCGGCATCCTATTTGTGAATTTGGCGCACTTCAGTTATCCGGATATGTATTTGTCTATGCTTGGAAAGGATAATTTTTTCACGGAAAAGTGGTCTGGTGCAGACTTTGCTGCAGCAGAAATATTGAAATTTTTGATTCAAACCAAATGTATTTTACTGTTTTCATTTTTATTTGGGTTTGGCATGGTGGTGATGATGGAGAGAGCGTTAAGCAAAGGAAAACGTTTTGTCCCGCTTTATATCAGAAGATTATTGGCACTCTTCATCTTTGGAACCATTCATGCTTTTTTGATATGGGACGGGGATATCTTAACGGAATACGCCCTGCTTGGTTTGGTTTTACTTTTGTTCAGAAAAGCAAAGCCGAAAACACTGTTGATATGGGCAGTCTCTTTGTATCTCCTGTTTTCTCTTCCGTTCATTTTGGCAAGCTTTCATCAAGCAAACGGACAAGAATGGGCACAAGCAGCCATTCAGCAAGCGAAGCAGGCGCTGCATGCTTACGGAAACGGCAGCCTGAAAGACATTGCGGAACAGCGAATCCACGATCGGCTCGTTTATATGTCAATGAATGGCATGCTGACCTATAATCCGCTGAATTTCTTTTTTGCCTCCATCCCATATTTCAGTATGTTTTTGCTGGGAGCTGCGGCGGCAAAATCAAGATTGCTGCATCAGCCGGAAAAGCACCGCAAAGCGTTAAAAAGAGTATGGCTGTCTGGGCTGGTCATTGGCATCAGCGCTCATCTATTGTACAGTGTGACCGAAATAGAAGTATTTTTGCTGGTTGGAGCGCCTTTTCTTATGTTTTTCTACGTCACAACGATTGTGTATCTTTATCATAAGACAAGACTGGCTAAGCCGCTGCAATACTTTTCCGCAGTCGGGAGAATGGCATTTACCAACTATCTCATGCAATCAATCATTTGTACGTGGATTTTCTATCATTACGGGTTAGGGTTATACGGAAAAGTATATCCGGCTGCGGGCGTGCTGATCACGATCGCGGTATGTGCCCTTCAAATGATCACCAGTCACCTTTGGCTGCGGGCATTCCGAATGGGACCGTTTGAATGGTTTTGGAGGAGCCTTACGTATATGAAGTGGCAGCCGATCTTGAAGAAATCATAGATAAATAAAAGTCTAGACTCATAATTGACGTCTAGACTTTTCATGTTTTCAATTATTTATATACAACCCGCGTACGGCAAATGATGTCATGAAGGCCTTTTTTCTCTCCGAATGCCACCATGATAAAACCGATATAAAAGATAATTCCAGATACTATGTACGCAAAGTAACGGCCGATTGCCTGCCCGATAGACACGCGTCCGCCTTGTTCATTGACTACTTTCAGCCCGAGAATTTTCTTGCCGAGCGTGCCTTGCATTTTAGAAGCTGTAAGCAGCCCGTAATATAACACACTGATGACAATCATAATCAGCATGGTTGGCAAAAATGCAAGTGTCAAGTATTTCACCATATATTCGTCTTGTGTCATATATGGGTCTGTTGCGATGGATCCAGCGATAAATACGGAATTGATAATAAATAGAATAATATAGCTAGGAACAGATACAATAATGCCATCAATCAAATAAGCTAAAACACGAATCCAAAATCCTGCCGGTTTTTCCATGTATATTTCTCTCTCCTTTGAATTAATCTGGAACAGTATACTTTGTAAAAAAAGCTTTTGCAATATGATATGGTGATAAAATCCTGATATTACTGAAAAATGAGTCTTTTATCCTTTGTTTTTTACTATATAAATCTACCACGGACGGTGAAAAAACAAGCTTTATACATTAAAAGAAGTCATGGAGCAGTGCCAAATGACTGAGGATGCGGTTCGTTATGATGAGAAAATCGGCTTGCTTCTGCCGGATAAACGAAAGGCGAAGGGCATCGGGTGTTTAGTGAGGATAATAAGAAACGACTGCTGTTCATCAGATGTTTGAAGAAAACGGGCATGTCTTTAGAGGAAATGAAGCCGTTCCTCAGCCTGCAGGAACAGACAGATCGCTTGGATGATACTCAGCGCGAGCTGCTAAGAAATTACCAGGAGAAATTGAAACAGAAGCAAAGTGACTTGCAGCAGGTGTGGGAGCTGATCGAAGCGAAGCTGGAGAAATTAAAGCGGTTTGCTGAACAAAAACAAGCGGAGCCGGCACAGGTCGCTTTGTCATGGCTGCTGCATAAGCCTGGGATTGATTTGATCATCCCTGGAGCCACTCGGCTTGGCCAGCTCAAGACGAATATCAAAACAGCAAATCTTCATTTATCAGAAGATGAACTGAAACAAATGGATCAGATGTTCAGTTCTTAACGTTTTTTCCAGTTATACTCTATTTCAAATGAATGGAGTATATCTTTTTTTATGGGTGTTTTTAGAAAACCCATCGATTTCTATTAGATTTTACCTTATGATAATAAAGGTTAATATTTCTATTTTAGGAGGTGTCAATTGATCATGTCCAGAAAAAATAGCGTGGTGATCATGACTGCGATCTCTGCATTTCTTTTTTGCGTGATGATTGCTGCGGCTTCACTTTCTCCGCTGGCAGACACGGGGTCCTCAGCCAATCAGTTCAACTCTATCGGTATGTGGTCGGCAATTGGTATGATACTTGTTTTCTATCTCATTCCAATCCTCATTTACATGCTGGGTGTGGATGCAATGAGATATGTGATGGCGGCGCTTTGCGGCATGGGTTTGCTGATTCACTTATCTACTGCCGCCATTGTGCTGATGGTCAGTATATTCAGTGACCATCCGCTCTCTGATGTGATCACTGTGATGGGGCTCTGTCTCGCTTCAGCGGCTGTAAACATCATTTGGTTTTTTGCAGCGTTTCGTTCTGCGCCAAAGAAACCTGTCACAAGGGATTTTACATAGTTTTCTATTTTGTGTTAATGCATGATTTTTCTGTGAACTACATTTATTTATTGTTATGAAACTTTGTCGGGGATGATAGAAAAAGAGAACCTGCAAGATGATGCAGATTCTCTGAACCATGTTTATTTAGCTGCTTGAATAAACACACCTTTTTCATGAGAAAACTCTTTAAATCCGTATACCCCATGGTAAGAGCCGATTCCGCTTGTATTTACGCCGCCGAATGGCAGGTTGACGTCACTGAAATGAACGACGACATCATTGATCGCTGCATTTCCTGATGTGGTGTGCTGAAGGACGTTGTCGGTCAGGTCTTGGTTGTGGCTGAATACATAAAGCGCGAGCGGTTTATCGCGGTCATTTACGTAATCAATGACCTCATCGATGTCTTCATAGTTCATCATCGGCAGGATCGGTGCAAAGATTTCTTCCTGCATGATCTTCATATCTGGCGTAACGTTTTTTAAAACGGTTGGCGAGATCGTACGGTCGCTTGCATCAAATACGCCGCCGAACACGACTTCCGCGCCTTTCTCGATGGCATCGTCGTATAACGCTTTGACGCGGTTAAAGTTGCGGTCATTGACAATTTGCGTAAATTTGTTTCGATCCGGCGTGTAATCATCTTCCATAAATCCTGCGTTGACAATGGTTTGTAAAATGCCTGCGAACTTGTCCTGCACGTCTTTTTTAATGAAGATATAATCCGGTGCGATGCAGGTTTGGCCGGCATTTACGAACTTGCCGACAGCAATTTTTTTCGCTGCGTCCATTAAGTCGTATTCACTGTCGATGATGGTCGGACTCTTGCCGCCAAGCTCAAGCGTGACAGATGCCAAGTGTTTGGCGGCGGCTGTCATGACGATTTTTCCGACATTTGTGCTTCCGGTGAAGAAAATGTGGTCGAACGGCTGATCAAGAAGCTCATTGGCCACTTCAACCTCTCCTTCAAAAATGGCAACTTCTTTTTCGTCAAAAGCATCTCGGATGACTTTTGCGGCAATGTTGCTTGTGTTCATCGTAAAGTCTGACAGCTTTACAATGGCGCTGTTTCCTGCAGCGATAGAAGCGGCAAGCGGCGCCATCGTCAGCATAAACGGGTAGTTCCACGGACCGAGTATAAGCGTGACGCCTTTAGGCTCGTACATAAGGATTCCGTTGGCATCAGAGCTTAAGGATGAACCGACTTCTTTGGGTGCCATCCATGTTTCCAGGTTGTTCATATTATCTCTGATCGCTTTTTTTGTACCCTCGATTTCCGCTTTTTTGACCTCGTGATATGGCTTCCGCACGTCTTTGCGGATCGCTTCGATGATTTCCTCTTCATGTGCAATGACGGAATCCAAAAAGCGCTGAAGCTTTTCTTTACGCTGTTCCGCTGTTGAAGCGCGCAGCACTTTTTGCTGTTTTTTCTGAAGCTGGAAGACGCGCTGAATGTCGTCTTTTACTTGCTGTTCCATTGTAAAATCCCCCTCATTTGCTTTCTGCTTATCTCGGAACTATTATAAAGTGGTATCTTTTCTATAAGAAAGACAACGGAGAATCATCTATACGTTACCGTACATATATCGAACATCTGTCTAAGTTTGGAGGTGACTCTTTTGCCGGAATCTGCTGAGGCTCAAATCAAACAGGCGCTTCTGGATTTATTAGAAAAAAGGGATATTCGACAGATTACAATGAAAGAAATTGCTGAACACGCACAAGTGAGCCGCGGGACACTCTATCTTTATTACGAGGATAAGTTTTCAATCATTGAGGATTTGATGAGTGACATGCAGGAAGGATTGAGCGAAGCGCTCTACGAAGCTTTCAAGCACATGGATACACTTCATCTCAGCCAAAAGCGGCAAACAGTGCATCCGACATTGTCTTTTGTTCATCAGCATCAATCCTTTTTTTCAGCAATGATGGTCAGAGACAACGTACCGTATCACAATTTCCACCGGTTTTTTAAAGATGTGTTTCAGCAGGATGTCATGCTGTCTCCGATTCATGTGAATTTAACGCCGATGGAGCAGGAGATTTACGGACATTACAGAGCATTGTATACGTATGCGATTATTTTGTACTGGCTGAATGAGGATGCGTCTGCATCTCCGCAAGCCATCAGCCACAAGGTATGGGAACTCGTTTCTCAGAAACGGTTTTATTGGCTGTTTGGGCAGGCTGCTGAAGCGGAGCCGGAGGAGAATAAGCAAATTGACCGGCGTGTTGTCCGCACGAGACAGGCGCTGCAAGAGGCTTTGCTGGACGTATTGGCGGAGAAAAAAGACTATGCGGCGGTGACCATTTCGGATATCACCAGAAAAAGCAACATCCGCAGGGCGACCTTTTATGATCACTATGCCAATAAAGATGACCTGTTACAAGCGATGATTCATCAATCGTGTGCAGATATGATTGATCGGCTGACGGTGAGTGCCAGTCCGGATGAGCTTTCTTTAGCGGAAGCTGAGACGGCGCTTGCCAGCCTGCTTTCTGCATTATCGGAACGCTCGCCCATTGTCCGGTTTCTCAATCCTGAATGGGGAATTCCTCATGTGATACCCAGCATGTTCAAAGCCCTGGAATCTTTTTACCTGCATCAGCAGCTTGATATCCGCGCGGGGAAGAAACTTTATGCTTATTATGTTTCCGCTATGATTATCGGTTTGATGTTGTATCGGCTGGATGAGGGAAAGGCGCACGATCCGGGGGTGCTAGCCAGGGAGTTTTTGCAGTTTTTGGATGTGAAGAAGTATAAGATTATATTGCTTTGAACAACAAAAAAGAGAGGGGCTGAATCCCCTCTCTTATTTCGTTTCTTCCTTCCATTTTTCATCAATCAGCATCTTGCCAGGCCATGTATACGCCATGATGCCCCCGTCTGCGGTGATGTCTTCGCCTGTGACGTATGAGCTGTCGTCAGAAGCGAGGAACAGCGCCACCGTCGCCATTTCCTTCGGTTTGCCGAGGCGGCCGAGCGGTGTGATCCATTTGTTGGCTTCGCGGAATTTCTCGCCCATTTCCTGTTCCTTGGTGCCGGCCAGTTTATCAATCAGCGGCGTTTCGATCGTGCCCGGAGAAATGGAATTGACGCGGATGCCGTTTCGCGCGTAGTCGATCGCCATCGCTTTTGTCAGGTTGGTGATACCGCCTTTTGCGGCGTTATAGCCGGAGCGGTCGAGGTCCGCGGCCCGGCCTGACATGGAGGAGGTGTTGATAATGGAGCCTCCTTTTTCGAGCATGAGCGGAATCAGATATTTGCTGCAAAGGAATGTGCCGCGCAGGTCGACGGCCATAATACGGTCAAACAGCTCAACGGGGTATTCGTGCACCTTTCCGCCTTCCTGATCGACGCCGGCGTTATTAAACAGAATATCAATCGTTCCGCAGGCGTCCTTGATTTGCTCAGCAAATGCTTTCACACTGTTTTCATCTGACACATCGAGGTGAAAGGCATCCGCCTGTCCTCCGTTTTGTCTGATTGCTTCAACTGTATCTTCCATTTGATCTGTATTGATGTCTCCAATCATCACACGCGCGCCTTCATTGGCAAAAACCTCTGCCGTTGCTTGTCCAATGCCTGTTGCGGCGCCTGTGATCACAGCGGTTTTGTTATCAAGTCTTCCCATAACACAAATCCTCCTTTTTCTAGTTGTCTTCCCGCTGTGTGCAGTGATAAACATGTGAGAAAAGTAATACCTGCATATGTTAAAATGAACTAGAAATTGTTGGGAGGTTTTAAGTGTTTTGAAGATACAGCATAAGAAGGAACTCAAATTTTATAGTCTCATTACGATTCCGGCTGCGTTTGCTGTGCTGACTGTCATCTCTTTTTTATTGCAAGAGATTACGTTTCCGGTTACAGCTAGCGCATTTCTGAATGCTTCATGGCATAATCTATTGTTTCTGATACCGTTCTGTTTGTTTTTCTATCCGGTGCATATTTGGATGAAGCGGGAGTTTAGCCGATGGAATGATGCAGGACAAAAGAGAGGCTGATCCTCTCTTTTTCTTATCAGACTGTCTAGAAAAAATAGTGAAAACACCCCCAACTAATGTTAAATTTACATATATATGCATCTATCAATCTTTGATGGAAACCGTATTGACATGAGTCATCATTTATGATAAATAGATGCTGAAAAGAGTTTACATAACATCACAAAGCATGAAAAAGGAGCGAGCTGAATGGCCAAAAAAGAGTTTAAAGCAGAGTCCAAACGACTGCTGGATATGATGATTAACTCCATTTACACTCAAAAAGAAATCTTTCTTCGCGAGTTAATTTCCAATGCGAGTGACGCGATTGACAAAATCTATTACAAGGCGCTGACAGATGATGCGCTAACCTTCGATAAAGACAATTACTACATAAAAGTCGCGGCTGACAAAGGCGCGAGAACACTGACCATCACGGATACAGGGATTGGAATGACAAAGGACGAGCTTGAACAGCACCTCGGTACGATCGCGAAAAGCGGCTCTCTTGCGTTTAAAAAAGAAAACGAACTGAAGGACGGCCATGACATCATCGGGCAATTCGGTGTCGGATTTTATGCGGCATTTATGGTTGCCGATGTGGTGACCGTTATCAGTAAGGCGCTCGGCAGCGAAGAAGCGTATAAATGGGAATCTGCTGGCGCAGACGGCTATACAATTGAGCCGTGTGAAAAGGATTCTGTCGGCACAGACATTATCCTGAAGATCAAAGAGAACACGGAAGATGAGAGCTATGATGAGTTTTTAGAAGAATATCGTTTAAAAGCGATCATCAAAAAGTACTCTGACTTCATTCGCTACCCGATCAAAATGGATACAACGGTTAATAAGCCGAAGGAAGGCAGCGACAATGAATTTGAAGAGGTGCAGGAGGAACAGACGGTTAACAGCATGGTGCCGATCTGGAGAAAAAACAAGAGCGAGCTGACAGATGAGGACTATGAGACGTTCTACGCTGAAAAGCATTACGGATTTGATAAACCGCTCACTCATGTCCATATCAGTGTTGACGGTGCCGTGCGCTACAACGCCATTTTATTTATTCCTGAAAACATGCCGTTTGACTATTATTCTAAGGAATATGAGAAAGGCTTGGAGCTCTATTCCAACGGCGTGCTCATCATGAACAAATGCGCGGATCTGCTGCCGGACCACTTCAGCTTTGTAAAGGGTATGGTCGATTCTGAGGACCTGTCGCTGAACATTTCCAGAGAAATGCTGCAGCATGACCGCCAGCTGAAGCTGATTGCGAAAAACATCAGCAAAAAGATCAAAAGCGAGCTGCAGAGCCTGCTGAAAAAAGACAGAGAAAAATATGAGACCTTCTACAAATCGTTCGGCAGACAGCTGAAGTTCGGCGTGTACAATGATTTTGGCGCGAATAAAGATCAATTGAAGGATCTCTTATTATTCTACTCTTCCAAAGAGAAAAAACTGGTCAGCCTGGACGAGTACGTATCCAGAATGCCTGAAGAGCAGAAATATATTTACTATGCGACCGGTGATTCATACGACCGCATTGAAAAACTGCCGCAAACGGAAATGGTAGCGGACAAAGGCTATGAAATTCTTTACTTTACAGAGGATATCGATGAATTTGCGATCAAAATGCTCGCTTCATATCAGGAAAAAGAGTTCAAATCTGTATCAAGCGGCGATCTTGGCATCGATTCAGAAGAGGATCAAAAGCAGTCTGAAGAAGAGGAAAGCAAGTACAAGGATCTGTTTGAGGAAATGAAAAATATTCTGTCTGACAAAGTGAAAAACGTCAGAGTATCGAAACGCCTTAAATCTCATCCGGTCTGCCTTGCAGCTGACGGTGAAGTGACAATCGAGATGGAAAAAATTTTAAACGCGATGCCGGACAGCCAAAATGTAAAAGCGGACAAAGTGCTGGAAATCAACCCGAATCACGAGGTATTCAAGACGCTGCAGAACGCTTTCGAACAAGATAAAGAGAAACTAAGCCTGTACACAAATCTCCTGTATAACCAGGCGCTTCTGATCGAAGGTCTGCCGATTCAGGACCCTGTGGAATTTACGAACAATATGTGCAAGGTGATGGTGTAACCATAAAAAAGGAATCGTCCCGATGAGACGATTCCTTTTTCTATTTATGACGTCCGTTCATTGAGCATACGGCTTTGTCCGCTGTTCTTTCTTTTAAAACGTTGTTTCAGGCTTGCTTCAATTTCTTCTAAGCTTTTCCCTTTGGTTTCAGGAACCATGTAAAGGGCGAAGAAAAATGAGAGAAGACAAATGACTGAGAAAATCATAAAGACCCATGCGATGCCCATCACGCTGAGCATGAGCGGGAAGACGAGCGACACGATCAGGTTGGCTGCGGATAGCACCAAAGTGGTGAATCCTGTCGCTGCTCCGCGCGCTTTGGACGGGAAGAGCTCAGGCATGAGCACCCAAACCACCGGCCCCCATGTCGCCTGGTAGAATACGATATAAACTCCGAGAAATACGACGGTGAGCCAAGCTGTTGATGTAGAGAGCCCCAGCATCAGGAGCACAGCCGATAGTGCGGCCAAGCTCAGCGTAATGCCGACACTTCCCCCGATCAGAAGCTTTTTGCGGCCGACACGGTCAATTAAGATCATGGCGGTGATACACATGATGACGTTGAGGACACCGATTCCCATTGTGCCGAGTGCAGAAGCTGACGTACCAAGGCCAGCCTTTGTAAAAATGGTTGGCGCATAATATATCACCGTGTTAATGCCGACAGCCTGCTGGAATATAGCAAGACCGACCCCAATCAAAAGCATGGGACGAATCCATTGGGCTTTTAACACGCCGAGTGTTGTTTCTTTTTTCTCTGCTTCCCCTTGTTTCATATCTGCCAGTTCACGTTCAATATCTTCTTGATCATGAGTGATTTTCATGATTCGTTTCGCTTCATCTTCACGTCCGCGCTTCACGAGCCATCTTGGTGATTCAGGCATAAATGCGATCCCGATTAATAAAAGCACGGCAGGCACCGCAGCCAGCCCCACCATCCAGCGCCACGCTTCAAACGGTGTGAATAGATAGTTTACGATATATGCAAGTAAAATACCGCTGACAATCATTAAATTGTTCATCGTGCCGAGTGTTCCGCGGATTTTTGTCGGTGCCATTTCGGAAAGATATACAGGCACCAGCGCCGTTGAACCGCCTACGGCCAGGCCGAGAATGACCCGAGACGCGATCAGCATGGTAATGGTTTGAGAAAATGCACAAGCAAGCGCCCCGACGATAAAAATGATGGATAAAACAAATACGACTTTTCTCCTGCCCCAGCGATCGGAGCACGTGCCGCTTAAAGCGGAACCGAAAATCGCGCCGAGGAGCAGCATGCTGACAACCAATCCTTCTGTCAGTGTTGTTAAAGGGATATCATTGTTGATAAACAGCAGCGCTCCCGAGATAACGCCCGTATCATAACCGTAAAGCAGCCCCCCTAAAGCGCCGAAAAAGTAGATCATATATTTCCTTGTGTTTGTCTTCACAAATGTTCCTCCTCAGTCTTTGAGCCAATGAGTATGTACTATGTAACAAAGTTAATAGATTAGTACCCTTCTCCTAATCAATTTGAAACATTTGTTTGAAAAAAGATTGATTTCACAAAAGGAAATTCAAAGCCAAAACGAGGGGTATTGGCGGTTTTTACGCAAGTTATTGATCACGAGAGCGATGATCACGATGATGGCAGACCCAATGAAAACGGGAAACAGTAAATAACTCTAAGCATACGCCCCTTGAATGACCACAATGGGATCTGCGCCGGCAGGAGGGTGAGTGGTTTTGGTCAGCATCATGAAAAAGATGGCAAGCCCTGTCCCCAATGCAAAAATCCAGGGATGAGCTCCGAATATATGAAGGACAGCCAGTCCTGTAAGTGCAGAGATAAAATGCCCGCCAATCACATTTCTCGGCTGTGATAAAGGTGCATTCCAAGCGCTGAATACCAGCACGCAGCTCGCTCCAAAAGGGGCCATTAACCATGGGCTTGATGTATAAGAGGTCAATACTGCAAGCGCCAGAATGGTGATGAATCCTCCTAAAAAGCCTGTGACGGCGTCCTTTCCATTTACCTGTAAAGGTGTTTTTCCTTTTCCTTGCATTTTCAAAAAGAAGTTGTTTTCCAAATTTATCCCTCCCAGTATGTATAGGATAATAGCTATAAACTAACCTGTCAATTTTATTTTTAATGGTTAGTTTCAACTTCGATAAAAAAACCGTTCTCTGGGGAACGGTTTTTTACTCATTATTGATTTTTTTTATGATGGCGTGAGACTTTTTGTCTGTTGCCGCATATCTTCATGGAGCACCATTTTCGCCTTCCTGTTTTATCAAGAAAAAGCAAAATGCACTTTTCGTTTGCGCACCGTTTCAGCTGTTGGATTTCTTTTGTATGAATCAGCCATAAGGCATCGTAAGCGATAAGTGATAAAATAGAATCATCTGGTTTTCCATTCGGAATGCGGGCAAGTTTGTCATCTAAGATTTGATAAGAAAAAGGAGCGGCGGCGATTTGATCTTGCAGGAAAGCGATAAAAGCTAGAGAAGGTTTACTGCCTTCGGCGATACTCTCAAAATGTTTTCTCAGCTCAGCGCGGAATTGATGAATCCGTTGCAATTGTTCTTGGACTTGCTGCAGCGTAAAAGACCTGAGAAAAGGAGCAGTTTCTCCCATTATTTCAAACCATGCCATCAGATCTTTTTCTGACTGGATGAGATCGTGCCGTTTATCATAGCTTATGATTTCAGTATTAACGAGATCGAGAGAAAGGTTTTGTGTGATAAGAGGGAATTGAGCATTTGCCATTGTAATCATTCCTTTCAAAATCATTGTAAGCGCCAAAACCTTTTTCACGCAAGGATATGAGTAAAAGGAGGCTTTTTCCCATTTTATCTGTCAGGCAGTCTGCTGATCATTAGGGATGGTGCTCCTCCCATTACCGGAAACAGCCGTTTCTGTACCTGCATTTCAAAAAACATCATAAAAAACCTTACTCGCCCGGAGTAAGGTTCTGATTAAGACATTTTTATTCTTCACCCTCGTTGACGAAAACCAAGGCGGAGAATCCTTTTTTCTTATCAAATTGCAATTCAACGACGGTAACGTCTGGATTGAAGTTGTGGTATTCCTCTAAGAACTGAATAATGCCTTCTGAAATGTCATCTGACTCAAGCTGCTTGTGATGCAGGCCATATTTGGCTTCAGCGAAGAATCCTGTACGCTTGTTGTAAGACAGCTCTTTTACTTCAACGTCCTCAGGGTAAATCTCTTCACCATTAGAAATATACACACAAATCCCGTCTACAATTTCTTGCTCATTTAATACTAACTTCATTACCTAAAAGCTCCTTCTGTACGTCTTCGGTGTTTTAAATGCGCGAATCAGTGCGATGACAATGATTAAAATAATGATCAAAGCGATGACATCAACGATCCAGGCAATGGGTGAAGCGCCATAAGAAACATAGCCCGGGCCCCCGACTGGATGATAGGTGTAACCCCAAGGGTGCATCATGCTGATCATGAACATACTAGTTGTGAATCCGCTATAATAGCCAAACCATCCTGATGGCGAGAATCCTGCATTGTAATAATGATTCACTGAAACATAACGTCCGCCAACATAAGCTTTAGATGTTTTTCCGCTGTATGTCTTTCCGCTTACTTTTGATGTGGCGCCGGAAAACGTGCCTGGCGATTTATTAGAGCTTGATGAGCTTGTCTTTTCGGAAGATTTCTTTTTCAGTGAAATCGATGATGATGAATCATCAGACGTTTTGGACTTGTTGCTTGAAGAGCTTGATCCTGAACTGTAGCTTGATTTCGGGCTGGATTTATAGCTTCCGCTGTATGACGAGCTTGAACTTCGGCTGCTGTGACTGGATGATGAGCGGCCGCTAAAACTTTTTGCATGAGACATGGCTGATGGCAGCAGTACACCTAAAGCAACGGTTACTGCAACTAAGGCTTTAACATATTTCAGTTTCATTCTGTTTCCTCCATAGACCGCCGAAACGGCCCGTTATTTCTGGTTTGAATCATATCAATCTTTCATATCATGTTTAGCTTTTTCAATCACTTTCTTTCTGAGATAAACTACCTTTATTTTATCGGATTCATGCCTCTTTTTGTAAGTGTTGCATCAAAATCAAACCAATTTATGGGCAAAAAAACAGCCTTCTCCATGGAGAAGGCTGTTTTTTTCTTATGCGAACAGCTTATCAATAAACGAAATATCCTCTTGAGAAAGCGTTACATCGGCTGTTTTGATGTTATCAATCAGCTGATCGGCACGTTTTGCTCCAGGGATTAAAATATCAATTTCCGGTCTTGCCAAATACCAAGCCAATACGATGTGAGGGATGTCCACGTTGTGCTTTTCAGCAATCGGCGCCAGTTTGTTGACCTTTCTGATATTTTCTTTGAAACGCTCGCCCTTGAAGTGTTCCTGTTCGTTTCGCAGGTCTCCTTCAGGGAACGTCGTATCTTCCGTATATTTTCCGGCCAGTAATCCTGACACAAGCGGGAAGTAAGGGATGAATGAAATATTGTGTTCCTTCGTATACGGGAAGAAGGTTGTTTCCGCTTCACGGTTTAACAGGTTGTATTCACCTTGGAGCACATCGACCAAACCGTCTCTGTTGGCTTCCTTCAGCTGTTCCAGAGAGAAATTGGAGACACCGATGGAACGGATTTTTCCGGCTTGCTTCATTTCATTCAGTGCGTTAACCGCTTCATCCTTCGGCGTATGTTCATCCGGAAAGTGAATGTAGAACAGATCGATATAATCGGTATTCAAACGTTTCAGGCTTTCATCAACTGATTTTTTCAGAAACTCAGGCGAATTATCAAAAACAAAGTCATTTCCTTCTTTTCTGTGCGCGGCTTTTGTGGCGATGACCACATCTTCGCGATTGAACTCACGCAGCACTTCACCAATTAGCTCTTCCGAACGGCCGATGCCATAAATATAAGCAGTGTCTAACATGGTCACGCCATTACGAATGGCCTCGCGAACCAATTCTTTTCCGGTTTCTTCATTCAGATTCGGGTAGAGGTTATGTCCTCCGACAGCATTTGTTCCTAATCCGATAGGGAAAACCTGCAAATCTGATTTTCCGAGCGTTGCTTTTTTCATGATCTACCTCCTGGAATAAAATTGATGAAAGACTCTCAACACTATTGTAAACGTTAGGCCAGATGAATGCCGATTTGGTGCTCATGGCAGTACTGCGTGTACTCGTCATCTAACGGCTGAGAGGTCACAATACAGTGCAGTCTGTCAAAGGGCGCATAGGTCAGCAGCGTTGATTTTCCGAATTTTGAATGGTCAGCCAATAAATACACTTCTTTCGCTTTTTCAGAAATCCTCTTTTTAATGTCATACTCGAGCAGATCCGAATTGGTCAGTCCGTGTGTCAGTGTTGTTCCGGTTGCAGACATAAAGGCTTTATTGATATTGTACTTCTCCAAAGTGCCCGGATCATCCATGCCGACAAAGGAGCGTGTTTTTCTTTTATAATTGTTTCCGATAATGATTAGGTTGATATTCTTCATAGCCGATGCCGCATTGATAATGTCCAAGCTGTTGGTTAAAATGGTGACATTTTTGTTCGGATCAAGCGTATCGAGAATCGACTTGGTTGTTGTTCCTGAGTCAATGAAGATTAAGTCATGGTCTTCAATAAACCGGGAAGCATAATGGGCAATTTTTGTTTTCTCATCTTGGTGCTGGATGGTGCGATTCTCAAAAGGAACAAGTGCGGTTTTCTCTATTGATGTTACGCCGCCGTATACTTTTTCGATCGCACCTTTTTCCGTCAGCTTGTTGATATCGCGTCTGACTGTGTTTTTTGAGACATTGAAAACCTGGCACAGCTCATCTAAGGAAACAGTGCCATGCGATAAAATGTACTCCTCCATTTCCTGTATCCGCATCAGTTTCATACAAAAAACTCCTTCTTGAATCTTAAAGTAATGTAAATATATAATAAAAACCAAAAGTTAATCAATAGTTGCTTAAAAAATGATAACATTGGTATGTATCTTTTGCAAGATTCGCCGGACTTCCAGGCGGTCTCTTGCATTACTGAAAGATTAGTATAATAAAAATAATGAAAAAATTTAGTGTTTGTGATTGACTTATGGGTATTATACGATTAGAATATAACCAAGAAATGACCAAGAAGTAACCTGCCGTGTGTGATTTCAGTGATGATATGGTTGCTTACATAAAAAGTGTATCTAACCATTGATTTTTTTTGTTTTTTTTGAAAGCGGTTAATTCTTATCTTATGAATCTATCCTGAACCATCCATACAAGTGTATGTGTTTACTAATGAAGGAGGCAATAAGAATGGCAGAAATCAGAAAATTAAAAAACTATATCAACGGTGAATGGGTTGAAAGCAAAACGGATCAATATGAAGACGTTATCAATCCGGCTACGAAAGAAGTGCTGTGCCAAGTGCCGATTTCTACAAAAGAAGATATTGATTACGCGGCTCAAACAGCGGGTGAGGCATTTAAAACATGGTCGAAAGTGGCGGTTCCGCGCCGTGCGAGAATTCTATTTAACTTCCAGCAGCTGCTGTCTCAGCATAAAGAAGAACTTGCTCATCTGATTACCATCGAAAACGGCAAAAACACAAAAGAAGCTCTGGGGGAAGTGGGACGCGGGATTGAAAACGTTGAGTTCGCAGCCGGTGCGCCTTCTCTGATGATGGGTGACTCACTTGCTTCTATTGCGACGGATGTGGAAGCGGCCAACTACCGCTACCCAATTGGAGTTGTCGGCGGAATCGCACCATTTAACTTCCCGATGATGGTTCCTTGCTGGATGTTCCCAATGGCCATTGCACTCGGCAACACATTTATTTTAAAACCGTCTGAGCGTACGCCGCTGTTAACGGAGAAATTGGTTGAGCTCTTCGAAAAAGCGGGCCTCCCAAAAGGTGTTTTCAACGTCGTGTACGGTGCGCATGACGTTGTGAATGGCATCCTTGAGCATCCTGAAATTAAAGCGATTTCATTCGTAGGCTCAAAGCCGGTCGGTGAATACGTCTACAAAAAAGGAAGCGAAAACTTAAAACGTGTTCAATCTCTGACAGGCGCGAAAAACCACACGATTGTCCTGAATGATGCGAATCTCGAAGACACGATCACAAACATCATCGGAGCAGCCTTCGGTTCAGCCGGAGAACGCTGCATGGCTTGTGCAGTTGTGACAGTTGAAGAAGGTATCGCTGATGAATTCATGGCGAAGCTCCAAGAAAAAGCCGCTGAGATTAAAATCGGAAACGGCCTTGATGACGGCGTGTTCTTGGGACCGGTTATTCGTGAGGACAACAAGAAACGCACGCTCAGCTACATTGAAAAAGGGCTGGAAGAAGGCGCGAGACTCGTTTGTGACGGACGTGAAAATGTGTCTGACGACGGCTACTTTGTCGGCCCGACAATCTTCGATAATGTCACAACAGAGATGACGATCTGGAAAGACGAAATCTTTGCTCCTATCCTATCCGTCATTCGTGTGAAAAACCTGAAAGAAGCCATTGAGATTGCCAACAAGTCTGAATTTGCGAATGGCGCCTGCCTGTTCACATCCAATTCGAATGCCATCCGCTACTTCCGTGAAAATATTGACGCGGGAATGCTCGGCATCAACCTGGGTGTGCCGGCACCGATGGCGTTCTTCCCATTCTCCGGCTGGAAGTCTTCATTCTTCGGAACGCTGCACGCGAACGGTAAGGACAGCGTTGACTTCTACACGCGTAAAAAAGTGGTGACAGCAAGATACCCGGCACCTGATTTCAACTAAACGACGAACAGCCGAACGGCGTGTCTCTGCGCTGTTCGGACTCATTCTTACCATAGAAAGAGGAGGGCTTAACCATGAGTCATTTGTTGCGTAAGCCGCAGTCGAATGAAGTATCAAAAGGCGTTAAACTTGTGCATGAAGTAACGAAATCAAACTCAGATCTTACCTATGTAGAGTTTAAAGTGTTAGAACTCGCATCCGGTTCAAGCTATACAGAAGAATTGAAAAAACAAGAAATCTGCATTGTGGCAGTGACGGGAAAAATCACAGTGACGGATCATGAATCTACGTTTGAACATATCGGTACGCGTGAAAGCGTATTTGAGAGAAAACCGACAGACAGCGTCTATATCTCCAATGACCGTGCCTTTGAGATTACGGCAGAGAGTGATGCGAGAGTGGCGCTTTGCTATTCGCCATCAGAGAAACAGCTTCCGACAAAGCTGATCAAGGCGGAAGACAACGGGATTGAACATCGCGGAAAGTTTTCCAACAAACGGACCGTTCACAACATTCTTCCGGATTCAGATCCTTCAGCTAACAGCCTCTTAGTGGTTGAAGTTTATACAGACAGCGGAAACTGGTCCAGCTACCCGCCTCATAAACACGATCAAGACAACCTGCCGGAGGAGTCCTTCTTGGAAGAAACCTACTACCATGAATTAGATCCGGGCCAAGGCTTTGTATTTCAGCGCGTTTACACAGATGACCGCTCCATTGACGAGACAATGACTGTAGAAAATGAAAACGTTGTCATCGTTCCTGCGGGATATCACCCGGTAGGTGTGCCGGACGGATATACGTCCTACTATTTAAATGTCATGGCAGGACCGACGCGAAAATGGAAGTTTCACAATGATCCGGCTCATGAGTGGATTTTAGAACGCTAACAAGTGAGGAGTGGCTGTTTACGATGAAGTATACATTCAACGAAGAGAAGGACTTTGATATTGTTGCCATCGGCCGGGCGTGTATTGATTTGAACGCGGTTGAATACAATCGCCCAATGGAAGAAACGATGACATTTTCGAAATACGTCGGCGGCTCGCCTGCGAATATCGCGATCGGCAGCTCAAAGCTCGGCTTAAAAGCGGGCTTTATCGGCAAAATTCCAGATGACCAGCATGGCAGATTCATAGAGTCCTATATGAGAAAAACCGGCGTAGACACAACGCAAATGGTCGTTGATAAGGAAGGGCATAAAGCCGGTCTCGCATTTACTGAAATTCTGAGTCCGGAAGAATGCAGCATCTTAATGTACCGCGATGACGTGGCCGATCTTTATCTTGAGCCTTCAGAGGTAAGCGAGGACTACATTGCAAATGCGAAAATGCTGCTCGTTTCCGGGACAGCGCTCGCTAAAAGCCCGTCACGGGAAGCGGTGTTAAAAGCCGTTCAATATGCGAAAAATCACCAGGTAAAAGTCGTGTTCGAACTGGATTATCGCCCATATACATGGCAGTCAGCCGATGAAACAGCTGTTTACTATTCTTTGGTCGCTGAGCAGTCCGATATTGTCATCGGAACACGGGATGAATTCGATGTCATGGAAAACCGCACAGGCGGCAGCAATGAAGAGTCTGTCACTTCTTTATTTGACCATTCAGCCGACCTCGTCGTCATCAAGCACGGCGTAGAAGGCTCTTACGCATACAGCAAATCCGGCGAAGTCTTCCGCGCCCAAGCGTACAAGACAAAAGTGCTGAAAACCTTCGGAGCCGGTGACTCGTATGCTTCGGCCTTTATCTACGGACTTGTCAGCGGCAAAGACATTGAAACGGCATTGAAATACGGAAGCGCCTCAGCCTCCATTGTTGTCAGCAAGCACAGCTCATCGGAAGCCATGCCGACAGCGGAAGAAATCGTACAGCTTATTGAAGCACAGTCATAATTGAAAAAGATCGAGTAAAGGTGGGATCGTTTGTGGGTAAGAAAATTCGCTTAACAACAGCACAAGCGCTGATTAAATTCTTAAACCAGCAGTACATCCATGTTGATGGCAAGGAAGAGCCTTTCGTAGAAGGGATTTTCACGATTTTCGGTCATGGAAATGTTTTAGGGATTGGGCAGGCGCTTGAGCAGGATGCTGGCCATTTAAAAGTGTACCAAGGGAAAAATGAACAGGGAATGGCGCATGCCGCAATGGCGTACAGCAAGCAAATGCTGAGAAGAAAAATTTACGCGGTCTCAACATCTGTCGGACCGGGAGCGGCCAACTTAGTGGCGGCAGCCGGCACTGCATTGGCAAATAATATTCCTGTTCTCTTCATTCCGGCAGATACATTTGCGACAAGACAGCCCGACCCTGTACTGCAGCAAATGGAGCAAGAGTACAGTGCGGCGGTTACAACAAACGATGCATTGAAGCCTGTATCGAGATACTGGGATCGCGTTACACGCCCTGAGCAGCTGATGAGCAGTTTGCTTCGCGCTTTTGAAGTCATGACTGATCCGGCAAAAGCGGGTCCGGCGACCATTTGCATTTCTCAGGATGTGGAAGGCGAAGCGTACGATTTCGATGAAAGTTTCTTCGTCAAACGGGTTCACTATATTGATCGCATGCAGCCGAGCCAGCGTGAGCTTCAAGGTGCGGCGGAGCTGATTAAAGCCAGCAAAAACCCTGTGATCCTCGTAGGCGGAGGCGCGAAATATTCCGGTGCGCGCGATGAATTAATCGCCATATCTGAGGCCTATGACATTCCGCTGGTTGAAACACAGGCAGGCAAATCGACAGTGGAAGCTGATTTTCCAAACAACTTGGGCGGAATGGGCATCACAGGAACCCTCGCGGCAAATAAGGCGGCCCGCCAGGCTGATTTGATTATCGGTATCGGCACAAGATATACGGATTTTGCGACATCCTCTAAAACCGCTTTTGATTTTGATAAAGCGAAGTTTCTGAACATCAATGTCAGCCGAATGCAGGCGTATAAACTCGATGCGTTCCAAGTGGTAGCGGATGCGAAAGTGACGCTTGGCAAGCTGCATGTCCTGCTTGAAGGCTATAGGAGTGAATTCGGTTCAACGATCAAGGAGCTGAAGGACGAATGGCTCGCTGAACGCGACCGCCTCAGCAAAGTGACATTTAAGCGGGAAGAATTTGATCCGGAAATCAAACATCATTTCTCTCAAGAGATTCTAAACGAGTACGCTGACGCGTTGAATACCGAGCTTCCGCAAACAACGGCATTGCTGACGATTAACGAGACCATTCCTGAAGACAGTGTGATTATCTGTTCGGCAGGCTCTCTTCCGGGAGATTTGCAGCGTTTGTGGCACTCCAATGTCCCGAATACGTATCACCTGGAGTACGGATATTCCTGCATGGGCTATGAAGTGTCTGGCACACTGGGGCTTAAATTGGCTCACCCAGACAGAGAAGTGTATACGATTGTCGGAGACGGCAGCTTCCTGATGCTTCATTCCGAGCTGATCACAGCGATTCAGTATAACAAGAAGATCAATGTGCTGCTTTTTGACAACTCAGGATTCGGATGTATCAACAACCTGCAAATGGACCACGGAAGCGGCAGCTACTACTGTGAGTTCCGCACAGATGACAACCAAATCTTGAATGTCGATTACGCGAAAGTCGCTGAGGGTTATGGCGCGAAAACGTACCGTGCTAACACAGTAGAAGAGTTAAAAGCGGCGTTAGAGGATGCGAAGAAACAAGACGTATCAACGTTGATTGAAATGAAAGTGCTGCCAAAAACAATGACTGACGGCTATGACAGCTGGTGGCATGTCGGAGTGGCTGAAGTATCTGAACAAGAAAGCGTTCAAAAAGCATATGAAGCAAAAGAGAAAATGCTTGAATCTGCAAAGCAGTATTAGAGGGGAGGCATCATGATGGGCAAACATGAAATCCTGTGGGGGATCGCTCCCATTGGGTGGCGGAATGATGATATGCCTGAAATCGGAGCGGGAAATACACTTCAGCATTTGTTAAGTGATATAGTTGTCGCGCGTTTTCAAGGTACGGAAGTCGGGGGCTTTTTCCCCGAGCCTTCCATTCTTAATAAAGAGCTTAAGCTTCGGAATTTACGCATTGCGGGAAAATGGTTCAGCAGTTTTATTTTGCGTGACGGACTTGGTGAAGCGGCGAAGGCATTTACCCTGCATTGTGAGTATTTGCAGCAAGTCAATGCGGATGTCGCAGTTGTCTCTGAACAAACCTACAGCGTGCAAAGTCTGGAGAAAAACGTGTTCACAGAGAAACCGCATTTTACTGATGAGGAATGGGAACGGCTTTGTGAAGGATTAAATCATTTTGGGAAAATTGCCGATCAGCATGGCTTAAAGCTGGTATATCATCACCATCTCGGCACCGGCGTCCAAACAGCGGCTGAAGTGGACCGCCTGATGGAGGGAACAGACCCTGCACATGTGCACCTCCTCTACGATACGGGTCATGCGTATATTTCTGACGGCAACTACATGGGCATGCTGAAAAAGCATATCGATCGCATTAAACATGTCCATTTTAAAGATGCCCGGCTGAATGTCATGGAAAAATGCAAACTCGAAGGGAAATCGTTTCAGCAAGCGTTTTTACAAGGCATGTTTACGGTTCCCGGTGACGGCTGCATTGATTTTAGAGACGTATATCAGCTGCTGTTAAAACACAATTATTCCGGATGGATTGTCATTGAAGCTGAACAGGACCCGGATGTCGCAAACCCGCTTGAGTATGCATTGATCGCGAGAAACTATATTGATGAGCAGTTGCTGGATCTGGCGTAATGGGGACTGGATATATGAGCAATACCAATGCAGATTCGGCCTTCAATAAACGGACAATCGCGGCAGCATTGGCTAACTATATTGATGCCGGTTCGATTGTGGCTGGATCTGCTGGTTTATCGTTATGGGTCAGTTATCTAAAGCTATCTGATACACAAATCGGGCTGCTCGGCGCGCTAAGCGCAAATGCAATTTCTGCCGCTGTCGGCGCCCTGCTTGGCGGGTATCTGGCTGATAAAGTCGGGCGGAAGGCTGTTTATACCAATAGCATGCTGGTTTATGCATTAGGGATTTGTTTGGTTCTGTTTGGGGTTAATTTCCCCATGTTGTTAAGCGGTTACATGATTATCGGTTTATCAGTGGGAGCTGACATTACTGCATCATGGACCATTATTGCAGAAAATGCGCCAAAGAAAAATCGAGCCCGCCATTGCGGCGTGGCACAAGTCGCCTGGGCCGCGGGCGCTGTCGTTGTGCTGCTTCTCTCCGTACTGGTCGGTGATTTAGGCCTCTTGGGGAATAAAATCGTATTTGCCCATCTGCTTGTCATTGCGCTGATTACGTACATCCTGAGAATCAGGCTTCCGGAGTCAGATGCGTGGCAGCAGAAAAACCAGCCCGCAGACATACAAACAGAGAAGCCGGCCGTACTGAACAAAACATCGTATTTTGATTTGCTCAAGCCAATGTATCTAAAAAGCATACTGTTTTTGATGGGTGTGTACTTGGTTTGGAATTTAGCCGCCGGTGTGATGGGCTTCTTTATGCCATACATTTATCAGCAGGTCGGCGGTGTATCTGCCAACATGGCAAACCTTTTGCAAATGGGACTGTTTATCTTCACAGGGTTGGGGGTCGCTTTCATCTTCATGCCCTTTGCCGACAAATATAGAAAAACCGTATTTGGAATCGCCGCTTTTATGGCGGTGATCGGATGGACGCTGTTTCTGATGCCGGTTCAAGGCATGCCTATTCTGCTCCTGTTTATTGTCGTGATCGGCATCAATAACGGAGCCGGGCAGCAAGCCAACTATCAGTTATGGGCCAGTGAAATCTTTCCTACGCAATATCGTGCTTCCGCACAAGGACTAATGTTTTTCCTCGTACGTATTTCAATAGGGATTTGGAGTCTGTTTGTCCCAATGATTATAACCAATTTCGGCATTGGAACGATGGCTGCAATTCTCCTCGGATGTGTGACGGCCAGTATGATCATCGGGCTTCTCTTCGCGCCGAATACGTCTGGCAAGTCGCTTGAACAAATTCAAGAGGAACTCTACGGATCTCCTCAGAGCCAAGTAAAGCAAGGAACAGAAAGCAAAATGATGTAAACAACAGAAGGAGTGGCTGTCAATGAGTTTACGTATTGGCGTAATTGGAACTGGAGCAATCGGAAAAGAACATATTAACCGCATCACAAACAAACTGTCCGGCGCAGAAATTGTAGCTGTAACGGATGTGAATCAAGAAGCCGCACAGAATGTCGTCGAGCACTACCAATTAAACGCAGCAGTATATCCTGATGATGACAGCCTTCTGGCAGATGAAAATGTAGACGCTGTCCTAGTGACAAGCTGGGGGCCTGCGCATGAATCGAGTGTGCTGAAAGCCATTAAAGCCCAGAAATATGTGTTCTGTGAAAAGCCGCTTGCGACAACTGCTGAAGGATGCATGCGCATCGTCGAAGAGGAAATGAAAACGGGGAAACGCCTCGTTCAAGTCGGCTTTATGCGCCGTTATGACAGCGGTTACGTACAGCTGAAAGAGGCGCTCGACAACAATGTCATCGGCGAGCCGCTCATGATTCACTGCGCGCACCGCAACCCGACTGTGGGAGACAACTACACAACGGATATGGCCGTAGTCGACACGCTTGTTCATGAAATTGATGTGCTGCACTGGCTCGTCAATGATGACTACGAGTCCGTTCAAGTCATCTATCCGAAAAAATCAAAAAATGCCCTGCCGCACTTAAAAGATCCGCAAATCGTAGTCATTGAAACAAAAGGCGGTATCGTCATCAATGCTGAAATCTATGTGAACTGTAAATACGGCTATGACATTCAATGTGAAATCGTCGGAGAAGACGGCATCATCAAGCTTCCTGAACCATCAAGCATCAGCATGAGAAAAGAAGGCAAATTCAGCACAAATATTCTGATGGATTGGCAGAGACGCTTTGTGGATGCGTACGATGTGGAAATCCAAGACTTCATTGATTCGATCCAGAAAAAAGGCGAAGTCAGCGGGCCGACGGCTTGGGACGGCTATATTGCTGCCGTTACGACTGACGCGTGTGTAAAGGCCCAGGAATCTGGACAAAAAGAAAAGGTTGATTTGAAGGAAAAACCGGAATTCTATCAATCCTTTACAACAGTGGAAAACTAGGAATATGGAGGAGTGAAAAAAATGAAATTAGCATTGGATCCATCGATGTATCGAGATGATTTAACGTTGGAGGAAATGGTCTATAAAACGGCGGAGCTTGGCTATGAATATATTGAACTTTCCCCGCGCGAGGATTTTTGTCCATTCTATAAATATCCTAAAGTCGATTCAGCAAAGATCAAACAATTAAAGCGGCTTTTAAGGGATACAGGTGTTAAGCTTTCATCACTCCTTCCGCTTTACCATTGGGCGGGTCCTGAAGAAGACCGCCGCCAGGCTGCGGTGCGCAACTGGAAAAGGGCAATCGAAATTGCGGTTGAACTTGAAGTGGATTTGATGAACAGTGAATTCAGCGGTTCAAAATATGATCCTTTAACAAGCGAAGAAAAATTTATCAAATCCATGGATGAACTTCTGCCAGTCTTTGAAAAAGAAGGCATTAAACTCAATCTTCAAGCCCATCCGTACGATTTTATCGAAACGCACAAAGGTGCGATGGATATGATCCGCGCGCTCGACAAGGACTGGATCAACCTTGTCTACTCGACTGCGCATACGTTCTTCTACGATGACGGAAAAGGCGATATCGCGACAATGTTTGACGAAGCCGGAGACCGTCTCACACATGTTTTATTTGCAGATACCTTTAATCATAAAGCGGCTCACGGCCTGCGCTACATCGTCAATCCGCCTGACGCGAAAGTAACGGTTCACCAGCATTTGGACATTGGTCAAGGTGAGGTTGATTTTGATACGATTTTCAGAAAGCTGAGAGAGATGAAGTTCGACGGAATTGCGACGAATGCCGTGTTTGCTTGGGTCGACGAAAGAGCGGATGAATCAAGCCGATTTATGCTTAAAAAAATGAAAGAAGAATTAGGTCTGGCATAAGCTGAGCATGGAGTTCGGCGGGATATGGCGAACAGCCTTCCTGCCGAACTCCCTTCATATCTAAAACGCAGATGGGGGAGTCTGACATGAAACTGTGTTTCAATGAAGCAACAACATTGGAAAACTCAAATCTTAAACAGGATTTAGAGCTATGTGAAAAGCATGGCTATGATTATATTGAAATCCGCACAATGGATAAGCTGCCCGAGTACTTAAAAGACCATTCATTGGCCGATCTTGCGGAATACTTTCAAACCCATCACATTAAACCGCTTGCCTTAAACGCACTCGTTTTCTTCAATAACCGTGATGAAAAGGGCTATCAGGAGGTCATTGCTGAATTTAAGGGCATGATGGAAACCTGCAAAACCCTCGGTGTGAAATATGTGGTGGCCGTTCCGCTTGTGACGGAGCAGAAAATCTTAAAAGAAGAGATCAAAAAGAGCTGTGTAGAGGTGCTGACTGAGCTTTCTGATATCGCCGAACCGTACGGCGTAAAAATCGCCCTTGAGTTTGTCGGCCATCCGCAATGTACAGTCAATACATTTGAACAGGCGTATGACATCATCAATACTGTCAGCCGCGACAATGTCGGGCTTGTCTTTGACAGCTTCCATTTCCATGCGATGGGATCCAATATTGAAAGCTTAAAGCAGGCGGACGGGAAGAAAATCTTTATTTATCATATTGACGATACGGAAGATTTCCCAATCGGCTTTTTAACGGATGAAGATCGCGTATGGCCCGGCCAAGGGGCGATTGACTTGGATGCCCACTTATCAGCCCTCAAGGAAATCGGCTTCTCTGATGTGGTATCCGTTGAGCTGTTCCGGCCTGAATACTATAAGCTCAGTGCGGAAGAAACGATTCAAACAGCGAAAGAAACTACAATTGATGCGGTATCAAAATATTTCAGAATGTAATTGATAAAGGAGGGGTGGACATGGCTTTTGTATCGATGAAAGAGCTTCTTGAAGATGCAAAGCGGGAGCAATACGCGATCGGACAGTTTAATATCAACGGCCTGCAGTGGACGAAGGCGATTTTGCAAGCGGCGCAAAAGGAGCAATCACCAGTCATCGCCGCGGCTTCCGATCGCCTGGTCGACTATTTAGGCGGATTTAAAACGATTGCCTCCATGGTCGGAGCGTTAATGGAGGAAATGGCAATTACCGTTCCCGTGGTGCTTCATCTTGATCACGGAAGCAGTGCGGAACGCTGCAGACAGGCCATTGATGCCGGATTCAGCTCAGTGATGATTGACGGCTCTCATCAGCCGATTGACGAGAATATCGCGATGACAAAAGAAGTCACCGATTATGCCGCAAAGCACGGCGTGTCAGTAGAAGCCGAAGTCGGCACGGTCGGAGGAATGGAAGACGGGCTGGTCGGCGGGGTCCGCTATGCCGATATCACGGAATGTGAGCGGATCGTCAAAGAAACCAATATCGACGCGCTAGCCGCTGCCCTCGGCTCTGTACACGGCAAATATCAGGGTGAGCCGAATCTCGGATTTAAGGAAATGGAGGCTATCTCCCGCATGACTGATATTCCCCTCGTTCTTCACGGGGCATCCGGGATTCCGCAGAATCAGATCAAAAAAGCCATCACGCTCGGCCACGCGAAGATCAATATCAATACGGAATGTATGGTAGCCTGGACAAACGAAACACGCCGCATGTTTCAGGAAAACAGCGATCTGTACGAACCGCGCGGCTATATGACACCCGGCATTGGAGCCGTGGAAGAGACAGTGCGAAGCAAAATGAGAGAGTTCGGATCAGCCGGTAAAGCAGCTAAGCAGCAGGTCGGCTGAAGAGACCTGAAACCGCCGAGATGGCGGTTTTTTTGTGCGGTGTTGCGTCCGTACCCCCGAAACGATTATGATGATGGCAGCAGTGTAAGAAACGGGAGTGGTTCAGTTTGAATAAAATCATGATTGTAGAAGACAGTGAAGACATTCGCGGACTATTGCAGAATTATCTTGAAAAATACGGATACCAAACCGTGGTCACCGCGGATTTCACTGCTGTTCTTGATGTTTTTTTGCGGGAAAAGCCCGATGTGGTGCTGCTTGATATCAACCTGCCGTCCTATGACGGCTATTATTGGTGCCGCCAGATCCGCCAGCACTCCACAAGTCCGATCATTTTCATTTCAGCCAGAAGCGGGGAAATGGATCAGGTGATGGCGATTGAAAACGGCGGAGACGATTATATCGAAAAACCGTTTTCTTATGATATTGTGCTGGCAAAAATCAAAAGCCAGATCCGCAGGGCATACGGAGAGTACGCCGCAAAACAGGGGGAGAAAGTGGTTGAATATGCCGGCGTGCAGCTCTTTGTGGAACGGTTTGAACTGCGCTTTCATGACGAAAAAAGCGAGCTTTCTAAAAAAGAAAGTAAGCTTTTGGAAGTGCTGCTGGAGCGGGGAGAAAAGGTGACGGGAAGAGACCGGCTCATGGAAAAAACGTGGGACACCGACATTTTCGTCGATGATAATACACTTAACGTGTATATCACGCGGCTCAGAAAAAAACTGCGGGAGCTGAATGCGCCTGTTTCGATTGAATCGGTGCGGGGCGAAGGCTACCAGCTGAGGGCGCTGTCATGAAGCTGTTTCTCCGGTCTCATGCAGTGCTGATTCTGCTTTTTCTCCTTCAAGGGCTGTTTGTCTTCTTTTATTACTGGTTTGCGGGTCTTCATTCTTTTTCTCACTTGTTTTACATATTGGGCGTGCAGCTTCTTATTTTGGCGGGTTATCTTGCCTATCGCTGGTACAAAGACCGCGGCGTGTATCATTGGCTCAGTTCAGGACAGGAAGGGACGGACATCCCGTATCTCGGTTCTTCAGTGTTTTGTTCAGAGCTGTATGAAAAGCAGATGGAGCTAATCCGGCTGCAGCACCAGAAGCTCCATGAGACCGAAGCCAAGCTTGACGCGCGCGTGACGTATATGAATCAATGGGTGCACCAAGTAAAGACGCCGCTGTCGGTCATTAATTTAATCATTCAGGAAGAGGATGAGCCCGTTTTTGAACAAATCAAAAAAGAAGTCCGGCAGATTGAATTCGGGCTGGAGACGCTTCTTTATTCTTCAAGGCTCGACCTGTTTGAACGGGATTTTAAAATCGAAGCGGTTTCCCTGTCCGAGCTTCTCCAATCAGTCATTCAAAGCTATAAACGATTTTTTATTCAATACCGCGTTTATCCGAAAATGAACATTTGCGATGATCATAAGATTTACACCGATGCAAAATGGCTCAAATTTGCGATCGGCCAAGTGGTCACAAATGCGGTCAAGTATTCAGCGGGCAAGAGTGACAGACTTGAGCTGAATGTCTCCCGCGATGAAGACAGGACGGTGCTTGAAGTCAAAGATTACGGTGTCGGCATTCCTTCCCAAGACATCAAGCGGGTGTTTGACCCTTATTATACCGGTGAAAACGGACGGCGTTTCCAAGAATCTACGGGAATCGGCCTCCATCTCGTCAAAGAAATTACGGACAAGCTCAATCATACGGTGGACATCAGCTCGTCTCCCGGTAAAGGGACATCGGTTCGATTTTCATTTCTTACAAAAATGTAAGGCTTCGTTAAGAAAACAACATAGCCCGTTTTGTTTCCCCTTGATAACATGGATTTACGTCAAGGGGATTTTTATGTTAAATGCCCCGGCACTACATGAAAGCAGCCCAGACCAACAAGAATAAAACCATAAGGAGGATTTTCATGGCGAATATGCTTGAAGTCAAACATATAAATAAAACCTATAAAGGACAAGTGTCCTATCAAGCTTTAAAGCAAATTTCATTTTCTATAGAAGAAGGTGGGTTCACGGCGGTGATGGGACCGTCCGGCTCCGGAAAAACAACCCTTTTGAATATCATTTCAACGATCGACCGTCCGGATTCAGGCGATATCCTGATTCACGGAGAAAACCCGCACCGGCTGAAGCGGACAAAGCTCGCTCATTTCCGCCGCAAGCAGCTCGGATTTGTGTTTCAGGATTTCAACCTTCTGGACACGCTGACGATCGGTGAAAATATCATGCTGCCGTTAACGCTTGAAAAAGAAGCACCGTCTGTAATGGAAGAAAAACTGCAAGGCATCGCGGAAAAGCTCGGAATCGAAGACCTGCTCAACAAACGGACGTTTGAAGTGTCCGGAGGCCAGCGCCAGCGGGCCGCCATCGCAAGAGCGGTCATTCATAAGCCGTCACTCATCCTGGCCGATGAACCGACGGGAAACCTTGATTCCAAAGCGTCAAAAGACGTCATGGAAACGATGCAGAGCCTGAATCAGGATGATCATGTCACGGCTTTGATGGTGACCCACGATCCTGTTGCGGCAAGCTACTGCCGCCGCGTCATCTTTATAAAAGACGGCGAACTGTTTAATGAGATTTACCGCGGGGAAAACCGCCAAGTATTTTATGAACAAATTCTTGATGTGCTGTCTATGCTGGGGGGAAACGCAAATGACCTTTCTTCAGTTCGCTTATAAAAACGTCACGAGAAACAAAAGGGCCTATCTTGCATTCTTTTTAAGCAGCGCCTTTTCCGTTTTGATTTTCTTTACCTTTGCGATGTTCCTGTTTCATCCGGCATTAAAGGAAGGCTACCTGAATAACATCGCCAAAAAAGGCTTAACCGCTGCGGAATGGATGATCTTTGTTTTTTCTTTCTTATTTGTTCTGTATTCGGTTAATGCATTTTTGAAATCGAGAAATAAAGAATTCGGCATCCTGCTCATGCAGGGCATCACGCCGGGGCAGCTGAGAAAGCTCATTACTGCGGAAAATATGATCATCGGCGTCATGTCAATTGCAGCCGGCATTATCGGAGGATTCATTTTTTCAAAGACGTTCTTTACGGTCGGCGCTTATATTTTAGAAATGGACGCGCTGCCTTTGTATATGCCTTGGAAAGCGCTCGGTATTACGGCTGGCGGATTTCTGCTCTTATTTTTCCTTTTATCGCAGTTTACGATCCTTTTTGTCAGATCAAATACGGTTATCAAATTAATAAAGGGCACTGACAAGATTAAGCCGGAGCCAAAGCCGTCCGTGCTACTGTCCTTATTCGGCATCGCCTGTCTGTGCGGCGGGTACGGCATGGTCCTTAAAGGCAATGTCCACGGGACCGAACCGTTTATCATTTTACTGCTCACCGTTATCGGAACGTATTTCTTTTTCAGCCAAAGCAGCATCTGGATTCTGCGCGCGCTGAAGAAGTGGAAAACCTTTTATCTGCGCGGGAAAAATATCATTTGGGTTTCTGACCTTGTCTATCGTTTAAAAGACAACGCCCGCCTGTTCTTTATTGTCAGCATGATTTCCGCGGTTGCGTTTACGGCTACGGGCGTGCTCGTGATGTACAAATCGACCGTCGGGGCGGAAGAGTCCGCTTATGAGATGGAGTATATATCTTACAGCGGCAATCCAAAAGAACAGACTCATTTGAAAAAAATTGACCATGAACTGAAAACACACGGCTTTACGTATAAGAAAGACGAAATAGATGTTTCTTATGTTCGCTATCAGGAAGGAGAAACTGTTCCCCCTGTTTACATGATCAGCGAATCGGATGTATCAAAATACTTCCATGTCAAGCTGAACGGCCTGAAAAATGATGAGGCTGTCTTTTTCCCGGGCACGTATGACCGCAATTTCAAAAACGAAGCGCCGGATCAGCTGAAGCTGCTGAACCAAAAAGGCAAGCCGTCTGACCAAAAACTGTCGGTAAAAGAAGTCAAAAAACCGCTGATTTCATTAAATGCCATCATTGCGGTGAACGATAAAACCTTTGATCAGCTCAAATCACTCGGTGATAAAGCGACATTATACGGCTACAGGTATGATCATTGGAAAGACAGTCTTGGGTTCAGCCAATCCTTGAAAAATGAGATTTACGGCAATTATATCGACGTGCATTCTGATTTTATGGCAAAAGCCGGGACTTACTATGATACGGTGCAGCTGCCGAGCTTAAGTTTATTCATCGGCCTGTTTATCGCGATCGTCTTCTTTATCGCGGCAGCAAGTTTCTTATATTTCAGGCTGTTCACCGATTTAGAAGAAGATCGGGAGCGTTACCGTTCGCTGGCAAAAATCGGTTTGAGTGAGCGTGAGATGTCACAAAGCGTGACGATACAATTGGCGATTCTCTTTTTCTTTCCATTTGTCATTGCTGTCATGCATACGCTGTTTGCCTTGAGAACATTGGCCGTGGATGGCTATTCCGTTGTAGCGGGACCGCTCAGTCTCACCATCGGAGGGTTTTTCCTTTTTCAGCTTCTGTTCTTCCTCGCGGTGCGGTCAAGCTATTTGAAAAAAATGAACAAGTAAGGGGAGTGCAAAGATGAAAAAAGCAATGGCAATCCTGGCCGTCTTGGCGGCTGCTGCCATAATATGCGGGCTTCTCTTTTTTCATAACGATGTTACAGACAGATTTAATCCGTTTATTCACCAGCAAGATGTCTATGTGCAGATTGATCGAGATGGCAAACATCTTAGCCCAGGCGGTACTGAGTATACATTAGACGGATATCATGCATCCGGAAAAAAAGAAGAAGTGACCTTTTTCGCCGGTAAAGACCTTCGGAAGAACGCGTATTTGAAGGTGAAGGCAAAAGGAAAGTATGTCGAGACTTGGGAAGAAGTCAGGTTTGAAGATATGCCGCACTCCGTACAGTCAGCATTAAAGTGAATCATAAAAAACGGCACAGTGTCATAACTGTGCCATTTTCTTTATTTTTTATTTTCTTCGGCCCGTTTGATCAGCATGTCGGTGATGATATCCACCTGTTTGCTGACAGAAATCGGATCGTACGGGTAGAACGTGTCAAAGTCATTGATAAACACGCGATTATGTTTCACAGCGTCTAGGTTTTTCCAAATGGAGGATTCCTTCAGCTTGTCGAGTGTTTTGCTTTCGCCTTTCGGATTGTAGTCCGTAATGAACATATAATCTGCGGCATACTCAGGAATGACCTCTTGAGAGAGCTGTTTCATCTCTCCTTTTTTGATGACATCTTGTTCAATTTTTTCAGGCGCTTTTAACCCAAGCGCATTGTATACAGCTTGGCCGCCGCGTCCGCCATTGTCATTGAAGACCCAGAATTCGCCCTTGTCCGTGTTTTCATAAATGCCGAAGGTCGCATCTTTGTCGATGACGCCGGCTATTTTCTTTTTGGCTGCTTCCGCTTTTTTGTTAAAGTCAGCCATAAATGCTTTTGCTTTATCCTTGGCACCCGCAATATCTCCGAACATTGCAACGGTATCTTCGACGTTTTTCGCGGTGTTATAAGGAACGACAACGGTTGGAGCGATTTTCTTTAATTTATCGACATTCTCTTCATTCATGACAACAATTAAGTCAGGCTGAAGCTCCATGACTTTCTCAACGCTGATCGGATCACCGACATCCTTTACATCTTTCAGCTTTGATTTTAAAAATGGATTATCAAATGACCATGAGCCCGAGCCGACCACATTTGCCCCGACAGACAGCAATTCCCCAGCATAAAAATCAGTGACGATGCGTTTCGGATGTGCAGGAATGTTGACGTTCCCTTTTGTTGATTTGTATGTTCTCATTTCTGTCTTTTCGGAAGCTGAATCACCTGAGCTTCCTTTCGAAGCCGTGCCGCTGCAAGCACTGACAAACATGAGGAGCAGCACCAGCATGCCCACGAGCAATGTGTTCTTTTTCATCAAGAACCCTCCAATATGTATTTTGATCCATTAGTAATGATTATCATTATCAATTAATAATATAGCAAGAAACCTGTGCCCCGTCTATCACTATTTTAATAGGAGAAAGTTTTTGTTATACAAGTGACGCGGTATTCTTAATCGATTATTATAGGTAAATAGGAGGAGGAAAATATGGAAATCACAAAAAGAGGTGCCGCATGGGAATGGCTTCATAGCTGGTGGATGCTGTTTATTTTCATGCCTTTTGCCATTACCAGTTTTTTTGCCTTTTTATTTATTGGCATCAAGGTTAGAAATAAAAAGTGGATCATGTACGGAATCATTTATTTTTTCGTATTTGCGTTTGCTTTCGTGCTGCCTGATCCGCCCGGATTGCTTATTGTGCTCCCGTTGTGGGCTGTGACGATTATTCACGGTTTTAAAGTGCGTCCGCTGTATCTGATTCAGCTGGATGTCTACAAAGACAATGTGGAGGCACGGGCCTTTGCTGAGGCAAGAAGTGAGGCCGAGAGCAGATTTCATGCGCCGAAACAGTCTATTCAAGATATACATATTCGCAAAGAACGGTAAGAAAAAAGCTCAACACTAAACATTGTGTTGAGCTTTTTATATGCTACTGCTGATAGGTATGCTGCTGGAATGGCGTTTGTTGGCCGAATGGAAGTGTAGACACATTCGTATTCATCACGCTGGATTGTCCAGTAAGTTCCTGTTGCATTTGGTTGCACATGTTGACAACCTGCCGGCACTTTTGAATGGCCATGTCGTGTCCGTGCAGCGCTTGCTGAATGGTATGTGCAGCTTGTTGTTCGTGGTTTAGAATCTGTTGCAGCATTTGAATGTTTTGCTGCTCCTGATGAAGCATTTGACGATATTGGTTGCTGCTTTGCTGTGTTTGCTGAATAAGCTGCTGAGCTGTCTGGCGGCACTGGTTCAGCTGCTGCAGGCTGTGTTGCGTATTGTGCATAAATGACCCCTCCGTATGTTCAATTGACATTTGTCGGTATTATCATGCGACCCGAACCAAAAGAAATTCTGCAAAAGGGGAACTACAATTATTTTCCTTACCCCCTCTATCTTTGAATGAAATCGGCAAAGATTGTATACTTGTAAAAACCCTTTTTATGTAAATGTCCCGCTCTGCACATAAGAATAGCGGAAAACGAAACTCCGAAATCTGGAGAATCGTATTCCGCTTTTTTCTTTTCTTGCTTCAGAAACCGCCTTCGCCCGCAGTAAATGGGATGTTTAATCTGTTTTCTACGGCGCGGAGGCGCTGATTGAGACGGTTTAAGCGGCGTGTATGGCGTTCAACAGTCTGGCTTAGCTGATTGACCTGATCGGCCAATCTTGCAA
The DNA here is from genome assembly GCF_025696525.1 of Bacillus sp. XT-2. Classification (NCBI taxonomy): domain Bacteria; kingdom Bacillati; phylum Bacillota; class Bacilli; order Caryophanales; family Bacillaceae; genus Bacillus; species Bacillus sp. XT-2. Next base: position 97,816 of record NZ_JAHVOC010000002.1, read on the forward strand.
TTTCCCGGTTTTGACGGCGATCCTCATTCGACAGACGGGTTAATTCTCTTGTCTGCTGTTCGTTTTGCCGTTCAAGAGCAGCGACTCTTCTTTCCAATGCCGGCTGTCTGTCCGTCTGGTATGGCTGGTATACATCCTGCTGCGGATATGGATTGTATTCATATTGGTTATAGTAGGGTTCCTGCTGAGGGAGCTGCGGGCTGTAATATTGATAAGGGTTCATGTAATCAATCTCCTTAAAAAGAAATGTGGGTGAATTCCTTATAATCTATGTAGTCATTGGCACAGTGCCACGGCATTCGCCTAAAAAAGTAAGAAAGGACGGTGATGACGCTGAGCAGAAAAGGACCTGTTATTGTGTTTCTGTCTGCTGTATGTCTCATCATTTCGGGCTGCCATAAGCCAAAAGACGAGACGCCGTTTTATTACGGAACTTGGGATGAGGGTATTATCCCCGGTCCCATGGATGGCGTGAAATCAGCAACGGTCACATTTACCAAAGACAAGGTGCTGGAGACGGAGGTGATTGAAGGGAGAGGAGAGGTGCAGCTGCCCTTTATGGAATACAAGGTGATATCTCAAAGCGCTGACGGTTCCATTGAGATCCAGTACCTTGGCTCCTATTATCCGCTCAAAAGCAAACTGAAAAGAGGGAAAGACGGGACGTTGATATGGGAGCAAAATGGTCAGGAAAAAACGATGACAAGAATCGAGTCAAAGGCCGGCAAGGAGGAGAAACATGAGAAATAAAAAAGCGGAAAGACTGGTGTTAACAGGCCTTATTTTACATATCATTCAGTGGTTGTTGGTATTATGGGCTTTTCTCAAAATCAAACATGTATTTAGTGACTATACGATCTACAATCCGAATGTCATAAACGGAACAATGCAGTCGTTATCGTTTATGCAAATGCTGCGTTCTATGATGTACTCGGGCGCCATGGTGAATTACGTTCTGTTTTTTGTGATTGCATTGCTTATCTATTGTTTAGTGCTTCATGCGGTCATGATTGTTCTGGAAATGGCTGCTTATGTGATGATCAGACGGAATCCTTCATCTTCATGGGCATATTTTTTGACGGCGGCGGGTGTGAAGCTTGCAATCTTAAATATTACGGGTATTCCATTTTTAGCTGCCGGCTTCCTGCTGATGAAACAGAAACAAGCAGAAACCGGCGAAAAGGGTGCAGAACCAAAGCGAAAGCCGCGCACGCGGATCCGGAGACAAGGCAGACGTCTAAACAGAAACAGGAGAAAATCATCGCTTTCAGTTGAATATCAAAAAGAAAAAACGATATGATGGGACTATAGCCTGAAAACGACACGAAGGAGATGCAGGATGTACAAATTAATAGCAATTGATATGGACGGAACACTTTTAAATGATCATCATGAAGTGACGGCGGAGGTCCGCGACGCACTGCATGCCGCAAAAGCGGAAGGGGTAAAAATTGTCCTTTGCACCGGCCGGCCTATCGGAGGTGTTCGGAGATACTTAGATGAACTCAATTTAATTGAGGAAGGCGACTACGTCATTGCCTATAATGGGGCGCTTGTTCAAAATACGCATACAAAAGAAGTGGTGACGGAATTGTCTCTAGGATATGATGATTTGGCATCATTATATGATCTGAGCTTAGAGCTGAAGACACCGATGCACTTCTTCGACTCAGCCAACCTGTATACGCCTAACCGTGATATCAGCGAATTTACCGTATATGAGTCGTACGTGACACAGGTGCCGCTTCATTACCGCAAGATTGAGGAAATGCCTAAAGACATTCTCATTCCGAAAGTGATGTTTATTGATAAACCAGAGCACTTAAGCCGCGTCATTACATCGATACCGAAAGACGTTAGAGAAAGGTATACGATGGTCAGAAGCGCTCCTTTCTTTTACGAAATTCTGCATCCGGAAGCAAGCAAAGGAAACGCTGTGCGTCAGCTGGCGAATCTGCTCGGAATCGAGCAGGCTGAAGTCATGAGCATAGGCGACAACGGCAACGATCTGACAATGATCGAATGGGCCGGCTGCGGCGTTGCCATGGCAAACGCCATTCCGGAAGTGCTTGAGGCCGCAAACTTTCAAACACGCTCCAATAATGAACATGGTGTTGCGCATGCGATTCACGAGCTTGTTTTGGCTAAATAAAAAATCCAGCCTTTTAAAGGCTGGATTTTTTCGTTTTATTGATATAATGTCAATTCTTTGACGAATCGATTTGACTTTCGTTATGCTGATAAAACCAATTCGTTCACAATATGTATGATATTAATCTGAATTGAAAAGGGGACTGATCAGATGTGCACAAGTCTTACATTGGAAACTGCTGACCGTAAACATGTATTAGCGAGAACAATGGATTTTGCATTTCAGCTGGGGACAGAGGTGATTCTCTATCCGCGCCGTTACAGTTGGAGTAGTGAAGCTGACGGAAAGGCCCATCAGACACAGTACGCTTTTATCGGTATGGGGAGAAAACTTGGTAATATTTTATTTGCAGACGGCGTTAATGAAAACGGTTTATCGTGTGCTGCACTTTATTTTCCGGGCTATGCGGAGTACGAAAAAACGATACGGGAAGACACCGTACACATTGCCCCGCATGAGTTTGTGACATGGGCGCTGTCAGTCTGTCAGTCTTTGGATGACGTGAAAGAAAAGATTCGATCTTTAACGATTGTAGAGAAAAAATTAGATCTATTGGATACGGTTTTACCGCTTCACTGGATATTGTCAGACCGGACGGGACGCAGCCTGACGATAGAACCGAGAGCAGATGGCCTCAAAGTCTATGACAATCAGCCTGGTGTCATGACGAACAGCCCCGACTTTATATGGCATGTAACCAATCTGCAGCAATATACAGGAATCAGACCGAAGCAATTAGAGAGCAAAGAGATGGGCGGATTAGCCCTTTCCGCTTTTGGCCAAGGCCTAGGAACTGTAGGCCTGCCGGGGGATTATACACCGCCTTCCCGGTTTGTCAGAGCTGTGTATTTGAAAGAACACCTAGAGCCGGCGGCCGATGAAACGAAAGGTGTAACAGCCGCTCTTCAAATTTTGGCAAATATGACGATACCCAAGGGCGCAGTGATAACGGAAAAAGACGAAATTCATTATACGCAATATACTTCCGTGATGTGTAACGACACGGGAAACTACTATTTCCACCACTATGACAATCGGCAAATCCAAAAAGTAAATTTATTTCATGAAGACCTTGACTGTTTGGAGCCTAAAGTGTTTTCCGCTAAAGCAGAAGAAAGTATTCACGAGCTTAATTAATTCACATCAATCAGCTGATTCCGGTTTGAATCCGGAGTCAGCTGTTTTTTTATACGATCGTTACGGCGTCTGAGTGGATAGGCGGTTTGCTAAAAGCGAAAGCAAAGGCAAGGAAATGGCGAAATCTTATATAAAAACTTAGTCTTTGCTTCATCAGACTCAGTTTTCTTGCCGATATACAGGTTATTGCACTAGTTGAATGAACCAATGCCGTTCCATTATGGTTACGCAAGGGTCTTTTCAGCTTAAATAGAAAAAATTAATCTCAACTCATTGACAAACTCGCAATACAAATGTACATTTTGATTTATTCATATTAAACGACTAGGAATATAGGAGTTTATTTTTCGGACTTTTCAGCCTAAAAACATTATAAAAGGAGTAACGTCATGACAAGCAAAAAGAAGCAAATCAAATTAGGAGTTTTTCTTGCGGGGACCGGACATCATGTTGCGTCTTGGCGGCATCCGGACGCGCCTGCGGATGCGAGTATGAACTTGGATTATTTTAAAGAGCTGGCGAGAACAGCGGAGCGGGGCAAGCTGGATATGCTGTTTTTAGCAGACAGCCTGTCGATCGACAGCAAATCGCATCCGAATGTGCTTACAAGGTTTGAGCCATTTACTTTGCTTTCAGCTTTGGCGCAGGTGACTTCAAGAATTGGCCTGACAGCGACAGCTTCTACTACTTATAGCGAGCCGTTTCACATTGCCAGACAGTTCGCCTCACTGGATCACCTGTCCAACGGCCGTGCCGGATGGAATGTCGTGACCTCATCCATTGAGTCAACAGCGCTGAATTTCAGCGGGGAAAAGCATCTCGAACATCACTTGCGCTATCAGCGGGCAGAAGAATTTGTCGAGGCCGTAAAGGGGCTTTGGGATTCATGGGAAGAGGACGCCTTTATCCGCAATAAAGAAACAGGTGAATTCTTCGATAAAGAAAAAATGCACGAGCTCAACCACAAAGGAGATTATTTCTCAGTCCGCGGGCCTCTGAACGTTTCAAGAACGCCGCAGGGCCAGCCGGTCATTATTCAGGCGGGCTCATCAGGGGATGGGAAAGCGCTGGCTGCCAAAACGGCTGAAGTGATTTTTACGGCGCAAAACCATTTAGAATCGGCACAGGAATTTTATCAATCAATTAAAAAGCAGGCAGCCGAGTTTGGCCGCGATCCTGAGAAGATCGCGATCATGCCGGGCATTTTTCCGGTCATCGCAGACACTGAAGAAGAGGCGCGGGCTAAATATCAAGAGCTTCAAGATTTAATCATTCCATCTGTCGGTCTGCAAATCCTTCAGAATTATTTAGGCGGAATTGATTTGTCTGCATATCCGCTTGACGGGCCGCTGCCAAAGCTTGACGCGGATGCATCAAACGCGGTGAAGAGCCGATTTAAGCTTGTTCAAGAAATGGCTGAACGAGACAATATGACAATACGTGAGCTTTACAAATACGTTGCAGGCTCCAGAGGCCATCACATTTTTGTCGGAACGCCGGAACAGCTTGCCGACAAGATGCAGGAATGGGTGGATCATAAAGCTTGTGACGGATTTAATATCATGCCTCCGCTCCTTCCGGAAGGAATTGAACTGTTCGTTGACAAAGTGGTTCCGATTTTACAGGAGCGCGGCGTGTTCAGAAACGAATATGAAGGCACAACATTGAGAGAGCATTTTGGTTTAGAAAAACCGGTAAACCGTTATGCGAAGTAAGGAGGAACGCTCGATGAAGACGCAATATCGCCTCGCAGCTGAACGTGATGCCGAACAGCTTCTCAAGCTGACATGGCGCGCCTACGAACCGATTCGAAAGCTCGGCATTCGTTTTGCCGCGGCCCAAGCGGATCTGGATCTGGTCTTAAACAATATCCGAAAAAACGCCTGTTACGTCATGGAAGAAGACGGGCGGATCATCGCGACCATCTCCTTACGAATGCCTTGGGGACAGCAGCCTGGACCATATGGCGTTCCTCATATCTGGTGGTTCGCTGTTGATCCTGAAACCGGGCAAAAGGGAGTCGGGACAAAGCTGCTTCAATGGCTTGAGGAGACCATCCTGCGCGATACGTTAAAGGTTCCGTTTGTATCGCTAGGAACAGCGGATAAGCACCCGTGGCTGATCGAGATGTATGAAAGAAAAGGATATGTCCGAGCAGGCGAGAAGGATCTGGGCAAAGGACATATGACAGTCTATATGAAAAAACAACTGCGACATGACCTATAAAAGATAAAAGGCGGGAAAATCAAATGAAAATGAAAAAATGGACTGTGCTGTTAGTTGCTGCGTTATTAGCCGTGCTATCAGCTTGCGGCAATGGAAACAGCAGCAGTAAAGAGGATGACAACATACTTCATGTGGGTGCGACCGGACAGAGCTACCCGTTCGCTTATAAAGAAGACGGAAAGCTGACAGGTTTTGATGTAGAAGTAATGGAAGCTGTTGCAAAGAAAATCGGCATGAAACTGGACTGGAAGCTGCTCGAATTCAGCGGTCTGATGGGAGAGCTTCAAACAGGCAAGCTTGACACCATTTCCAATCAGGTAGCGGTGACAGATGAACGCAAGGAAATGTACAACTTCACAGAACCGTACTCTTATGCAGGAACACAGATTGTCGTCAAAAAAGACAACAACGACATCAAATCAGCAGACGATTTAAAAGGAAAGACAGTAGCTGCTGTTTTAGGTTCAAATCACGCGAAAAATCTTGAAAGCAAAGATCCTGACAAAAAAATCAATATCAAAACATACGAAACACAAGAAGGCACGCTGAAGGATGTCGCATACGGACGTGTGGACGCTTACGTAAACAGCCGAAGTGTGCTGATCGCGCAAATTAAGAAAACAGGCTTGCCGTTGAAGCTTGCCGGAGATCCGATTGTGTACGAGCAAGTCGCATTCCCATTTGCCAAGGATGACGCGCACGACAAGACCCGTAAAAAAGTCAATAAAGCGCTCGATGAACTGCGCAAAGACGGAACACTTAAAAAGCTTTCAGAAAAATATTTTAACGAAGATATCACAGCAGAACAGAAGCATTAAGAAACGGCGGTGAACCACCAGAATGAATACGATTGATTGGGAATTCATGATCTCTGCATTCCCGACTTTAATTCAGGCCCTTCCGATTACATTGTTTATGGCTGTAGCAGCTATGATTTTTGCGATTATCGGAGGACTTATTCTCGCACTCATTACAAAAAACAAAATTCCAGTGCTTCATCAGCTGTCAAAGCTGTATATCTCATTTTTCCGGGGCGTGCCGACACTTGTGCAGCTGTTCTTAATTTATTACGGGCTGCCGCAGCTGTTTCCGGAGATGAGCAAGATGACAGCTCTCACAGCTGCCATTATCGGTTTAAGTTTAAAAAACGCCGCCTATTTGGCAGAAATCTTCCGCGCCGCCCTTAACTCTGTTGATGAAGGGCAGCTGGAGGCGTGCCTGTCTGTCGGTATGACGAAACTTCAGGCTTACAGACGAATTATCCTTCCGCAAGCAGTCAGGAATGCGATACCGGCAACGGGTAATACATTTATCGGCCTCCTAAAAGAAACCTCATTGGCATTTACTTTGGGTGTCATGGAGATGTTTGCGCAAGGTAAGATGTATGCATCTGGAAATCTGAAGTATTTTGAAACCTATTTGGCGGTTGCGATTGTCTACTGGGTTCTTACAATCATTTACAGCATCCTGCAGGACTTGTTTGAACGCGCCATGAGCAAGCCATACCGGACTTAGAGGTGAAATCAGTTGATAAAAGTAAAAAATATTCGCAAAGCGTTTAAAGATCTGGTCGTGCTGGACGGAATCGACCTTGAAGTAAAACGCGGAGAAGTGGTGGCGATCATCGGTCCGTCCGGTTCCGGAAAATCAACGCTTCTTCGGTGCTTGAATCTATTGGAGCGCCCCAATCAAGGCATCATTGAAATTGGAGAAGCCAAACTGAACGCGGAAAAGTTTACACGCAAGGAAGCGTACCAGCTCCGTCAGCAAACGGCCATGGTCTTCCAAAATTACAATCTGTTCAAAAATAAAACCGCCCTGCAAAACATTACTGAGGCTTTACTCACGGCTCAAAGAAAATCACGAGATGAAGCGAACCGCATTGGGATGGAGATTCTGAGGCAGGTTGGTTTAGAGCATAAAGCTGACAGCTACCCGATCACAATGTCCGGCGGCCAGCAGCAGCGAATCGGCATCGCGCGGGCACTTGCGGTCAATCCGCATGCGATTTTGCTGGATGAACCGACTTCGGCGCTTGACCCAGAGCTCGTGGCGGGTGTGCTTCAGGTCATCAAATCGATTGCGGAAAAACAAACAACAATGATCATCGTCACCCACGAAATGGCATTTGCAAGAGAGGTTGCCGATAAAGTGATTTTTATGGCAGACGGCCATATTATCGAGCAGGGAACGCCTGAAGAACTGTTTGACCATCCGAAAAACGAACGGACGAAACGATTTATCAAGCAGGTGGGAGAGCCTGCAGAGCTTATATAGAAGGGAAGAAGAAGAATGGCCGAAGAAACGTTTCATACACGTTTAATCAATATGCGGCGTGACCTTCATGCACACCCTGAACTTTCATTTGAAGAGTTTGAAACGACAAAAAAAATCCGCCGCTGGCTCGAGGAAGAACATATAGAGATTCTTGAGGTTCCTCAATTAGAAACAGGTGTAATTGCGGAAATCAAAGGGCAGTCAGACGGACCTGTGATTGCGATACGAGCGGACATTGATGCGCTCCCGATCCAAGAACAAACGAACCTGCCGTTTGCCTCTAAGATTGACGGCGCGATGCATGCGTGCGGGCATGACTTTCATACAGCTTCCATTATCGGCACGGCCATTTTGCTGAATAAAAGAAGAGACGAGCTGAAAGGCACGGTCCGCTTTATCTTTCAGCCAGCGGAAGAAATCGCCGCAGGAGCAAGGAAAGTCATAGAAGCAGGCGTGCTGGATGATGTTTCTGCCATTTTTGGCATGCACAATAAGCCTGATTTGCCTGTCGGCACCATTGGGATAAAGGAAGGTCCGCTCATGGCAAGCGTTGACCGGTTTGAGATTGTTGTGAAAGGAAAAGGCGGACACGCCGGCATTCCCAATAACAGCATTGATCCCATAGCAGCGGCAGGCCAAATGGTCAGCGGTCTGCAATCTGTGGTCAGCCGCAACATCAGCTCACTGCAAAACGCGGTCGTCAGTATCACAAGATTACAGGCAGGCAGTTCATGGAACGTGATTCCGGACCAGGCTGAAATGGAGGGCACCGTTCGCACCTTCCAAAAAGAAGCGAGAAAGGCCGTTCCGGAGCATATGAAACGAGTGGCTGAAGGAATCGCAACGGGCTACGGGGCACAGGCCGAATTCCGGTGGTTTCCTTATTTGCCGTCCGTTCAGAATGACGGCACGTTTTTGAACGCGGCGTCAGAAGCTGCGGCCCGGCTTGGCTATCAAACGGTTCATGCGGAGCAATCTCCGGGCGGAGAAGACTTCGCTCTGTATCAAGAGAAGATCCCGGGATTTTTTGTGTGGATGGGAACGAACGGTACAGAGGAGTGGCATCACCCGGCGTTTACATTGGATGAAGACGCACTGCAAGTTGCATCCAGCTACTTTGCTGAGCTGGCTGTTATTGTACTGGGGTCAATCAAATGATCCAAACAGAACTGACAGCAGGTCTTGCTGAGGCCGTAAGATTATCACAGCCTGAGAACGCCACTGACGCGATGCGTGAAGCCAAAAAGGGATTGCTCGATTTTACAGCCGCATCATTTGCCGGAAGAGAAGAAAACGGCATTCAAAAGCTTTTGCAGCTGATCGAAGAGGAAGGCGGCACGCCCCTTGTCCCTATCATCGGACAAGGAAAAAAGGCAGCACCATTGCAATCTGCGCTGCTCAATGGATTTATCGCCCATGCTCTGGATTTCGATGATGTCCATTCCGATGTAAGGGGACATCCGAGTGCAGTTATTTTGCCGGCACTCATTGCTTCAGCTGCCGCTCGAGAAAGTGACGAGCGGCTTCTTGGCGCTTATATTGTCGGTGTGGAAGTAATGGCAAGGCTTGGGGAGTCGATTGGCAGCCCGCACTATGAAAAAGGCTGGCACAATACGGGAACGCTCGGAGCCATAGCCGCCGCCTGTGCTGTAGGGTTCGCGGAGGAACTCACTCAAGAAGAAATGGAAAAAGCAATTGGTTTTGCCGCAACGCAGTCTGCCGGAATGAGGGTGCAATTCGGCACAGAAATGAAACCGCTGCACGCAGGGCTGGCAGCTCAATCAGGCTTACTTGCTGTTAAGCTGGCCCAATCTGATGTTGGAGGCTCTCGTACGGCACTGGATGGAGAAAAAGGTTTCTTCAGCCTATACGGTGATGCAGACAAGGCTCAAACCACGCTGTTAAGCCATTGGGGCAAACCATGGAGAATCGTGAAGCCAGGTTTATGGTTTAAAATCTATCCATTTTGTTCTGCGGCGCACCACGCGGCAGATGCCATTCGCGAGCTTATCTCTCAGGAAGCCATTTCTGCTGACAATACAGAACGGATTGAAGTCGTTTTTCCGCCTGGCGGAGATGCTGCATTAACGGCAAGATCACCAAAAACAGGAGAGGAAGGCCGCTTCAGCGTTGAATATGTCATTGCCCTTGCCCTGCACGGACAGAAGCTGATTGCTGAACATTTCAACAGCGAGCCAATACCAAATCATATGCAGGCCGCAATGCGTCATATTCAGCGTGTGTATGACAATCGCATTCAGCCAGCCTCTCAAGCGGTTCCGAAAGGCCGTTTCACCATTGTTCGGGCGTTTTTATCAGATGGACGCATATGTGAAGCGCGGGTGGACTGCCCGAAGGGAGCTCCCGGAAACGGTCTGTCTGAAGAAGACGTAAAAGAAAAATTAAAATCAGCGCTGCCAAGTGATGTGCAAAAAGCATCGCATATCATAGAGGCCATTGAGCGCGCTGATATGAAAGAATTTTTATCGCGTTTAGATTAGAATCCGCCTCTCATCCCCTCCTTCAGATGATATGATAAAGCCAAATCATACGTTTGAAAAAGGAGAAAGGCCATGACGGTAAATGATGCGGTTGTATGTATTCTGGCAGTCTTTTTATTAGTGGGAGCAGCCGATTATTGCTTGGGAAACAGGTGGGGGCTTGGCGAGCGGTTTGCGGAAGGCTTTAAGGCCATGGGGCCGCTTGTGCTGTCAATGGTCGGGATTGTGTCGCTGGCGCCAGTGCTTGCGGCCATACTGATTCCCGTCGTGTCACCGGTCTATGCCGCCATTGGCGCAGACCCTTCCTCCTTTGCCAACACCATTTTGGCCATTGATATGGGGGGCTATGCGCTGGCACAAGAAATGGCGAAAGATCCGGACGCCGGCTTGTTTTCATGGGTATTTCTGGGGACGATGATGGGGCCGGCGATCGTATTCACCATTCCCGTCGCTCTTGGCATAATTGAAAAGCAGGATCACCCGTATTTTGCAAAAGGCATTTTAATCGGACTGTGCACTGTGCCGATCGGATGCTTCGCAGGCGGGTTAGCTGCGGGATTTGAGATGGGATTGATCCTGAAAAACATTCTGATTCCAAGTCTTTTTTCTGCGGTTATCGCTTTTGGACTATGGTGCTGCACCGACAAGACAATCCGCGTATTTCACGTTTTCGGGAAGGCTGTCAGTATTGTTGCGATCATTGGGCTTGTTGCTGTCTCGATTGAAACAATGACAGGCTTTGTATTCATACCTGGCCTCGAAAAGATTGAAACAGGCATACAAACCGTAGGCACCATCGCGGTTGTATTGGCGGGCGCTTTTCCGCTGACAGCTTTTATCACAAAAGCTTTTGAGAAACCGCTCCATACATTAGGCAGGCTGTTACACTTAGACCAGGCAGCGACAGCGGGAATGGTTGCTTCTTTGGCACATCTTATCCCCATGCTCGCCTTATTAAAAGACATGACGCCGAGAGGAAAGGTTATCAATGTCGCGTTTGCGGTCAGCGCAGCCTTTGTGCTCGGCAGCCATCTCGGCTTTGTGACGGGAATGAAGAAAGAAATGGCAGCGGCCATGATCGTCGGGAAATTAGCTGGCGGCATTACGGCTGTCGCGGCAGCTGCGTGGACGACACCCGCCTATACGGCCAAAAAGCAAAGACACGATTCTCTTGAAGGATAGTCTGTTTCAATTCTCCTCATTCGGGAAATGATACAGTAACGTTTCCGGAAAGAGGGTTGGGCACATGGATGCGAAGGACCAGTGCATCTCTAAAATAAAACAGGAAACCAAGCCTTGGATACAGCGGTTCGGAAGGCTTGGTTATTTTACATTCGGCGGCGTTTTTATCTTGCTCGGCATTCTGGCATTGATGACGGCTGCCGGAGCTGGCAGCGGGGCAAAGGATTCAAGCGGAGCGCTCCAAACCTTATCACGCATGCCATACGGATCAATTCTGCTTTTCTTCATCGGGATTGGACTCATCGGGTATGTCATATGGATGGTGCTGAGTGCGGTTAAGGATACAGAGGGCCATGGCACGGGAAGACGAGGCCTGTCGCGAAGAACAGGAAATTTATTCAGCGCCGCCGTATACGCATCGATTGCCTGGAATGCCCTTCGGTTTGTCTTTGATCATGGGAGCGGCAGCACTTCAGAACAGACGTGGTCCGCTTATATATTGGCGCAGCCGTTTGGGCAGTGGCTGACGGGACTCACAGGAGCGGGCTTTATCCTATTTGCGATGGTTCAATTCATGAAAGGTATCCGGGCTTCTTTTATGAGAGAATTTGATACGTCAAAAATGAGCAAAGAAATGATATGTATTGCAAAAAACACAGGACGCGCAGGCAACATCGCCCGTGCCATTATTTTCTCAGCCATCGGCTTCTTTCTCATAAAAACCGCTCTCACCTCTGATCCGGACGACACAAGAGGCTTTGACGGGGCGCTCGCCGAACTCGCGCAGCAGCCGCATGGCAGAGTGATTCTGATCTTTTTGGCGTGCGGGCTTGTGTTATATGGAATATACGCCATCATGAAAGGCATTTATCAATATATGAAGTGGGAAAAATAAGCTCTGGGCAGATCTGTGCCAGAGCGTTTTTCAGTTTCTTGCAAATCAGGTGGATGAAAGCTGTTGCCAGCCTGTATAATAAAAGCAAATCAAAAGCAGGTTCACCATGAACTGATCCAAGGGAGGTGCGGAATGGATCGGGAAAAACAACAATTAAGCATAGAAGCGGCAAGGCTTTATTATCAGTCTGACTACAGTCAGCAGCAAATCGCAGAGCAGCTCAGCATTTCGAGGCCGACCGTTTCCCGATTGCTGCAATACGCAAAAGAAAAAGGATTTGTCCAAATTCGCGTGATGGACCCTTTTGAGGATTTAGATGCGCTCGGTTCCATGCTGGAAGAGAAATACGGGCTTCTCGAAGCGCACGTTGTGTTTTCTCCGACACCGGACTATGCAGCAATCACACATGACTTGAGCCGTTACGGTGCAGAATATATGCATGAAACGGTAAAAGACGGCGACATCGTCGGCGTCAGCTGGGGAACCACCATGTATCAGATCGCGCAAAACATGCAGCCAAAGCAGGTAAAAGGCGTAGAGGTCGTCCAGCTGAAAGGCGGCATCAGCCATTCCCGGGTAAACACCTATTCAGCTGAAACGATTCAGCTGTTTGCAGAGGCTTTTCAAACGATGCCGCGCTATCTTCCGCTTCCCGTCGTGTTTGATAATGCGGATGTGAAGAAAATGGTGGAGAAAGACCGTCATATCGAGCGGATCATTGAGATGGGCAAGCAGGCGAATATCGCTCTTTTCACGGTGGGAACAGTCCGTGACGAAGCGCTGTTATTCCGGCTCGGCTATTTTAACGAAGAAGAGAAAGCGTTGCTGAAACATCAGGCTGTCGGAGATATCTGTTCGCGTTTCTTTGACGAGGAAGGGAAGATTTGCAGCACCGCCATCAATGACCGGACCATCGGTGTCGAGCTTGAGGATCTGAGGCTGAAGGAACGCTCTATATTAGTGGCCGGCGGAAGCCGAAAAGTGTCCTCCATCCATGGTGCGTTAACAGGAAAATATGCCAATGTGTTAATCATTGACCAGCATACCGCAAGGGCACTTGTTAATGATTTGTGACACCTTCAGACCGTTCGTTGAACAAATTTTCAATTACCAATTTACATATGTTCAAAAGTCGGGTATGCTAAAAAATATCTTAACAAAAAAGGAAGTGTGCGAAGGATGACATTAGCCAATAAAATTGATCATACAGCTTTGAAACCGCATACACAAAAAGCGGATATTCTGAAATTAATAGAAGAAGCGAAAACATACAAATTCGCTTCTGTATGTGTAAACCCGACATGGGTGCAGCTGGCTGCAAAAGAGCTTGAGGGAACAGGAGTTGACGTATGTACAGTCATCGGCTTCCCGCTCGGCGCCAACACAACAGAAACAAAAGCGTTCGAAACGAAGGATGCGATTTCAAAAGGCGCCACTGAAGTGGACATGGTCATTAACATCGCTGCTTTGAAAGACAAAGAAGACGACGTAGTGGAAGCGGATATCCGCGGTGTGGTGGAAGCTGCAGCCGGAAAAGCGCTTGTCAAAGTTATTATTGAAACATGCCTGCTGACAGATGAAGAAAAAGAGCGTGCATGCCGTTTAGCGGTTTCTGCGGGAGCGGATTTCGTGAAAACCTCAACAGGCTTCTCAACAGGCGGCGCAACGAAGGAAGATATCGCTTTAATGCGCAAAACAGTAGGCCCTGATATCGGCGTAAAAGCATCCGGGGGTATCAGAACGAAAGAAGATGTAGACACGATGATCGAAGCAGGTGCAAGCCGCATTGGCGCAAGCGCAGGTGTTTCCATTGTAAAAGGAGAGAACGGAGCCGGCGGAGATAATTATTAAGAAGCAGACGGAAGGCACTTCGCTTTCCGTGCCCTTCTTTTCTTTCCGGGGAAATAATAATGTAAGCGAATACAAATAAAGGAGAAACACATATGAAGTATTTGATTGGGATTATCGGTTTAATCGTGTTTTTAGGCCTTGCGTGGATCGCGAGCAGCGGCAAAAAAAGAATTAAGATCCGCCCAATTATTGTCATGCTTATTTTGCAGTTTATTCTCGGTTACATTCTCCTCAATACGGGAATCGGGAATTTTCTCGTCGGAGGATTTGCACAAGGATTCAGCTACCTGCTTGGCTATGCGGCAGAAGGAATCAACTTTGTGTTTGGCGGTTTGGTGAATGCGGATCAATCTACATTCTTTATGAACGTTCTCTTGCCGATTGTATTTATTTCAGCACTCATCGGGATTCTGCAAAAATGGAAGATCCTCCCGTTTATTATTAAATACATCGGCCTTGCCCTCAGCAAGGTTAACGGGATGGGAAGACTGGAGTCGTACAATGCTGTTGCATCTGCGATTTTAGGGCAATCAGAAGTATTTATCTCCTTAAAGAAAGAACTCGGTTTACTGTCACAGCAGCGGTTGTACACGCTTTGCGCTTCTGCGATGTCAACCGTATCCATGTCAATCGTCGGCGCTTACATGACGATGCTGAAGCCTGAATACGTCGTAACGGCTCTTGTATTGAACTTATTTGGCGGTTTTATCATTGCCTCTATTATTAATCCTTACGAGGTCGCAAAAGATGAGGATATGCTTCGTGTAGAAAATGAAGAAAAACAATCCTTCTTCGAAGTGCTCGGAGAATACATCTTAGATGGTTTCAAAGTAGCGGTTGTTGTCGCAGCGATGCTGATCGGATTTGTCGCGATTATTGCTTTGATCAATGGTATTTTTAACGCTGTACTCGGTATTTCCTTCCAAGACCTGCTTGGATATGTGTTTGCTCCATTCGCTTTTCTTGTTGGTATTCCATGGAATGAAGCTGTTAACGCCGGAAGCATTATGGCAACAAAAATGGTATCGAACGAATTTGTCGCCATGACGTCTCTTTCGCAAAACGGTTTTCATTTCAGCGGCCGTACAACAGCGATTGTCTCAGTATTCCTCGTTTCGTTCGCGAATTTCTCTTCCATCGGTATCATTGCCGGTGCTGTAAAGGGTCTGAATGAAAAACAAGGAAACGTCGTTGCTCGTTTCGGTCTGAAATTATTATACGGCGCTACGCTTGTCAGCTTTTTAACAGCGGCAGTTGTAGGTCTGATTTACTGAACATAATCGAAAAGGATCGGTGACTATAATGAGAATGGTAGATATTATCATCAAAAAACAAAACGGAAAAGAACTCACCACAGAAGAAATCCAGTTTTTCGTGAATGGCTATACGGACGGAAGCATTCCTGATTATCAGGCAAGCGCACTTGCCATGGCGATTTTCTTCCAGGATATGAGTGATCGTGAACGTGCGGACTTAACAATGGCTATGGTGAACTCCGGTGAAACGATTGATCTTTCTGCCATTGAAGGAATTAAAGTAGATAAACATTCAACCGGCGGCGTCGGCGACACGACAACACTCGTGCTTGCACCGCTTGTCGCGGCTCTTGATGTGCCAGTTGCCAAAATGTCCGGCCGCGGCCTCGGCCATACGGGCGGAACAATTGATAAATTAGAGGCGATCGACGGGTTTCACGTGGAACTGTCAAAGGAAGAATTTATTAAGCTAGTGAACCGCGACAAGGTTGCCGTCATTGGCCAAAGCGGCAACTTAACGCCAGCGGATAAAAAACTGTACGCCCTGCGTGATGTAACGGGCACAGTGAATTCCATCCCGCTTATTGCTAGCTCCATTATGAGCAAAAAAATCGCTGCCGGAGCAGACGCGATCGTGCTTGACGTGAAAACGGGAGCGGGCGCCTTCATGAAAACAGAGGAAGATGCGGCTGAACTCGCGAAAGCAATGGTACGAATCGGCAACAAGGTCGGCCGCCAAACGATGGCTGTCATCTCCGACATGTCCCAGCCGCTCGGCTTTGCGATCGGAAATGCGCTTGAAGTGAAAGAAGCGATTGACACGCTCAAAGGCGAAGGCCCTGAAGACCTGCACGAGCTTGTCTTAACACTCGGCAGCCAGATGGTCGTGCTTGCGAAAAAAGCAGGTACATTAGACGAAGCAAGAGCAAAGCTTGAAGAGGTCATGAAAAACGGCAAAGCGCTTGAGAAATTCAAAGATTTCTTGAAAAACCAAGGCGGTGACAGCTCGATTGTTGATGATCCGTCTAAGCTTCCGCAAGCGGCTTATCACATTGATGTGCCAGCCAAAGAAGCGGGTGTCGTCTCCGAAATTGTCGCAGACGAAATCGGCGTCGCTGCCATGCTGTTAGGGGCCGGACGCGCCACAAAAGAAGACGAAATCGATTTAGCCGTCGGCATCATGCTCCGCAAAAAGGTCGGCGACAAGGTAGAAAAAGGCGAACCGCTCGTGACGCTTTACGCCAACCGCGAAAACGTTGATGAAGTCATCGCGAAAGTCTATGACAACATCCGCATCGCAGCGGAAGCGAAGGCGCCGAAGCTGATTCATACGTTAATTACAGAATAAAAATAACAGCACATCCCATCCTGAGTGGGGTGTGCTGTTTTGATTACAGGATGTGATCAACCTGGTATTCCTCTTGTCCGATTTTTTTTGCTTTCGTAAGATTTCTTCTGAAATAGAAGATGAGATAGCATAGGATGATACAAGGGATTCCGCAGAAGAGAGCGATTCTTTGATTGGGATCAAAAGCGAGACCGATACAAGAAGCTGAACATAATAAAAGAGCGGCTATAGGCATAAGAGGATAAAGCGGTGTGCGAAATGTCAGATCTTTTACATTCCCCCCTTTTTTAAGAAATCTCTTTCGGAACAAGAGTTGAGACAGCGCAATGCTCATCCAGACCACGACCCCTGCAAATCCAGCAATCGCTACCATCACCACATAAACAGTTCCAGGCGCCACAATACTGGAAACGAGAGATAAACAAGATACAGCCATACTGATGATTAAGGCATTTAGTGGAATGCCTTTAGATGTGACTTTTTTAAAACGAGAGCTGATCATGTTTTCATTTGCTAACGACCACAGCATACGGGTTGAGGCATATAGGCCTGAATTGGCAACGGACAGCAAAGCTGTTAATATAACAAAATTCATAATATCTGCGGCGTACGGGATTCCGATTTCTGCAAATACTGCTACAAAGGGGCTTTCAATTACTCCTGCTTCTTTCCATGAAATCAGTCCGGATAATACGAAGACGGCACCGATGAAAAAAATGACTGTCCGCCATGCGACATTGCGGATGGAACGCGGAATATCCTTTTGAGGATTTGCGGATTCACCTGCTGTGACTCCGATTAATTCTGTTCCGGAAAAGGCAAAACTCACAGATATCATGGCGATAAATACAGCGAGAAAGCCGTTCGGAAACAATCCTCCATGACCTGTGAAATTTGAAAACATAGGGGCATCAGCCGTCCCGTTTAAAGAGATCAAGCCAAACATGGCGGCGCCTCCTAAAATGATAAATAAAATGATGGTGACAATCTTCACGCTCGAAAACCAAAATTCAGTTTCCGCAAATAATTTGACTGAAAATGCGTTGCATACGAAAAGGAGAGCTGCAAAAATCGCACTCCACATCCATACGCTGCTGTCAGGAAACCAGCGCTGCATGAGAATACCGGATGCGGTAAACTCAGATCCTACCGTCACCACCCAATTCACCCAGTACATGATGCCGACCATAAAACCGGTAGATGGCCCGATAAATGTTGTGGCGTATTTTTGAAAGGAACCGGTCACCGGCATGGCGACCGACAATTCACCGAGACATTGCATGACGAGGTACATCATCAATCCGCCGATTAAATAAGCGAGTATCGTACCGCCGGGACCGGCTTGGCTGAGCGTATAGCCCGTACTGAGGAAAAGTCCTGTTCCTATGACGCCTCCCAATGAAATCATAAATAAGTGCCTGCTTTTCATTGTCCGTTTTAGCTGATGGCCGCTTTTCTCTTGAAGACCCACCGTTTCGTCCTCCTTTTAGCTGCCGTTTATCAGGCAGATGAGTTTTCTTGTAACCAAAATACAACCTGCCGGAAGATCACTTGAATCGGGAGCGTTTCATTCCTTTTAATGCGTGTAACAGAACGTGAGCTGCGGCTCTGCTTGTCATATCTCGAAAATCGAGGGTGGGATCAACTTCAACGATTTCGATCCCTGCGACATTGGGCTCTTGTGCGATGTACTTGATTGCTTCGAGTAATTCGTCTGTATAGAGGCCACCCGGGCCAATCGCTGGACAGCCGGGGGCATGGGACTGGTCTAAGACATCCATATCAACAGATATAAAAATGAAGTCTGTTCTAGTTTGAACGGCAGGCAGGATCTCTTTAATGGTCGGGATCAGTCCTTTTTCACGAATCATTCCCATCGTGCGGATATCCACGTGATGTTTTTTCGCGTATGTTTCATAAGCCAGGCTGTTGCTGAATTCTCTGATACCCAGTTGAATTAAATGCTGGCCTTCTATGATCTCTTCATCCAAAAGGCGGCGGAAGGGGGTGCCGTTTGTCGGCCCTCCGTCCTCCGTGTTCCGCACATCATGATGGGCATCAAATTGAATAACGGCTGTCGTTCCTTTCGTTTGCGCAATCGCTTTTATGGTGGAGTAGCTGATAGAGTTATCTCCCCCGAGTATGAGCGGTACCCAATCTGGGTGATCTGAAAGCAGAGCATGCATGGTTTGGAAGATTTGATCATGTGATTTCACGATATCAGTCACATGAATATCGACATCCCCCAGATCATAAAGAAAATCTGATACGACATGTTCCCCAAGCTCCGCAGAATAAGCAGATGAATGTTTTAGAGCCTGGCGGATTGTTCCGGGGGCAAAGGAAGCGCCGGAATGACTGATGGATGATTTTGACAGGGGGGCACCTATCAGCGCCGGCCCCTTAATGCCTTGGCCATCCCATTTTTCTATCAGATCGCTCATTTTCGTTACATCCCGGTCTTTAAACGATGAACCGGCCTCTCTGAGAAAAGGGTATTTATCCAAGAATGGCTCCCTCCCTGTTGACAACAATTGTTCCGTTTTTCATGACTTGATGTACATGATTGACGCCGTAGTGATACGGAATATACATGTAATTCGAGGCTTGCCAAATGACTAGATCAGCTGAGCGGCCAGCTTTGAGCTGCCCTGCTTCTTCGCCTTTTCCTATGGCATATGCGGCGTTGACTGTGACCGCGTGCCATATTTCTTCTGCGGTCATTTTCAGATGAAGCGCGGCAATCGACATGATCAGCTGAATATTTTCAGTTGGGGAGCTGCCCGGGTTAAAGTCCGTTGCCAGGCTCACACGTACGCCCGCATCAATCATGTCTCTTGCCCTGGCATATGTGTGTTTGCCGAGATAAAATGTCGTGCCCGGCAAGAGGACGGCGATGGTTCCTGATTCAGCCATTTGCTGTATGCCTTCATCAGAGGCGCCCACCAAGTGATCGGCTGAGACAGCTCTTAGCTCAGCCGCTAATTCAGCTCCTCCAAGAGGATCAATTTCATCAGCGTGGATTTTTAATCCGAATCCCGCCTCAGCCGCTTTTTTTAAGTAACGTCGGGATTGACTGACTGTAAAAACGCCTGTTTCTGTAAAAATATCTGCAAAGGCTGCGAGCTCCCCCTCTTTTATTTCTGGCAAGAGATCCAGCATGCGATCTAAAAATTCATCGGGGCTGTCCTTATCTTCAGGAGGAATGGCATGAGCCCCCATGAATGTGGAGACAAGGTCAATGGGCTGGCTCTCATGCAGTTTTTTCACGACACGCAATTGTTTCAGCTCAGTATCTTTATCTAAGCCGTAGCCGCTCTTCACTTCAGCCGTGGTCGTGCCGTATGACAGCATTCTTTGCAGATGAAAACGGCCTTTTTGCAGCAGCTCTTCTTCTGAGGCGGTCCGGGTGTCTTTGACAGTGGACAAAATACCGCCTCCCTGCGCCAGAATATCTAAATAGGAGATGCCCTGAAGCTTTAGATTCATCTCCTTTTCCCGAGATCCGCCAAATACAAGATGGGTATGCGGATCGACGAGGCCCGGCGTTACAAGCCGTCCCGAACAGTCAATGATGTCGTCTGCCTCGTAATCGGCTTCAGTCCCTTTTTTTCCGGCGAACACAATCTTCTGTTCGTGGATTCCGACAACAGCGTCTTCGATCACATGAAGATCCTGCATGCTTTTGCCCGCGCGCGGGCCGCTGCTTTCCATCGTCAAAAGCTGACCGATGTTGATGAGAATCGTATCAATTTGTTTCGACATGTTATCACTCCCTTATTTTTGCATCGGCACGATAATGTCCTGCTTCTTCGCTACTTCAACGGCACGTTCATAACCCGCATCCGCATGGCGGATAATGCCCATCCCTGGATCGCTCGTTAAGACCCTGGCGAGCCGTTCGTCAGCCAGCTCACTTCCATCGGCAACTGCGACCATACCGGCATGCAGAGAATAGCCCATTCCGACGCCGCCGCCATGGTGGAAGGAAACCCAGCTTGCACCCGCCGCCGTGTTGACAAGCGCATTGAGCACAGCCCAATCGCCGACAGCGTCACTTCCATCCTTCATCGCTTCAGTTTCCCGGTTTGGAGAGGCGACAGACCCGCAGTCCAAATGATCTCTCCCAATCACGACAGGCGCTTTTAGCTCCCCGTTTCGGACCAATTCGTTAATGGCAAGGCCCATCTTTTTTCGTTCTCCATATCCAAGCCAGCAAATGCGGGACGGCAAGCCTTGGAACGTGACTTTTTCCTGTGCCATATCGATCCAGCGGTGAAGGGCCTTGTTTGCCGGGAACAGTTCTTTTAATAACGCATCCGTACGGTAAATATCTGCCGGATCACCGGAAAGCGCCGCCCAGCGGAATGGTCCTTTTCCTTCACAAAATAAGGGACGGATGTAAGCAGGGACAAACCCCGGAAAATCGAAGGCATTCTCCAGGCCTTCATCTTTAGCAACTTGCCGGATATTGTTGCCGTAGTCAAATACAATTGAGCCCTTTTGTTGAAATGCCAGCATGGCTTCCACATGTTTTTTCATGCTTTGTTTCGCAAGGCGCACATAAAGGTCTGGATTGTCTTGGCGCAAGCGATCGGCTTCATCAAGTGAATAGCCCTCGGGAACGTAACCGATTAATGGGTCATGGGCAGACGTCTGATCGGTGACGATATCAATGGTGACGCCGCGGTTCAGAAGGGTATGGTGAACCTCTGAAGCGTTTCCGAGAAGAGCGATGGAGAGAGGTTTTCCTGCCAGCTTTGCCTCTTCAGCCCACGCTAAGGCTTCCTCAATCGACGCAGTTTTACGGTCACAGTATTTCGTTTCAATTCGTTTGTCGATTCGTTTTTCATCAACCTCGACGGCAATCACAACTCCGTCATTCATCGTGACAGACAGCGGCTGGGCGCCTCCCATTCCGCCGAGACCTGCTGTCAGCGTCAATGTCCCTTTTAAGGTTCCTCCGAAATGCTGTCTCGCGAGCTCAGCGAAGGTTTCATACGTTCCTTGCAAAATGCCTTGTGAGCCAATGTAAATCCAGCTGCCAGCTGTCATTTGCCCGTACATCATTAACCCTTTTTTCTCAAGCTCGTGGAAATGCTCCCAGTTCGCCCACTTTGGAACAAGAACAGAGTTTGCTAAAAGCACGCGCGGCGCCTGCGGGTGCGTACGGAACATGCCAACGGGCTTTCCGGATTGCACGAGCAAAGTCTCATCATGTTTTAGTGTTTTCAGAGAATGCTCAATGGCGCGAAATGCACCCCAATCCCGAGCGGCTTTGCCAATCCCGCCGTATACGATAAGGTCCTCGGGCTTCTCGGCGACATCTGGATCAAGGTTGTTGCGAAGCATCCGAAGCACCGCCTCTTGTTCCCACCCTAAACATTCAAGCTCTGTCCCCCGGTTGGCACGGATTGATTTTTTTACATCAGTCATATGTTCATCCCCCTCAATTCTTCGTTCTGTTGATATGGTAATAAAGATTCCTTCTTCAGCCAGGCAGTCAAGCGTTCGATGTCATAGGAAAAAACGCGGTCCTGCTGAATAGACGGCACGACTTTTCTCATTTCTTGAAAAAGCTGTTTGGTATAGGACGCTGCATGTTCTATGCCTCTGTATTCAACAGCCTGCAATGCGCAAATCGCTTCAATCGCAATCACTCTTCTCGTATTCGCGATCACCTGATAAGCATGCCGAGCGGCGATGGTTCCCATGCTGACGTGGTCTTCTTGGTTGGCAGATGACGGAATAGAATCCACACTTGCGGGATGGGCCAGTGTTTTATTTTCAGAAACAAGTGAGGCAGCGGCATACTGCATGATCATTGCACCGGATTGCAGACCGGGATGAGGGCTTAGGAATGGCGGCAGGTCATTCAGCTGCGGGTTCACAAGGCGCTCTATCCTGCGCTCTGCGATATTCGCAAGCTCTGATACTGCGATTTTTAGAAAATCCATGGCAAAGGCGATCGGCTGCCCGTGAAAGTTTCCGCCAGAAATGACTTTGTCACCATCATTGAAAATAAGAGGATTGTCCGTAGCTGCATTCATCTCAATCTCTAATTTTTCCTTCACGTAGCCTAACGTCTGCCAGGTCGCACCGTGCACTTGCGGAATACAGCGCAATGAATAGGCATCCTGGACCCGCAGTTCTCCTTGAGAGGTCGTCAGGCTGCTGTCAGATAGATAAAAACGGATTCGTTCTGCGACATCGATCTGCTCCTGATAACCGCGTGCGGAGTGAATATCCTCGTCAAACGCATCGATAATCCCGCGGAGCCCTTCAATCGTTAAGCTGGCAATGCGCTCTGTTTGGTAGGCTAGTTTTTCCGCTTCAATGTATGCGACCACACCCATAGCGGTCATAGCCTGTGTGCCGTTAATCAGGGCAAGCCCTTCCTTGGATGTCAGCGCTACCGGCTGAATGCCGGCTTTTTTCAAGCCTTTCATTGCCGGCATCCTTTCTCCCTCAAAAAAGACTTCTCCTTGCCCGATCAGTGCAAGCGCCAGATGGGAGAGCGGCGCCAGATCCCCGCTTGCACCAAGTGATCCCTGCTGGGGAATGACAGGATGGACACGTTTATTTAAAAAAGCAAGCAATTGCTCAATCAGCTCAGCACGTACACCGGAAAACCCTTTTAACAGCGCATTGGCGCGCAAAAGCAGCATGGCCCTGGAAACACACTCAGGAAAAGGATCGCCGACTCCGCAGGCATGAGAAAGAATTAAATTCAGCTGCAGCGCCGCCGAGTCTTCCTTCTGAATCAGGACATCACTGAATTTGCCAAATCCGGTGGTAATGCCGTATATTGTCTTTTCTTCGTGAACAATCCGCTCCACTGCCGCTCTGCTTTTTTTCACACGCTCCATACTTTCTTCGGAAGCCGCTGTCTCTTCAAAATCAAACAGCACTCGCGCGACGTCGGCTGTTGTCAATGAAGAACCGTCTAATGTCACCATAAGCCCAACTCCTTTGTCTTTACTTTGATAAAGCGCCCATACAAAAAGGGGCTATGCTGTGAAAATTTAATTTCACGCATAGCCCCCTATCGTCTAAGATCTATGGGCTGTTTCATATGTGATTAATTCCAACGCCGAATGTTTCATGCTCAAGTCCTTTAATCGGCGCCCCGATTGTTCCGTAAAGCGAGACAGCAATCCAATCGCCTTCCGCTTCGCTTTCATAAGGATTTCCCCTCAAAACGGCGAACCTCAGGCCAACCGTCCGAAGCAGTGATCCAAGCAGCATTTCACCTCTGGTCACGCCATGTAAAGCCTCCATCGTCGCATGATAAAGCGCATGTGACTCACGGTACCCCTCGGATTGAATGACTCCGCTCTTTTTGGAAGCGGTTTCAATTGCGGCTACTACTTTATGCGCGTCCATTGATCCTACCTTGCCGAGACAGACCTTCCATCCATCTCGCTCCAGCTCCTCGACCTGTGAACGTTCTTCAGCTTCATGAAGCAGCAGAAGAACAGACAGCCGGCCGATCCGGCGCTCTTTGTGCAGTGTCATATGAATCACTCAATTCCTAAAAATTCTGATAACTATTAACTGAGTATTATATTAATTGTTTCAGCAATAGAAGTCAAAAGGTTTTTTACAGTCTTTAACAAGTTAGATTGGTATTGTGATATCGTGACGCAGAAATCTAGCACATTGCACACCATAGCAAGACAGGTGTGCGGGCGGCTGCTGTCGTACTCTAGATATGAGTTCAAATAGAAGGGGAGCGAAGTGCAGTGAAGAGCTTACATTGGGGAATCATCGGCCTTGGCGCAATCGCCTCAGATTTCGCCAAAGCGCTGAGAGAAGTAAACGGAACGGTCTATGCTGCAGGGTCACGAAGCTTGGATAAAGCCAAGGCGTTCGCCAAGGAGCATCATGTGGAAAAAGCCTATGGCAGCTACGAAGAACTGCTGCTAGATGAGAATGTTGATATTGTCTACATTGCCACTCCGCATTTAAACCACTATGAATATATGATGAAAAGCCTTCAGCATCACAAGCATGTTCTTTGTGAGAAGGCCATTACCGTCAATGCGAGACAGCTAAAGGAGATCATCGGTTTGGCTAAAGAAAAACAGCTTATTGTATCTGAAGCGATGACCATCTACCATATGCCGCTGTATAAAAAACTCCGGGAGATCGTAAAGGCGGGTCGCATCGGGCCCCTTAAAATGGTTCAAGTCTCCTTTGGAACGTGCAAGCCATACGACGTCACAAACCGGTTCTTTAATCAGGAACTGGCTGGCGGCGCACTCTTAGACACAGGAGCCTATGCGCTCTCGTTCGCAAGATATTTTCTCACGAGCCAGCCGAATGAGATCCTCAGCACGGCCAAGCCGGCTGATACAGGTGTAGACGAGCAGTCAGGCATCATCTTAAAAAACACCGACAGCGAAATAGCCGTCATATCGCTGACCATGCGCGCAAAAATGCCAAAAAGAGGCGTAGTCGCTGGAGAAAACGGCTTTATCACAGTCGACGATTTTACAAGGCCGGACAAAGCACTCATTACGTACGCCAATGGAAAAACAGAGGTGATTGAAGAAGGAGAAACTGCAAAAGGGTTGAACTATGAAGTAGAGGATATGCAAAATGCAGTCCTGCATCAAACAGGCAGCCAAACCATCAGTCTCTCCCTGGATGTCATGAGCATCATGGACAATGTAAGACAACAGTGGGGAATCACCTATCCGTTTGAATATGAAAACATCCGGCCTTCCTAAAGGGCGGGTGTTCCTTCATGAAATGTAAGCGCTTAAAAATTTAATAAAAAAGAGAGGCGAACTGTACAGATGTTCAACCGATTGTTTCGTGTATGTTTTCTTGCTGCTCTTCTCATGGCTTTCACCCTGCCCAATGCTGCCCATGCACAAAAGGCAGAAAAACCCGTCTTTAAAGAAGTCAGCGTCCATGATCCTTCCATCATTGAGACGAACGGCAGCTTTTACGTTTTCGGATCTCACTTAGCTTCAGCGAAAACAAATGACCTCATGCAATGGCAGCAGCTGACTGGCAGTGTCAGCAACAATAACCCTCTTATTCCCAATGTCTATGAAGAATTAAAAGATACCTTCGAATGGGCGCAATCCGATACCCTGTGGGCGGCTGATGTCGCGCAGCTGGCGGACGGCAAATACTATATGTACTACAATGCCTGCCGCGGTGACTCACCAAGATCCGCCATGGGAGTGGCCGTCGCTGACAACATCGAAGGGCCCTATAAAAACAAGGGCATCTTTTTGAAATCAGGCATGGAAGGCACAAGCAATGATGGAACACCGTATGACGCAACAAAACACCCGAACGTCGTAGACCCGCACACCTTTTTTGATAAAAACGGCAAGCTGTGGATGGTGTACGGTTCATATTCAGGCGGCATTTTCATCCTGGAAATGAATCCGAAAACGGGCTTCCCGCTCCCTGGACAGGGGTACGGCAAAAAACTGCTCGGCGGCAACCACAGCAGAATCGAAGGCCCATATATCCTCTACAATCCAGACACCAACTACTACTACTTATACCTATCATATGGCGGTCTAGACGCAACAGGCGGCTACAACATCCGTGTCGCCCGCTCCAAACAACCAGATGGCCCGTATTATGACGCAGAGGGCAATCCAATGATTGATGGCAAAGGCAAAGAAGGCACATTCTTCGATGACCGCTCCATTGAGCCGTACGGCGTCAAACTCATGGGCAGCTATTCATTTGAAACAGAAACTGAAAAAGGAGCCGGATACGTCTCACCGGGCCACAACTCAGCCTATTATGACGAAAAAACCGGCCGTTCTTATTTAATCTTCCACACCCGCTTCCCGGGCAGAGGTGAAGAACACGAAGTCAGAGTCCACCAGATGTTCATGAACAAAGACGGCTGGCCGGTAGCAGCGCCATATCGATACGCAGGTGAAACACTGAAAAAAGTAAAGCAAAAAGACATCACAGGAACATACAAACTCATCCAGCACGGAAAAGACATCTCAGCCGACATCAAAAAAACCATCAACATTCAGCTCAACAAAGACCACACCATTTCCGGGGAAATGACCGGAACGTGGAAGAAAACTGGAAATGACGCAGCCGAAATCACGTTAGCCGGCAAGACGTATAATGGCGTATTTTTACGCCAGTGGGATTCGGTGAGAGAGAAGAACGTGATGACGTTTAGTGTGTTGAATGGCAGCGGTGAGGCTGTTTGGGGAGTGAACTGATTTTTTCAAATAAAGGTGTGAAATTCTAGACTCTACTAGTTTAAACAATATATAATAAGTGAAAAGCATATTTTGTTAAAAATCTATGATACTTAAGATTCTATTTTGTATAAAAATATTGATTGGAGGTCAGCGCTATTTCTGTATTTAATAGCAATTTATTTAATAACATAATACTTAATCCTTACAATGAAGGAAGGAGAAAGTTGAAAATTATTACTGCTTATGCTTCTCCTTCTTTTTTACATCATGTACTTTATACTCTTAATGAAGTAGAAATTGAGTTATTTATAGGCATGACAAAAGTCCAGCCAATAACTATTTGGGACCACAAAGAATATTTGAAGATGGCAGATGATACAAAGCGACTGACTGTGAATTATCATAATGGCAATAAACCTGTACACTCTAAAATAGTTTTGTGGGAACAGGAAAGTTTATTTATTTCTGAATCAGCTTTTGTAGGATCTGCTAATTTCACAAGAAATGGATACTCTAATTATAGTGAAACAATGGCTAGTGTTAATCCTTCGCAAGTGATAAACATATTTTCTAATTTAAAAGATTATGTACCGTTTGATCAACCAAGTCTTGAAAAAACTATGAAATTCACATATCAATCAAATTCTAACAATTCAAATATTGATGGTTCTGCACTGGGAAACTTAGTAAAAGAAAAAGGTTATTGCCATTTTAATTTTCCGTTAACCGTAAATAATAACAGAAGAAAAATTCATGAAAAGTCGGGTTTGAATTGGGGACAAAGACCAGGAAGAGAATTAAATCAAGCATACATACCTGTACCTAAAGAAGTGAGAAAAACAGACTTCTTTCCAGATAAGAAGATAGAATTTACGGTTATTACTGATGATGGAGAGAGTTTTATTTGTGTGGTAGCTCAAGATGATAATAAGGCTCTTGAGACATGTAGAGATAATAGTATTTTGGGTAAATATTTTAGAAATCGCCTTGGTGTCCCATTGGGAGGTTTTGTAAGTATTGAAGATTTAGATAGGTATGGTAGACACTATGTAACTATTTATAAAATAAATAATGAAACGTATTTTATGGATTTTAGCTGAGGAGACTGTAAATGATTCAATCAGGTATTAGTAAGGTGAAAAAATTCAATCGGGTCCTTAAAAGGGATTTGCCACAAGAAGAAATAGATAGAATAATGACAACTGCAGAGAAAATGAATATAAAAATAGGGAAACCTTATGATGAAACTCGTCAAGGATTGCTTTTTGGCCAGGTTCAAAGCGGTAAAACTAACAATATGCTAATGACAATCGCAAAAGCAGCTGATAATGGGCACCGATTATTTATAGTATTAACTTCTGATAATCTTTGGTTATATGATCAGACACTTGAACGTATACAAGAAGCATTACCTGGATTGTTAACACTTGGTAAGGACTCCTGGGGAATTGAATCAATGACAACCAGAATCCGTACAGCTCTTCAGCATAGTGGGATAGTATTGGTCACAACCAAGAATAAATTGATCTTGCCCAAAATGCAAGAGTTTATTGATCAGTATATTTCGACTTCTACCAGAGCAATAATATTTGATGATGAAGCTGACCAAGCTAGTCTAAATACATTTGCAAACAGTGATATGCAAAGTAAGTTAAGTGAAGTAAGTGCTTCTATAGTTAAGTTAAGAGATTATTTTCCGAAACATGTGTACGTACAGGTTACGGCTACCCCTCAAGCTCTCTTTTTACAAGGTGCTAATAAAGCTTTTCGTCCAGATTTTATTGAAAAATTTGATCCGGGAGTAGGTTATGTAGGAGGAGAAGTTTTTTTTGAGGACGAATCATTTGCTATGAAGTCATTTGCAGATACAGAAATAGATGACATAATGAATGAAAATTCCAATCTGTCCTTTTACACAGGCGGTTTGGCAATTCCCACTGGCTTGAGACAGGCACTGTGCACCTTTTTTGTAGGGGCTGCTATGAAAATATGTAATGAAGAGGAAACAAATTATACATTCTTATGCCATGTCAGTCATAAACAGGATGATCATAAAAGACTTGAAGCTATAATTAATGGTTTTATTACGAGTTTATCTATAGCTTTACATGAGGAAAATCGTGAGGAAGAACGAGATATTGTTTATACATATTTGAATGAAGCTTACCGTGACTTATCTCAGACTAATAGTCGAGTACCTTCTTTTGAATCAGTTATAAGCGAAATTGCAGATAATATTACTAGTACACAATCACAATTAATTATATCTGGAAGTCATTTTAAAAGACCAAACTACAGTGCTCCATTTAATATATTGATAGGTGGAAATAAGCTAGGACGAGGAGTAACGATTAAAAGGTTGCTAGTAACCTATTATGGGCGTACAAGCCAAGCTCCCAAGGTTGACACTATTCTTCAACATGCAAGGATGTACGGTTATAGACAAAAAGATTTGGGCGCTTTGAGGTTTTATACATCTCATTCAATTTCAGACATTTTTAAGGAGGTTTATCTTTCAGAAAAAAGGCTTCGAGAAGTAATTGATAAATCTAATCCGAATGACTTGCAGGCATTAGTTTTATCAAGAACAAAACATTCTATAATTAAACCGACAAGATCAAACGTTGTTTATTTGGATTCAGTACTTTTTTATATGTCAGGAAAACGGTATTTTCCTAGAAATCCATTAGTGAGTAATGTTAGTTTATTAGATCAACTATTAGCAAGTTACAAGAGTGATCAGGGACTAACTATGGTGCCGATTCAGACTCTGATTGAGATTATAAATCTAACTAAATCAGAGAATTTTGAAGGAGGCAGCTGGGATGATGAGGCTGTATTAGCATGTTTGAAAAATATGAAAAATATGTATAATAATCGTGGTTATCTTGCTGTACGAAGAAATAGAGATATACAAAAGTATGCAAGGTCAATGTTATCTTCAGATGATAATCAATTGTATAACCCAGATGGTCCTACGTTGATAATGTATAAATATACTGGTTCTTTAGATAAGGGCTGGACTGATAACAAGCCGTTATGGGTTCCAAATCTAAGATTTCCTGATGGAAATACATATTTTATGTTTTCCGCGAATGAAATGTTTAGTTAACTTTAAAAGTTGTATAGGAGGAAGTTGCTAACCCTATCAAAAAAGCTTGTAGAAGTAAAACTTCTACAAGCTTTTAATAAGCTTAGACAGTGTAAGGTACTTTTCCTTCATGGACTAACTCATCAAATGTCCATTTAGGTTTGACAAAGGGATATTCAATACCTGCAAAGGTTTTTAAAACAGCTTCCGCAATAATTTTAGCTGCTTTAGGAGGGACAGCCATTCCAATTTGCTGTCTTACTTTTTCTTTTTTTCCTTCAAAAACAAAATGATCCGGAAAGGTTTGAAGGCGAGCACGTTCTCTATTAGTTAATGCTCTTGGTTCATCCCAGTGATAAACATGAGTTCCTCCACCTCCGCTGCCAGTTACGGTGTAAGAAGGTTCATCTGGATGGAGCCTTTTATAAATCTGACTCATTCGCGCCCCTTTGACCTTTAGCCGCAACTCTTCAGGAATTCCTTCATACCAAGCATTTTTGCCGGGAGGAATATAGTTTAACATTTCAATTGTTTTAGGATTATGTTTTGTTAGCTCATGATTCTCTGTAAAATCTAGAATTGGAGGGTTATTAAGAGCCTCATTTGCAGTTACGTATTTATCTGGTGTAATAGGTGCAGGCACTTTAAATACTAAGTCCTGATCTTTTCTAATACCAACTATTATGATTCGGTGTCTTTTTTGAGGAACACCATATTCTTCAAACTTATATAAATGAGGTGTTAAATGATAGCCCAGTCCTGCAGAGGCCAGTTCTTTTAATATTTGTATAAACGCTTTTCCCTCATTTGCACTTTGAAGTCCGCCTACATTTTCAGCAATAAAAAATTTAGGGTTATGATAATTAAGAACTTTAACACCATAAGAATAAAGCGGACCATAATCACCGCTCATCCCTTTGTGCTCACCTACTACACTGTAATCATTGCAAGGGAATCCAAACGCTAAAGCATCTATTGGCGGGAGGCTTTCAATGTCAAGTTCCTGAACAGGACCTTCAATTACACTCGAGTCATCTATGTTCTGGCAAATATTACGTCTGTATGTTTTACAAGCTGATTCATCATAATCATTAGACCATTCGTGTTTGATTTTATATTCATTACCAGAATCATCAACAATACACGCGCTTGTTAAACCTAAAGCAAGTCCTCCGGGTCCGCTAAAAAGCTCTCCTTTACGGAAGATCATATAAAAACCTCCATTAATTAATCTAAGTAATACATATTATAAACTATAACATATTTTTTTGCAGCAAGGGGAACGTTTGTTTTTACCTTTTTAAAAGATTTAAGTGAAATTAAACGGGGAAAAATGAATATTCAAAAGTTGAAAGGGATGATTTAATGGCTGATAAACATACAAAAGAACAAAGAAGAAAAAACATGCAGGCTATAAAATCACAATCTAAGTTAGAAGATAAAGCAACTGCTGAATTATGGAGAAGAGGAATGCGTTTTAGAAGGAATGTAAAATCTCTCTTCGGAAAACCTGATATTGCAATAAAAAAATATAAAATAGTGGTCTTTATAGATTCTTGTTTTTGGCATGGTTGTGACATTCATGGAAATATGCCAAAGAGCAATAAAGAATATTGGGAGGCTAAACTAAAACGCAATAAAGTTAGGGACAGTGAAGTAACGTCTTATTACAAAGAGAAAGGATGGAATATCTTAAGGATATGGGAACATGAATTTAAGAAAGATTTTAACATGGCAATAGATAAAATTGAAAAGTTTATAAAAGAAACAAAAGATGAATTCTCTAAAAGACACTAAGAGGATTAGTTATCCAGGTTTTAAATTGTTTCTCTTAAATTAATTCCCATTGAAATAACATTTTCCCCTCGAAATTTAGATAGATCCTAATTTTATCGAATTGAATGAGGTTAATTAGCCTAGATACATAGTCCTTTGTATGCTGGATTTCAATCAGGAGAAAATAAAACAAAGAGATCAGTAGATATTTAGGCTTATTCAAATCCTCTTCAAGACAAACCCTTTTACCTATTTATCCAATATGACCCATCATGTAATATGAAAATAGTCTGTATTGTAAATAATTGACACAGTTTGATAGAAACAGAGGTGTTGCGGCATGCATAGTGAAATGTTGTTACATTCGGTAAAAGCCGACTTACATGAAAAGCAGGAACAGATCCATCAGTTAAAACGAGTGCTGCACGAAATCAGGCAAATCAAACACGAATTTTCCGAGGCTCAGCATCTCATTCACCGGCCTCATCTTAACCGAGAGGCGTGGAGAGGAACACATGCGGAGCGGTTTGAAGATATTCGTGAAGGAATGAACAAAGCATATCAACAAATTAAAAGCGAACAGGTCAGCGTCATTATCGAAAGCATCGAAGGGAAAATCCACTCATTAGAGAGCGATGTCTATTCCATCAGACGCCAAATCACGAGAATAGAGCATGAAATAGAGAAGGAAAAACATAAAAAGTGAGGTGAGCACAAATGGCTCAGGAAATTAAAATGGTCTATGGCACAGTGAAGCAAGGGCTTTCTCAGCTCAAGAATTCAGCTGAACTCAAGTCCTCCGTGCCCGGCCATCTCTCAGGCAGAAATCATTTAAACGTTGTGAAGTCCATCGAGCAATTAAATGAGGACATCAAAGAGCTCACTGAAGCATATGCATCCGTTCTGGCCAAGCATATCGCACAAACGGAAAGCGCGGTAAACGCCATGAAGGAAACGGACGAAAACATATCATCTTCCATGAAATAAAGCGCGGGAGGACAAGGGATTGAAAACATTAGATGTCCACGCTCTTCACGAGGGCATTCAGCATACGATTGAGAAACTGGACAAGCAAAAACAGCAGCTGGAGAAGCTGGAAAAAAGTGTTGAGCATCTGGCAGGCATGAAGGATGCGTTAAAAGGAAAAGGCGGAGATGCCATCCGGACCTTTTACGAGGAGTGCCACAAGCCTTTTCTCCTTTTCTTTGGCATGTTTATCGACGAATACAAAAAAGTGCTGAAGCAAACACAGCATGCGATTTCCTCTGTAGAATCTGACTCCCACGGCATGATCGCAGAGGCTTTTCTCTCACACGATGCCAGACACGGGGTCAAGCATGCACGAGAAGTGACAGAACAGCTCACAGACGCAGTCAATCGCCAGACATCAACCGTTGATCACATCGTCAGCCTGCCTACAGTCAATGATACCTTTTTCCGGATGGAAACAGAACAGGCTGAGCGACTGATTTCGGACACCCTGCATAAGCTCTTTCAATTTGACGGCCAGCAAACCCAAGCACTAGAAACCGCAAAATCAGATTTTCAAACGATGAAAAAATATATCGATCAGCTCGAAACGATGTACACCGGTCCGAAAATTGAAATCACAGGCTACAAAAGCGGCTCCATCTTGAAATCACAGGAAGAAGAAAAGATCAACCAAACCTTCGGCGCCATCAATCCGCAAATGAAACAGCCGGATGAATCACCGATGGAGATGATGCTGAAGAAACTGGAGAAACATAAGCAATCAAACGTTGATTCTGTGATAATGGATGACAAACAACAAAAGATCGAGCGTGAGATTTATGGTGATGACAGTAACTTGACGGTACTGCAGAAAGAAGCAGCAGCCCACCCGAAAGTCTATGGAGACATACGGGTGATAAATGATAAACTATATAATCATAAAGGATTAAAAAAGATAGATACGATAGAAGTGATTGACGAACTAACTCGTGATACTGCAAGCATCGACTACGTCGGCGGCAAATATTTTGTATATGAAAACGGCCAAATTGTGAGAGAACTCTACGCTGGAGGGAAAAAGCGGCTAGAAGAAGTGTCTTACATTCCAGAGGATAAAGTAGGCGGAGCTAAGCCAATTGATTCGTTTCTTGCCGGAACTCAATATGAATTTATTGAGTGGGTAAGCCCTCAGGGTGCTGTTAAAAAGTTGGCGGTCCGAGGCGGGAAGCGTGTTGTTACAGATGTGGCTAAACATGTAGTGGAGAAGGATATAAAGGGAGACGTAAAAAAGAAACCTTCTAAAGGCAGTGTTAATAGTAAGTGGTGGCATCCTGGATATGTAGATAATTTAAGCTCTTCCCAAACGGTTATAGGAATAAAAAATTCCCCTAAAGGTTTATCAACTCTTGGTAGCTCAACACGTCAGAATGCACTAGATGCAGGAAAAGGCTGGGTTGGTCAAGGAGCGGAAAAAATGTATGATAAAGCAGGAAATTTTTTAGGGTACAAAAGTGTAGATAAAATGAGAGCTTTCAGATTGCAATATAAACCAAAGGAAAAAATGTGGAGAGCGAACTTCACTGAAAATGAAATTACTGTTGTAGGATCAAAAACAGAATTAAGAAATGTACATGTTGATATTTTAGATTAAAAGGTGGGATATAATTATGTTAGAAATTAAAGCTTTAACTAAAGACTATGAAAATTGGGGTGAGGACGCTGATGATTTCTACGTTTCATTTGAACTTGACGTAGGATTGACTGATATACCAGGTGCTTCTGATTTATTTACTTTTAATATTATTAGCCCTAAAAGATTGGATAAGATACTTGAAAGTACAAAAATTGAATTAGGTCATGGATATCTCATAATGAGAGATTTTAATATAAAAACTGTCAATTCTACTGTAGAGACTATCATGAATAAATGTAAAGACGATGACTATGATAAGTATATGAATAATTTAGCTCAAT
The DNA here is from genome assembly GCF_025696525.1 of Bacillus sp. XT-2. NCBI lineage: Bacteria > Bacillati > Bacillota > Bacilli > Caryophanales > Bacillaceae > Bacillus > Bacillus sp. XT-2. Next base: position 132,659 of record NZ_JAHVOC010000002.1, read on the forward strand.
ACTTTAAATTACAAGGATAACACCAAAAGAGTTGTTGGCTAGTCGCTTATAGTTATACTAAAAGAATATGAATATATCGGAACTGTAATCAATTTCGGATTTAATACACATGTTATATGATAAACAACTAGAGGTTTTTCATGTTAGAAGAGATTCCTGGTTATAAAAATCTCACGTCATAACTATTTTAATTAAATGGTTTTGAGGACCCTCTGGTTTGCTTCCTTAGTGTAGTGGTAACTGTTTTACCTTGATTGGCAAAGTGTCTTTCAAGGTTTTTTAATAAAAATAATCTTTTATAAAGCTAATTCATAAACCCTTTCTCCTTTTCTCTGGCATGTTTATCGACGAATACAAAAAAGTGCTGAAACAAACACAGCAAGCGATTTCCTCTGTAGAATCTGACTCCCACGGCATGATCGCAGAGGCTTTTCTCTCACACGACGCGAGACACGGGGGCAAGCATGCACGAGAAGTGACAGAACAGCTCACTGACGCAGTGAATCGCCAGACATCAGCTAGCGACCACATCGTCAGCCTGCCGACAGTCAATGACTCCTTTTTCCGGATGAACAGGCTGAGCGACTGATTTCGGACACCCTGAATAAGCTCTTTCAATTTGACGGCCAGCAAACTCAAGCACTAGAAACGGCAAAATCAGATTTTCAAACGATGAAAAAATATATAGACCAGCTCGAAACCATGTACACCGGTCCGAAAATTGAAATCACAGGCTACAAAAGCGGCTCCATCTTGAAATCACAGGAAGAAGAAAACATCAACCAAACCTTCGGCGCGATTAACCCGCAAATGAAACAGCCGGATGAATCACTGATGGAGTTGATGTTGAAGAAATTAGCCGAGAAAGAAAAGTCTAAAGTCGATTCAGTTGTCAAAACGCCTCATTCTAAAAAGGTAAATAAAAATATCATTCATCAGAAGATTTTAATTTCGGATTATGTATAGAACGCACAGAATATCACTATGAATTTTGTGTCTGGGGATTATCAGAAAAAAAACAAAAAATGTAGGAGACCTTGATTGGCATTAGCCTTTCAAGGCTTTTAAATATTGAGCCATAGCCTAAAGAAATCGGACTTTTGAGTTTAAGGTGATAATAGAGAGTGAAGAAAATAGATGAGAAATTTTTATTGAGAAAAATAAATGAATCGTTATTAATCATTCAGATTGTTTTGCCGCTAGCAGGAATATTTTTATAAATCATGACAGCCTGGTTAGCAAAGGTCAATCAAGTTCACGATATAGAGTTATATGTGATTGCTGGTTTTTCATATGGTGTATTTTTCTTTTTGTTCCCTTTAGATATTTATATATTCAGGAAAAGAATACTTATAAAAAAAATTAAATAATATAGAGGGATATAAATAGAGTTTCTAAAGGGTGAGCATACACTTGAAGAACCAGGATCTTCTATGATTTATTAGATGATGAATGATTTAAAGATTTACCCCAAAATGAAATATCTATCAGGATTATTATTCCGTTACCTCTCCCTTAAAGGAGCAAGATGACATGTTATCGATCAATAAACAAGAGGACCCTGTTTTTCAGTTTTTAGCTTGAACATTCCATCAGGATATTGAATCTCCCGATGACGCTTTACAAGAGTTATTAACAGAGGAAAGTAAGGAATATTTGGAGTATGCTATTGTCTTTTTAACGGGTTTTATTGAAAATGAGCATTCAGACAATGAGAAAAATGATTACATTCAATCTTGCGCAGATGGCGTGTATTTTCCTGCGTTTAATTTAGAACCAATTGATTGGCTAAAAAATGTAATAGTGCAAATAAAGAAGTCTTTAAATAAAATTTAAACGATAACGATTCTTAACCTTGATTGGAAAAAATGCCTTTCAAGGTTTTTTAATAACAATAATTTTTTATTGAAGTTAATAATAAGTTTAAATCTTTATTATTACCTTTGTACTAGAATCGATACTCTTAGTCAATATTAAAAATGAAAGCGTTGACATTCTATAAATCTAGTGCTAAAGTATACCTACAAAACAAATACAGCGACCCGTCAGGATTGTTACTGCGAAAGCAGGCAAAACCTAAATGGTACAGGTGCAGGAGGAGACTCTCGCAATCTGTGTCATTTAGGTTTTTTTTATTCTCATTTTGGAGGTGATGCAGCATTAAATACAAAAAAGCTGGAGAAAGGCGGCCACCTTTCATCCAGCCGGTTCCCCCAAAAAAAGGAGGTATACACATGGATTATGATAAATTATCGAGAGACATATTACAACTCGCAGGCGGTGAAGAAAACGTTCAGCGCGTGATTCATTGCATGACGAGACTGCGTTTTAATCTTTATGACAATTCGAAAGCGGACCGGAGTCAATTGGAGCAGCTGCCGGGTGTGATGGGCACCAATATCAGCGGCGAGCAGTTTCAAATTATCATCGGAAATGATGTGCCGAAGGTGTATCAGGCGATTTTGCAAAACAGCAGCCTCAGTGATGAAAAGAGCGCCGGGGCATCTGGCCAGAAAAAGAATGTGCTGAGTGCGGTCTTTGATGTGATTTCTGGTGTGTTTACACCGATTCTGCCTGCGATTGCGGGAGCGGGGATGATCAAAGGGCTTGTTGCGCTAGCGGTCACATTCGGCTGGATGGCGGAGGAAAGCCAGGTCCATGTCATTCTGTCAGCTGTTGGTGACGGTGCGTTCTACTTTCTTCCGCTCCTGCTTGCGATGAGTGCGGCGAGAAAGTTTGGAAGCAATCCGTATGTAGCGGCGGCGATTGCAGCGGCGATTCTGCATCCGGATCTGACGGCGCTGCTCAGTTCAGGGAAAAGCATTTCCTTTATCGGGCTTCCTGTAACCGCTGCCACTTATTCATCAACGGTCATCCCGATTTTGCTTGCGATTTGGATCGCATCGTATGTGGAAAAATGGATTGACCGAATCACGCATTCTTCTCTCAAATTGATTGTCGTTCCGACCATGACATTATTGATTGTCGTGCCGCTGACATTGATTACAGTTGGTCCGCTGGGTGCTATTTTAGGAGAATACTTGTCTGTCGGCGTAAACTATTTATTTGCTCATGCCGGGCTTGTGGCGATGATTTTGCTTGCGGGAACGTTCTCTTTGATCATTATGACGGGCATGCATTATGCATTGGTGCCGATTATGATTAACAACATCGCGCAAAACGGCCACGATTATTTGCTGCCCGCCATGTTTTTGGCGAATATGGGGCAGGCCGGCGCATCTTTTGCGGTTTTTCTTCGCTCCAGAAATAAGAAATTTAAATCGCTTGCGCTTACCACAAGTGTGACGGCGCTGATGGGAATTACAGAACCCGCGATGTACGGCGTTAATATGCGATTGAAAAAACCGTTTGCGGCCGCTTTACTTGGCGGTGCGGCTGGCGGCGCATTTTACGGCGTTACGGGTGTCGCTTCCTACATTGTCGGAGGCAACGCAGGGCTGCCGAGTATCCCGGTCTTTATCGGCCCAACGTTTATTTACGCGATAATTGGTCTTGTGATTGCGTTTGTTGCGGGAACAGCGGCAGCTTATCTTATTGGATTCGAGGATGTACCGTCTGAAAGTGATCAGCAGCCTTCTGTGACAAATGGCCATGAGGGCAGCGGAGAAATCATTCACAGTCCGATTAAAGGTGAAGTCAAGGCATTAAGCGAAGTCAATGACGGAGTGTTTTCTGCCGGGATTATGGGAAAAGGATTTGCTATTGAGCCGGAAGAAGGAGAAGTGGTTTCTCCTGTGAATGGAAGCGTTACCACTGTTTTTAAAACAAAGCATGCCATTGGCATTACGAGTGATCAGGGAGCTGAAATCCTCATACACATTGGATTGGACACTGTCAAACTGGAGGGCCAATGGTTCACGTCTCATGTCAAAGAAGGCGACAAGGTCGCGCCTGGAGATCCTCTCGTTTCCTTTGATCTGGAACAGATTAAAGCAGCTGGATATGACGTGATCACCCCGGTTATCGTCACTAACACAGACCGATATTCATTTTCGCCGGTAAAAGAAATCGGCAGGGTTCAAACAAAAGAAGCGCTGCTTGCTTTATCTTAAAAAATAAACTGATGAGGTGAACTGTAATGAGTGCAAATGCAAAACGATTTCCAGAAGGATTTTTATGGGGCGGCGCGGTCGCTGCCAACCAAGTTGAGGGTGCTTATAACGAGGGCGGCAAGGGACTTTCGACAGCTGATGTATCACCGAACGGCATCATGTCTCCATTTGATGAATCGATGACTTCTTTAAATCTGTATCATACCGGAATTGATTTTTATCATCGTTATAAAGAGGATATTGCCTTATTTGCAGAAATGGGTTTCAAAGCGTTCCGGACTTCGATTGCGTGGACAAGAATTTTTCCGAATGGCGATGAAGAGGAGCCAAATGAAGAAGGCCTCAAATTTTATGATGATCTGTTTGATGAGCTGTTAAAGCATCATATTGAGCCAGTCGTGACCATCTCTCATTATGAAATGCCGCTCGGTCTTGTGAAACATTATGGCGGCTGGAAGAACCGCAAAGTCATAGAATTTTATGAACGCTATGCCAGAACTGTTTTCAAACGCTATCAACACAAAGTGAAGTACTGGATGACATTCAACGAAATTAATGTGGTCCTCCATGCACCGTTTACAGGCGGCGGTCTTGTTTTTGAAGAAGGAGAACATCAATTGAACGCGATGTACCAGGCCGCACATCACCAGTTTGTCGCCAGCGCCCTTGCCGTTAAAGCGGGGCATGAGATCATTCCCGACTCAAAAATTGGCTGTATGATCGCCGCGACAACAACCTATCCGATGACCTCTAAGCCGGAGGATGTCTTCGCGGCAATGGAGAATGAGCGCAAAACACTTTTCTTCTCAGATGTGCAGGCAAGAGGTGCGTACCCGGGATATATGAAACGCTATCTGGCAGAAAACAATATTGAAATTGAAATGGCTGAAGGCGATGAGGAATTGTTGAAAAAACATACGGTCGATTACATCGGATTTAGCTACTACATGTCCATGGCGGCGAGCACTGATCCTGAAGATCTTGCGAAATCAGGAGGCAATCTGCTGGGCGGAGTCAAAAACCCTTATTTGACATCATCAGAATGGGGCTGGCAGATTGACCCGAAAGGCTTGCGCATCACGCTCAATACCTTATACGACCGTTATCAAAAGCCGCTGTTCATTGTGGAAAACGGCCTTGGCGCTGTGGACAAAGTTGACGAGGACGGCACGATCCAGGACGATTACAGAATCAACTATCTGCGAGAACATTTAATTGAAGCACGGGAAGCCATTGCGGACGGCGTTGATTTAATCGGATACACATCATGGGGACCGATTGACCTTGTCAGCGCGTCCACTGCCGAAATGAAAAAACGCTATGGCTACATTTATGTTGATCGAGACAATGAGGGGAACGGAACATTGAATCGCATCAAGAAAAAAAGCTTCGGCTGGTATCAGCAGGTCATTGCCACAAACGGAGAAAGTCTCTGACAACTTTATGAATAAACATACACCTCAATTGACAATAACAGACAGCAGGCGGACAATAAAAGAGAAAGATGAACCACCCACAGTCCGAAAGGCGGGAAGCGTATGTTTAACAAAATGTTAGTTGCGATTGACGGGTCAGAAATGAGTGCAAAAGCCCTTGATGCCGCAGTGCATCTGGCAAAAGAACAGCAGGCAGAACTAAGCATCCTTCATGTGGGGAGAGAAGCCGTCGTAGCGACTTCTTCTCTGACCGGGATTGTCTATGTACCAGAACATTTTATTGATGAAATCAGGCAAGAAGTGAAAAAAGAAGGCTTACACATCCTTGAGAACGCGAAAGCGAAAGCGGCCGAGAGCGGTGTTCAAGCCGACATCATTTACGCACAGGGAGAGCCGGCACACGAAATTTTAAATACCGCAAAAGAGAAAGGCGTTAGCCTGATCGTAGTAGGAAGCCGGGGCATCAGCGGCCTGAAAGAAATGATGCTTGGAAGCGTCAGCCATAAAGTGTCTCAATTATCACCTTGTCCTGTATTAATTGTTCGATAGATAAGAAGAAAAAAGCGCCTACAAGGCGCTTTTTTTATGTATAGATTCGTAAAATAACTCTGGGTGATTTATGGAACTGCTTCCTTTATAATAGTATCAATATGTAAAAAAGAGGATTTTCTCTTATATCTGCAGATAGCTATACTGGGGGGCATTTGATGCAGCAAAATCTCATATTACAAAAACAAAAATCAACAGCCGTGCTGAAAATGGTCATTTCCATGGTGATTTTCGGTTCCATTGGCTTTTTCTCTGAGCATACCAATCTGCCGTCGTTTGAATTGGTATTCGTTCGCTGTCTGTGCGCGACGCTATTTTTAAGCTTTTGCTGGCTGGTGTCCGGTCAGCATAAAACTGAAAAATGGAGCAAGCGGGAAGTCCTGCAAACTTTAGCTTGCGGTTTCTTTCTGGTATTCAATTGGGTCTTCTTATTTAAGTCTTTTGAAGAAACGTCAGTTACAATTGCCATCTCTGTATACCACCTTGCACCTGTGCTTGTTCTTCTCCTGGGGAGTATTATCTATAGAGAAAAATTAAATGTGATCTCCGTCAGCTCCATTATCATCTGCTTTCTTGGAACGGCGCTGATTTCCGGGATTAACGGCAGCACTTCATTGACACAGCTGATGGGATCAGGAATCATTTGGGCAGTTCTCGCCGCACTGTTTTATGCGTTCACCACTTTATTGGGAAAAGGCATTCAAAACCTCAGCCCTTACACGACCACCTTCCTGCAAACCGGTTTAGGGGTTATCATCCTGATTCCGTTTATTCACTTCGGCGCTTTTGCAAACCTGTCTCAGGGAAACTGGATCATGGTCGTCTCCACTGGCATTATTCATACAGGTATTGTGTATTTGCTGTTTTTTGACAGTTTGCGATTTTTATCAACGAAATTTATTTCGGTCATTGTCTTCCTCGACCCCGCTGTCGCGATTGTGCTCGATACCGTGTTTACGGGATTCCGCCCGGATCTTTTTCAGACACTCGGCATTGCAATGATCTTTGCGGGTATGGCTTTGACGCTTGTCAGGAGGCAGGGGAAGGCGGATGCAGCTGCTGAAGAAAAGGATTTAGAACAATTTCAATCATGATAGAAAAAAGTGTAAAGGCCTTAAATGGGCCTTTTTTTGGTTTTTTGGGTCTTTTTGCTCTTTTTAAATCTTAAAATAAGATAAATTTTCTAGAAAAATATTGTAATAATATTTCAGTGACGTTAACATTGTTGAGTAAATATTACTTTTATTACAAAAGGAGAGAGAAAATGAAAAAAAGAAAGAGGCGGAACGTTAAGAGATTCATTGCCGTATGTTTAGTGTTGGCGCTAATGATTTCATTATTGCCAGTAGATGTACTGGCAAAAACTTCAGAAGAAGAGTCCGGAAATCGTGTCGCAACTGCTGATCCGGAAGAAACCCTTCAGAATGATCAAAAAGAGGAAGCTGTACCATTTAATGAGAAGGATATAAACAAAGAGGGAGAAATCACCTCAGAAAGAACGGAAAACACAAAGCTTTATTATGAAGGGGACGGTGTTTATAAACAGGAAGTATACCTTGATCCTATTCATACAAAGGAAACAACGAATGCAGACTGGGAGGAGATTTCTCCTGAATTAAAAGAAACGACAAGCAAACAAGTTGAAACTGAAAATGCTGTTTTGAATTCAGATTTTCAAAAGCAAATGAAGAACGGACTTTATGCGACTTTTGAGCACAATGATCACAAGCTTACATATTCACTTGTAGAAGCAAAAGGTCCAAATAAAACTTCACTTACTCCGAAAGATACTCCAGCAGATTATAAGACTGATGGTAATGAGATTGTTTATCCGGATGTTTTTCCGAACATTGATCTTCAGACTTTCACATTCAACGAAAACATAAAAGAAGATTTAGTCCTTCATCAGTATGACGGATACAACACATTTTCATTTCAGGTGAAAACCGATTTGCAGGCAAAAGAACAAGAGGATGGATCAATAGATTTTTCTGATGAAAAAGGAAAAGTTGTTTTTTCTGTGCCTAAACCTTTTATGACTGATTCAAAACTGGATGAACTTTCCGGCGAGGTGGGACGATCAGAAAAAGTCAGCTATAAGCTGGAAAAGAATAAAGAAGGGTATTTGCTTCATCTCACGGCAGACGAGAACTGGCTGAAAGACCCTGAACGCGTGTATCCAGTGTCTATCGACCCGTCAACGTCTTTATCTGTTTCATCAGATACGTTTGTCATGAGTGCCTACCCGACGACCAACTATTCGGCATCTTCGCAGAAATGGGATGCTAATCTGAAGGCCTATGTGCTGAAAACGGGTTATTACGACAAAACAACAGGCACCAATTATGCGTTTATGAAATTTAACAATTTAAAACCGATTCAAAATATGACAGTCAGCAAAGCTACATTAAAAACATACGTAGCCCATTCCTATTATGGAACAAAGGCAACTGGTCTTTGGCTGGATACAGTCAACAGCAATTATGATCATGCAAAAGTAACATGGAACACCAAACCGGCATCTAAAAATATCGGAAAAGCCGACGTCCATAAAGGACAGTGGGCGAGTTACGATGTGACCGCCGCTGTAAAGTCATGGAACTCCGGCGGGGCCAATTATGGATTTAAGCTTCATGCAAACGGAAACGGTAAGGAATACTGGAAAAAACTAATTTCCTCAGCGAACTCAAACAATAAGCCTTATATTGAAGTGACATACACCATCCCGAAGGCGAGCACACCTGCTGTTAAGGCATACAATAACGGGAACGGCACTGGTTTTTTCAATATCAGTTGGAAAAAGGCCGAGGGTGCAAAAGGCTATAAGGTATGGATTTATAATGGTAAAGAATATCAAGCGATCTCAGTCGGCAACACGACATCCTGGAGCACAAAAGGGAAAAACATTTGGCCGACAAGTGCAGAAATTTCATCCGGTAAGTACAAGCTTCACCTTGATGGAAAAGGCGGAACTGAATTAGCGCTAGATCCATCTCCAGTGTATAAGAACTCCGGCGGAACCTATGCCACAAGCAAAAACTATTGGATCGGGGTCAGCGCGATTTTTGATCAGGGAGAAGGGGCGATGTCCGCACCGGCAAAGCCTGTTATCCCTAATGTAGGGAAAGCACAAGCACCGTCAACAAAGGCATTTAATAATGGGAATGCCACAGGATACTTCGATCTTTCTTGGAAAGCTGTATCCGGTGCAACTGGCTATAAAGTTCAGGTGTTCAATGGGAAAGGCTTTGAAACACTTGATCTCGGAAATCAGACGTCTTGGACCACCAAGGGGAAAAAGATCTGGCCGACAAGTGCAGAAATTAAAGCGGGAAAATATGCTCTTCACCTAAAGGATGGAAACGGAGCAGAGCTGCCGATCAATCCCGGACCAACCTATAAAAACGCCGGTGGGGATGCAGCCAAAAAAAATTACTCATTTAAAATAATCGCCTATAACAAAGATGGCGAAGCCATTGCATCACCGGCTGCCAACCCGACACTTCCTGATATCGCTAAACCAAAGAACTTATCCGGTTATGTGTATACAAACACAAAATCAAGCCAAACCGGTTATGTGAATTTGATATGGGAAAAGGTTCAAAATGCGAAAGGCTATAAAATTAATATCTATAACGGAAAAGAATATCAGTCCTATGATGTTGGGGACGTGGATCATTGGACAACCCAAAATAAAAACATTTGGCCGACTTCTGAGGAAATAAAAGCCGGAAGCTACAAGCTGCATACAGACGGAAAAGGCCGTGAATTGGCACTTGACCCGTCACCTGTCTATAACAATGCAAATGGAAATTACAAAGGGAAGAAGAATTATTCCTTCACTCTTTCCGCCTATGATGCGAATGGTGAAACGATTCCGACAGCACCCTTTAACCCAACGTTCCATGAAGGCGCAGAATTCCTTGGAACAGAAGAATACTGGTCTATCATTGATATCCCAAGCGGCCAGTTAAACGGTGCGACAGGAAATGTCATTGTGAATGAAGAAGATATGTCAATTGACGGGCGCGGACCGGGACTTGGCTTATCGAGAACCTACAACAGTCTTGACAGCTCCGATCACTTATTTGGACAAGGCTGGTATGCTGATGCAGAAACATCTGTCATCTCGACGGACGGCGGGGCAATGTATATTGATGAAGACGCTACTACTCATCGCTTTACTAAAAAAGCCGATGGCACGTATCAGCCGCCGACCGGTGTCTATCTTGAATTAACAGAAACAGCTGATCAGTTCATATTAAAAACAAAGGATCAAACAAACGCTTATTTCAATAAAAAAGGCGGCAAGCTTCAAAAGATAGTGGATGGCCACAACAATGCAACCGTCTACACTTACAATGACAAGAATCAACTGACAGCCATTACAGATGCATCGGGCCGCAAGCTCACATTCACATATGATGAAAATGGCCATGTGACTTCCATCACCGGACCTAAGAATAAGAAAGTCACCTACTCATATGAGAATGATTTGCTGAAGAAAGTCACGGATACAGATGGGACTGTCACAAGCTATGACTACGATGGTGAAGGACGCCTTGTCAAACAATATTCAGCCAACAGTACCGAAGCAAAGCCTGTCTTTACCGAATATCAGTATAGCGGACACCGTCTCGAAAAAGCGATCAACGCTAAAAAAGAAACATATGTCTATAGCTATGATGCTGATAAAAAGACGCTTCTCATGACACAGCCGAATGGCCGGAAAGTACAGTACGGCTATAATGAAGCGGGAAATCCGATTCAGGTCATTGATGATGCGGAAGGGTTAAAAATTACAACGAATACAAAGTATGAAGGCAACAATGTCGTAGAAGATGTAGATCCAAACGACGTCGGAACAGGAAAAGCAACGGAAAGCTATCAATATGACAAAGATGGCAACGTTACGTCTGTTAAAGACGCATATGGAACTGAGACATACGAATACAACAAAAACAACGATGTCACAAAGATGAAGGATACCGAGGGCAATGTCACGGATATTGCCTATGACGGACTAGATGCTGTATCCGAAACCGATCAGAGCGGAAAATCATCTTCAGCAGCCGTTTATGATAAATACGGAAATCAGATTCAATCCAGCAAAGAGTTATCAGCCTCAACCAATATCCTGAAAGATGGAAGCTTTGAAGCGCAAAAATCCGGCTGGAATCTGACCGCATCTAAAGACAGCGGCAAAATCTCAGTCATCGCCGATAAAAGCGGGGTTCTTTCCGGATCAAAGGCATTGGAAGTCTTGAGCCAATCAACGTCTGCCGGAACAGATCATGGGTATTCGTCAGCGACACAAACAGTCGAACTGGAGCCGAATACAACCTATACATTAAGCGGGAAAATCAAAACAGATCTAGCGAAATCAAGAGCCTACTTTAACATTGATTTGCGAGACAAAGATCAAAAACGAATTCAATGGATTCACAATGAATACAGTGCATTAGCCGGAAAAAATGACTGGACAAAACGGCAAATCACTTTTACGACTCCAGCAAATGCAGGAAAAGCCGTTGTATATATGGAAGTCGATCATAGAGATAAAGACGGCAAAGGAAAAGCATGGTTCGATGAAGTCCAGCTGGAAAAAGGCGAAGTATCATCAAGCTATAACCCAGTTCAAAACAGCAGTTTTACATCAGCAACGGAAAACTGGAGCGCAAGCGGGGCATCCGTTGATTCTGAAGAAGGCTTTAATGATGAAGTATCATTAAAAGCTGCCCGGACCAGTGCGTCCCAAGCTGGATCAGTAACAAAACAAACCATTGTCTTAGGGCAAAGTGCAAACGACAAACCGGTTTATCTCACACTGACAGGCATGTCGAAAGCAAGCAGTGTCAAGTTCACAGATGAAAAAGACTATTCTTTGCAGGCTAATGTTACTTATGCGGACGGAAGCACAGGCGTATACAATGCGAAATTCCCTTCTGGAACACAGGAATGGAACCGTGCAGCTGTTGTTATACCAAAAACAAAGCCGATTAATAAAGTCGATATCAGCATACTGTTCCAAAAGAGTGCGACAGGAACAGCGTGGTTTGATGATATCCGTCTGATTGAAGGAAGCCTTTTAACAAAAAGCACGTATGACAGCAATGGAAATTATGTGACCAAGGAAGAAGATGAACTAGGATACTCTACTTCAACTGATTACGATGAAACTGGTAAGAAAACGGCTGAAACGGATGCAAAAGGTGAAAAAACAACCTATACGTATGATCAGGCAGACCAATTGACAAACATGACGCTCTCTAACGGCACGTCTATCCTTCACAGCTATGATAAGGAAGGCAATGAGGTAAGCAAAACCATTCGGGCGGGAGCAGATCAAACCTATAAATACGAATATGATGTCATGGGCAAGCTTGTCAAAACAACTGACCCTCTGGGTAATGTGCTAGCAAGCGAATATGATGCCAACAGCAACCTGACCAAAACCATTTCACCGAACGGCAACGAAGTGTCTCTTTCTTATGATGGAACAGACCGGGTGAAGTCAAAATCGTATAACGGTACAGAAAAGTACAATTTCACGTATGACAAAAATGGAAATGAAACATCGGTCGTCAATAAAGAGCAGAACACCACAAAGAAACGGACATTTGACAACAAAAACCGTTTAACCGAATTGACTGACCGCGGCGGCAGCCAAACTTGGACATATCCTAGTGACTCCGATAAGCTGAAAACCTTCTCATGGAGCCATGGGGACCAAAAAGGAACGAATCAATTTACGTATAACAAACTGGATCAAATGGTTGAGATGAAAGATAGTACATCTTCCTATTCATTTGATTATGATGAAAATGGCAACGTCCAAACCTTTATTACGGGCAACGGCGGCGGAACAAGTTTTTCATATGACGAAAGAAACCTTGTAAGCTCGCTGCATATCGGCGACAAAAATGGCGGAAGCATTCTGACGGAAAGCTATGAATACGATGCAAACGGCAACCGCACAACGATAAACAGCTCAGCAAGCGGCAAGGTGAAATATGAGTATGGAAAGCTGAATCAACTTGTCAAAGAAACCCATGAAGACGGTACTGTCATTGAATACACATATGACGGATTCGGGAACCGGAAAACCGTTACAACTGTAAAAAACGGTTCAAGTAAAACGGTGAACGCTTCCTTCAACATCATGAACCAGCTGACAAAAGTCAATGATGAAAGCATGTCTTACGATAAAAACGGCAACCGCACATCCGACGGCAAATTCACATATACGTGGGATGCGGAGGATAACCTGACTGCCGTTACAAAAAAAGGCGAAGACAAGCCTTTCGCAACATACAAATATGACGAAAAAGGAAACAGAATCCAAAAAAACGTCAACGGAAACGTCACGAACTACTTCTACGACGGAGACAGCCTGAACGTCTTGTATGAAACAGACGCGGACAACAAAGTCACAAAATCATACACATACGGTGACAGCGGCCAGCTGTTATCCTACACAGAGAATGGCAAGAAATATTTCTATCACTACAACGCACACGGCGACGTCATCGCGATCTCAGACAGCATTGGAAAAACCGTTGCCAAATATCAATACGACGCATGGGGAAATCCAACAAAAACCGAAGCTAGCGATGAAGTAAAAGACAACCGCTACCGCTACGCAGGCTACCAATACGACGAAGAAACCGGCCTGTACTATCTCATGGCCCGCTACTACGAGCCAAGAAACGGCGTGTTCCTCTCACTTGACCCAGACCCGGGCAGTGACGGTGATTCATTGGATCAGAATGGGTATACTTATGCCAATAACAATCCGGTGATGAAGGTTGACCCGGATGGGCACTGGGTATGGCTTGTGGTAAATGCCGGATTTGCAGCCTATGATGGGTATAAGGCATATAAATCAGGTAAAGGGTGGAAAGGTGCTGCTTGGGCAGCTGCTTCTAACTTTGGTCCTGGGAAGATATTTAAGGGTGCTAGTCGGGTTTATAAAGCGGTTAAAAGTTACAAATTCGTTCGAAAATCAAAAGGTGTAAAATATAGAGGGAAAATAAGGAAGAGTAATAGATATGTTACATTTAAAAAACCAGTAGCGAAGGGGGGAAAACGGAACAGCACTGTATATTGGATAAAGAAGAAGAAAATGCATCAAAAAAGAAGATATGATCATCGAGGATGGGCAAAATACGATATTGATTATACTAATCATGGAAATGCAAAAGAACATCCAATAGTTCCTCATAAGCATAGATGGGATTGGAGTAAAGTGAAGCCAAGACAACGATGGGAGAGACCATAAGGTATAGATTAGGAGGCAAAGAATGAGAATTGTATTAGAAGATAATGATCAATACTTTAATTTAAAACTCTTATTAGACAAGATAGATTTGAAAATAGAAGAATATAATTGGCTTATCAGTGATCTTTCTGATATAACATTGTTTGAAAATAAAAATTATATTGAGCATGAATTATTCTCAAGACACTTAGAATTCGTGTATATAAAAGGTGAAAATTTAAAGGAGATACTCAGTACTTATGACATCGTTCCCACTTTTGGAGTATTTACAGCTGTCTCTAAATCATTGAATAAACTGTCTCTATCCTCGGTACCAGTTATTAATGAGAATAGGGCTTATTGGGATAAAGACTACAACTCGCCAGTAGAAGGAGCTGTATTCGAAGTCGGTTTTTTTGACTCCTCTGATATTGTCTTCACGGGCTGCCCTGAGTTAATAGTTAATCTCAAAAGGCTATTACCAAATGTAAAAACAATTGAGGAATATTTAGGATAATACTTAGTGTAGTGTGGTTATGGGAAACAAATTAATTTGTTATAAGAGCAAAAAAAGCTTGTATCAATAAGCGATACAAGCTTTTTTTAGAACAAATCTGAATGATAAATGACAAAGAAAACAAGAGAAAGAATAATCAAATGAAAAGAACTTGAGAAATTGGCGTAGATGGTGACAGCGGCCAGCTGTATCCTACACAGAAAATGGCAAGAAATATTTCTATTACTACAACGCACAAGGTGACGTCATTGCAATCTCAGACAGCTGGAAAAACCGTTGCCAAGTATCAATATGACGCAAGGGGAAATCCAACAAAAACCGAAGCAAGTGATGAAGTAAAAGACAATCGCTACCGCTACGCAGGCTACCAATACGACGAAGAAACCGGCTTGTACTATCTCATGGCCCGCTACTACGAGCCAAGAAACGGCGTGTTCCTATCGCTCGACCCAGACCCAGGAAGCGATGGAGATTCACTAGATCAAAACGGATATACCTATGGAAACAACAACCCGGTCATGAATGTCGATCCAGACGGCCATTGGGTATGGTTTGTTGTCAATGCAGGATTTGCGGTATATGATGGATACAAAGCTTATAAATCAGGCAAGGGTTGGAAAGGCGTAGCGGTTGCAGCCGCATCAGGATTTGTAGGTGGTGGAAAGTTAAAATTAACAAAAAAAATCGGAAAATGGGCCACCTCAAGACATTGGTATAAAGGAACATTTAAAACTAAAAGAAAGTCATTGGACTATCATCATAATAAACATATTGTGAGAAATGGTAAATCTTACAGTAAAAAGAGATATACAAAAGTTGCTAGAGCATTTTATAGATCTAATAAGCATTTACGCGAAAAAGTAATACTAGCTACTGGAAAAAAAGGTTGCAGGATTAAGAATGGAAAAAGAACTGGTTATTACACAAGAAGTGGAAAGGTAGTTACATTTGTGAATAATAAATGGAAGAAAAAGAAAAGCGTTAATTTTAATTTCTACAATATAGAAGGGCCTGAATATGGATGAAATTTTTTAAAAGATATAATATTGATCAAAAAACATTAGATGAGTTCAAAAAATATTATGTATTATTACATGGTCCGTTTCCAAATGATATGTATGATTTTGAAGAAGAAACAAATACTTCTTTAGATGAATTTTATGAATTTTTTGCCTTAATAACTGGAAGTTTAAATTATATAATTGAAGATAAAAAAATTCCTAGATATCAAAGAGAAATGTTAAAAAAAACGTTCTATGAACATTATCCTCATTTTAGGAATTATAAAAGTGATATTTTAAAATATCAAGAATTAAGTGAATGCTTAGAATTTCATGAAAAAATTAGGATTTTGATTAATAAGCTTATAACAGGAGTATGAATCTTTAAACTAAAATAATAAACAAAAACAGCTGTCAAGTATATTTGACAGCTGTTTTAATTAATTCGGGAAAGACACAATTTATTTTTACAGCGACAGTCTGAATGTGTATACTTTCACAAAAGCATACACATACGGTGATAGTGGACAACTGCTAGCATTCACGCAAAATGGCAAGAAATATTTCTATCACTACAACGCACAAGGTGACGTCATTGCAATCTCAGACAGCACGGGAAAAACCGTTGCCAAGTATCAATATGACGCATGGGGAAATCCAACAAAAACCGAAGCAAGTGATGAAGTAAAAGACAACCGCTACCGCTACGCAGGCTACCAATACGACGAAGAAACCGGCCTGTACTATCTCATGGCCCGCTACTACGAGCCAAGAAACGGCGTGTTCCTATCGCTCGACCCAGACCCGGGCAGCGACGGAGACTCATTGGATCAGAATGGGTATGCTTATGGAAATAATAACCCGGTGATGAATGTTGATCCGGATGGGCATTGGGTATGGCTTGTGGTAAATGCCGGATTTGCAGCTTATGATGGATATAAGGCATATAAATCAGGTAAGGGGTGGAAAGGTGCTGCTTGGGCAGCTGCTTCTAACTTTGGTCCTGGGAAGATATTTAAGGGTGCTAAGAGGGCTTATAGTTTTGCTAATAAGGCAAAAAGAGGTTGGTTTAATAAAGAGTCTTGGCATCATATAAAAGATAGACACGGTCCAAAGCGCTCCGATAAAAAATATGGAAAAAGGGGAAATTCAAGAGTAACAGAGCTTTGAAACGAACAACAAGAAGTACATTAAGATCAGGGAAAGCACGTAAAGGACAATATGGTCGTACAGTTTACGAAAAGACTTTTAAAAGATATGTTGGAGTGAATGGTAATAAAAGAAAAACTAAACGTGTTCGAGTTATAAGAGATAGGAATGGGAGAATAGTAACAAGTTTTCCATATTAATTTGTAATAGAGCTGCTTTTAAAGGCAGTTCTTAACGTACTAGAGACTAGGGGGATATAATGAAAAAATTAATAATGAACAAGATAAAAAAGGAAGTAAATGAAGGTTGTTTTTTTCATGTGGATAATCATGAACGCATGTACATCGGAAAAAAGGATAAAACAGGAATTATAATTTCGATCTTTGATTTGTCCGGCGATATCCGGAGATTTGAAATTAATGAACAAATTCTGTGCGAGGATATTATATTGTTTCAACAGAGTTCGGATGACCGTTATGTATTTGTTTACTCTAAGCTGCATGAGTATAAAGTTAAGGTGTTTTCAGCAGATGGAAAAGAACAAAGTGTATTTTCTCTGCCTTCAGGGGTTTCCTGCTGTCTTTTGGATGAAAAACAAAACCTATGGGCCGGTTTAAGTGATGAAGGTATTTATGATGACGAAAACCCCAGTGAACAAAGTTTGCTGTGCTTCACTTTAGACGGACAATTAAAGGAAACTCACATTGATCAACAGCTTTCAGAAATATATGCGCCCGTGGTAGATGACTGCTATGCACTTGCAGAAAAAGATGGACTGATATACATGCTGTACTACTCTTATACAGTCATTGCCGCATTTGATGAGACGGACGTGAGACGAGTGTGGATTGTTTCTGATAAAGAATATTCTGGAGTATATGACCAGCTTGCAATTTCAGATGACGGGTTTTGGATATGCAAAGATGAACATTCACTGTCCCTCATTCCGGCTGATGTCAGTCTGCCGATACAAGAGGTGAAGTGCTGTGGTCCAGACGGGCGGGAGCTCTCGGTACAACAGCTGAAACTGACAAGTAATGCTATTTATGCAATATCAGACTCGGGGATCTATAAGAGGGATATCAGAGAGGGAAAAGCAAATGAATGAAATATCTTTTTGGCAGCTTATTGACCAAGCTTGCAGCAAGGAAGAACCTAATGAATGGCTACGTGATGAATTATTGAAAAAAGAAATCAATGAGATCGTTGATTTTGAATTTATGCTTCAGACATTTATGCACAAAAGCTATCTGTCCTCACTATGGGCGGCAGCATACATCCTCATGGACGGTTGTTCAGACGATACGTTTGATTATTTTCGCGGATGGCTGATTGCCCAGGGCAAAGAGACATTCGAAAAAGTGCTGGATGATCACGAGTATTTGGCAGCATACATCACGGAGGAAACGCTTGACGAGGAAGGCTATCCGCAAAATGAAGACTTGCTGTCGGTGGCGACAGAGGCGTTGACATACAAGAAGACTGGTGACGATGATTGGGATGATGAAGTATACGATGAGCTTTTAGATACGCTTGAACAAAAGGGGCTTGCCGAACCAGAAGATATTGAATTGGATTGGGAAGAAGAAGATTTGCCTGAAAGGTTTCCAAAACTGTGGGAGCGTTTTGGGGAAAACCCGCTAGGTGAGTTTTAAGTAGTAGAATATGAAGCTTGTATCAATAAGCGATACAAGCTTTTTTAGAACAAATCTGAATGATAAATGACAAAGAAAACAAGAGAAAGATTAATCAAATGAAAAAACTTGAGAAATTGACGGTGGAGGGATTGCGGCTCGTGCAAAAAAGATTAATCGAAAAACTCGATGAGAATAAAAGACGTTTGTTGAAAAGCGAAATCAAAGATAAACTAGTCCCTTGCGCAGAAAGAGGCTTCAGTTATCGCTTTGCTGATCTGCCGAGAAGTAAGCAGTTGCTTGAGATGGTTTTATCAAATTCAAAACCAGCCAACACCCGTGAGGTTGATGCTCTCGGAAAAACGGAAGCGAAACAGCTGATCTTGAAAACATCTCAGTCCTATGTTGCCTATGATGACAGGGACGTTCTGCTGTTTCATCAATACAGCAACGAAATTGGTGCATTAGTTTGTACCTTCGGAACATGTTTCGAGCACCTTGATGGCTTATTGGAATGTATTGAGTTCGACAAAGGGCTTCTCAATCATAGTTTTATTTTGGTTGAGCCCGAGTGTCAGTTTGGTTTATGTATATTGCACACGGAATACGGTTGCGAGCTTGTTTATTGGTAGATGCTTTCCTAGGAGGAATCCTTTTGGAATGTATCTAATCAGTACGGTGCTTTGCATACTATTAATAAATCATTTAATACTTGAATACGTGGTGATCAAATTGAGCGAGCCAAAGCTAATAGAATGCATAAATAAAATCAAAAGTGTCTTAAATGGACAAACAACAAGAGAAGAAGTGTCAGGTTGGGCGGGCACTTATGTTTATGCTGATGATTCCGAGGTAGAGGACGATAGAGTCTGGGATATGTTAATCCTCCTAAGCGGGATTGATTTGAAAGATTCTCCTGAAGCTTATTTGCATTCAACAGATGATTTAAATGATTGGATCAAACCATATACGGAGTAATTAGTTTTTCTGCTTGTTGCAATGCGTTAATGGTTAAAACGAGGTAGGAGACGACAATGTACAAAACAATTAATGATTGGGTTGATTATATAGATGAGGGGTGCAGTGTCCTTCATTTAGGTTTTAATGTGTTTAAAAAAGAGCTCACCCTTAATATCAAGGTTTTTGAAGGTGAAGGTGAATATACGCATAAGATATTATTTCAAAATGTGGCATCCACTCATTATAGTGCAGATGTTGGTGACATGAGATTGGAAAAAATAGATCCGGAAGAATATAATTGGAAAATATTTGAGCTCAGTTATCACCCAGAAGGAATCGGAAACATGTCGAATTCTAACATTGAACACTACCATTCAAACGCTAATTTTCTTATAAATATGAACAGCATGTTAATTGCGATAGAAGCTGAAACAGTTCGCTTTGATGATCAATCGTTTTATGCATACCAATTGAACACTAAATAAAAAAAGAGAGGTTGTCAGCCTCTCTTTTCTTACTTAGAACATAACAGCAGCCAGACGAAATGTAAAAGACAACGTCATCGCGATTTAAGACTGAATTGGAAAGTAGCTTTATATCAAAACGTTAATGAAACTAGGCTGTCCGTTACTAATAGTTAATAAATGGCTTATTCTTATCACTTCATTTCTAACCTGGGAGCATAACAAATGAAAAAATTAAAAATGAATAAAATCATCAACATTGACACCCAAGATTGTTTTTTTCATGCCGATGCACAAGGACGTGTCTACATTGGAAAAGGGGTGAAAGATGATCTCACTATTTCAATCTATGATCCTTCCGGTGTTGTTCAGGATTTTAAAGTGAAAGAGCAGATTACATGCAGCGATATTCAGCTCTTTCAACAATGTGCAAATGGCTATGTTTTCGTTTATTACGATTCGCATGAGCCGAAGGTAAAGGTATTTTCAGAAGAGGGAAGAGTGAGAAGTGCTTTTTGTTTGCCTTCAGGGGTCTCCTGCTGTCTTCTTGATGAGAAGCAACACCTTTGGGTCGGTTTATGTGATGAAGGCATTTATCATGATGAAAATCCCAAGGGTGATAGTGTGTGGTGTTTTACGTTAGATGGTAAGCAGAAGGAAATGTATATTGATAGAAAGCTCGAAGAAATGGATGCGCCGGTTGTAGATGATTGTTATGGGCTTGCAGAAAAAAACGGATTGATTTATATGCTGTATTACGGAGATGCAGTCGCCGCATTTGATGAAACGGTTGTGAGAAGGGTGTGGATTCTGTCGGATGAAGCACCTAAATCAGAAGTGTTTGATCAGCTCACAGTAACTAAAGAAGGTTTTTGGATCGGGACGGTCAACTGTTACAGAGCAGACCTTAAGCCGTCTCTTTATTTGATTTCTGCTGATGTGAGTCTGCCGATGCAAGAGGTGAAGTGCTGTGACTCGAACGGTGAAGCCCTAGACGTTCAACAGCTGAAACTGACAAGTAACGCTGTTTACGCAGTGACTTCTTCTGGTGTTTATAAGCAGGATATCCAATAAGGTGTTGATGAGATCATGATGAATTGGCGCACTTTAAGTCAGACAAAACAAGACAGCAGCTGGTCAGAAGTGAACCAGCTCATAAGATGGAAGCCTGGAAGCAGATGTCATCACATCATCCCGCCTGATCCATATCGAGTGTTTGATATCTCAAGCGGGATGAGCAGTAAAGCTGGTCATAATGATGTGAGCGGAGTGCTGAGTGATTTAGAGAATTCTATTTTAAAAGCATTTCAATCATGTACTGAAAAGAACGATGTGATGTACGCATTAGACTGGCAGCATGACGGCTATATCTTTAGCCCTCACCAGACAATGCCTAAGGATGAATTTGGCGAATGGCCTGTTCCGGTATTTCCAAACGGAGACTACTATTTCTTTTTTCATCAGGGCTTTTCTTGGGGGCTTTTGGGTGATCCGTGGAAATGTACCATCACTGTGTTTGGTGAAGAATTATTGAAGGCGATAGATAAATATCCGCCTATTCTGTTTCAAATAGATGAGTGTTCTGAAAAACGGAGGTGAAACATGGGCTTTTGGGAAGAGAAATATAAGAATAAAAAGATATTCGTAAGTGATGATGGTTTGGATATTTGTCACGACGCCATCGAAGATTTTCACGCTGTGTTCCTTGAACAATTGGATCGCAAGCCTACTCTAAATGAATTTGTTTATACTCTCTTTCAGGTATTAAACTCAGACGGCGATTCATTTTTTAAAGAATTAGAAGGAAAACAAGTCACCGTTATCAACCTAAAGATGAAAAACAGAACTACTTTAAGTGAAGTTAGGCCTGGTGCTGTCATTGAAATCCCTTTACAGCAAATCAATCAGTTTACATATGCATTAGTGGTGAAAGGAAATTTAACTAAAGATAAAAATGATGATCTTCTCATTCAGTATTTTGATACTTTTACAGAGGAACGCTTGAGTAAAAAAGACATTTTTCTCATGATGGCAGAAAAGCAAAGAGCCCTTTTTATTGCGAATACAGGATATACAGGCTTTCTTCAGGGGAACTGGAAGGTTGTTTCCAAGGTGCCGATAGATCTGATGAAGAAATTTGATCAATCTGCTATAACATTTGTTATGTATGAAGATGGAAAATACCTCATTAGCCATAACGATTCACTAGCGGCAGAGAGTGATTTAATAGAAGTTGACGAAAGACACGGGAAGACCTTTAGCAATCCGATTGGGCTATTTGGTCATTTGAGTATTGAGGATGTACTTAATCAATATTTCAAGGGAACCTCGATGGAGGAATTGATCAAGTATGAGTTGTAAAAAGGGACTTTTATTGGGGGCGAGGTACATATGAGCAGGTATTGTCTGGAATATGCGAATTCTGATCTTTTTCTTTTAAATGATTTTTTCAAACAATTCCCTCTGCCTATCACTGAGTATAATTGGGTAATTGGCGATATTTTGAATATGATGGATTTATCCGAGGATAAGAATCATTGGAACGATATCATCGGCGAGCGTGAAGACTATCTTTTTACCACAGGTGAGGAATTTCATCGTATATTAAATGAATTTGAGATTTATGTGATATTTTCTATTTTAACTGCTGTGCCTAAAGAGACGATACCGTACGATTTAACACAAGTTCCGTTTGTTGATGGGAATGCTGACTTTTATGAAGATGACTATATCTCCCCTGTGAAAGAATGTGTTTTTGAGGTCGGTTTTTTTGATTCGTCAGATCTTATTTTTACCGTTAATGAAGAAGGAATAGAAAGGATGTTAAAGGCTGCATTCCCTGATTTGAAGCCTTACTGTGAGTATCGAGCATAGGGAAGCATCAAACGGAGGAATCAAAATTGGCAAATGAATTGAATATTTCTGGAGTTTCTCCAATTTTGTTACAGCATATCAAGAAATGGCGTCTTTATCGAGAAACAGATAGGGACGCCATTTATACGATGAGTTAGCAGTTGTTTATCATTTCCGTTCAATTATTTTTACATTCAAAGACGTTTCAGCCGTTACGATACGAGATTTGGAAACCCTAAAGGACATGTCTGATGTGCTTCTCCGTATTAAACCGCAGACGCAAGGCATCTACCTTGTGGAAGAATGGGAGGAGCAGACGTTCCGCTTTTATTGCCGGCAATATGAGGTGGTGGAAGGGAGAGGATCGCGTGTTTGAAAAACTGAGAAAGAGACAGCAGGAGCTTGAAGAAAAGCCGTATCCTGATGAATTGTACGGCTTTGAATCGGAAATATATGAGTTTTTTATGCTTGTTGCTGGCAGTTTGGGTTATGTGCTGGCGAATAAAAGGATGCCCCGGCATCAGCAATATTCGTTGGAGAAAAGCTTTTTTGAGCTGTATCCTGACATCCCGCTGGATATGATCAAACACGATACTGATTTGTATCATCACATTCTTTTGTACGAGCAAGTCAGACAAGAGATTTGCGCTGCGCTATCCAACTAATAAGGAGGATTTTAGGAAAAAACCTCTATAAGCAGTATCGGCAATTTGGACATGGTCGAGCTTAAGCCCGACCAAACCGTTACATCATGCGAACTTAAAGATGCTGAGTCTTTTTATCGTTTTTGGCAGGGGCTTGCCTATGAGCAAATCATGATACAGGTGATAACGGGTGGTTCATTTATAGAAGACCTGTCAGAGTTTTTCAAAGGCTATGCTTACAAAGTGACGAAGCTGGCGAAAAGGCAATTTCATTTCCAATGCATAGTACATGAAACAGATCGGGACATTGCAGGTTTTCTATTTCTGTTAGCTTCCATCAATGATGATGTTTTTCTGATCACTGACCCTCAACCGGATAAAAACTATTTTTCCGAAGGCAAACTCCAGTGCCTAACGGACTCAGGCGAACGGATCATGTGGTTTGAATACGATGCTGCGGAGATCTATATGGTTGGCGATGAAACATAAAAGGAGGAGGAATCCATATGAATATCACACAATACGAGAAAATGAAACAGCATCTTTCTCACACGGATACTGGTCCATTTACATTAAACGAGTTTTCTTTCTATATGAAAGAAGATGATCGTTATATTCAAATTCCTGTGTTTGAATTAAAACTATCTGCTCAAACCTGTGACATTCATTTACGGTTTGAAGACATCAGTGCATCGAAGCTGGATGATCTTGAATCCATCGATTCGGTTGAATTGGAGATTTTACCGACTGATGATCAATGGGAAAGGCTCCGTTATTATGTGTATGATCAAGAAAACCAAATGAGTTTCTATTGCGGAGGGTGGGATGTAATCAAGTGTGACAAGAAGTCACACTGATTTTCCCCACTTTCCAAGCGTTCTTGCTTTTGTTGCCGCATATGTCACGAGAAACGGAAAAGTCACAACCAGAAAAGCCACAGGCACCCAATTTGTTAATCCGGTCAAATAATGGAGTGCAATTGACAAGAGAGTCAGGAAAGTCAAGGTGCAGGTGACGTTTCGAACGTCTTTTTCGCTTCTTTTATATTTCTCTCTCATGGTGGATTGATCACTGTATATCGGCGAAGTCCCAGGCTCAGCCGAAAAGATATGCATACCTTGTGAAGAGCAAACACGTTCCCATCCGGCCGCTTCAAACATCTCGGTGTATTCCGCCAAGCTTTCTTCCCCAACATCATGATAATCAATACTGTAAATCAACTTCCGCGGCTCAGCTTTTCTAAGTTTATACCCCATAACCGCAAAAGAATCGAGCAACCAGCCTTTGCTGGCCATATCGCTGAGTTTCTTCATATCTTTTTCTTCTGAAAAAGCCAAGCCGTCGGACATCATATATTTTTTCTGTTTCATGATGAATCCCCTTTCAATTGCTGAAAAGCGCGTTCGCCGTGTTCAGCCATCACTTTTCTGCGCTGAATTTCTTTTTTGAGTAATTCTTGGCCGTGCAGGGTTGTCTGGTACACTTTGCGGCGCGGGTTGTCGTTGTTGACAAGCTCAATGATCTCTTCCTGCAACAGTTTCTTTAACAATGTATATAAGGTAGCTGGGCCGATCGTAAAGGAGTCATCGGTCATGTCCTCAATCTCCTGCATGATCGAATATCCGTGTTTTGGCTCCAGCAAGGTTAAGACAATATAATAGGCTGGATCGGTAAGCTGATCCATTTCCTGCGGACGTTGCTTTGGCAAACGGTCACCTCATTTCTTATATCAACTAATGATATATCACTTATTGATATAATAAAATCTTCCTTTTCCTTTGTCAATGCAATTTTTTTCTGCATTCAGTCATCATAAAGAAACAATCACCGAGTATGCATTAATGAATGCGTTTTCATAGAGGGGGATTCTTAATGAAAAAATGGATAACGGCGGGTTTTGTGATGATGTTAATGTTGGGTTTCAGCGGGGCGGAGAGTCTGAAGGCGTCAGAGCCGAAGGTATATCAGTTTGACTTTGGAAGCGGTTCGGTTGAGCCTGATTACATTGGGGTAAGGGCGTCTGACCGTTATAACCCGTCAAGGGGCTACGGTTTTCAAACGCCGGAACATATGAAGGATGTGGCGGCATCCGGGACGGGCGTGAAAAGTGACGCGGTTCAATTTTTGGCGAATGGGACGAAAAGCGACAACACGTTTAATGTGGATCTTCCGAAGGGTCTTTATGAGGTGAAGGTGACGCTGGGCAATACGGCGAGGGCAAGTGTGGCGGCGGAGGGTGTGTTTCAGGTCATCAATATGACGGGAGACGGTGCGGAGGATACGTTTCAAATTCCTGTCACCGACGGGCAACTGAATCTGCTGGTGACTGAAGGCAAGGCGGGTACCGCTTTTACGCTCAGCGCCCTAAAAATCAAGAAATTGTCTGATCAGCCGGTGACAAACCGAACGATCTATATCGGCGGCGATTCGACGGTGTGCAATTATTATCCGCTCAACAGCAGCAAGCAGGCGGGCTGGGGGCAGATGCTGCCTCACTATGTCGACAAGCGTACCTTTCAAGTGAGAAACATGGCGTCAGGCGGGCAGATTGCGAGAGGGTTTCGAAATGACGGTCAGTTGGAAGCGATCTTGAAGTACATCAAACCGGGTGATTACTTTATTTTGCAGCTCGGCATTAACGATACAAATCCGAAGCATAATGAATCTGAAGCGGAATTTAAGGAGATTATGCGTGATATGATTCGGCAGGTGAAAGCAAAGGGAGCGGAAGTCATCCTTTCAACACCGCAGGGCCGGGCGACAGACTTTACTTCTGAAGGCATCCATTCCTCTGTAAACCGATGGTACAGGGCTTCTATTTTGGCTTTGGCCGATGAAGAAAAAACAAGGCTTATTGACCTGAATGTCCTCAGTTCATCTTACTTTACATCGATCGGTCCGGAAAAAACGCTTGCCCTTTATATGAATGGAGATACGCTGCATCCGAACCGCGCGGGTGCCGATGCACTGGCGCGATTGGCCGTTCAGGAACTAAAAAGACAGGGGATTGATGGCTTCTAAAACGTCATTTTTCGGCAAAACACATACGATGCCGTAAATTAGAGTATAATGAGAACATCTGCAAGAGACAGGAGTTTATACATGAGTCATTTTAAAAACTATCAAATCAGTCACGACATTTTACGAGCATTGGAAGGACTGGGGTATACAGAACCGACCGAGGTGCAGCGAAACGTGATTCCGGCAGCCTTTGAACGAAAAGATCTTGTCGTCAAATCACAGACGGGAAGCGGGAAAACGGCTGCGTTTGGCATTCCTCTCTGCGAGCTGGCGGATTGGGACGAAAATAAACCGCAGGCACTGGTGCTGACGCCGACCCGTGAGCTTGCCGTGCAAGTAAAAGAGGATATCACGAACATCGGAAGATTTAAACGAATCAAAGCGACAGCTGTGTTTGGAAAATCATCTTTTGATAAACAAAAAGCCGAGCTGAAGCAAAAAAGCCATATTGTTGTCGGCACTCCGGGGCGTGTTCTGGATCATATTGAAAAAGGCACGCTGCCGCTGGATCGCCTTTCCTATCTGGTCATTGATGAAGCGGATGAGATGCTGAATATGGGCTTCATCGATCAGGTGGAGGCGATTATCAAGCATCTTCCGGTTAAGCGCACAACGATGCTGTTTTCTGCGACACTGCCAGAGGATATTGAGAAATTAAGCCGCCAATATATGCAAAACCCAGAGCATATCGAAATCAAAGCGGCCGGCCTCACCACAAGGAATATTGAACATGCGGTGATTCAAGTCAGAGAAGAGAATAAGTTTTCTTTGCTGAAGGATGTACTCATCACTGAGAACCCGGACAGCTGCATCATTTTTTGCCGGACGAAAGAGCATGTGAATCAGCTGACCGATGAATTGGATGACTTAGGATATCCATGCGATAAAATTCACGGCGGGATGATTCAGGAAGACCGCTTTGACGTCATGAATGAATTTAAAAGAGGCGAGTACCGTTATTTAGTCGCGACAGACGTCGCCGCACGGGGGATCGATATCGAAAATATCGCCCTTGTCATCAACTATGATCTGCCTCTTGAGAAAGAAAGCTACGTACACCGTACAGGACGGACAGGGCGAGCCGGGAATCAGGGAAAAGCGATTTCATTTGTGGCGCCGTTTGAAAAGCGGTTCCTAGCTGAAATAGAAGAGTATATCGGATTCGGGATTCAGACATTAGAAGCCCCGTCCCAAGAGGAAATCGCAAAAAAGAAACCGGATTTTCTCGCTAAACTGAAAGACCGTCCGGCGATCAAAAAAGACAAGAGCGAAGAGCTGAATAAAGACATCATGAAGCTGTACTTTAACGGCGGAAAGAAAAAGAAAATCAGAGCCGTTGATTTTGTCGGAACGATCGCTAAAATCGACGGGGTTTCTGCTGATGACATTGGCATCATTACGATCATGGATAACGCCTCGTACGTGGAAATTTTAAACGGAAAAGGCCCACATGTTCTCAAAGCCATGAAGGATACAACCGTCAAAGGGAAAAAGCTTAAGGTGAATAAAGCGAATAAATGATGAATGACCTGCTCCCAGTTAAAGGGGCAGGTCATTTTCGTGATGGCTGACATTGGTGCTGTTTTCTTCCGGCACAAAGGCGAGGATGACAATCCCGATCACAAACAAAATGATCAGGCTGAACACCGCAGTCGATGATTTTCCAGTAAGCTGGGCGGTAACGGCGATGAGCAGCGGCCCCATAATTGAGGCGAATTTTCCGAAAATGTTGTAGAAGCCGAAGAATTCATTTGCATGGTGTTTCGGGACGAGCTTGGCAAAATAGGAGCGGCTTAATGCTTGAATGCCGCCCTGCGAGGTGGCGACAAGCATGGCTAGAATCCAGAAATCAAACGTCGTTTCCAGAAAATACGCATATACGCAGACAATCATATATATGACGATGCCAACGTACAGCATTGTTTTCCCTGTGAAGCGTTCCGCCAGTCTTCCGTATAAAATGGCAAACGGCGCGGCGACGACCTGAGTGACAAACAGGATGATCAGGAGACTTGTGGAGCTGATGCCCAAATCTGACCCGTAAGAGGTCGACATCGTAATAATGGTGCCGACTCCATCGATATAAAAGAAATAAGCGAGCAGAAAGAGGAACAGCGCCCGGTACTGCCGGATCCGTTTCATCGTTTGCCCGAGGCGTTTAAAGCTGTTGGCTATGATGCGGGGTTCTCTTTTGATGTAATAGCGCTGATGAACGTGTTTCAGCATCGGAATGGTAAACAGTCCCCACCAAGCGGCCGTTATAAAAAAGGACAGCTGGCTTGCGGCAGACACGGACATCGGAATCGTTTCTGCTTGTGCAAGCAGGATGACGGCGATGCTGAGGATAAATGGGATCGTGCTGCCGATATAGCCTAAGCCAAAGCCGCGGGCGGAGACGAGATT
Organism: Bacillus sp. XT-2; assembly: GCF_025696525.1. Classification (NCBI taxonomy): domain Bacteria; kingdom Bacillati; phylum Bacillota; class Bacilli; order Caryophanales; family Bacillaceae; genus Bacillus; species Bacillus sp. XT-2. The sequence goes on from NZ_JAHVOC010000002.1 coordinate 161,623, forward strand.
CATCCGTTCCTCAGGCGTGACGTCAACGAGGAAGGCGTCGTAGAATACATTGGCGCCGGAAAAACCGACAGCCGATATGGTGTAGAACAGCAGCAAAAGAAGCCAATGTTCACTTGGAATAAAGGCAAGCGCCGCGGTGCTGGCGACACCGGCTGACACAAAGAAACCGAAGAACTTTTTTTTGCAGCCTTCATAGTCGGCGATGGTTCCTAAAATCGGGCCGAGCATGGCGAGAATAAAGGTAGAAATCGCTATCGTATAACCTAAATAAGCAGTTGATTGAGCAGCGCTGACACCGCCTTCCGCAGCGGCTGATTTATAAAACAACGGAAATACCGCGGTTGTGACGACAATGGAATAAGCAGAGTTTGCCCAGTCATATACAACCCAGCTGTTTTCTTGTTTCGTAAAACGTTTCATCTGCAGAGCCCCTCCCCAGTAACGATACTTCTATTGTACGAGAAAACGCATAGAAAAGGATGGAACCGTGGTCAATTTTTACAAAATGTTTATGTTCTATATAGGTCAAATAATACTTTTGGTTTATTGCTGACACATCAAATATCTGGTACGATTTAACTATATTTTGCCGCTTTTTCCAGAAGGGTTTCAGCAGAGAGGAGACAGAGCATGAGGCGAATAGGCTTGTTGATAAGCCTGCTGGTCGCTGTTCTTGCGATGAGCGCATGTGAAAGCGAAAGCAATGTTCAGAACGCTGCCCAACATGATCAAAAGACGATCAAACAAAGCATGATAAAATCACTGGGCAGCAAGAAAAAGCAAGACTTTCAGACCCTATCAAACGATATGCAGCTGGCGGTTGTTTTCAGTTCTATGGTACACGTAAGCGAGACGTTTGATTATGGGATCGGCAACCCTGAATATTTCATTCGCAGCAGCATGACAGAAGAGGAAGCAGATATAGCGAAGAAAAATCTTGAATCAATTAAACTCGAAAACGGCCGGCTAAAAAAACAAAACAGCGAGGCATTCGCAATGCTTCAAAAAACCCGCAATCAAGAAAAGAGCCGCAATGAGAATCAGCAGCTTAAAGTCAATAGAGACACCTTTTTTGAGATTACCGGCAGCATGATCGCGCTCATCAATCAGGTCACACCGAAAAACGCTAAACAAACAAGAAAACAGCTGGATCAGCTGAAAAAACAATATACGAAATACAATGCTGAGAGCATCAACTTAATGAATGGCATAGTCAAGAAGCAGGGGGCAGATAAGGAATCCTTTGAACGCCATCTTGAGGCGCTGCTTCAGAAACAGAGCGGGCAGACGGTGCTGAGTGAAGTATATTGACCGGATCGCTGCTCTTTCCCTGAAGATATTGACCTAGTACAAAAAGAATGTACAATCAAGGTGTAGTCTGTTCTTAGCTGATTGGAGGGACATGTCATGAAGATTGCGAAGGTGATCAACAATAACGTAATTAGTGTGGTCAATGAACAAGGGAAAGAATTGGTCATCATGGGCAGAGGGCTCGCGTTCCAAAAAAAGTCCGGCGACGAGGTCGATGAAGCACGCATTGAGAAGGTGTTCACTCTCGATAACAAGGATGTATCAGAGAAATTTAAAACCCTTTTGTATGAAATACCGCTCGAGTGTATGGAAGTGTGTGAGGACATTATCAGCTATGCGAAGTTACAGCTTGGCAAAAAGCTGAACGACAGCATCTACGTGTCGCTGACCGATCATATTAACTTTGCCATACAGCGCAATAAAAAGGGCCTTGATATCAAAAATGCTTTGCTGTGGGAAACCAAACGGCTGTACAAAGATGAGTTTGCCATTGGCAAAGAAGCGCTGCACATGGTGAAAAACAAGACAGGTGTTTCCCTTCCGGAGGATGAAGCAGGTTTTATTGCCCTCCATATCGTGAATGCCGAACTCAATGAAGAGATGCCCAATATCATTAACATTACAAAAGTGATGCAAGAGATTTTAAGTATTGTAAAATATCATTTTAATATTGAATTTGATGAAGAATCGCTGCATTATTACCGGTTTGTCACTCACCTGAAGTTTTTCGCGCAGCGTCTTTTTAACGGAACTTATCTTGAAAGCCAGGACGATTTTTTGCTGGAAACGGTGAAAGAAAAATATCATCGCGCGTATGACTGCACGAAGAAAATCAAAGCGTATATGGAACAAGAATATGAACACAAACTCACCAGGGACGAGCTGCTGTACTTAACGATTCATATTGAAAGGGTCGTCAAACAAACATGATGAAAGCGTTGACATTTTTGTTTTCGTGTGTTAATTTTTTCTCACATCAATATATTATGATTTTAGGATTGTTACTGATAAGCAGGCAAAACCTAAATTACGATGAGTGCGGAGGATCTCTGTCTGTGCTGGTGGTAATTTAGGTTTTTATTTTTTTCAGGGGATGGTGATGGTGCAAAATTGAAGAAAAATCGAATGATGAAGTTTTATAGGATTGTTACTGGTCAGCAGGCAAAACCTAAACTACTTGTTCCTATTGTGGCAGGGGTAGTTTAGGTTTTTTATTTTTCAGCGGAAGGGATGAGGGGAAATGGGGATTCAGGCAGCAGCCAGAGACATTTTACAATTGGTCGGCGGGGAAGAAAATGTGCGTTCGCTTGTACATTGTGCGACGCGCTTGCGTTTTACGCTGAACGACCGCTCAAAAGCAGACAAAGAAAAAATAGAAGCTTTAGACGATGTCGTGACTGTTGTGGAAAGCGGCGGGCAGTTTCAGGTGGTCATCGGTAATCATGTTTCCGAAGTGTATCGCGAGATTGGAAAGATATCAAGTGTGCTGCAGGATGACCAAACAGAGCGTTATGCTCAGAAAGGGAATCTGTTCGGCCGGCTGGTTGATATCGTATCGAGCATTTTTACGCCTTTGCTTGGCGTGATGGCGGGAGCGGGAATTTTAAAGGGCCTGCTTATGATCTGTACAAATGCCGGCTGGCTCAAAACTGAGGATACAACTTACACGATTTTGTATGCCGCCGCAGACAGCCTGTTTTATTTTCTGCCATTGCTGCTTGCCATTACAGCTGCCCGAAAATTCGGCGCAAACGTGTTTGTGTCTGTCACGGTTGCGGGGGCGCTCATCTATCCAACCATTATTGAACTGAAGAATGGCAATGCGGATACCGATTTTTTTGGCATTCCTGTTGTTTTAATGAATTACACATCAACCGTTATACCGATCATCCTGGCGATTTTTGTGATGAGCTGCATGGAGAAGTTTCTAAACAGGCTGATTCATGACAGTGTAAAAACCTTCATCACGCCGCTGATCTGTTTAGTGACGGTCGTGCCGCTCACATTAATCGTGTTCGGGCCGATTGGCGTAAATGCCGGGAATGGCATCGCGGCTGTGATTCTGGCGATCTTTCATTTTAATCCGATGCTGGCCGGTGCCGTGATCGCAGCCCTTTGGCAGATCCTTGTCATCTTCGGCATTCACTGGGGTATCGTGCCGGTTATTTTAAACAATATTGCGGTCAACGGGCAGGATTCTATCAAACCGGCTACAGCAGCTGCTGTGTTTGCCCAAACAGGTGCCGCCATCGGAGTCATGTTAAAAACGAAAAATAAAAAATTGAAGACGCTTGCGGGCTCCGCCGCTGTCACCGGAATTTTCGGCATTACGGAACCTGCCGTTTATGGGGTGACGCTCCGACTGAAAAAACCTTTTGTATGCGGTGTCATCAGTGCGGCTGTTGGCGGGGCGATTATCGGGCAGGCTCACAGTGTGGCCATCGCTTCAGGTGCGCCGGGTCTATTGACCATCCCGATTTTCTACGGACAGGGGTTTGCAGGCTTTATCTTGGGAATCTCGGTATCTTTTATTCTCTCAATTATCCTAACGTACATTGTCGGTTTTGAAGATCCCGCGGAAGAAAAAGCAGATGCCAAAACGGAACCGCCAGCACCTGTCGCACATCATGAACAGATCAGCAGTCCATTAGAAGGAAGCGTGATTCCGTTAGCGGAAGTGAAGGATAAGGTGTTCGCATCGGAGACGCTTGGAAAGGGGATTGCGATTTTGCCGGAGAAAGGCCGGCTGGTGGCTCCGGCAGATGGCGTGATATCGACCGTTTTCCCGACTGGCCATGCATTCGGCATGATCACCCATCAGGAAACAGAAATCCTGATTCACCTCGGATTTGATACGGTGAAGCTGGAAGGAAAACACTTTTATCCTAAAGTGGTGCAGGGGCAAGCCGTCAAACAAGGCGATCTGCTGGCTGAATTTGATTTAGAGGAGTTAATAAAAGCAGGGTTTGATATGAACACGCCGATCATCATCACAAACACAGATCAATATACCGACGTCATTCAAACTGATCAAAAGCAAGTCAAAACAGAAGAAAGAATTCTTTCTTTAATCTAAAACATTGGAGGAACAAACGATGAACTATAACAAACTTGCGGCATTTCCGGAGAACTTTTTGTGGGGAGCATCAACTTCTGCTTATCAGGTTGAAGGCGCGTGGAACGAAGATGGAAAGGGACCTTCAGTGATTGACGCCCGCGACAGCTATCCTGAGGGAACGACTGATTTTAAGGTAGCCAGCGACCATTATCACCGTTATAAAGAAGACGTTGCGCTGTTTGCTGAAATGGGCTTTAAAGCATACCGTTTTTCTATCGCCTGGACGCGAATTATTCCTGATGGCGACGGAGACATCAATCCAAAGGGGATTGAATTTTACAGTAATCTGATTGATGAGCTGCTCAAATATAAGATTGAACCGATCGTCACGATGTATCACTTTGATCTGCCGAATGCATTGCAGGAAAAGGGAGGCTGGTCAAAGCGATCTACAATTGACGCTTTTGAACGTTATTCGAAGGTGCTGTTTGAACACTTCGGTGACCGTGTCAAGTACTGGCTGACGATCAATGAACAAAACATGATGATCCTGCATGGAAGTGCGCTGGGCACACTTGATCCGAATCTGAAAAACCCGAAAAAAGAACTGTATCAGCAAAATCACCACATGCTGGTGGCACAGGCGAAGGCTATGAATCTATGCCATGAGATGCTGATGGAAGCCAAGATCGGCCCAGCTCCAAACATTGCGCTGATTTACCCGGCATCTTCAAAACCGGAAGATGTTGTCGCAGCCTTCAACTACAATGCAATCCGCAACTGGCTCTATTTAGATATGGCGGTTCACGGGCGTTATAACACGACAGCTTGGGCATATATGAAAGAAAAAGGCTATACGCCAGTCATTGAAGATGGTGATATGGAGATTCTGCGATCTGCGAAGCCTGATTTTATCGCATTTAACTACTACACGTCTCAAACGGCGGAAGCAAGCAAAGGCGACGGCTCGGACGAGGCAGCGCGAGGAGGAGACCAGCATTTGAAAACGGGAGAAGACGGCGTCTACCGCGGCAGCGCCAACCCGAACCTGAAGAAAAACGATTTCGGCTGGGAAATTGATCCGGTTGGCTTCCGTTCCACACTTCGTGAAATCTATGACCGCTACCAGCTGCCATTGATCATCACAGAAAACGGGTTAGGCGCTTTCGATCAACTAGATGAAAACGATACAGTTAATGACGATTACCGGATTGATTATATAAAGCAGCACATTGAACAAATTCAATGGGCGATTACAGACGGCGTTGACGTATTCGGCTACTCACCGTGGTCTGCGATTGACTTAATTTCCACTCATCAGGGCTGTTCTAAACGCTACGGCTTCATCTATGTCAATCGTGATGAATTCGACCTGAAAGACCTGCGCCGTATCCGCAAGAAAAGCTTTTATTGGTATAAAGAGCTGATTGCTTCGAATGGCGCGTCAATGAACCGATAGAAAAAATAAACAATTTATGAAAATAAATATATTTATGTAAATGATCCGAGCTCCTTGCCGATATGTATAGTATAAAATTGGAAAGGGGTTTGTATATGAAGAACAAAAAAATTGTTTCACTGCCTTTTTTGTGTACTGTGTTGCTTGTTGTTTTTAGTTTATGTATGAATTCAAATGCTGCCTCAGCGCAAAGTGTGTTAAAAGATAAACCAATCATGGAGCAGCAGGAAAAACTGAAAAAACAAAAGGAAACTGAGGATGTTTCATTAAATCAAGCGAAGCAAGTAAGCCTTAAAACGGACAATAAAACAGAAAAGATGAAAGTGAAGAAGCCTTCGAATGAGAATGTTTTTAAAACAAGTTCCATGTACAACTCCGATGACCAGGTTTTCAATACAACCTCTGTCCTTGATGAAAATAATCCTGATGATATGTACTTTTTCAGTACTTCGTCAGATCGAACCCTTATCACAAGAATTCTTTCAGACAACAGCGATTACCATCTGAAATTGTATGTTGTCAATTGGGATACAGGAGAAGCTCAGCCGTCTAATATATCAATGGCAGCAGGGAACTTAGTGCTTTTAAAAGAGCTTCCCGCTGGCGATTATATGATCCGGGTTTCCTCTGAAGGAACGACGGGAGATTCATATAACATTCAGTTAAATGCGAAAAACCCTTCAAATTATTCAAGTGTAAAATCGGTAACGTCTAATTTACAAGCCTTTGTTGCTGAGTATGGAGACGGTTCCGTTTATGCTAATGGTACACTGCTGTACAATTCTAATACGAAAACATCTTCATTAGACTGGGAAAGAGAATATTATTTTTCCTATGGAGGCGGGTATAATCAGCGCACCCATTCCATTTCTGATGTGAAGGTTAAAAATATTTCTGACCCTGTCACTTATCGTTCGAGTTATGCAAGTTCAAGCTCAGCCATCATGGTTTACTTAGACACAGGCACGCTTTTTATGCATCATGTATCAGCTTATCAGTCCGGGGTAGGTTATGATGATTCTTTCCTTGATACGTTAGGTAAAAAAACACCTAGAAGGCTTGATGCGGATGATCAGAACTATGGGGACCATATATTGATCGTTGATCTGAAAACCGGCAAAGCGATAGACTTTTTCAGTGTTTTAAATTACTACTATGCTTCAGGTGCTGAAAGCTTGCCTGTCATAAAATATATCAACTAAATTACCAAAAAAGGATTTCCGGCAGCGGAAATCCTTTTCTCACGTTAAAACGAAATAATCCCAATCAGCAGTGCCGCAATCGTCATCACAATGGTTGTTCCCACTGCCCATTTGATCGTGAATTTTTGATGGTCGCCAAAGCTGACGCCCGCCATTCCGACCAATAAATAAGTGGAGGGAACGAGAGGACTGAGCAAATGCACAGGCTGGCCCAGCAAAGAGGCTCTGCCGATTTCTGCGGCATCTATTCCGTAAGCAGCGGCGGCTTCCGTGATGATCGGCAGAACACCGAAGTAAAAGGCGTCATTCGACATAAAAAAGGTAAATGGCATGCTGACGATGGCTGTAATCAAGGGCAGGTGCGGGCCCATGGCGTCAGGGATGAGTGATACGAGAGAATGCGCCATGGCGTCTACCATTTTTGTGCCCGACAAAATGCCTGTGAAAATGCCGGCGGCAAATACCATGGAGACAACGTTTAACGCATTTCCTGCATGCGCTGAGATTCGCTTTTGCTGCTCTTTTACATTCGGATAGTTCACCATCAAGGCGATAGCAAATGCGATCATAAAAAGAACAGGAAGCGGGAGCAGGCTGGTGATCAAAGCGGCCATCAGCACGACAGTCAGCAGCAGGTTAAACCACTGGAGAGCGGGGCGTTTGAGCGGCGCAGTATCCGGATCGGAGGCGTGCTGGTGTTCAATTGAGATGACGCCGAGCCGTTTCCGTTCTTTTTTTCCTAGAATATAGGCTACGGCAAGCACCCAAAGAATGCCGGCAATCATAGCAGGAATCAGCGGAGTGAAGACTTCTGACGTGTCCAATTTGAGAGAAGCCAAAACCCTTGCAGTCGGCCCTCCCCACGGAATAATATTCATGACTCCCGACCCGAGCATTGCAATTCCCGCCAACACCAGCCGGTTCATGCCGAGCCGTTTGTATAGCGGAAGCATCGCAGCAATGGTAATCATATACGTTGTTGTCCCATCTCCGTCCAGCGAAATGGTCATCGTCAACACCGCTGTGCCGACAGCGATTTTTAATGGATCTCCTTTGACAAGGGATAAGATTTTGGCAATAAGCGGATCGAACAAACCTGAATCAATCATGATGCCGAAATACAGGATCGCAAATAATAGCATGATGCCTGTTGGAGCGAGGCCTGTTACACCCTGAAGCATCATATCGCCCAGGTCTTTGCCGAATCCGCTGATCAGGGCAAACACAACAGGAACGACAATCAAGGCAATAAGAGCGGAAAGCCGGTTAGACATAATAAGATACATGAAGACAATGATCATCACAAAACCAAGTATCGCAAGCACGATATGACCTCCCCCATTCAACAGCACAATTTTAGTAAGCGCTTCCACGCTTCGAGAAGGCTTATTTCAAATATTTATGACCTCATGTTGACAAGTAGACCTAAAAACCTAGAGAGCAGATGAGCAGTTTATATGCAGATCGCCACGGGTAAATGTGCTGTAGAATGTTTATTTTTGAGATCTGGAATAGGAAAAGGGGGAGCAGACATGAGTGATGATCAAAACAAACGAGTCAATGAACACTCAAAAGACGAGCAGCTCGAACAGTACAGGGTCGATAACAGCGGAAAGAAAATGACGACAAACCAAGGTGTACGGGTGTCTGAGGACGAACATTCGTTAAAAGCCGGAGTTCGCGGTCCGACGTTGATGGAGGATTTTCACTTTCGGGAGAAGATGACCCATTTTGACCATGAGAGAATCCCTGAACGGATCGTGCATGCGCGCGGTTATGGCGTGCATGGCTTTTTTCAGGTTTACGAACCGATGACAGAATTCACCCGGGCGAAATTTCTTCAGGACCCTTCGGTGAAGACACCGGTATTTGTCCGGTTTTCAACAGTTGCGGGCTCCAAAGGCTCCGCTGACACGGTGCGTGACGCCAGAGGCTTTGCGACGAAATTCTACACTGAAGAAGGAAACTATGATCTAGTAGGCAATAATATTCCGGTGTTCTTTATTCAGGATGCGATCAAATTCCCGGATTTGGTGCATGCGTTTAAGCCTGAGCCGCACAATGAAATGCCTCAGGCCGCGACAGCTCATGATACGTTTTGGGACTTTGTCGCCAATAATCCAGAGTCGGCTCACATGGTGATGTGGACGATGTCTGACAGAGGCATTCCCCGCAGCTACCGGATGATGGAGGGCTTTGGCGTTCACACGTTCCGTTTTGTCAACGAACAAGGAAAGGCGCGTTTCGTGAAATTCCATTGGAAGCCGGTGCTCGGCGTGCATTCTCTCGTATGGGATGAAGCGCAGAAAATTGCCGGAAAAGACCCTGATTTCCACCGCCGCGACCTGTGGGAAACGATTGAAAACGGCGACGTTGTTGAATATGAGCTAGGCGTGCAGATGATAGATGAAGAAGATGAATTCAAATTTGACTTTGATATTCTTGATCCGACGAAGCTTTGGCCGGAAGAGCTTGTGCCGGTGAAGATCATTGGGAAAATGACGCTGAACCGCAATCAGGATAATGTATTTGCTGAAACGGAGCAAGTCGCATTCCACCCGGGAAATGTGGTGCCGGGCATTGACTTCACAAATGACCCGCTGCTGCAGGGACGGCTTTTCTCTTATACGGATACACAGCTGATCCGTCTTGGCGGCCCGAACTTCCACGAGATTCCGATTAACCGCCCGGTATGTCCGTTCCATAACAACCAGTACGACGGTTATCATCGGATGACCATCAACAAGGGGCCGGTCGCTTATCATAAAAACTCTCTGCAGAACAATGACCCGTCTCCTGCGTCAGCCGAAGAAGGCGGTTACGTCCACTATCAGGAGAAAGTAGAGGGCAGAAAAATCCGCCAGCGGAGCGACAGTTTCAATAATTACTACTCACAGGCAAAACTGTTCTGGAACAGCATGTCACCGGTTGAGAAAAAGCACATCATTTCTGCCTTTTGCTTCGAGGTCGGGAAGGTCAAAAGCAAAGATGTGCAGCGGCAGGTCGTAGATGTCTTCAGCAACGTAGATACTGTCTTGGCAGAAGAAATCGCCAAAGGAGTAGGTGTGGCGCCGCCGGCGAAACGCAAAGCATCAAAAGAAATCCTTACCTCACCTGCATTAAGCCAAGCCCGTACAGTGAAAACAGCGTCAACGAGGAAGGTCGCGGTTCTCGCCGGCAATGGTTTTGATGAAAAAGAACTGCAAACAGTGCTTGATACCTTAAAACAAGAAGGGATCACAGCGGATATCATCAGTCAAACGCTGGGGTACATCACAAGCGGCGCCGGACAGCAGCTTGAGGTCAGCGCCACATTCCTGACGACAGACTCTGTTCTGTATGACGCGGTTTATGCCGCAGGAGGACCTGAATTAAAAGAAGATAAACAAGCGATGGCGTTTATCAGAGAAGCCTACAATCACTATAAGGCGGTCGGCGCGGCAAACGAAGGAGTTGACCTCCTCAAATCAGCTGTCGGCACAAAAGAGGGGCCGGGCGTTGTGACAGCAAAAGACGAAGATGATTACACCGGCTTTAGCAAAGCGTTTATCGAAGCAGTTGCCGCCCACCGCCATTGGGATAGACGAATTTGATTCGCTCCTGTATCTTAGAGGAAGATACTTTTCATAAGGAGCATGACATATGAACGAAAAACAGCTCGCAGAGGCTTACGAGCGCGACGAAAATATGATGATATTAGTGTTTGCCCAATGGTGTGTGAACCATGATCTTGATCCGTTGGAGCTATATGCCAAAGCATATCCGCAGCAAAAGCTGAATGAAAGCTTGAAAAAAACAGTGGAAGAACTGATCGTGCCGAAGAACGAGTCAGAACACATACCTGACCAGACCGTCATTGCGGTGTTAGAGATGTTTGGGAATATTGATTTGGCACAAGCGGTTCACGAAGTGATTGCTGAGCGTAAACAGTAAAAAAGAGACAGTATGTTGTCTCTTTTTTATTTGGGAAAAATCGAGCAGATCGACCTAGAAACTTCTTTTCACTTCATCAGTCTATAAAAGTGTGCGTTGCAGAAAAAAGGGAATGATAAACAAAGAAGATCAAAAAGGAGGAGATTGTATGAAATTGAACAAAATGATGAAATATGCGGTAGCTGCTGCTGTTTTGCTTTTTAGTGTATTTGCATATGCGGCCCCATCTTTACAAGCGGTTCAAGCGAAAACGCCGACTGTCAGCAGCCATACGTACAAAAAGATCAAGGAATTAAAGTATCCTCAGGTGCATCACATCGGGAATGCCGCGTTTGAAAAGAACATCAATCAAGAGCTGAAAGCCTACATTGAACAATCGTATCAGGAATACCTGAAAAACAAAAAAGCAGGCGAACAGCAGGGCTTCAACGCGGAATATCAAACATCCTTCAGCGTCAAATATAATGCGGCTGGCAAGCTCAGCATACAAACGCTCAATTATATCTATTCAGGCGGCGCCCATGGTTTAACGTCTGTTCAGTCCTTCAACTATGACTTGAACACACAAAAGCGGGTGACACTGAATCAGATTCTGAATACCAAAACAAAAGTCAGCAAAACGAAAGATTACCTATACAGCTATATCAAAAAACATGACACGCTGTTTTTCCCTGATGTAAAGAAAGAGGATATTACCCTTAACCAAGACACAACGTTTTACTTTACGAAAAACGGAATCGCCATCGTCTTCGGCCAGTATGACTTAGGACCATATGCAGCCGGAATCCGGGATGTACAGGTGCCTTCCTCTATTTATCAATAATCAAAAGAGCCATATCCTTAAAAGGGATATGGCTCAATGTTTCTACCACACAAACAGGCCGACAATCGCAGCACTTAGTAAAGATACCGCAATTCCGCTGACGAGCAGCTTCCACACGTTTCTCCCGATCACGGTTGACTTTTCGCCGTCAAGGATCGAGTTATACGTTCCGTAAATCATGCCGACTGTACTAAAGTTGGCAAATGACGTCAGGAATGTCGTTGCTACCGCAACTGTGTGAGGGGGCAGTGTTTTAAGATTATTTTTCAAGTCAAGCATCGCAACAAACTCGTTCGTTGCCAATTTCATTCCCATCAGCTGAGCGACATACATCGCATCGTGTACCGGCAGCCCAAGCAGGAATGCGAACGGACTGAAGAGATAAGCAAAAATCGTCTGAATGGTCAGGCCGTGTACGAAAACACCAAGAATGCCATTGACTGCTGACGTTAATGCCACATATCCAATCACCATTGCCAAAATAACGATGACCATGTTCATGCCGACAAGCATACTGTTAGAAATTGTAGAGAAAAAGTCTTTCTTCTCTTCTTTAGGCGGCGTATAGATGATGTCTTCATCCTCCGGCACATGCACAGGGTTCAGCAGGTTTGCGATAATCAGTGCGTTTAAGCAGTTTAATGGAATGGCTGTAAACACGTATGTCGCCGGCACCATTGACAGGTAAGATCCGATAATAGAACCGCTGATGCTGCTCATGCTCATTAAGCCGAATGTGAGCAGGCGGTTGTTGTTTAATACTGTGAGCTGCTGGCGAATGACTGCCAGAGCTTCTGTATTTCCCAAGAACATCATTTGAATAGAGAAAAAGCTTTCTAATTTCGGCAAGCGGGAAGCCTTTGAGATCACCCAGCCGATTTTATCAATCAGCCATGGCAAAATGCCGAAATATGTTAAGATGTCAAAGAATGTGACGATGAAAATAATTGGAAGAAGTGCGCTGAAGAAAAAGTCTACCGTTTCATTTGCCATCACAGAAGGGAAGGCAAACGCGATCCCGTCACTGGCACAAGCAATCAGCCAAGTGAAGAAATTTCCAATTTGTCCGATGGCCCAGCTGCCAATTTTTGTCCCCAGCATAAACCACGTAATCAAAAGCTCCAGAACAATTAACGTAATGATCGGACGCCACTGGATTTTCTTTTTCTGCGGGGAGCATAGGAACACAACTGCCATAATCACAATGAGACCGACAAGGTTTAATAAAAAGTACATGATAGCAACTCCTATGAGGTTTATTATGGAAATGAAAAAAGCCCTTATCCTTCACAAATTCTGGAAGTGCAGAAAGTGTGAAAAATAAGAGCAAACAGAAAAGAACTTGTCCTTTTCAACTCGTTCAAATTTATTCAAACTTTCTTGTAGTCTAGTTTTTTACGGTTACTAGGTAGAAACAATCAGACCATATTACTGATCATATACAAGAATGTCTTTTTTCTAAGATGATAGCAGTATTTTATCCTTTCACTTTTTGAAAATCAACCTTTTTAACTATTTTCAAAATAATAAATTTATATTTCGAAGTCGAGAAAATAAAGGAAATTCTTATTGGATTGCTATGCTGAAATTGTGATCAGGAGGAAAAAACGAAGCATATCATCATCACAGGCACGCCAATGCATGCTGACCATCGGCTTTACTGTATTTCAAGACAGAATAATCAAAAGCTGATCGACTTGGACAGCAGTGATTTGAGAGATAGCCACGGGATCGAGGCGCTCTTTGATGAATTGTTTCAGCGCGTTAGCCTTGATACGGAGCCGGAAGGCATTTATGTAATCAATAATGCCGGTGTACTGGCGTCATTGGGCCGATCGAACAACAAAACGGAGGAGCTGAAGAAACAGCCCGCTTATTAATTGATCTTCTAAACAGTGAGGAGTTCGGGCAGCCGCCTGTCGTTGAGAATCTAGTTTCTACTCCTGGATGATTGATGTATCATATTAGTGGGGAAACCCTCTATGCAGCAAAAAGGAGTTCTTTTTTATGATTATTCAATTCATTCGTTATAGATAATGACAGGTATAGACGACTTTCCAGACCTGGCCAAAAAGTTAGATAGGCCCAGGTTTATTTGTCTATGCCTTTTTCATTTATTTAAAAACGAATGAATGAGGTGTTTTTTGTGTCAAACATAAAGAAGCATGCTGCTTATATGAATCAATTTGTCTCTTTATTTCGATGCCCGATCTGCGATTCTTCAATGAAGGTCACATCTTGGAAAAGTTTGGTTTGTTTCAAGAGCGGGCATACGTTTGATATATCCCGGCATGGGTACGTAAATTTCCTGACAAAGCCGGTCAAAAGCAGCTATCGGGCGGGGCTTTTCGAAGCAAGAAGCCGGCTGATGGCAGAATATCACTTTTTTGCACCGCTTCATCAGGCATTAGCTGACTTGATCAGTGACCGGAAGTCTGAAAAAGAGACGTTAACCATTTTAGACTGCGGATGCGGTGAGGGGACCCACTTGAAAGCGGTTTGCGAGCTGCTTCAAGAGAAGAAAACGGTTCACGGAATTGGGATTGATATTGCCAAGGATGGCATATTACGAGCGGCAAAAAATATTGGCGGAAAGCTGTGGGCCGTAGCTGATGTAGCTAATGCGCCCTTTCAAGACCGGCAATTTGATGTCATTCTATCGATTTTCTCACCTTCAAATTATGCAGAGTTTCACAGACTGCTGAAAAAAGATGGTTTGGTTATAAAGGTTGTCCCTCAAAAGGATTACTTAACAGAACTAAGGCAGGTTTTATACGCAGATTCAGAAAGACGAACCTATTCCAATACACCTGCAATTGAGCGCTTTACCACACATTTTCAGCTCGATCATCTGATGAGGATGCGCTATACCAAAACGCTTCATCAGCAAGGCGTAGAATGGCTTCTGAACATGACACCGTTAGCCTGGTCCGCATCGGCTGAAAAAATCAACCAGTTTAGAGAAATGAAATCGGCTCAGCTGACAGTTGATGTTGATATATTAATCGGAACGAAATGAGTGAAAGAGGAAAGCTCCCATAAAGAGCTTTCCTTTTGTTTTCCGCAAAAACGGAATTTTCCACTGGATTGGAATAGTTATCGCTCATTTTCCGTAAATATGGAAGAGGAAAGGCTTGAAATGGTCTTCTGGCAACTGGCACAGAACTTGCATTAGAAATGACGGAAAGGGAGGGGATATTTTGTAAACGCTTTCCTTTTCTCAGACAAGCGGAAAAGAGGGATGTTTGTGGACATTATTATTATTCTTTTGGCTTTGGGTTTGCTGATGTTTGTCGCCTATCGGGGATTTTCAGTCATTTTGTTTGCTCCGATTTGCGCCTTATTTGCTGTACTGCTGACAGATCCAAGCTTTGTGCTTCCTTTTTTCTCAACCATATTTATGGAAAAGATGGCGGGGTTTATTAAGCTGTACTTTCCAGTATTTCTGCTTGGCGCCATTTTCGGAAAGGTTGTCGAGATGTCCGGCTTGGCGGCTTCCATTGCGAAGACAATTGTCAGACTGGTCGGGGCGAAACGAGCAACACTCGCTATCGTATTGATGGGCGCCATTTTAACGTACAGCGGAGTCAGCCTGTTTGTTGTCGTCTTTGCTGTATACCCCTTTGCGAAAAATATGTTCAAAGAAGCTGACATCCCGAAGCGCCTCATACCGGGAACGATTGCTCTCGGGGCATTTACTTTTACAATGGACGCACTGCCGGGTACACCGCAAATCCAAAATGTAATTCCTACGACGTTTTTCAAAACAGACATTTACGCCGCCCCTTGGCTTGGTATGATCGGTGCGGTGTTTGTGCTGGCGGCAGGTATGTTCTACTTGGAATCGAGGCGCAAAAAAGCAGAGAAAACGGGCGAAGGCTACGCCGGTTTTCAATCGGAGATTTCTGCCGCGCGTGAGCCATCTGATCTTGCCCCGGAACAAAGCCCGCCGGTCTTAGAGCCTGACACAAGTAAGGTCCGGCACGCACTCGCTTTTGTTCCTCTTATTCTCGTTGGTTTGATGAACAAATGTTTCACCACGTTCCTTCCCAAGTGGTATCCGAATGAATTTGATTTTTCCGCCATAGGATTGGGAGAGTTCGGGAAACTTGATATCTCCTCCGCGGTTGCCATTTGGTCAGTGGAGCTGGCCCTCCTGATCGGAATCATCGCAACCATTTTGTTTGATTGGAGAAAAGTGTTTGGACAGCTAAAGGAAGGGCTGAATGAAGGGATCGGCGGCGCTTTGCTTGCATCGATGAATACAGGCGCCGAGTATGGTTTCGGCGGTATCGTTGCTGCGCTGCCGGGGTTTCATAAGCTGAGCAGCGGCATTTCACATACGTTTACGGATCCGCTTGTAAACGGAGCTGTGACGACAACAACGCTGGCAGGGATCACCGGATCGGCCTCAGGGGGAATGGGAATCGCGTTAAGCGCGATGTCTGATCAATATTTAAAAGCGATTCAGACCTATCACATACCGCCTGAAGTGATGCACCGGGTCATTTCAATGGCATCAGGAGGCATGGATACGCTTCCGCATAATGGGGCGGTAATCACCCTGCTGGCTGTGACGGGTCTGACCCATCGCCAATCGTATCGGGATATTTTTGCGATTACTCTCATCAAAACCGCCGCCGTATTTGTGATTATCGCGATTTACAGTTTGACGGGCCTTGTATAGGACAAACGAAAGGGGAATCAGATATGGGAAAAGTGCTGTCATCAAGTAAGGAAGCCGCAGAACTCATTCGGGAGGGGGATACACTGATCGCGGGCGGATTCGGCCTGTGCGGAATTCCCGAGCAGCTCATTCTGGCGATAAGGGATAAAGGGGTAAAAGATTTAACCGTCGTCAGCAATAATTGCGGAGTCGATGATTGGGGGCTCGGCCTTCTGCTGGCAAACAAGCAAATCAAAAAAATGATCGCCTCCTACGTTGGTGAAAACAAAATTTTTGAAAAGCAATTTTTAAGCGGAGAATTGGAAGTGGAATTGGTTCCCCAAGGAACGCTCGCTGAAAGAATCCGAGCAGGCGGAGCAGGCATACCGGGATTTTATACAGCCACAGGCGTCGGAACCACCATCGCTGACGGGAAAGAGCATAAAACCTTTGACGGACGCACATATGTGTTAGAAAAAGGAATTACTGGGGACGTCGCCATTGTAAAAGCGTGGAAAGCGGACACCATGGGAAATTTAGTTTTTCGGAAAACGGCAAGAAACTTCAATCCGGTTGCCGCCATGGCGGGAAAGATCACAATTGCCGAGGCAGAAGAAATTGTTGAGACGGGAGAGCTCGATCCCGACCACATCCACACGCCTGGTATTTACGTACAGCATGTTGTGCTCGGCACACATGAAAAGCGGATTGAAAAACGAACCGTTCGGCAAGCGAAGGGAAAGGAGGCGGCACAATGAAGGAAGCCAGAAAACGAATGGTCAAACGTGCTGTAAAGGAAATAAAAGACGGTATGAACGTCAATCTTGGGATAGGGATGCCGACACTTGTCGCAAATGAGATACCCGAGGGCGTGCATGTAATGCTTCAATCAGAAAACGGTTTGCTCGGGATCGGCCCGTATCCGCTGGAAGGAACGGAAGACCCGGATCTGATAAATGCGGGGAAAGAAACGATCACCGCCGTAACAGGCGCATCCTATTTTGACAGCGCGGAATCCTTTGCGATGATACGAGGCGGGCATATCGACCTGGCCATCCTTGGGGGTATGGAGGTTTCTGAGCAAGGGGATTTGGCGAACTGGATGATTCCGGGCAAAATGGTGAAGGGAATGGGCGGCGCTATGGACTTGGTCAACGGGGCTAAGCGAATCGTCGTCATCATGGAGCACGTCAATAAACATGGGGAATCGAAGGTGAAAAAACAATGCTCCCTCCCGCTGACAGGACAGAAAGTCGTTCATCGGCTAATTACTGATTTAGCAGTTTTTGATTTTGATAATGGACATATGACACTGACTGAGCTCCAGGACGGCGTCACGCTGGAAGAGGTATATGAGAAAACTGAAGCTGACTTCGCCGTAAGCCAGTCAGTCATCCGGCAAAAATCTTGAGCAGGAAGGTGTATGTCATGAAAAAACAAGTCGCTTTTGTGACAGGCGCAGCCGGCGGAATCGGATTTGAAATCGCAAAGGAATTCGCCCGGGAAGGCGCCGATGTCATTATTTCAGATGTAAATCCAAAAGCGTGCGGTGAGGCCGCTGCCAAGCTGAACGAGGAAGGCTTTAGCGCCACGGGCATTCCATGTGACGTAACAAAGGAAGAGCAAATCGCTGATATCGTCCATACTATCAAGACCAGATACGGACGTTTGGATACTTTGGTGAATAACGCAGGCATACAGCATGTCGCGCCGATTGAAGAGTTTCCGACAGAACGGTTTGAACAGCTTATTCGCGTCATGCTGACCGCGCCATTCATCGCAATGAAGCATGTCTTTCCCCTTATGAAAAAACAGCAGTTCGGCAGGATCATCAATATCGCGTCTGTGAACGGACTGGTGGGGTTTGCGGGAAAAGCCGCTTATAACAGCGCAAAGCATGGCGTCATTGGGCTGACAAAGGTGGGGGCGCTGGAAGGCGCGCCCCACGGGATTACGGTGAATGCACTCTGCCCGGGATATGTGGACACACAGCTTGTCCGCAATCAGCTGAGCGATCTTTCTAAAACAAGAAATGTTCCCTATGAATCGGTTCTGGAAGAGGTGATTTTTCCGCTTGTGCCGCAAAAACGTCTTCTCTCGGTGAAAGAAATTGCTGATTATGCCGTATTTTTGGCGAGTGAAAAGGCGAAAGGCGTCACAGGGCAGGCGGTCGTGCTGGATGGAGGCTACACAGCTCAATAATAGATTCTTGTATTCATAGGAGGCTCTCGTTTATCATAAGGTTGAAAGCGATTACAAAATGTGACGGGAGCGACAGGGAGATGAAACATTCTATTAAAAGATTACCCTTTGAATGGCTGGATGAAATCATCAACCTTGCAGCGGAATGTATTGTTGTGGTTGATCATGAGGGGAAAATTCTCTATATCAATCCGGCGTACTGTGACTTTCTTAAAAAAACAGAGGAAGAAGCGATAGGAAAACCCGTTCAGGACGTGATTGAAAACTCGAGAATGCACATCGTGGCGAAGACGGGGCGGACAGAGGCTGCCGCTATTCATCCGATTAACGGCAGCGAAATGATCGCCAACCGGTATCCGCTCTATGTGAATCAGCAGCTTGTAGGAGCGGTCGGAACCGTTATGTTTCGCAATCCGCAGGAATGGATGGATTATTCAAGAAAAATTAAACCCCTCCTCAATGAACTCAATTACTACAAAAATAGATACGAAAAAGAGCTTTTCAGTAAATACCATTTTGGCGATTTGATCGGAAACAGCTCTCTCTTTATGGAAGCGAAACGGCTGGCTGAACGGGTATCTGACAGCCAATCGGCCGTTTTGCTTTTAGGAGAATCAGGCACGGGAAAAGAGCTGTTTGCACACGCCATCCATCAGAACAGCCGCCGCCGGTATGCTCCCTTTCTGCGCGTCAACTGCGCCTCGATCCCAGAGCATTTGTTTGAATCAGAAATGTTCGGATACGAAGACGGCGCTTTTACGGGGGCAAAAAAAGGCGGGAAAAAAGGAAAATTCGAACTTGCGCATCAAGGAACCATTTTCCTTGATGAGGTAGGTGATATGCCGCTGCATATGCAAAGCAAAATCCTTCGCGTACTGCAGGAGAAAGAGATAGAGCGGATCGGCGCAAGAAGCCCGGTCCCAATAGATGTACGAGTGATTGCGGCGACACATCGAAATCTCGAAGAAATGGTCCGGGAAGGAGACTTCCGGCAAGACCTCTATTACCGACTGAATGTGATCAACATTCAAATCCCGTCCTTAAGAGAGCGCATAGAGGATGTAGTGCCGATCGCGGGGCTTCTATTAAAAAAACTTGAACGGAAATTTGGCTTTGATGGCTTGGAGCTTTCTAAAGAAGCAATTGCAGTGCTTCAGAGCTATTCTTGGCCGGGAAACATACGAGAATTGGAAAATGTCCTAGAACGGGCTGTCAACGTCCTCGACGGCAAACGAATCGAACCGAAACACCTGAATCTCACTCCTGAAGATCAACCCATCCAAAGAACAATCAAAATCCGGGAATATCAATCTATACAGCCATTAAAAGAGACAATCGCTGAGGCGGAAAAAAACGCGATTATCGAGGCGCTTGCCGCAGCAGACGGCAATAAAATAAAGGCAGCAAAGCTATTAGGCATAGGAAAAACAAGCTTATATGAAAAATGCAAAGCCTATCAAATTGAGCAGGCATAAAAAAACACACTTGCCCCGCCAGGGAATCAAGTGTGTTTTTCTGTTCCTTATTTCCAAACATCGTTAGCGATCTCAACAACATGGCGCAGCTTCGCCCATTGCTGTTCCTCGGTCAGCTTGTTGCCTTCCTCAGTTGAAGCGAATCCGCATTGCGGGCTCAGGCACAACTGATCTAGGCTGACATAACGGGACGCCTCTTCGATACGGCGTTTCACGTCATCAGGATGTTCAAGCTCACCGAATTTAGATGTCACCAAGCCTAGGACAAGCTGAAGATCAGAGCGTTTCACGTAACGAAGCGGTTCGAATCCGCCTGAGCGTGAATCATCATACTCTAAGAAAAGCCCATCCAGATTCAAGCCGTCAAAAATGGTTTCCGCCGCCGCATCATAACCGCCTTCAGCTGTCCAAGTGGACTGGAAGTTGCCGCGGCAAATATGCATGGTAATGGTCATATCATCCGGACGGTCGGCAATTGCGTCATTGATCGACTTCGCAAACAGCTGGCGAAGCTCGTCAGGCGTTGTTCCGAATGCTTCCACTTGTTTCAAGCCTTTTTCAGATAAGAAAACAGCCCATGCTGTATCATCAAGCTGGAGGTAACGGCAGCCTCTGTCATAAAACGCTTGAATCGCTTTTTTATACGCTTTTGATACATCATGCTGGAAAAGAGCATAATCGTTTTTGTATGCATCCTTTTCCAATCTGCCGCGGAAAAAGAGCATATTCGGACTTGGAATTGTCATTTTTGGCGTTGCATCACCAGCGATGCCATGTAAAAATGAGTAATCTTCGAGCATTGGGTGATTTGAGAAATCAATATCGCCTGTTACTTTGATGCCGCGTGCTTTTGTCTGCACATTATGGAACTGAATACCCTGTTCAGGTATAAACGGCTCAACGCCATCCAGATTTTCAAGGAAATCAAAATGCCACCACGCTCTGCGGAATTCCCCGTCTGTCACGACGTTCAGGCCGGTTTCTTTTTGTTTTTCCACAATGCGGATGATTTCATCGTTTTCAATCTGGCGAAGCTGTTCGGCAGTGATTTCGCCGGCCGCCTTTTGCAGCCGCGCTTTTTTGACGGGCTCAGATCTCAGCAGGCTTCCGACTTGATCCGCGCGAAACGGCGTTTTTTTTCTCTGAAGCGATTGTTTTTGTTCTGCGGGTGTTGTTTGCTGTGACATGTTGTTCATTCCTTCTTTCCATTCGAATATAAAAAAGCTCTTCCTTTGGATAAGGAAGAGCTTGCGTGAACAATCTCAACCTTATCTTCTAGAGCAAAAATCTGCTCTAAAGGATTTAGCACCATTCTGTTAAACAGCGGTTGCCGGGTATCGCAGGGCCAGTCCCTCCACCTCTCTTGATAAGGAAAACATTTTTATGAAATTTTCTGATAGTATCTATTATTCACACATTTCTCTTTTCTGTCAATGATAGATTATTTCCACACATCATTGGCAATGTCGACCACATGACGGAGCTTCGCCCACTGCTGCTCCTCAGTCAAAAGGTTTCCTTCTTCTGTTGAAGCGAAACCGCACTGCGGGCTCAAGCAAAGCTGATCTAAGCTGACAAAGCGCGCAGCTTCGCTGATTCGGCGTTTGACATCCTCTGGGTCCTCAAGTTCTCCGTATTTGGATGTAATCAAGCCTAAGACAATCTGCAGATCCTTGCGTTTGACAAAACGAAGCGGGTCAAAGTTTCCGGAGCGGTCATCATCGTATTCCAGGAACAAGCCGTCAAGGTCTAAACCGTCAAGAATCGTTTCCGCTACAGCGTCGTAGCCTCCAGATGCCGCCCAAGTTGAACGGAAGTTGCCGCGGCAAATGTGCATCGTGACCGTTAAGTCGTCAGGACGGTCCGCCACTGCATCGTTAATCGTTTTGGCAAACAACGCAGGCAATGTTTCCGGATCACCGCCGAGGGCTCGGACAACCTCTCTGCCTTTTTCTTCAAAGAAGAGAGACCATGACGTATCATCGAGCTGAAGATAGCGGCAGCCCGCATCATAGAAAGCGTTAATCGCTTTTTTGTACGCCTGGGCCAGATCATGAAAATATTCCTCCTGATCGGGATATACGCCTTGATCAGCTTTTTCACCGAAAAACAGCATATTCGGACTTGGAATTGTCAGTTTTGCTGTCGCATCTCCGGCAATGCTGTGTAAAAATTGATAATCGGCAAGCGCCGGATGGCTGGTGAAATCCAGTTTTCCCGTCACCTTAATGCTGCGGGCTTTTGTTTTCGCGTTATGGAACTGAATTCCTTCAGCCGGGATGAACGGTTCCACTCCGTCGAGCCCTTCCAGGAAATCGTAATGCCACCACGAACGGCGGAACTCTCCGTCGGTTACAACGTTTAGGCCGATTTCCTTTTGCTTTTCGACAATACGGGTGATTTCTTTATTTTCAATATCACGAAGCTGTTCTGCCGTGATCTCGCCGGCCGCTTGTTTTTGCCGCGCCTCTTTTACTGGGGCGGATCGTAATAAACTGCCGACATGATCGGCGCGGAAAGGGGCTTTCTTTTGTTTTTCTGATTTCTGTGCTGCAAGGTTTACTTGTTGAGCCATATCATTCGCCTCTTTTCTAAAATGTTTGCTGCATGAAAAAAGCTCTTCCTTTGTGTAAGGAAGAGCTTGAACGATCAAATCTCTGCCTCATCTGCAAGAACGCGATGTTCTTAAGGATTTAGCACCATTCTGTATAAACAGCGGTTGCCGGGTATCATAGGGCCAGTCCCTCCACCTCTCTTGATAAGGTAAATCTTCTTATTGGATTTTCAATTATCTTAATATTAGTATTTTTGCATGAATTGTCAACAGTTTTTTAGAAAATTGACTTATCTTCACCGTCATACAATACCATATCCAGCACAATCGCGATGGCTGTGCAAATCAGCATATCTGCCTCATGTCCAATCTGGAGGCGATACGTATCACCCCAGCTGAGCCGCTTTTTGCTGACAGACATCCGCACATTCTGGCTGTAAATGTGAAAAGCATCTTTAAACGAAAAGATCCGTTGTTTCATCAATCATTCGATCATTACTGAAGTCTCCTTTTGTTTGGATAGGTTCCAGGAATAACGAAAAGGCTGCATATATCTGCAGCCTTTTCATTTTATATGGTATGTCTTAGGAAAGATGCATCCGGCGTTTTTGGCGGATGGCGTCAAGGTCGATTAGGTTATTATGATGAGGAACGGGTGCAGGAAGAGGGCTTGTCTTTTGCGGTTTTCGTCTATTGTCTTTGCTGAATGAAAAGAGAAGATAGCCACATAATGCGATGATAATAAATAGGATCATTTTACATACCTCCCAAAAAAAGTTTTGGTATTCTCTATTGTACGGATAAAACGTCTAAAAGTATTCAAAAAATTCTAAATCCAATAATATTAAATGCGTGTCCCTCAAAAATCCTTTTCGCCGATGACCTGAAAATAGTCTTGCATTAAGCTGTTGTTTTTCCTTTTGATTGGTTCTATAGTTACTATCGACGTTAAAATGAATTCCTTTATATAACTTTTAACCTAAATTTCTGTAATTCAAATTAACTATATATGGATAATGTGTTCTTCTTTGTTTGATGTATACCCTATTTTGAGGAATTGAACACAAAAAACCCAAATTACGGAGCATTTGGGCGGAAATTTGGAATGGTTGGCTGATTTGAGGGGGAGTCCGGCGAAGGGTCAGAAAAAGCGTTTGAACATTCTTCTTATTTTTTTAAATGGGTTTGATCGTTTTGTTTGCATTTTGAGCGGGCGGGAAATCATCCATTTTTTGAACAGGCTTTTTGCGGCAATTGTGTTCTTCATCTTTGCATTTCCTCCTCATCCGTTGATAGTTGTTTTACGGACAGAGCTTTTAAAATGTTTCATTTTCACGCAAAAAAACCAGTCCTTTTTTGGACTGGTTTCTCAGCTTACGCCTGTTCTTCAAATAGCTTTGCAATCTCAACGATGACATTTACGGCTTTGACCATGTTGTCGGCTGAGATGTATTCAAATTTGCCGTGGAAGTTTTCCCCGCCGGTAAAGATGTTCGGCGTTGGAAGTCCCATATAGGAAAGCTGCGAACCGTCCGTGCCGCCGCGGATCGGAGAGATTTTCGGTTCGATGCCGAGGTTTTCCATCGCTTGTTTGGCAATGTTGACGATTTCGATGACAGGCTCAATTTTTTCTCTCATATTGTAGTATTGATCGTTCATATCAAGCTGAATGCGATTTTGTCCGTATTCGTTCTGGAGCTCTTCAACGATGCGCTGCATGGTTTCTTTTCTGTTTTGGAAGATGTTTTTGTCAAAGTCTCTGATAATGTAGTGGAGTTTGGTCTCTTCTACATCTCCCTGAATGGAAAGCAGGTGATAGAAGCCTTCGTAGCCCTCTGTATATTCAGGTGCCTCATCTGCCGGCAGCATGCTGTTCAGCTTCATTGCGATCTTCGCAGAGTTGACCATTTTGTCCTTTGCCGTGCCGGGATGTACATTGTTGCCTTTGATCGTGATTTTCGCCGCGGCAGCATTGAAGCTTTCATATTCAAGCTCACCGAGCGGGCCGCCGTCAACGGTATAGGCAAAGGAGGCATTGAATCGCCCAACATCAAATTTGTGCGGGCCTCTGCCGATTTCTTCATCAGGTGTAAATGCAACTCTGATGGTGCCGTGCTTGATTTCAGGATGTTTGATGAGATAATCCATGGCTGTCATGATTTCGGCGATGCCAGCCTTATTGTCAGCGCCGAGAAGGGTTGTACCGTCTGTGGTGATCAGGGTGTGGCCTTTGTAGCCCGACAGTTCAGGGAATTGATCAGGCGATAGGATGACCTGCAGCTTTTCGTTGAGCGTGATGTCTTTTCCATCGTAGCTTTCAACGATTTGCGGATTCACATTTTTGCCGGTAAAGTCTGTGGCGGTGTCGACGTGGGCGAGAAAGCCGATCGTCGGCACGTCTTTGTCAGTATTGGAAGGAAGGGTTGCCATGACATAGCCGTTTTCATCAATGGCTGCGTCTTCCATGCCGATTGACTTTAATTCCTCAACAAGCATGTTTCCTAACGTCAATTGGCCGGGTGTGGAAGGGCAGGTGTCGACTGATTCATCGGACTGCGTGTCGACTTTTACGTATGTAGTAAACCGTTCAATGATGTCTTGTTTCATTTCCAATCATCTCCTTTGTTTTATTCTACCATGCCGTGATGAGAGATATCTATTTCACAATGCCGTTTCGAATGGCAAAAACGACTGCCTGAGCCCGGTCTTGGGCATTGCATTTTTGCAGAATTCGATGCACGTGGGTTTTGACGGTGCTTTCACTGACAAAAAGCTTTTCGGCAATATCCTCATTTCTCAAGCCATAGGCCATTTGCTGAAGAACCTCAAGCTCTCTTTTGGTAAATGGCTCTGCCAGCTCTTCAGCATGAGGCTGTTGCTTTGCGCGGAATGTCTCAGTGATGATTTTAGCGGCTGTGACTGTGCGGAAAATCGCTTTGCCTCTGAAGGCAGCCCGAATGGCGTCTATCAGTTCTTCAGGAAGCTGTCCTTCAGCAGGTGGCCGACAGCGCCGGCACGGATGCCTTCAAATACGTATTCTTCAGTGTCAAAGGTCGTTAAAATGACGATTTTTGTATCCGGGAGGGCGGACATGATGTCCTTGGCCGCTTCAATGCCTGAGCAGGACGGCATTTGGACATAACAGCAGCAGCGGGCAGTTTCCCGGGCTTTACAGTTCTTTCTCGGTACATCGATAAAATAAAAGAAAACGTCAACCGGCAGATTGATTTTAGACCTGTTCGGACTGCATGAAATCCTGCAGCATGGCGTGAAAATGTTGAATGTCCTCGCTATTTCTTTTCCACATCATAAATGTCTGGGACGCCGGCAATTCAAGATGCGGCGGCGTAATTACAGCCATCAGCTTTTTTTCGTCTTCTTCCTGTTTGATGATGTAGGTGGGGAGGAAAGAGGCACCCATTCCCGCTTTTATCATATGAACAGCCGTATCAGTCTGCCCGACAGCCATCGTTTGAATATGCGGGTAATGTGAATGGATGCGGTCCAAAAAGGCATCCCCATATGACGGATGATCATGTGTTAGCAGCCGATAGCGGCTGAAGACAGATGAAGCATCCGCAGGCCTGCTTTCTTGAAAAGGAGCAGCCAGACACAGCGTACCTTCGCATATGTGCTGATAATAAAGAGTGCCGGAGTTCGGGTCTTTTCGCGACAAACCAATATCAGCTTCATTGTGTTCTACCGCTAGTTTGATATCGTCAGATTCAGTTACATGAGTTGAAAGCTCGACATGCGGATGTTTTTGGATATAGGCGGGCAGAAAGCGAGGCAATATATAGGACGCGATGTAGGGGTGTACGGCCAGCGTAAGTGCCCGGCTGTACCCCTGCTTCCATTGGCTGACTTTGTGCTTTCCGGCTTGGTATGCATTGATCATTTCTTTGGCATAAGGCAAAAACAACCTGCCTTCGTCAGTCAGGACAACCCTTCTTCCGCTATGCAAAAACAGCTGCATGTCCAGTTCATCTTCCAATTTCCTCATATGTTGAGAAACAGCAGGCTGTGTGAGATAAAGACGCTCAGCCGTTTCCCTGAAGTTTTCTGATTCCGCTGCGGAAATAAAGGTTTGCAGCCATTTTAAATCCATGAAATACCTCCTTCACTGCTAATTGATAACAAATTGTTAATTGAAAATGCGTATTTGCTTATCACTGATTATACTTCCATTCGTTTAGTATACCTATAGAACGAAAAAATGGAGAGAGGGAATCACATGAACATATACGTAGAAGCAAATCCATATTTACATGACAAATACTCAAAATATGCAGATGAAAAATATAAGAGAGACGGGAATCCATTTGTATCCTTTCCGATTCGCTTTGAGGAAGTCCCGCTCGGTGCAAAGACGCTCGCACTGACTTTCATCGACCATGACGCCATTCCCGTATGCGGATTCAGCTGGATTCACTGGATAGCGGCGAACATCCCGGCGCACATCGGAGAGCTTCCTGAACATGCAAGTGAGGAAAGACAGGACTTGATGATACAGGGGCAAAACAGCTTTGCTTCAGCGCTTGCGGGAAGCATCAATCCAAAGGTGATTCACCAGTATTGCGGGCCGACGCCGCCTGACGAGGATCATACATATACGCTGACGGTCTATGCTTTGGATGCTGAACTGAATCTTCAGCAGGGCTTTTATATGAATCAGCTCTATCAAGAAATGAAAGAACGCATTCTCGCTGAAGCCTCTATTGAATTGCTGGCAAGGGTTTAGGGCAGAAAATATGAAGAAACGATTAATAAACGATTAAACTTCATGAAAATGGATGTAGACCAGTTCTAAACACTATATAATAATAGCAGGTCATTTTTTAGGAGGGTTTACATCATGGCAATACTTGTTACAGGCGGCGCCGGATACATCGGAAGTCACACATGTGTGGAGTTATTGAACAGCGGATATGAGATTGTCGTACTTGATAATCTGTCCAACAGTTCAGCTGAGGCGCTGAATCGCGTCAAGGAGATTACGGGAAAAGAGTTAACGTTCTATGAAGCGGATCTATTGGATCGGGAAGCGGTAGATTCGGTTTTTGCGGAAAATGAAATTGAAGCTGTGATTCATTTTGCGGGATTAAAAGCAGTCGGTGAATCTGTTGCGATTCCGCTCAAATATTATCATAACAACCTCACGGGAACGTTTATATTATGTGAGGTCATGGAGAAATACGGCGTCAAGAAAATCGTGTTCAGTTCATCTGCAACAGTATACGGCGTTCCGGAAACATCACCGATTACGGAGGACTTTCCATTAGGCGCGACAAATCCTTATGGACAGACGAAGCTCATGCTTGAACAAATATTGCGTGACTTGCATACGGCCGACAACGAGTGGAGTGTTGCCCTGCTCCGCTACTTTAACCCGTTCGGCGCACATCCAAGCGGACGAATCGGTGAAGATCCGAATGGCATCCCAAATAACCTCATGCCATATGTGGCGCAGGTAGCCGTCGGCAAGCTGGAGCAATTAAGCGTATTCGGCAATGACTATCCGACAAAAGACGGGACAGGCGTGCGCGATTATATTCACGTCGTCGATCTCGCAGAAGGCCACGTCAAAGCGCTTGAAAAAGTATTGAACTCCACTGGAGCAGATGCATACAACCTCGGAACAGGCACAGGCTACAGTGTGCTTGAAATGGTCAAAGCCTTTGAAAAAGTGTCAGGGAAAGAGGTTCCGTACCGTTTTGCGGACCGCCGTCCTGGAGACATTGCCACCTGCTTCGCAGATCCTGCAAAAGCCAAGCAAGAACTGGGCTGGGAAGCAAAAAGAGGCCTTGAGGAAATGTGTGCCGATTCTTGGAGATGGCAGTCTTCTAATGTGAATGGGTATAAGAGTCATGAATAAGAATGGAGGTCTTCTCAACAGAGAAGGCCTTTTTCCTAAAAAAGGGTGCCTTCGCAGGCACCCTTTTCAGCTACTATTTAATTTTTACAATAACATCATTACTGAATTTAAGTTTCCAAGTTCCTTTAGAGTAAGCATCCTTGTCCACTTCGAATACTTCAACATTGGTTACTTTAATATTTGGATTTAGATCACTTAAAATTTTTGAATCATCGATTTTTGTTTCTGCCGCATAGTTAGAAGATGCATCTATGTCAGCATCATATGATGTATCAGTGGAATCTACAAGTTTAACAGTAGGAATTGAAAAAGAGCTTATAGGCTTTTTAGACACGTTTTTTACTGTGTATTGTACAGCAACTAAAATACCGCCGTCAGACGCCTTTTTGTTTAGGAACTCGTTACCAACTGAATCTCGTTTTTCTACCTTCGTAACTGTCACTTCAGTTTTCTCAGTCTTAACAGTATCACCGATATTGTATGTTTTTTCAGTTTCTGCTTTGCTGTTGCTTGATGTTTTGGAAGTGGCTTCTGAACCGCCTCCGCCGCCAATGTTAGCAATAATAATGATGACAACAACTGCGAGAATAAACGTAATAATTTTATGTCTCATAAAAAAGTTACGCTGATCCTTACCACAGTTAGGACATTTTTTTACACCTTTTGCAATTTCTTGACCGCAAGCTTTACAAGGGACTAGTTTTCCTGCCATTATATTTCCTCCTATGTCATTAAATGCACAAAACATATGTACTATAATGCCTATATTATTTCACTTAGTCAATACAAAATAATGAATTTATTATATTATTTAGCATTCATAGTTATATTTTCTTGTGAAAATACATGCTTATTTTCTTATCGTCTATATCGCACATATGTTAATAGCTAATTTGTATTTTCTTGAATTTTCACTTGCAACTAAATCTCCGCAAATACCCCTTGAACCAATTTGCTCAGTCCCTTATAATGCTAATATTGGAAAGTGAAAAAGATATGCTAAAACATTGGTTTTCTAGGGTTCCGCAATGCATATTGGCCTGTGACCGAGAGAAAACACATAACAGCCTGGCTGTTATGACACGGTGGGATAAAAGCCCAGGAGTTTCTGCTCTTTTGCAAGAGCGTACTCCTGGGTTTTTTTGTTGATACGATCTGAAGGAGGAGTTTGTGATGAAAAAGAAAATGCTTGATGTGCTGATGCTTGTGATTGGCGCTTTTTTCTTCGCGCTTGCTGTGAATTTATTCGCGATTCCCAATGATCTTGGGGAAGGCGGCGTTACGGGGATTACGCTGATTTTGTACTATGTGTTTCAATGGTCTCCCGGGGTGACAAACTTTATATTAAACGCTTTTCTGCTATTGGTCGGATATAAATTTCTCGACGGGAAAACTACGGTTTATACGATTATCGCCGTGGCAGCAAACTCGCTTTTTCTGCATTTGACACACGGGTGGAGCACACCGTCTGATGAGCTGATCATTAACACGATTTTCGCAGGAGTGTTTGCGGGTGTCGGGATCGGCATGATCATTCGGGTCGGCGGCACAACAGCCGGTTCCGCCATTCTGGCAAGAATCGCCAATAAATATTTAGATTGGAATATCAGTTACGCGCTGCTCTTTTTTGATTTAATTGTCGTCTTCAGCTCTTATTTTATTATTGGTGCGGAAAACATGATGTTTACGATTGTGATGCTGTATATCGGAACGAAAGTGATGGACTTTATTATTGAAGGACTGAATACAAAAAAAGCAATTACTGTCATTTCGGAAAATAAAGGTGAAATTGCCGAGCAGGTCAATACGCTGATGGACCGGGGCGTCACCATTTTATCAGGTAAGGGAAACTATACCGGCCAGTCAAAAGAGATTTTGTACATCGTCATTAACAAACAGGAGCTTTCTATGCTGAAGAAAATCATCAGAAGCTGTGACAAAAAAGCGTTTGTGATTGTCCATGACGTGCGCGATGTGTTTGGTGAAGGGTTTGTGGATATTTCAAAATAAGGAGGTCCCTCTGCGCATCTGCAGAGGGATTTATTTGTTTAGAACGGATATGTGCGGTATTGTTTCTGCATTCGTCTCAGTTCATGCATATCCTCTATTGCCGTTGAAGCAAGGCTGTAAACGAAAGAGGGCCATCTTATGTGAAAAAGAAGCTGGAGAACATGTGTATTTCGCCTTATACTGAAAATACATATCCTTACATAGGAGAGGAGACCATATGAAGTCGCTGCTGGCTATTTATCCCGGTTCGATTGTGTCTGACAAGCTTTGTACAAAGGAAGACTGTCTATGTTTTTTTGATGAAAACAGTCAGAAATACATCTCGATCCCAAAAACGGAGATCAGCCAAAAGGAGACGTTGCTGCTCCAGTCATTTTTAACGCTAGCGGAAGAGGCGGAGCACATGTCTCTCAAATCGCCGGAAGAAAACAAGTGGTTTGCGTTTCTATTCTCGAAAGGAGAAGTGCCGCCGAATATCAAGAAGAGGACAAGGTTCATTCATTTTCATTTGATCGGCAAAACTGAACGGGCATCATTTGCGGAAGCGATGCGCCATTTTTGGCCGGTGTCTTTTGTGATCGTTTGGATGCATGAGGACAGAGGCGTGATTGTCGAGCAGGAAAGTGAAGCGGCGGCCGGGAAAGACGAACTGGAGTCGCTCGCAAGGGTTCTTGAAAGTGATTTCTACTTCAGTGTCCGTTTTTACGCCGGAAGGTTTTATGAAACAGATGAGCGCTTACGAAAGCATTATGCCCGTGAACAAACGTATTTTCTATTTGCTGAAAAGCGGCTGCCGCAGGTTCAGAGTGTGACGTTTGATATCATGTTCCCTTTTTTATTATTGGAAGAAGAAAAGGGACGGCTGAAATCACTGCTTTGTGAAGAAGCCGAGCTATTATTTGTAAATGAACCTGAGCTGAGAAAAACGATCAAGCTGTTTATTGAAAACAACTCAAACGTGACATTAACAGCGAAAAAACTGCATCTGCACCGCAACAGCCTGCAGTACCGAATAGATAAATTTATCGAGCGGTCAGGAATAGACATTAAAACGTATACAGGCGCTCTGCTTGCGTATTTTATCTGCCTGCAAAGCGAAGGTTCAGAATAAACTGGAAATATGCACGAAAACGGCCGTGTGATTTTATGAATGCTGCCCATTTCAGTGTTGGATAAATGCTGATACACTTGATTTAAGAAAACGCTTACAATACTAAAGGGGGATGTTAGATGGCTGAATTGCGGATGGAGCACATTTATAAATATTATGATCAGAAGGAAGCGGCGGTAGACGACTTTAATCTTCACATAGCGGATAAGGAATTTATCGTATTTGTCGGCCCGTCCGGCTGCGGTAAATCAACAACACTGCGGATGGTCGCAGGACTTGAGGAAATTTCGAAGGGTGATTTTTATATTGAAGGAAAACGGGTAAATGATGTGGCGCCAAAGGACAGGGATATCGCGATGGTGTTCCAAAACTACGCGCTCTATCCGCATATGACGGTATACGATAATATCGCATTCGGGCTGAAGCTTCGCAAAATGCCGAAGCCTGAAATCAAAAAAAGAGTGGAGGAAGCCGCTAAAATTCTCGGATTGGAAGAATATTTGCACCGCAAACCTAAAGCGCTCTCAGGCGGGCAGAGACAGCGGGTTGCGCTGGGAAGAGCGATCGTTCGGGATGCAAAGGTATTCTTGATGGATGAGCCTTTGTCGAACCTGGATGCAAAGCTTCGGGTGCAAATGAGAGCGGAAATTATTAAACTCCACCAGAGACTGCAAACCACTACGATTTATGTCACGCATGATCAGACAGAAGCATTGACGATGGCGACTCGGATTGTGGTCATGAAGGACGGCAAAATCCAGCAGATCGGGACGCCGAAGGATGTATACGAATTCCCTGAAAATGTATTCGTTGGCGGTTTTATCGGGTCACCAGCGATGAACTTTTTCAAAGGGAAGCTGTCTGATGGCACAATCAAAATCGGTACTTCCGTGTTGAGTGTGCCGGAGGGGAAAATGAAGGTGCTTAGGGAAAAAGGCTACATTGGCAAAGAGGTCATTTTCGGCATCCGCCCTGAGGATATTCATGATGAATTGATTGTCGTGGAATCGTATAAGAGCTCTTCAATTAAAGCGAAAATCAATGTTGCGGAGCTGCTGGGGTCTGAGATCATGATTTATTCGCAAATCGATAACCAGGATTTTATTGCGAGGATCGACGCCCGTCTCGATATTCAGTCAGGGGATGAGCTGACAGTTGCGTTTGATATGAATAAAGGGCATTTCTTTGACAGTGAAACTGAAATCAGAATCCGTTAAGCTGGAGAACCGGACATGGAGCGATGTCCGGTTTTTTGCATTCCCTCTCTATTTCAAGGTTTACAGCAAAAACCGCGGCGGGTAGTGGTTTGTAGAAAGGAGAGATAGAAATGTGGAATGCGGCGATGTGGGGCGGGATTTCCGGCTCTGCTGTTTTGCTGGGTGCGCTGGCGTCTATGTTTCTCCCGATTCGCAAGCGTATCATCGGTTATATCATGGCTTTTGGCACAGGGGTATTAATCGGCGCTGCCGCCTATGAACTTCTTGAGGACGCGGTGAAGAATGGCGGAATTGTCTCGACAGGAGCCGGATTTATAGCAGGCGCTGTCGTGTTTACCCTATTTGATTACGCGGTTTCGAAAAGAGGCGCGTCTCAAAGAAAAAGATCGGGACAAGCAGCTGCAGGCAGCGGGGGGATCGCGATTTTTATCGGCACCATCATGGATGCTGTCCCCGAATCTATTATGATTGGAGCCAGCCTTCTTGAAAAACAATCTGTCAGCTTCCTTTTGGTGATTGCGATTTTTATCAGCAATATACCTGAAGGGCTGTCCAGCACGGCCGGCATGAAGAACAGCGGATATTCAAAGGCGAAAATCTTGCTGCTTTGGGCGGCGGTACTGATGATTTCTATTTTTGCCTCATGGTCAGGATATTACTTCCTCGATGGCGCTCCTGAGGAGATGATGTCGGCAATCGCCGCTTTTGCGGGCGGAGGAATCATCGCAATGATTGCATCCACGATGATGCCCGAAGCGTATGAAGACAGCGGTCCGATGACAGGGTTAATTGCTGCTCTTGGTCTTTTAACGTCTTTGATTTTGAATCAGTTTTCCTAATTTGCACCGGACATGGCTACATGTCTGGTTTTTTCACTTGAAAATTCCGCAAATCAACCGATGAAAAGAAGGAAGAAATAGACAGAAAGCAGGAAAACGATGAAACGTTTTATCTTAAGCAGTTTTCTTTTGGCTAGTTGTTTGACTCTTGCCGCTTGCGCTGAAAAAGAAGCAATCGCAGAGCAGCAGATGCCAAAAGCGGAACAAAAGAAACCGGAAGAAAAGACAATACATGTGCAAAAAAAAGAAGATGATACATCCGCATGGATCAAAACAGAGAAACCGGCAAAGCTGCCGATTTTGATGTACCACAGCATCTCTTCAGGCAACAGCCTCCGTGTGCCAAAGGAAGAATTTGAGGCACATATGAAATGGCTGCACGATAACGGCTACCAGACATTAACTCCAAAAGAGGCGTATCTCATGCTGACTCATGACAAGAAGCCGAGTGAGAAATGTGTGCTTATCACGTTTGATGACGGATACACCGATAATTACAAAGACGCGTATCCGGTATTAAAGAAGTATGGCATGAAGGCGACGATTTTTATGATCGGCAAATCGATTGGACATAAACATCATCTGACAGAGGATCAAATGAAGGAAATGTCACAGCATGGCATATCGATTGAAAGCCATACGATTGACCACCTTGAGCTGAACGGTTTAACGCCAGAGCAGCAGCATAGCGAAATGGCAGATTCAAAAAAGCTGTTTGACAGGATGTTCGATCAGCAAACCGCCATCATCAGCTATCCGGTTGGGCGCTACAACGAAGCTACCCTGAAGGCCGCTGAAGAAACCGGTTATCAAATGGGAGTGACGACTGAACCGGGAGCAGCCTCCAGAGATCAGGGGATGTACGCCCTCCATCGCGTACGTGTATCCCCGGGGATGTCAGGGGCGTCATTTGGCGCGTACATCGAGTCGATGAAATAAAAAATGGCGGCGATTAATCGCCGCCGCCCCCTCCGCCGTCACAGCCGGAATCCCCGAAGCCTCCGTCACTGCCGCATCCATCATGGCGGGAATCGCCATCGGAAAATCCGAAAAAACCGCTGTCCGCCCGCTGGCGTCCTTTGTTTTCTGAAGCGGTTGATCGAGCCGATTGATAAATGACGATAATACCGAAGATCAAAGCGATAAGAATCACAATCATATGGCGTCCCCCTTTAAACAGTTATTTTTCATACGTTTTAAAGCCTGAAAAGTTTCATTTAAGGGAGATGGATTCTTTCAGCCGATCTCTCAGCCAGCGCTTGACCATGCCGTGTCCTTTGTTTGAAAGCAATGCGCTGACACGCCAATACATAGGCGGATGAGGAGAAAACTGAAAATCTATGATTCTGAAAAGCCAGCTGTTATCCCGGATGAGAGAGTTCACCTTAACTTCGTCTTCATCTATATCAGAGCAGTAGTTGTTTTGTTTTTGCAGATCTTCATCCTGGCGAACCGCCAGGATCTTTAAGGATTCGGCCATCTGCCTGTATCCGCCCTCCAGCAATGAAGCGCCAATGTGATCGGCGCGCACCTCCATCCATTGGGAACAAAATGACTGATAAAGCTGAAATAGAATGATGATTCCCATGATCAGCGCCCAAAGTGCGATTTTGTAAGCGCCGGGATGAGCGATGTAATGCTCAAGTAAAAGAATGATCCCGATGACTGCCCCAAGGTATAAAAAGCGCAACAGCTGCATGGACAGCACATCACGTTTTTTAATATGAACAGCCTCATGAGCAAGAATACCCTCAATGACATGCGGCGGAAGGGTTAATGTAGCGCTTGTCAGAATCACCATTGATCTTCCTACATTCATTCCGACTGCCATGCCGTTGTATTCATCGCTATCCGTTTCGTATATCTCCACATGCGAAATGCCTGCTTTTCTAAAAATCTTATCTGCCGCTGCCTGAACGTCTGAATTCAGACAAGGCCTGGCATCCATTGCCGTCCGCAGCACCCGGTCAGATAGATACATATTCAAAACCCAGTACAACATCACGGCACCAGCCATAACCCAAGGGGAGGCGTGTAAGGCATATAAACCGAGCACCAATATGGCGTAAGCAGATATCCCTTTTACGCTTACAGCAAAATAAAATTTACCTAAAAGCCGTTTCACATTTTTCCGATGATAAATCGGCAGGACAGTAATAACAGTTTCCTCTTTGGTTTCGGAATCTAGAAATTCCCCGAGAATCGCTTTCCACTTTTCAGGATCTTTCACGGTCAGAAACAGCGTTTCTCCGGGAAGAGAGAGCCTTATGACTTGCTGAAAGCTTGTTGTCATATCGAGCCGGGATGAATACATGGTCAAAAGCGGATGAAGCTTTAATAGATCTGCCGTCGATTCAAGCCGGATGTCTTTCAGGTCTGAAAGCGGGTAGGTGCGGCTTTCATATCGTGAACTGATATGCCATGTTTCTAAAGACGATGAATAAAAGACTTTTACACTTAGAAAATTTAATATGCGTTTTACCAGTGCCGCGCCGCCCGAGATGAAACCGAACAGGATCACATATTTTAGAACACTGGTGTCAGGCCCGTAAATGAAGAAAACAATAGCGCCCGCAAACACAATGACAGTCAGAGCAATGTCCGAGAGGAGGCGTGTGTGGTCTCTTGCAAGCTCAATTTCCTGCCATTCGCCTGATGGTTTTTCAACACGGCTGGGGACAGTCAGATCCAATGCGGTCCAGTAGCTGGTGAACATCAATGCCAGAGAGACGATGCCATCTATGAAAGACTGTTGAGAGAAGATAAAGCTAGCAGCACCGATCCATAGAACAATATCAATCCAGAGTTCTAATGCCGGAAGAAGCTTTGCTGCAAGGGCTGATATCAGCTGAATGCCCAGCCCGAGAATGATAAAGAGAAAAAGACTGGTTCCCATAGGCATGCTAGAGTCCTTTCTATCGTAATCTTTCCAACTATTACTATAGCATGCGGCAGGAATTTGTAAAAACACGGAAATGCAAAAAAGCAAGCTCTTTCGTTATACGAAGAACTTGCTTGCAGCGTATCAATAAAACTGGTGTAACAGCAATAAGGTCAAGGACACTGTGATGGCTCCGCCGATTCTAGTGGACACCTGGGCAAAAGGCATCAGCTCAAGCCTTTCAGCGGCACTTAATATCGCGACGTCACCGGTGCCTCCTTGCCCTGAATGGCACGCATTAATAATGGCTGTTTCGATCGGATACATGTTCAGCCATTTTCCTGTGAAAAAGCCGACCGTCATCATTGTGACTACGACAGACAGGATCGTAATGATATTGCTGAGATTAAAGGCGGCAACAAGCTTGTCCCATGGCGTCATAGACACGCCGATTGCAAAGAGCAGCGGATAGGTGACTGCCGTTGAAAAGAAGCGGGACACGCCAAACGCGCCGTTTTCAATTGAGGCAGGGACCAGTCTGAACAGCTTGATCAAAACAGCTAACAGCAGCATGGCAACAGGGGCCGGAAAACCGAAAAAATCGTGGGCGAGCATACCGACCAAATACAAGGAAACGGCAAGGATTCCGCCGGACGCAAACAGAGAAAGGTTGAACATGTGCTGGCCGTTTTGCGATTCCTCCAGCGCATGTGAATCTTCTGAACGGTCAACTTTACCGTTGCCGGTCCATTCCGGTTTTTTTTTGCCGATTCTGTTGAGCAGGCCCGCTAAGATGATCGCACACAGGCTCCCGAGCATGATCGATGGAAGAACAAGTGCAAACGCTTCCCCTTGAGACATCGGCATGATATCGGAATAACCGATGGACAGAGGGATGGCGCCTTCTCCAACGCCGCCAGCCATTATAGGAATCACGACGTACAGAAGGGTGTGCTGAAATCCGAGGCCGAGCAATGTACCGACAGCCAGTCCCACAATAGCGGCCGCGACAGAACCGGCGATAAGCGGTATAAAAATTTTCATAAATGCTTTTACAAGTGTTTCTCTTTTCATGCCGAGGATGCTTCCGACAACAATTCCGGCAATAAACAAATAAAGAAAGTTTGAGTTTTCTGTAAATTCCGTGGTGGATTTGACAATATCATTTGGCAGCAGGTGATAGTAGACGACAGCAGATGGAATAAAAGTAGCAAGGATGGCCGGGCCGCCGATAGAGCGCACAATCGGTATCGATTTTCCGATTTGGGCAAAGGTAAATCCGAAAAACGCCATAACGGCAATGGATGTCAAGATGTCGCTTTTCACATCGTGATGCAATACAAAAATAGTAATTAATATAAACAGCAGGGCATATACAGGAAGCGGTATGATGCCTACTTTTATATTCATAGCTTTCGCAAACCAATTCTCTTTTCGAACCCCTTCGTGAATTGTATCCGTTTGCATTTGCAATTGAGTTTGAAGCTCTCCCATTGAAAAACCTCCCCTATTCTTGTTGCAGTGAAATTGTTCACTATGTTAAGTATACTAAAAAATTGAAATTATTAATATATTAAAAATTTACTATTCAAACTGTTTCTTCTTTATGATTCAGATGAAAAGAGACGTTCTGACTAAATTCCGGATGTGCCGGAGTGCCGAGAAACGAGTGCTGATGCCGGTCAAGCATTTTATTCGCAAGGAGCGAGGCATTGATGTACGATAATAAAGGGTCATTTATCCTAGCGACTGTCATAAATCAGCAACAAAATAGACAATAATCCGTCACATAGCGCAGTACTTTTTGGGTATTTTGGGCTTTATTTTTGAAGCAGATCGTTGTAAAGTACTTAATATGAACCATTCAGGGATCGTGCCATTCGTCAGTCTGGCAATCTTGAATCATATTGGACGACTTTTTGACGTATTTGTGAAATGTTGAGCATTATTTTTTTCGTCTATTTTGTGAAATACTGATCAAAGCTTCGGTTCTGCTTGTGAAGTAGTGAACAATATAACATTCTCAACCGGAAATGGAGGATAAAGCATGAGTGAATTAGTATTAGCCCGCATTCAATTTGCATCAACAACGTTGTTTCATTTCTTGTTTGTGCCAATGTCTATCGGGCTTGTGTTTATGGTTGCATTGATGGAGACTCTTTATCTTGTGAAGAAAAATGAGCTGTACCTCAAAATGGCGAAGTTTTGGGGACACTTATTCTTAATAAATTTCGCAGTCGGTGTTGTTACGGGGATTTTACAAGAATTCCAGTTTGGACTGAACTGGTCTGATTATTCCCGTTTTGTCGGAGATGTATTTGGCGCGCCACTTGCGATTGAAGCATTATTGGCGTTTTTCATGGAATCTATTTTTATCGGATTATGGATTTTCGGGTGGGACCGCCTGCCTAAAAAAATTCATGCGCTCTGCATTTGGCTCGTGTCATTCGGAACGATTATATCGTCTTTCTGGATCTTAACAGCGAACTCCTTTATGCAGGAGCCGGTCGGCTTTACGATCAAAAACGGCCGCGCGGAAATGAATGACTTTGGCGCGCTGATTACAAATCCGCAGCTTTGGGTTGAATTCCCGCACGTCATTTTCGGTGCGCTTGCCACCGGGGCTTTCTTTATCGCCGGTGTCAGTGCTTTTAAACTATTAAAGAAAAAAGAAGTGCCATTCTTTAAACAATCTTTCAAACTCGCAATGATTGTCGGGCTTTGTGCAGGCCTTGGCGTCGGCCTTAGCGGACACATGCAGGCTGAACACTTGATGGAGTCACAGCCAATGAAAATGGCTGCCAGTGAAGGGCTTTGGGAAGACAGCGGCGACCCTGCCGCTTGGACGGCCTTTGCCACAATTGATACGAAAAATGAAAAGAGCTCTAATGAAATCAAAGTTCCTTACGCATTGAGCTATCTGGCTTATCAAAAATTCAGCGGCAGTGTCAAAGGAATGAAAACACTTCAGGCAGAGTACGAAAAAGTGTACGGAAAAGGCGACTATATTCCGCCTGTCAAAACGACGTTCTGGAGTTTCCGCATTATGGTTGGAGCAGGTGTTGTTATGATTCTTGCTGCGTTAGGCGGCCTTTGGCTAAACCGCCGCAAAAAGCTGGAAAACAGCAAATGGTATTTGCGCATCATGATCGCATTGATTTCCTTCCCGTTTATTGCAAACTCTGCGGGCTGGATTATGACAGAAATCGGGCGTCAGCCTTGGACGGTCATGGGTTTAATGACAACGGCTCAATCCGTGTCGCCTAACGTAACGGCGGGCTCCCTGTTATTCTCAATCATCGCGTTCGGTGTGATGTATATGATTTTGGGCGCATTGCTCGTCTTCTTGTTCATCCGTGAAATTAAAAAAGGCGCGGAGTATGATGATCATCATGATGTTCCTGTATCAACAGATCCATTTAGTCAGGAGGTATACCATGGCATCTCTTCATGATCTTTGGTTTATACTCGTTGCTGTATTGTTTGTAGGTTTCTTCTTTTTGGAAGGCTTTGATTTTGGGGTCGGCATGGCGACCCGTTTTCTTGGCCATAATGAATTAGAGCGCAGAGTGCTGATCAACACGATCGGACCGTTCTGGGACGCGAATGAAGTATGGCTTTTGACTGGTGCGGGTGCTATCTTCGCGGCGTTTCCAAACTGGTATGCAACAATGCTGAGCGGTTATTACATTCCGTTTGTCATTGTGCTGCTTGCGTTAATGGGCCGCGGGGTCGCGTTTGAATTCCGCGGCAAGGTTGATCATTTGAAATGGGTAAAGGTTTGGGACTGGGTGGTTTTCTTCGGCAGTCTGATTCCTCCGTTTGTGCTCGGTGTGTTATTTACGACATTATTCCGCGGTATGCCGATTGATGCCGATATGAACATTCACGCGCACTTATCTGATTATATAAATGTATATTCTGTACTAGGCGGCGTGACCGTAACACTTCTTTGCTTCCAGCATGGATTAATGTTCATCACGCTGCGTACGATTGGTGATTTGCAGCAGCGCGCCCGACAAATGGCGCAAAAGATAATGGGTGTTGTTTTTGTGGCGGTGCTTGCTTTCGCGGCCCTTTCTGCTTATGAGACAGACATGTTTACACGCCGCGGCGAGATTACAATACCGCTTGTTGTTTTAATTGTCATCTGCTTTATGCTTGCAGCTTTATTCATCCGCAAGAAAAAAGACGGCTGGACATTTGCGATGACAGGCGCGGGGCTTGCTCTGACCGTAGGAATGATTTTCATTTCATTATTCCCTCGGGTGATGGTCAGCTCGATTCAAAGCGCGTTCGATTTAACAGTAGCTAACGCTTCTTCCGGTGATTATTCGCTAAAAGTCATGTCAATTGCAGCATTAACGCTATTGCCGTTTGTAATCGGCAGCCAGATCTGGAGCTATTATGTCTTCCGGAAGCGCGTCAGTCATAAGGAGCCTATGACTTATTAATGGGAAAAGACCTGTTTCGATATAAAGGAATGAAGCGGATTCTCACCGTGATTACTTGCTTAACGCTGATTCAGACAGCCGCTATTATCATGCAGGCAGAGTGGCTGAGTGAAGCTGTGACCGGGCTTTTCAACGGGAAGAGCATTGCCTCCCTGTTTCCGGTGATCGGCTTTTTCCTCATCGCTTTTGTCGCGCGGCACGGGGTGACAGTGGCGCGTCAGAAAATCGTCTATCATTATGCCGCCCGGACGGGAGCTGATTTGAGGAAAAGCTTTCTCGATCAGCTGTTCCGCTTAGGCCCCCGCTTTGCAAAGAAAGAGGGGACGGGGCAAATGGTGACGCTGGCGATGGAAGGCATCAGCCAATTCCGCCGCTATCTAGAGCTGTTTTTGCCGAAAATGGTCAGCATGACGATTGTGCCGGCTGCGGTTGTCATCTACGTGTTTTTTCAGGATCGGACTTCTGCGATTATTTTAGTCGCGGCCCTGCCGATTCTGATTATTTTTATGATTCTTCTTGGCCTTGTCGCACAGCGAAAAGCGGATCGCCAGTGGAAATCATACCAGACATTGTCCAACCATTTCGTTGATTCTCTTCGCGGATTGGAGACTTTGCGTTTTTTAGGATTGAGCAAATCGCATAGCAAAAACATTTTCCACGTCAGTGAGCGGTATCGCAAAGCGACAATGAGCACACTGCGAGTGGCGTTTTTATCTTCATTTGCTCTCGATTTTTTCACGATGCTGTCGGTGGCGACAGTTGCTGTGTTTTTAGGCTTGCGTTTGATTGACGGCGATATTTTGCTTGGCCCCGCTTTAACAGCGCTTATTCTGGCACCTGAATATTTTCTGCCGGTGCGGGAAGTGGGAAATGATTATCATGCGACACTTAATGGTCAGGAAGCGGGCAAGACGATTCAAGACATATTATCTCAGCCGGGATTCAAAGAAGAGGCTCCGCTTCAGCTTGAAACATGGTCCAATCAGGATGAACTGAAGCTGTCAGGTGTCTCAGCCGGCCAAGCGATGTCTGATATTACTCTTTCATTTAAAGGGAAGAAAAAATTCGGCATCATTGGAGCAAGCGGTGCCGGAAAATCAACTTTAATCGATATTCTCGGAGGATTTTTGGAGCCGGATGACGGTGTTATCAGTGTGAATGGTTCAAGCCGTTCGCATCTGCAGGACGGGAACTGGCAGAAAAACCTGCTCTATATTCCGCAGCATCCTTATATTTTTGATGATACGCTGGCGAACAATATCCGGTTTTATCACCCAAGCGCTTCTGCTGAAGATACAGCCCGCGCTGCTTCCTCAGCGGGATTGACGGAGTTTGTAAACACTCTTCCTGAAGGATTAGAGGGACGGATCGGAGAAGGCGGCCGGGCGCTCAGCGGCGGTCAGGCTCAGCGTGTCGCGCTTGCCCGCGCTTTTTTGGGTAACCGCCCGATTCTGCTGCTGGATGAGCCGACCGCCCATCTGGATATCGAAACAGAATATGAAATAAAAGAAACGATGCTGGATTTATTTGATGACAAGCTCGTCTTTCTCGCGACACACCGCCTCCATTGGATGCTTGATATGGATGAAATTATCGTGCTGGACGGAGGCAGTATAGCAGAAATCGGGACTCACGATGAATTGCTGTCGAAAAACGGTGTGTACACCAAACTCGTGAAGGCACAACTGGGGGAAAGAGCATGAAGAAAGAAGAATGGATTCTGCCGTATATCAAGCAAAATGCCCGTCTGTTTGTTCTTGTTGTCTTTTTGGGTGCGGTGACGATTTTTTCCGCTGCTTTTCTCATGTTTACTTCAGGGTTTTTAATTTCAAAGGCGGCGACAAGGCCGGAGAACATCCTGCTCATTTATGTGCCGATTGTCGCCGTTCGAACCTTTGGGATCGCCCGGTCTGTGTCACGTTATGTGGAGCGCCTGATCGGGCATCATATCATTTTGAAAATCGTGTCAGACATGCGCGTCCGCCTTTACAACATGCTTGAGCCTGGCGCTTTGATGCTGCGGTCCCGTTTTCGCACGGGAGATATGCTCGGCATTTTGTCTGAGGATATTGAGCATTTGCAGGATGCCTTCTTAAAAACCATTTTCCCTGCCATCTCAGCCTTGCTTTTGTATGCTGTTTCAGTGATTGCGCTCGGCTTTTTCTCCTGGCCGTTTGCCATTTTGCTGGCGCTTTATTTGTTTGTTCTGGTTGTGCTGTTTCCGGTCGTGTCTTTGCTTGTGACGCGGGCGAAGAATGCCAAGCTGAAAAGCGGGCGAAATGTGCTGTACAGCCGTCTCACAGATGCCGTGATGGGTGTCAGCGACTGGATGTTCAGCGGACGCCGGCATGCTTTTATTGATTCCTATGAAAGAGAAGAAAACGCTTGGTTTGAGCTGGAACGCAAAAAACATCGTTTTACAAGATGGCGGGATTTTGCCGCGCAATGCCTTGTCGCCGGCCTCATTTTGCTGATGCTGTTTTGGACGGCGGGGCAGCATGCAAATGGCGAACTCGCCAAAACGATGATTGCTGCCTTTGTGCTTGTTGTGTTCCCGCTGACAGAAGCTTTTCTGCCGCTTTCTGATGCTTTGGGCGAAGTGCCGGGTTATCAGGATTCTATCAGAAGAATGAACAAGGTGGCTCCTCAGCCTGAGGCTTCACAAACAGAGTCTGCGGCTGACAGGCTTGATCTCAAAGACGTCACTTTGGCGTTTCGTGATGTGACGTTTTCTTATGACAACAGCAGCCAAGTACTGAACCATTTTTCCTTTACGCTGCGCCAAGGAGAAAAAATGGCGCTGCTCGGCCGGAGCGGCTCAGGAAAATCAACATCACTCGCATTAATTGAGGGCGCATTGAATCCTGACTCAGGCTCGGTAACGTTAAACGGAGTGGACACGGCGCTTGTAAAGGATCAGATTGCTGATGCGGTGGCTGTGTTAAATCAAAAGCCTCACTTGTTTGATACAAGCATTTTGAATAACATCAGGCTCGGAAACGGAAAGGCGAGCGACGAGGATGTGCGCCGCGCCGCAAAGCAGGTGAAGCTGCATGATTACATTGAGTCGCTGCCTGATGGATATCATACTTCAGTTCAAGAAACCGGAATC
The DNA here is from genome assembly GCF_025696525.1 of Bacillus sp. XT-2. Taxonomy (NCBI): domain Bacteria; kingdom Bacillati; phylum Bacillota; class Bacilli; order Caryophanales; family Bacillaceae; genus Bacillus; species Bacillus sp. XT-2. Next base: position 205,805 of record NZ_JAHVOC010000002.1, read on the forward strand.
CGATTTTCAGGAGGAGAGCGGCAGCGGATCGCGCTCGCCCGGATTTTGCTGCAGGATACGCCGATCATTATACTTGATGAGCCTACAGTAGGCTTGGACCCTATCACGGAACGCGAACTGATGGAAACCGTGTTTGAGGTGCTGAAAGGTAAAACGATTCTTTGGATTACGCATCACTTGGCGGGAGTGGAAGCAGCCGATAAAATCGTCTTTCTTGAAAATGGAAAAACAGAAATGGAAGGAACACACGAGGAACTGCTGGCGACGAACGAACGGTATCGCCGTCTTTATCACCTCGACGTTCCTGTAAAATAAAAGACAGCCTCTGGGGCTGTCTTTTTTGTTTGAAAAGGAAGTAGTGCAGGAAAAATAAGAAGAGATAATAAGAGGAGGTATGGATATGAATGTTCCGATTTGGACGGAAGAGCATGTAAGGGCTGCGCTCCCTGAAAGAGATGCAGCGAGCCATAAAGGTACGTACGGTACGGCTTTGCTGCTGGCGGGAAGCGACGACATGCCGGGCGCTGCGCTTTTAGCCGGGCTTGGTGCCATGCGGAGCGGTCTCGGCAAGCTTGTCATCGGCACGTCTGAAAGCGTGATCCCGCTGATCGTTCCGGTTCTGCCGGAGGCCACGTATTGGCGTGACGGCTGGGAAAAAGCGGCGGGCTCTCGCCTTGAAGAGACGTACCGGGCAATTGCGATCGGTTCGGGGCTTCCGCAAACAGAGAGGGTGCAGCAGGCCGTTGATCAAGTCCTTGAGAAGGATTGCCCCGTTATTTTGGATGCCGGGGCGCTGACAAAGCGCACGTATCCGAAACGGAAGGCGCCCGTCATCCTTACGCCGCATCCAGGTGAGTTTTCCCGAATGACAGGGGTTCCGGTGAAAGACTTGCAAAATAAAAGAGAAGAATATGCCAAGGAGTGGGCGGTTCAGCTGCAAACGGTGATCGTGTTAAAAGGAAATCAAACCATCATCGCGTTTCCCGATGGCGACTGCTGGAGCAATCCGACCGGAAACGGGGCACTCGCCAAAGGCGGAACCGGCGACACACTGACGGGAATGATATTGGGCATGCTTTGCTGCCACAAAGACCCGAAACATGCCGTATTAAATGCCGTATACTTGCACGGTGCATGCGCCGAGCTTTGGACTGACGAACACTCTGCCCATACGCTGCTCGCCCACGAGCTCTCTGACATGTTGCCTCGTGTGTGGAAACGATTTGAATGAAAAAAGCTGTCTTCATAGGGAAGACAGCTTTTCTTGATAGCCCGCTCGTTTTTTCAGTCGCGGTTTCATGAGTACATAATATAGAACAGAAGGCACGGCTAAGCCGATAATCCATGCAATATCCCCGCCGCCAAACATTTTTGCCAATGGCCCGATGTAAAAGGATGTATTGATAAACGGAATTTCTAACAAGATGGATAGAATGAAAGCAATCGTTGTGATCCAATTGACTCTTCCATATGGCCCGTTGACATCAAACATCGCTTTGACCTCATAGTTCCCGTGGCGGACGAAGTAGTAATCCACTAAATTGATCGCCGTCCATGGAATTAAGAAATAACTGATAAAAAAGATAAAATTCAAAAACAGCTCCATAAAATTGCTTTGCCCGAGAAGGCTTAGGACTGTTCCGACGATTGTGACGCCAAGGATCATGATGATTCTGATTTTCGGTGTGACTTTTAATTTTAGAAACGGCTCAAGCGTAGTCGTCGTGGACATAAAAGCTCCATACAAGTTAAAGACATTAATCGCCATCTGGCCAAATAAAACAATGATCAGCATAATGAACGAGAAGGGGCCGAACAATTGCACAATCTGGGTCCCTGAGTTTGTCGTAAAATCAGGAAGTGCTGTGGTCAGCAGCGCGCCGAGCAGCATCATCCAGATGGAGCTGACAGATGTTCCTGCGTAGCTGTACCAAAACGTTTGGGACGCCGGTGTTTTAATTGGCAGATATCTGGAATAATCGGCGACATAAGGCGCATAGGCAAGCTGCCAAGTTGCTACGGCGCTGACTGCCACCAAGAAAACGGGCAAGTCGATCGTCCCGGGCATCCAGCTGCCTGCCGGAATCGGTAATTGGAAAATGAGTATCGTTGCAGCAAAAAATACGGCAAAAGAGGTCCAAGAAAGGATTTTTTGCATTTTGTGAATCAAATCATGACCGAAAATGGTGAGTAAAAAACATGCGGCGCTTAAGCCTATAATGCTCCATGATCCCGGGATGGGAACAAAGCTGCTTAAGGTCCCGGCCGCCAGAATTGTACTGCTTGCGAAGAAACCAAGGTAGATAAACATGACTAAGAAGAGGGGAAGAATCGCTCCGATTACGCCGAATTGGGCACGGCTTTGAATCATTTGCGGGATGCCGAGCTGGGGTCCTTGCGCGGAATGAGAAGCCATAAATATGGCACCGATTAAGGTTCCGCAAATAATAGCGGCAACACTCCAAAACAGATTAAGTCCCATTGCAACGGGAAGAGTACCGGTCACTAACGTGGTGATATGCATATTGGCCCCGAACCATACGGGAAATAAATCTTTTGCTTTACCATGTCTTTCTTCATTCGGAATATATTCAATCGTTCGCCTTTCTACTTTCAATGCATCGTCCTCCATATATAATGAAATTTTGAAATAGACATAAAAACATAGCTTAACAGACTGTACTTCGCTTTACAAATTTAGATGTTCACGAAAACTGATGAGAGGCCAGTGAAGTCAATAGATCAAAAGAATTATAAAAAAAGTTGAACGCTCTGGAATCCGGTGTCGTCTCATAAGGCAAGATAACAAAAAAAGGGGGGATCGCGGCCGTTGGATACAAATGAAGAACAGCAATTGATTCAGCAGGCGAAAGAGGGAAGCGACGAGGCGTTTACAGCCCTTTTTCAGCATTATTATTCTTTTCTATATAAATACTTGTTAAAGCTTTCCCTTCACCCTGACGTCAGCGAGGATCTAGTTCAGGAAACCTTTCTGAAAGGATACGTCCATCTGGGGAGTTTTCAAGGCCGATCCAAATTCTCCACTTGGCTGATCTCTATCGCGTCAAGACTCTACCTTGATCACCAGAAAAAGAGAAAGAGAGAATGGAAACGAAATCAGGCTGTTACAGAGGAAACGATACGCAAGATCAAGTGGGACGTGTCAACGAAAGGCTCTGAGTGGAGCGAGACGCTTGATCTCTTTTCTCAGCTTGACCCGAAGCTGCGCACGCCCGTTTTATTAAGGCACTATTACGGCTATACCTATGCTGATATCGGAATGATGCTGCATATCAAAGAAGGCACGGTAAAGTCCAGAGTCCATAAAGGGCTCCAGCAAATCAGAAAGGAGTGGACTGATGAATAAAGAAAAGCAATCTGTTCATTTAAAATCGGAATTGCAGAAAATTGACCAATGCGCCAACCCGAATATACCGAGTCAAAAAGAATTGCTTGATCAGCTGTCACAAATGAAAGCCGAACGAAGAAAAAGCGTGCTGAAAGAAGTTATCTTATTTGTGTTTTCTGCACTGGTAGTGGTAAGCGCGGCGACTCTGGCATTTACTCAAGTTCCCGCTGCTTTTGTCGTGCTTCAGGTCTGTGCGCTGGCTGTCCTGCCGATTTTGATTGCAGCTGAGAAAAAACGATACCTTGGCGAACGTGAGGTGAAACACTGATGTCCCAAACAGATTTGACGATTTTTGTGTTTGCTTATCTGATTGTATTGGCACAGGGAATCTTTTTATTCATTGATGCGAAAAAACGGGATCGTCTGGCATGGGTGTGGGGAATTGTCGGACTGATTCAAGCGCCGATGCCTCTGATTTGCTATTACTTTTTTGTGATAAGGCCTGACCGAAAAAATAGGAGGATCAGCTAATGAATATTTCTTGGGAAATGATTGTACCGCTGATTGTGTTACAGGCCGTGCTGGCAGTGTTTGCCCTGATCAGCTGTGTGAAAGAAGAGCGGACAAACGGGCCGAAATGGATGTGGGCAGCAGTAATTATATGCATCAATATTATTGGGCCGATTTTATTTTTTACCGTCGGCAGAAAGCAAAGGTGAGCGAGCATGCTATCTATTGAGTCATTATGCAAATCATACCGGCATCATCAAGCTGTACGGAATGTCAGCTTTCAAGTCATGGAGAACGAGTGTGTCGCTCTATTAGGACCGAATGGGGCTGGTAAAACCACAACGCTTCAAATGCTGTCCGGACTGCTGTCACCCACCTCCGGGACGGTCAAGCTGTACGGGGAGCAAAAAGCAGATCGCAGTATGATCGGCTACCTTCCGCAGTACCCGGCTTTTTATTCATGGATGACGGCAAATGAATTTTTAACCTTTGCCGGGAGACTGTCTGGCCTTTCAAAGAAAAAATGCCAAGAGAAAATAGGCGAAATGCTGGAGTTTGTCGGTTTGCAGGACGCGGCAAACAAAAGAATCGGCGGTTATTCTGGCGGCATGAAACAAAGGCTCGGTCTGGCTCAGGCTCTGCTTCATAAACCGAAGCTTTTGATTTTGGATGAACCGGTTTCTGCCCTGGATCCTTCAGGGCGTATCGAGGTGCTGGATATGATGCGGGAGCTGAAAAAACATATGGCTGTTTTGTTTTCTACTCACGTTTTGCACGATGCGGAGCAGGTGTGTGATCAAGTCGTGATCATGAAAAGCGGCGAGATTTCATGGAAAGGCGCTTTACAGCAGCTCAAAGAACAGCATCAAACGAATGTTTTCACTCTTACTGTGAAAGAGAAACTGAAAGGCTGGCTTGAAGAGAAGCCTTATATATCCGATGTTGTCTATATGAATCCGTCCCAAGCTGTTTTTGAGCTAAGCGATACAGGCTCTGGCAGGATATTGCTGAGTGATTGTATCCAAATGGGATTGACAGTCACCCGTTTTGAACAGAAAACAGAGTCTCTCGAAGACGTCTATCTTAAGGTGGTGCACGCATGAATGTCATGATGACGCTATTACAAAAGGAATGGCTGGAAGGCTGGAGAAGCGGAAAGCTGATCTGGCTGCCCATTGCGATGATGATCGTGGGGCTGACACAGCCGCTGACCATTTATTATATGCCGGAAATCATTGCGCATGGGGGGAACCTTCCAGACGGTATGAAAATCAGTTTTACCATGCCTTCCGGATCTGAGGTGATGGTGAGCACGCTTTCCCAATTTAACACGCTTGGCATGGCGCTGATCATCTTCAGTGTCATGGGCAGTGTGGCGAATGAAAGAAATCAAGGTGTAACGGCTCTGATTATGTCGCGGCCTGTGACTGCAGCCCAGTATATATTGAACAAATGGATCACCCAAAGCATGATCGGGATCGCGTCGTTTGCAGCTGGGTACGGACTTGCTTATTATTACGTTCGGATATTGTTTGAGCACGCATCGTTCAGCCGCTTTGCAGCAAGCCTCGGGCTCTACTCTCTTTGGATGATGTTTATTGTTACTGCAGGGCTTGCCGGAAGCACGATGTTTCGGTCTCTCGGAGCAGCCGCGGCAGCCGGAATTGGGCTGACGGCTGCCGTTTCCTTTGCTGTCTCGCTTTTTCCTGATGGTGCGAAATGGCTGCCGGCTGAGCTTTGCAAGCAGGCGGAGCATATTCTTCTTCATGGAGAGCGGGCGGACTTTTTCGGATGGTCGCTCACATTCTCCATTCTGTGCATCATGCTTCTGGCCGTTTTTTCTGTGTGGCGCTTCCGCCGGTATGAAAGCTATTAACTGATCAGTTTTCGCTTTGTGGCCAGCATCATCATCAAAGCGGCCAATGCCATCAATCCGGCTCCATAAAATACCTCGGCCAAACCGAAAATCTGTGCGATTTTTCCGGCGAGAAGGGGGCCGGTAAAGATGCCCAGCGCATAAAACGATTGATAAAATCCCATGGCTGACATTTTTAAACGCGCTGAGCTGATATCGACGACCCGGCTTAACAATAGGGGAAACACAAAGCCAAGCGCCAGACCGATGAAAGCATGGGTCATGCAAACTGTGAGCAATGAAGCTGAAAAAGGAACGAACATCAAACAGACTCCAATGACAGCAAAACAGATCAGCATGGTGCCATAGGCGATTCTTCCGGTAAAACGCAAAAACAAAAAGCTCAGGGTAGCCGCTGCATGAGGGAGAAAAAAGGCGGTCATCACCCAAAGCAGTTCGATGTCTCCCATTCCGAGCTGGTTCGTGTAAAGCGGCGTAAAACCAAACACCGTCATAAATAGCACGGCATGTGCAGTCATAGATAGAATCGTGAAAATCTTCAGCTTCGGCAGCCGCAATGTGTCTTTGATGTGTTGCGTTATACGGAGAGACTTACGTTGCCCAGAAGAAACGGACGGATCTTTAATAAAGCAGCATATCACAAGGCCGATGCACGAGGCAGCCAGTGCCATCCAAAACGGAACCTGCCTGCCTAAATGCGCTGCTGCAAGCCCGCAGAACACAATGCTGACAAACTGAGGCATGACGGTAAAAAACTGCATGATGCCCATTGCTTTTGAGGCACTGCCATCTTTGAAATAATGAGCGTATAGAATCGTCGCCATCACCCACATGGATGCTGTAATCCCCGCGAGAAGCCGGGCGGTCAGGACGAAGAAAAAAGAATCAAACGCAAGAAAAAGCACGCTACTGAGAATGGAACATCCAAAGCCGGCGATTAACAATGGCTTACGCAGAGAAAAAAGAATTTCTGACAGAACCCCAAGCGGGAACCGCAGCAGGATTTGGGTCACCCCGTAGCTTCCGAGAATCATGCCGATCGCTCCGTATGAAAAGTGCAGATCCTCCAAATACAGGCTGAAAACAGGAACGTAAATATAGCCCGAAAACCAAAAACAAAATACCATGCATAAGAAAACGGCGTGATCTAAAGTGCCGATTGTTTTTTGCTGAGGAATCAGCGGCTGCTGAATTTCCATGCTCTCACCACCTCTTTCCTTCCAGTACAACACAATTTGTGGAAACGTTTCAATAGAGAAATGAAAAAACAGGACTTCAAAAAGTCCTGTTCTTGGTGTTAATACGGATCAGACGGATGGCTTTCCTGTTCAGCCTGCTCGGCGGCTTGAGCCGTTTCTGTCGTGCCGACCGGTCCGTTGCTGTTATTTTCTGAAGCCTTTTTCAGCCCTTCCGCCACGCGTTTTCCGTAGTCCGGATCGGCTTTTGTGAAATTCTCAATCATTTGCTCCTGAATTTCTTTTCTGCAGGTTGAAAGCGTATTGACCAGATTTGTGATGAGTTCAGTACGCTCAAACTCAGTAAATCTCCGGTACGTTTCACCGGCTTGTCCGAAATTGTTCGTTCTGTCAATCGCTTCCCGCTTCAGGTTACCTTCGACATGCGGGGTGTGGTCTTTACCATCTTGCTTCGCTTCCTTCAGCCCGCCCATAATCGACGGTTCATAGTTGACATGCGGATTTTGACCTTCGCCGATATCCACGCGGTACTGCATTTGACCCCCTTGCTGGTTGGTCGCGACGTGTTTTTTCGGTGAGTTGATTGGCAGCTGCAGGTAGTTTGCGCCAACTCTGTACCGCTGCGTATCGGAATAGGCAAACGTCCGTCCTTGAAGCAATTTGTCATCAGAAAAATCAAGTCCGTCGACAAGGACCCCTGTGCCGAATGAAGCCTGTTCTACTTCAGAATGGTAATTCTCAGGGTTTTTGTTTAACACTAATTTGCCGATCGGCTTCCACGGAAAGTCCTCTTTATACCACAGCTTAGTCGGATCAAGCGGATCAAAGTCGAGATCCGGATGCTCGTCATCACTCATGATTTGGGCATACACCTCCCACTCCGGATAATCGCCGTTTTCAATCGCTTCATACAAATCCTGTGTCGCGTGGTTGAAGTTTTTCCCCTGAATCTTTTCTGCTTCCTTCTGTGTCAGGTTGCGGACGCCCTGTTTCGGTTCAAAATGGTATTTTACAAGAACGGCCTTGCCTTCCTCATTCACCCATTTGTAGGCATGAACGCCTGAACCCTGCATCTGCCGGTAGTTGGCAGGAATGCCCCAAGGCGAAAACAAGAATGTGATCATATGTGTCGCTTCAGGAGATTGAGAAATGAAGTCGAAAATACGTTCACCATCTTGGATATTGGTCACCGGATCAGGCTGAAACGCGTGTACAAGATCCGGGAATTTCAGCGGATCGCGAATAAAAAAGATTTTCAGGTTGTTCCCGACCAAATCCCAGTTTCCGTCTTCAGTATAAAGCTTAACGGCAAAACCGCGCGGGTCCCGTAATGTTTCAGGTGAATGTTTTCCGTGATTCACCGTGGAAAAACGGACAAATGCCGGCGTTTTCTTGCCTTTTTCCTGGAAAAGCTTCGCTCGTGTGTACTTTGAAATCGGCTCGTCTCCAAAACTGCCATAGGCTTCGAAATATCCGTGTGCGCCTGCACCCCTGGCATGCACAACACGTTCGGGAATGCGTTCCCTGTCAAAGTGGCTGATTTTTTCGAGAAAATCGTAATTTTCCAGCGTTGTCGGCCCTCTGTTCCCGACCGTCCTCACATTCTGGTTGTCGGTGACAGGATGCCCCTGTCTGTTCGTCAAGGTATCCTCTGACTCGTTTTTCCCGGATGTCTTATGAGAAAGCGCATCCTCACTGCCTTCGACATTTGTGCCGTGATACTCTTTTTGATGATCATCTTTCATTGGTTGAGCCTCCTTTTTGAACGGTAACAATATTCCCTTAATGGAAGAATTTTAAAACTGAAGTTTTTTTTTAGCTGCTTCGGGAATGGTACAATTACCAAAACGAAAAAAGGAGAGTACGACATTCGTGACCAGAAAAAGAAATCCGCTGCCCATCACGTTTTATCAAAAAACGGCCCTAGAACTGGCTCCTTCTCTTCTCGGCTGTCTTTTGGTAAAGGAAACGGATGAAGGGACAGCTTCAGGTTTTATTGTGGAAACAGAGGCCTATATGGGAGCCGGGGACAGAGCAGCCCACAGCTTTAACAACCGCCGGACGAAGCGGACTGAGATTATGTTTGGTGAAGCTGGCCGTGTGTATACGTATGTGATGCACACCCATACATTGCTGAACGTCGTTGCCGCAGAAGAGGATGTTCCGCAAGCGGTATTGATCAGGGCGATTGAGCCTCATGAAGGCCAGCTGTTAATGGAGGAAAGAAGGCCGGGCCGGCGTCCGAGAGAATGGACAAATGGTCCCGGAAAGTTAACGAAAGCGCTTGGCGTCACGATGAATGACTACGGACGCTGGATCACGGAACAGCCGCTTTACATTGAAAGCGGGTACACACCGGAAGACATGTCAACCGGCCCGCGCATCGGCATCGACAACAGCGGAGAGGCGCGCGATTATCCGTGGCGTTTCTGGGTGACGGGAAACAGGTACGTGTCGCGTTAGCATGTTTAAACAAAGGGGAATCAGGGGAATGGTTGAGAAAAAAGAAGGGAGAATCGGAGCTTTGAAAAAAATGATCAAAACCGTTATCAAATGGGCGCCGGTCATTTACCCGGTTGTTCGAAAAATCATGAAGGACCGCAAGGCGTCTAAACAAAAGAACATGTCCGCATCCCGAACAGCCGGCTGATCCCGGCTGTTTTTTTATGGGTCTGTTTTCCCTCTTGTCCTCCCGATGTTCATTGACTTGCATTTCTCCCCATTATAGAATTTATATACATTTCGCTTTCCCTTCACCACATCCTTTCTGCCTACTTATGTAATTCCTGCATCTATCTTGATAGGAGGTTTTTCTCATGCTGCATGGGCGACTTCGTGAAATTCTGCGCTTATTGATGGCGGCTGAAGTTCCGGTGACAAGCTCGGTATTTGCCGCACATTTACATGTGACGACGCGGACGGTCCGCAATGATATAAAGGAACTCCAAGATGTGATAAGCGGCCATGGCGCTTTGGTTCAATCGGTAAGAGGCTCGGGATACAAGCTGCGCATTCATGACGAGCAGACCTTTAGAACGCTGCTGCAAGACGTGTTTCAGCAGAAAAAGGGGCTGCCGGTATTTCCCGAGGAGAGGATTACATATCTCATGAAACGGCTGCTGCTGGCGGATCATTATCTCAAGCTGGATGAGCTGGCCGAAGAACTTTTTATCTCAAAATCTACACTCCAAACCGATTTAAAGGAAGTGAAGAAACGGCTGCTTCCTTACCGCATTGTCATGGAAACACGCCCGAATTACGGCTTCAAGCTGCGCGGAGACGAGGTGCAGATGAGGTACTGTATGGCGGAGTACATTGTTGATGAAAGAGAAACAGAAATTGATTTTCTGAATGAAAAGGCTGATATTTTGCCAAAGGAAGAAATTGAGATCATCCATTCTGTGATTATGAGAAAGATTAAAAACGACCGGATTCCTCTGTCTAACCTTGGATTGAATAACCTCATCATTCATATCGCCATCGCCTGTAAGCGGATCAGAACGGAACACTATGTTTCTCTTTTCCCGGAAGATATGGATCACATTCTGCATCAAAAAGAATACCAGGCTGCTGAAGCAATTGTGAAAGAACTGGAATCAGCCCTTAGCGTCACGTTTCCGGAAAATGAAACGGCTTATATCGCCATGCATCTTCTCGGCACGAAACGAATGACACAGCCGCAGTGCGGAGAAGGCGAATTTTCAATCGATGAAGAAACAGATCGGCTGACTGCCGCCATGATCGAAGCGGTCGACCGAGAATTAAAGCTCGGCATCCTGCATGATCAAGAGCTGAAAATTGGCTTGGCACTGCATGTAAAACCCGCGATCACCCGCAACCGGTATGGCATGAATCTGAGAAATCCGATGCTGGCAGCGATCAAAGAAAATTATCCTCTCGCCTTTGAGGCCGGAATCATCGCCGGAATCGTCATAAAAGAAAAAACGGGCATCGATATTCATGAAAATGAAGTCGGTTATTTAGCGCTGCACTTCGGCGCCGCAATTGAACGGAAGAAAACAGAAAGCCCGCCTAAGCGCTGCATCATCGTTTGTGCGTCAGGTGCGGGAAGTGCCCAGCTTCTGAGGGAAAAACTTCGCTCCCACTTCGGCAAACGGATCGATATTCTCGGCACGGCTGAATATTACAGTCTTGACCAGTTGTCTTATGAATCGATTGATTTTGTGGTCAGCACCATTCCGATCAAAAAAGAACTCCCTGTGCCTGTACTAAAGGTAAACACCATCTTAGGCGGAACCGATTTTACAAAAATAGAATCCATCCTGAATGATGAGAAAGAAAAAGCTGTCAGCTATCTCAAAAAGGATCTCGTTTTTTTCCAGAAGGATCTGCGTTCGAAAGAAGAGGTGATTCAATTTTTAGGTCAGAAAGCAGTGGACGGCGGCTATGCGAATAAGGAAATCATAGATTCTATATTTGATAGAGAAGAGATGTCGCCAACGTGCTTCGGCAACCTCGTGGCCATTCCGCACCCGCTCGTCCCGCAGACGCAAACGACATTTTGGGCCGTCTGTACGCTCAAAAAGCCGATAGACTGGGAGAATAAACGGGTTCAATTTGTTTGCCTGCTTTGTGTCGAAAAGGAAAACAAAGCGGATTTGCAAAGCATGTATAAACTGCTCGGCAGTATTTTGGATGATCCGGCAGCGGTAAGCCAGCTGTTAAAAAGCCGCACGTACCAAGAGCTCTCCGATGTGTTTGACAAAAAACGATAAACTGACAGCCTGGATATACCTTTTTTCCGTTTCCTGCGGAAAAACCTTGAGTGTTTATGAAAGCGATTTCATAATATGATGTTATCAACAGCAGGACATACAAATTCTATCAAACTCTTAGGGGGTCTTTTATATGAATATATTACTCGTTTGTGCAGCAGGCATGTCAACAAGCTTACTCGTCAGCAAGATGGAAAAAAGCGCGCAGGAACAAGGAAAAGACTATACCATTTGGGCAGTATCAGGTGATTCTGTACAAAATCATATCGATAAAGCGGATGTATTGCTCCTCGGCCCGCAAGTCCGTTACATGCTTCCTCAGCTGAAAAAACTAGGAGAATCAAAGGGTGTTCCGGTAGACGTCATTAACACAGTCCATTATGGGACGTGCAACGGAGCGGAAGTGCTGAAATCGGCTGAACAGCTTGGAAACGCGTCATAGAGAGGGGCGGGCTATGTGAATAAAGTCAATCAGTTGTTAGAAGAGAAGGTCATGCCTATAGCGGGAAGAATTGCGGGGCAGCGTCATTTGCAGGCGCTCCGTGACGGTATCATTTTAACAATGCCGCTTATTATCATCGGCTCCTTTTTCCTCATCATCGGCAACCTCCCGATTCCCGGATATGCCGATTTTATGGCAAAAACGTTCGGCAGCGCCTGGTCTGAGAAGCTCGCTTACCCGGTTGATGCCACCTTTGAAATTATGGGGCTTGTCGCCGCATTCGGCATCGCCTACAGGCTGGCGGAGAAATATGGGGTCGATGCCTTGTCAGCTGGTGCCATCTCCCTTGCGGCTTTCCTCTTAGCGACACCGTATCAAGTGCCGTTTACGCCGGATGGCTCGACGAAAGAGATAATGGTCAGCGGCGGTATTCCGCTTTCGCTGATGGGAAGTAAAGGCCTGTTTGTCGCCATGATTATCGCGATGGTGTCAACAGAGATTTACCGTCTCATTATCCAGCGCAATATGGTTTTTAAAATGCCGGATGGTGTTCCGCCGGCGGTCAGCAAGTCATTTGTCGCTTTAATCCCCGGCTTTGCCGTCATCTTCCTGATTTGGGCAGCACGACTGATTGTTGAAGCGACGCCGTTTGAAAGCCTTCATAATATTGTAAGCGTTTTACTGGGAACACCGCTCTCCATTCTTGGCGGAAGCCTCGGGGGCAGCCTTATCGCAGAAGCCGTCAAAATGCTTTTATGGGCCTGCGGTCTTCACGGCGCCAACATTGTCGGCGGCGTCATGGCACCGATTTGGTACGGCGCCATGGATGCCAACCGGATCGCGTTCCAAGCCGGTGAGGAGCTGCCTAAGATTTTCACCCAGCAATTTTTCGATATCTGGATCAATATCGGCGGAAGCGGTGCCACTCTTGCACTGGTTGTCACGATGTTCCTTCGCGCCCGAAGCAAACAAATGAAGCAGCTCGGAAAGCTTGCGATCGGCCCGGCGGTCTTCAATATTAACGAACCGATCATTTTTGGAATGCCGATCGTCATGAACCCGATGCTCTTGATTCCGTTTATCGTCACGCCGCTTATCACACTGACACTCACATACATCGGAATGAGCACCGGACTTGTCGCCAAACCTGCGGGTATCGCAGTCCCGTGGACCATGCCGCCGATCTTTTCAGGCTACTTGGCGACAGGAGGCAAAATATCAGGCGCGGTCATGCAAGCCATTAATATTGCCGTTTCCTTTGTTGTCTACTACCCGTTCTTCAGAATGTGGGATAAACAGAAGCTGAAAGAAGAAAACGAATTAGAGCTCGTTCAAACGCCTGCTGTTTCAGACGACAAAGAGGCGGCTTTGTAAAGAAAGGAGTGAGTCGCGTGAATGAGAAAATGGAGCAAATTATTTTTCAAATCATTCTTCACGGAGGAAACGGAAGGAGCTCCGCAATGGAAGCGATCGCCGCCGCGAAAAACGGCGACAGCGAAGAGGCGCGGAGTAAGCTTCAAGAAGCTGCGGATGAATTATCAAAAGCCCATCATTATCAGACAGAACTGATCCAAAGTGAAGCAGGCGGAGAAAAAACAGAAATGACACTGCTGATGGTCCACGCTCAGGATCATTTAATGAATGCCATGACAGTCAAGGATTTGGCGGCTGAATTCATTGAGCTATATGAAAAAATCACCGTGCAAGGGGGAGCAAGCATATGACAAAAGGATTGAAAATTGTAACGATTGGCGGAGGCTCAAGCTATACACCGGAGCTTGTGGAAGGTTTAATCAAACGGTACAAGGAGCTGCCTGTACGTGAATTATGGCTCGTTGATATTCCTGAAGGCGAGGAAAAATTGAACATTGTCGGCACGCTCGCCAAGCGGATGGTTGAAAAAGCCGGTGTCCCGATCGACATTCACCTCACTTTGGACAGGAGGGAAGCGCTGAAAGATGCAGACTTTGTGACGACTCAATTCCGGGTCGGACTGCTGCAGGCGAGAGCCAAGGATGAGCGCATTCCATTAAAATATGGCGTCATCGGCCAGGAAACAAACGGCCCGGGAGGACTCTTTAAAGGATTGCGCACCATTCCGGTCATCCTAGAGATTGCGAAGGACATCGAGGAGCTTTGTCCGAACGCATGGCTTGTCAATTTCACAAATCCGGCAGGTATGGTGACGGAGGCCTTGCTTCGCTACTCCAACCTGAAGAAAGTCGTCGGTCTCTGCAATGTCCCGATCGGCATCAAAATGGGCGTAGCGAAAGCGCTCGATGTAGATGTTGACCGGGTAGAGGTTCAATTTGCCGGATTGAATCATATGGTGTTCGGAATGGACGTCTTCTTAGACGGTGTCAGCGTGAAGGATAAAGTCATTGAAGCGATGGGTGATCCGAAAAACGCGATGACAATGAAAAACATCTCCGGCGCTGAGTGGGAGCCAGAATTCTTAAAAGCACTCGACATGATCCCTTGCGGCTACCACCGCTACTATTTCAAAACAAAAGAAATGTTCGAGCACGAGCTTGAAGCATCACAAACGGAAGGCACCCGTGCTGAAGTAGTGCAAAAGGTAGAGCAAGAGCTGTTCGAGCTTTATAAAGATCCAAATTTGGCGATCAAGCCGCCGCAGCTTGAAAAACGCGGAGGTGCTTACTACAGCGATGCAGCGTGCAACCTCATCAGCTCCATTTACAATGATAAACACGACATTCAGCCGGTGAACACGGTCAATAACGGTGCGATTGCAAGCATTCCAGATGATTCCGCTGTTGAAGTAAACTGCGTGATGACGAAAAACGGCCCTAAGCCAATCGCCGTAGGCGATCTGCCAGTATCTGTCCGCGGTCTCGTCCAGCAAATCAAATCATTTGAGCGTGTCGCGGCGGAAGCGGCTGTCACAGGCGACTACCAAACAGCGCTGCTTGCCATGACGATTAATCCTCTCGTACCATCCGACACAGTGGCCAAACAGATCTTAGACGAAATGCTGGAGGCGCACAAAGCACATCTGCCGCAGTTCTTTAACAAAATTGAAGCATAAAAAAACCGGCCCGTTTTGGGCCGGTTTTTTGTTTATTTGCTTTCAGTGAGCGTTGCGACTTCAGTCGTCCATCCAAATTCATCAGGAACTGTACCCTTTTGAATGCCTGTGATCGTGTCATACAGCTTTTTAGAGATTTCTCCCGTTTCACCGTTGTTGATCATCAGTGTTTCGTCATTCCAGATCAGTTCGCCGACTGGAGAAATAACAGCAGCCGTACCCGTTCCGAAGGCTTCTTCAAGAACGCCGTCTTTATGGGCTTGGATGACTTCATCAACGGCGATTCTTCGTTCTGATACCGGAAGCCCCCAATGCTTAAGCAAGGTGATGACGGAATTGCGCGTGATGCCCTCCAGAATGCTGCCGTTCAGCATCGGTGTCACAATTTCACCGTTGATTTTAAAGAAGATGTTCATGCTGCCGACTTCTTCGATGTATTTTTTCTCAATGCCGTCCAGCCAGAGAACCTGAGAAAATCCTTTCTCTTCTGCAACCTGCTGCGCTTTTAAGCTTGAAGCGTAGTTTCCTGCGGTTTTCGCATCTCCCGTTCCGCCTTTTACCGCACGGACAAATTCACTTTCCACAGCAATTTTGACAGGCTTAATGCCTTCTTTGTAATATGAGCCGACCGGAGAAAGGATGATAAAGAGCTTATACGTATGAGATGCCGCGACACCAAGGAAAGGTTCGGTTGCGATAATGAATGGACGGATGTAAAGGGACGTGCCCTCCGCATTCGGAATCCAGTCTTTATCAATAGCGATCAGCTGTTTTAAACCCTCAAGAACCTGTTCTTCATCAATTTGCGGAATACAGATGCGGTCATTTGATTTATTCAGGCGCTCCATATTTTTTTCCGGTCTGAAAAGCAGAACATGGTCATCCTCTGTGACGTAAGCCTTTAAGCCTTCAAACACCGTTTGGCCATAGTGATATACCATTGCGGCCGGGTCCATTGAAACGGCTTGATAAGGAATGATTCTCGGATCGTACCAGCCTTTATCAGATGCGTAGTCCATTACAAACATGTGGTCTGTAAACACTCTTCCGAAAGAAAGCTGATGTGGATCTGGTTTCGGTTTTTTGGCTGATGTTAATTCAACTCGAATCGTTTGTTTAGTCATGGTCAATCTCCCTGTTGTTAAATTGTTTATATTATCAAACTTATTTGAAAATATTTTATATTCTATTGTATACCTTCACCAAATAATCGCAATAGGTTTGCTCAAATTTGTAAAAAATTTATAAGAAAAAGCAGGAGAAATTAATTCTCCTGCGCATTCATTTGTTCAAATACTCTGTCGTAATCGGCACGGACCGCATTCCGCAGACCTTCGACACGTTCATTTGTAATCTCTTGTTTGCCTTCTTTTAAGCCGTCTAAGAAATATTGAACATATTCTTCAGGTGTAATGCCGCGGTACGACAGACCTTGCTTATCGCGTGATTTTTGATTTAAACCCGTGTCAACCATAGGCGGCGCCATCTCGATCACTTCAACGCTTGTATCACGAAGCTGGTATCTGAGCGTGAGTGAGAAGGAGTGGAGCGCCGCTTTTGTTGCACAGTACACCGGATAAACAGCTAACGGGTTAAACGCGAGCCCGGACGTTACCTGAACAATTGCCGCTTCCGGCTGATTCATCAAGTGAGGCGTAAAAAGAGCTGATAAATGGACAGGCGCTTGGATATTCAGCTCTATTTCATCCCCGTCCACAAAGAGTTCCTCAGTCCCTTTTTTAAAGTCAATTTCCTTTTGAATGCCCGCATTGTTAACGAGAACGTTCAGCTTTGGAAATTCCTTCTGGGCCCATTCAAACAATGCCTCACGCTCCGTGCGGTCAGCGACATCGCATTGTTTTGTATGGAGGGCTGGGAGCTGTTTTTTCGCTTCTGCAAGACGCGTTTCGCTGCGTCCGCAAATGATCACTTCATTCCCGAGCTCAAGCAGCCGTTTGGCCAGTTCAAGCCCGATGCCTGCTGAACCGCCTGTGATCAAAACCGTATTGCCTGTCATCTTCATTGATGTAACACCTCTTATCAAGCTGGCTGTGATTCCTTTACTATTTCAAATCTTAGCAGGAAATATGCAGCCGCGTCCTAATAGATGCTCACGATGAAGTAACCTTTCCGGTTTTATAGAATTCATCAATTGCCTTATCCACATATACCCAGCCTTTCCAGCCGATGTGGATGGTATCTTTCATAAAATAAGGGTCATATTCATGACCTGAAAAATCAGCGACTTGGAAGCCCTTCGCTTTAATCTGTTTATTGACCTTTTCATAATAGTCTGTGCGCCCTTTTTTCGGGAAGCCTGTGTAGTCATACCATTTTCCGTTAACAGGGATGGTGACAAACATAGGCTCTGCGCCCGCGTCTTTCAGGATACTAAGCATCAGCTCAAAATCGCCGTATTCCGGTGACTTCGCATACGATCTGCCTTTGTTTTTCCCTTTCAGCTTAGGCACTTTCGGCTTCAGCTTTTTATAAACAGGATTGTCGATGTGAAAATCGTTAGACCCGGAGTGGCGTTTGCCTGATTCATCGGCCAGTTTATTTAATTCAGACCATGACTTATCCTTCACGGATTGTGAGATATACCGCTTTGGTCCCGTGGTTTCCGTCGCTGAATAATAAAGGTCTTTCTTTTCTAGCATCTTGTAATATACTTTTGCCGCCGGCTTCAGCGCGTTCACTTTCCATGTCTGGCCATTCACCATCGCCTTATAAAGCTCGGAAAGTACAGCATCGTTTTGAACAGCTTTGAAGCGCAGCATACGCTTCATCATTTTCTTTTTGACGTCAGGGTCGATCTGCTCGTTAAAAGCCAAATCCAGCCCTTGAAGCGCGGAATAGTTCGGCGCAAAATGCTGTTCATCAGACCCGCGCTTAATAAACCACTGCGGAGAAACGATGAAAACAATTTTTTTGCCCTTCAGCTGATCCATATGGGCAGCGAAGTTTAAGGAATGTATCAATGACTGGGACCCGCCTTTGCCGACAAGGTAAGGCGTAAATCCCTCATTGTTTACTTTAAAATAATTAGATGGGTGGAACTCGTCCAGCCGGGAAAGCTCAGAAGACCCGTAAATCGGAAGATATGTCGGATCTTTGAGCATTTGATCTTGTAAATATAGCCCTTGAAACATACTCGGATTCAAGGCTGTTGCTGATTCTTTCACCCGCTTATCGGTGATGAAGCCTGTCAGCCATGAAGATGGAACTGCGATGGCGCCTGCGAATAAAATAAACGCCAAAATAATTGGACCGAAAAAACGCTTTTTCATTATTTCAACTCAGACAGCTGGTTTACAATGTGATTAGGCGTATTCCATACATCCCGGTCGAATTCAGTGATAGGCACCAGAATATCAAAACGGTTTTCAATCGCAAGCAGCAATTCTACTGTTCCAAAAGAATCAAGCAAACCTTCTTCAAAAATTTCAATATCAGGGTTTTCCTTTACGATGTCATCCTGGCAAACCTCTGCTAAAACGTCTAATACCTCTTGTTTAAAATCCATAGTTTTCTAATCTCCTTTAATGATGGTGATGAAATAGCTTTCCTGAGAAAATATAAAACCCAAAGCACACAAAATGGAACGTGATCACAATAGCGAGAATCGTTGTCCAGCGGTTGGACGGGAGCCATTTATATTTCTTATTCCACTTCTCGAAAAAGTTGTAACACGTCATCAGGACGGCGTGATAGAGGCCGTAGATGATATATTGCGGCGCAAGGCCGTGCCACACCCCCATCAGCATAAACAGCAGGAAATACCCGATGTTTGAGACGGCCATACGGTTTTTGATCCACTTTTTCTTTGTCATCCAAAATACAAATCTCATAAATACATAGTCTCTGAACCAAAATGACAGAGACATATGCCAGCGGTTCCAGAAATCTTTAATATTTTTGCTGATAAACGGTTTATTAAAGTTTTCCGGCGATTTAATCCCCATAATATAGCTGACCCCGACGGCAAACATCGTGTAGCCGGCAAAATCAAAGAATAAATACATGCTGTAGCCGTACATATATAGCAGATTCCCGATGATCTTATTGTGCGTGATCGCGGGAAGGTTCATGATGAAATACGTGTTGATCGCATAGCCGATAATGAACTTGTAAAGGAATCCAATGAAAATCTTGTGAATCCCCGTATACAGCAGATCGGCATATTCCTCTTTTGTCCATGCCTTCTGCTCATCCTTGACGAATCTGCGGTACCTGTCAATCGGACCGGAAGAAATCGTTGGGAAAAACAGGATGAAATACAGCAGGCGGTGAAGCGGAAGCTGTTCCTTCAGCAGCCCGTCTCTCGCTTCCATAATCAGCTGAACGCCCTTAAAGGTTAAATACGAAATCCCTAAAAAGCTGATCAGGTTATGCGGCGTATGATGCGGCTGCGGATGAGAAAGAAACGGCCATATTTTTGACAAGAATAAAGGCAGAATAGACGCGATAACAGCCGAGCAAAAGACAAAGCCGCTGTTCGCTTTCTGCCGGTACGCCAGGTAGCCGCTGATCAGGAGCACCTGCCATATGGTAAACAGACACAGGGCGATGACGCCGTGTAAGTCATGCGAGAAAATCAGAGCCAATATAAGGATGGATATAAACATGTTGTATGCCTGGAATCTTTTCCCGTTCAGGCCGAGAATAATGGTCGGCAGAAGAAGAATGCCAAGCAATATAAAGAATAAAAACGAGCTGTAAGGCGTCATACAAGAACCTCTTCGCGGATGCGTTTCCGGTCAATTTTGCCGTTAGCCGTCATTTGAATGTGATCCTGATAAATGAACTTTCTCGGAATCATATAAGCCGGAAGGAAAGCGGCAAGCTCTTTTTTAATCGCACTCGTCAGCTGGAACTCCTTCTGGAATTCGTGCTCCTCAGGCACAATTGCAGCTATCAGATATTCGACAGTTCCGTTTGGCTGATACGGAATCACAACAGCTGAGCGCACGTACTGAGACTGTCTCACATGAAACTCAATTTCCTCCAGCTCCATTCGGTACCCGTGAAGTTTAATCTGGAAATCCAAGCGGCCTTGGCAGAAAATCTGACCATCTTGTGTATAACCAGCATCGCCAGTTCGGTATGCCCATTGGCCTTCATAAGAGAAGAATGCTTTATCTGTCAGCTCAGGCTCACCGAGATAGCCGCGGCTTACACTCGGGCCTGCAATGACGATTTCGCCTTTTTCTCCATCCGGGAGCTGATTCCCCTGTTCATCCATAATCAAAATGTTCATATCCGGTTTGGCGAAGCCGACTGGCAGAGATTCATGCCGGCTGATGAGGTCACTTGTAATTTCAACGGACGTAACAGCGACTGTCGCCTCAGTCGGACCGTACGTATTAAAGATTCTCGCTTTCGGGAAACGCTCAAGCAGCGCTTCGGCTACAGAAACCGGGAGAACCTCTCCGCAAAACATAAATGTGTCCGCCTCAGGAAGCAGATCTTGTGAAAATCCAGGGTCCATCAGGCACATTTGCACAAAGGATGGCGTCGATGTCCATATATTCAGCCCGGACTTTTTGAGCTCTTCGAATAAGATCTTCGGCTTATTCACGGCGTCCTTTGTCACACAGTGTAAAGTACCGCCTGACTGAAGGCACGGATAAAGATCCATGACGGATAAATCAAATGAAAACGGCGCTTGGTTTAAAAACGTTTTTCCTCCGTTGATCGGGAAGTCCGCGCAAATCCAGTCTGTGAAGCTTTGAAGGTTCGCGGCAGAAATCTGCACGCCTTTCGGATTGCCCGTGCTTCCGGAAGTGTAAATGATATAATACGTTTCGTGTCCCGTCACCCATTGATCACGGCTGACAGTGCCTTCGTTTTCCAGCAGTTCTTCCGCTGAAACTGTCTGAATCAGCCCGCTGTCAATATCAACAGGAAGACCAGATACATGAATCAGCAATTCAGCGCCCGAGCTTTCAATAATTTTCGCAATCCGCTCGGACGGAATGGACAAGTCAACCGGGATATAAGGGTGTCCCGCCTTGACGCTTCCTAAAAAGGAGACAATCATGTGCGGTTCCATATGTCCGTACACCAGAACAGGAGAACCCTTTTCTCCAGAAACGCGTTTTTTGATCGCGGCAGCCGCACGGTCAGACAGCGCCCAAAGTTCCTGATATGTGAGCGACTGGCCTTGAGAGCGGAAGGCTTCGGTTTGCGGATAAGTTTCCGCATGTGTTTGAATAGCATCTAAAAGTTTCATTGTTATTCTCTCTCCAATTAGAAATCGTTATAAATATAAGAACCGGTATTCGCGGTGTGAAAACCATACATAAAAAACAAAACAAGCAGTATCAACAAATAAAAGCCTGTATGACATGTCCACTTGACAGCGGGTTTTTCATACAGCTGTTTCATCAATTGCAGCATATTCAAATTCCCTTCCCGTTTTTTCGACAATTACATGAGTATATGACGAGCGGATGCGCAAAAAGTTTCATATTTTCCCTAATATCCCTCAAATTTATATATCGGCTTCTGCCTTCAGAAGTGAATTTTTATCTTTGAAAGAGTATGAATGAAGTTTCTCTGACTGATTCATTATAAAGGAAAGAATAAATGTTATGAAGAGAACTTTTTAACTTTTAAAAAGCGTAAATGATTTAAAAAAATTTTTCCGCTCCTGTTTGTAAAGGCGCAGGCAGAACTCTAATGAAATCAGGGCAGAAAGCGTATAATAAGAAGGAAAACGCCCGCTTAAGGTATCTTGTGAAATGGTGGAGAAGTCATTATGATAGATAAGGAAGCAAAACGCAAGTTTCATCAAGTGGCCGGCTGAAAAAAAGTAAGCCTTTTAATAGAAAGGAAGAGGAAGATGAACCAAACAAATAAGGGTGAGGGTCAGACAGCGCCGGAAAAAGAAAGTATGGGGCAGATCCTGTGGCAATTAACGCGACCGCATACATTAACGGCGTCGTTTGTTCCTGTGCTTCTCGGAACAGTTTTGGCGATGTTTTATGTGAAGGTTGATTTGCTGCTGTTTCTGGCTATGCTGTTTTCTTGCTTATGGATCCAGATCGCGACGAACTTATTCAATGAATACTACGATTTTAAACGCGGGTTAGATACAGCTGAATCTGTCGGAATCGGCGGCGCAATTGTCAGACATGGTATGAAGCCCAAAACGATTCTGCAATTAGCTCTCGCTTCATACGGCATTGCCATTTTGCTCGGTGTGTATATTTGCATGAGCAGCAGCTGGTGGCTGGCTGTCATCGGCCTCGTGGGAATGGCGATCGGTTACCTGTATACAGGCGGGCCTCTGCCGATTGCATATACACCGTTCGGTGAGTTATTCTCAGGCATTTGCATGGGTTCGGTGTTTGTGCTGATTTCATTTTTTATTCAGACAGACATGATCAATAAGCAGAGCATTTTCATTTCGATTCCGATTGCGATTCTTGTCGGCGCGATCAACCTGTCGAACAATATTCGTGATATCGAAGAGGATAAAAAAGGCGGACGCAAAACATTGGCGATCCTGATGGGACATAAAGGAGCCGTCACTCTGCTGGCTGCGTCGTTTGCTGTCGCTTATATTTGGGTTGTCGGCTTGGTCATTACAGGAGCTGCAAGCCCATGGCTGTTTGTCGTCTTTTTGAGCGTGCCTAAACCAGTTCAGGCGGTGAAAGGCTTCGTCAAAAAAGAATTGCCAATGAATATGATTGTGGCGATGAAATCCACAGCGCAAACCAATACATTTTTCGGATTCCTGCTGTCAATTGGATTATTGATCAGCTATTTCCGGTAAGAAAGAAGACCGCTTTTTCGTGCGGTCTTTTTTTGTTACATTCGACAGGATTTTGTAAAAAAATTCATAGAACCTAGCAGCAGGCAGGCACGTCTAGTACATGGACAGCGGATAAAGATCCGTTAAAGGAGATGACGAAAATGGATTTATCTGTAACACATATGGACGATTTAAAAACCGTCATGGAAGACTGGAAAAACGAACTGTTAGTTTATAAATTTGCACTAGATGCACTTGATACAAAGTTTTCGATTATCAGTCAGGAATATAATTTAATTCACGGCCACAATCCGATTGAGCATACAAAATCACGTGTGAAAAGCTTTGAAAGCATCGTAAATAAACTCATGAGAAAGGGCTGCGAGATTACGACACAGGAAATGAAGGAACATATCAACGATATTGCCGGTGTGCGTATCATTTGTTCCTTTATTTCTGATATTTATAATGTCGTGAACGTCCTGAAGCAGCATGAGGATTTGCGGATCGTAAAGGTAAAGGATTATATTCAGAATCCGAAACCGAACGGCTACCGAAGCCTGCATTTGATTATTGAAATGCCTGTGAACTTAACGAACAGAGTGGAATACGTCAAAGCAGAAATTCAAATCCGCACCATCGCCATGGATTTCTGGGCGAGCTTGGAGCATAAAATCTACTATAAACTGAACAACGACGTCCCTAAACATTTAACCGATGAACTGAAGGAAGCGGCGGAGATTGCCCACTATTTAGATGAAAAAATGCTGGGGATTAAGAAAGAAGTGGATTAGAAAAGACGGCAGCAATGTGCCGTCTTTTTTTATTTGATATCTTCATAAATATCAGAGGCTTTTGCCTTGATATGTGCCTTCTTGCCGGTTGGTTTTTTCTCTTTTTTCACAGCTTCATAGACAGAGGCTGTCACAAGGTCGCCAGCCTGCTGAAGGCGTTCTTTGCTGATATGTTCGATAGAGTCTTCAGGGGTATGGTACCACGGCTCCACTTCTTCTGTTTCCGGATCTCCCCAAATAAAGTTAGCGGAATCTATGCCGGCTTCATGGAACGGCACGTGATCGGATGAGCCTCCCTGTGTCAGAGACAGGCTGTTGAATCCAATTTTTTCAGCGGCCGTATGGCTGGATTCCCAAACATCGTTAGATTGTCCGTCCAATGTGTTGACATACAGCTCAGACGCATTCTCCCAGCTTGTACCCACCATGTCTAAGTTGAAGTTCACTTCGCTTCGTTTCAACTCTTTTTCTGATAGATGATCTACATAATGAGAGGAGCCGAGCAGGCCGAGCTCTTCAGCGCCAAAGGCGATAAAACGGATTTCCTTGTCAGAAGGAATGCTTTTCAAGACGCGTGCCATTTCCAGCATGACAGATGTGCCTGATCCGTTGTCATTTGCGCCGGGCGAGAAAGGAACACTGTCATAATGGGCTGTAACGTAGACAATATCAGGATTTTTGATGTTCTTTGGTTTTTTGATACCGATGATGTTCTGAGAGGTTTGGTTTGAGAATGCTTTTAGTTGTAAGGTTGCTTCTTTTTGCTGGATAAGAGTTTCACCGTCTTCTTTCTTAATTCCGACGACAGGAATGCTGACTGTATTTCCTGATAGATTTGGGGTGACAGGCACAAGGCTTTCCTTATTATTGTAAATGATCACAGCCGTTGCGCCGGCTGTCTCGGCATTCCTGGCTTTCTCATAAAATGTCAGGTCTCCTCTTGAAATCAAAGCGATTTTCCCCTTGGCGTCAGCGGAGAAATCATCAGGATATCCTAAACCGGCGTGATAAAGCGGAGCGTTGAGGCCCTTTTCTTCAGTTGGTGTAGAGCCGGATGCCGCCCGAATGAGGATCTCACGGCCTTCTGAGGATAGCGTTCCTTCAAGTCGGTCAGGAATGCCAAACGTTTGAACCTTCACATCCAGTTTTAATTTTTTCAAGGATGAAGCGATCCATAAGGCACTCTTTTTTTCGGCAGATGTCCCGGCTATTCTGGGGCCGATTGTTTCACTAAGCTGTGAAATGGTTGAGTATGCGCGCTTTGCTTTGAATGGGAGCTCGCGCTGGCTATCTGATATTTGAACAGCATGCGCAGCAGGGGTGACACTCTGTGCCGGCAAGAGAACCGTGCCGGCCGTTAAAACGGCCATCGTCATTACAGTCAAAAGCTTTTTCATAAATATGAACCTCCCCTAATGTTTGGATGGGGAATATTTCGGGATGCTAAAGGATTTTCCTGCAAATTGAAGCGCATTTTTGAAAAGACAGTTCTTTATACCTGAAAAAAACGCTTATGAAAGCCGATTTCATAAGCGTCAGGACATCAAATTATTGGAGTTTTAAAAACTTGCGTTTGCCGACCTGGATGATCATATTCTCCTCTATCTCTGCATCGGCGTTAATGTCTGTTATTTTCTCTCCGTTAATCCGGACACCGCCGTTTTGAATCATGCGGCGCGCCTCGCTTTTCGAAGAGAGAAGATCAAGAGTGACGAGCAGATCGGTCATCGCGATCGTTTTCTCACCTTTCCAGTTCACAGCCGGAATATCCTCAGGCAGGCTGTTTTCCTGAAAGACTGTTTTGAAAGATTGTTCGGCTGCTTCAGCGGCTTCTAATCCGTGGTACATTCGGACAATCGTTTTGGCTAAAAGCATTTTGGCATCCCTTGGGTGAACGGCGCCGGTTTCTAAGTCCTTCACGAGCCGTTTTTTCTCTTCAAGCTCCAAGTCCGTTGCCAAATGAATGTATTTTTTCATCAGGCTGTCGGGCAGTGACATTGTTTTCCCGTACATGTCGTTCGGATGTTCGTCAATGCCGATGTAGTTGTGTTTCGATTTCGACATTTTCTCAACACCGTCCAAGCCTTCCAAAAGCGGCATCAGGATGACGACTTGTTTTTCTTTGTTGTATCGTTCTTGAAAATGCCGCCCCATCAGCACATTGAAATGCTGGTCTGTTCCGCCTAATTCAATATCGCTTTCCAGAACGACGGAATCGTATCCCTGCATCAACGGGTAAAAGAATTCATGCAGGGAGATCGGCTTTTGCATGGCGATGCGTTCTTCAAAGTCATCGCGTTCCATCAGGCGGGCTACTGTTATTTTGCCTGCCAAGTCAATAACGTCCTCCAGATGCAATGTTTTCAGCCATTTCGAGTTGTAGTGCAGCTCGACTTTTTCTGGATCAAGCACTTTCCCGAATTGCTGGAAGTATGTTTTGGCGTTGTGCTTGACCTCTTCATCGGTCAGCTGTTTTCTGGCCGCGGACTTGCCTGTCGGATCACCGATTTTTCCTGTGAAATCGCCAATCAAGAGCTGCACAATGTGGCCGTTTTCTTGAAATTGGCGAAGCTTGTTTAAAACGACCGTATGTCCCAGATGAACATCCGGTGCAGAAGGATCTAATCCGAGTTTAATTTTTAGCGGTGTGCCTGCCGCAATCGATTTGACAAGCTTGGCCTTTAATTCCTCCGGCGGTATGACTTCTTGGGCGCCTGTCATATATAGATTAAGCTGTCTTTCGACTTCTTTTTGCTGTGCTGCTGTGAGCTGATCAAATGTTTTCATCGTTCTTCCTCCTTTTTTAGAAACACAAAAAGAGCCGCATCCCGATAAGGGACGTGGCTCAATGCACGCGGTACCACCCTGGTTGAAGACATTGTCTTCCGCTCATTCGAATAACGGTTTCCCGTCCTTTGCTACTAACGTTCACAAAGAAAGCTCGGGGAGGTAATTCGCTTTTGCCTGTGTGCCGGCTCGCACCTTCCGCCGGCTCTCTGAAACAGGGAGACAAACCGCTACTGGATTCCCGTCAAAGCTTATGATGTATGAAGATTGTCCGCTACTTTTCTAAGCAGTCCTGTCAGGGTTTTCTGCTCCTCTTTTGTCATGCCCGTAATCAATTGCGTTTCCCCTTTGTGAAACTCGGGGTAGAGGTTTTCGATCGCTTGTTTGCCAGATTCAGTGATTGTGACAAAAACCAGTCGCCGATCTCTGGGATCGATGCTTTTGGAGCAAAAGCCCTTTTTTTCGAGCGTTTTGATCACGTTGCTTGCTGTTGCTGTTGAAATGCCTGACAGCTCAGCGATTTTTCTCGTTTCGAGTTTGCCCCATACCCATAGATCGTAAAGAATGGAGAAAGCGGTCCAAGATAATTTGTAAGAAGAAAGAACCTCAGTCTCCATTTTGACACGGAGCCTTTGCGCAGACCGATACAGATTCGTCGCGATCGAAATGGCTTCCAGGTTGAGTGACTCAACGGGCATTTGTTTAAGCTTGCTTAGTGTGTCATGCTCTTCTTTGCGAAGCTGCTGCTGTTTATCTAAACGTTCCATTTGTCGCCGCCTTAAATTATCAGAATCATTAGCTATGAAATGAATTGTAGCAGAGACGATGGTGAACTTCAAGCCTATATTTTTCGGTTGCATAAAAAAAGCCAAAAGAACACCACAATAAAGAAAAACCCGCAGACGGGGGTGCAGTTGTGCAAAAATATGTTCAAGGCGTGTATAAACATGATCCGTTTCATCTGTTTTCGACAGAGCATGCAGTGACATTAAGCTTGATCGGCATGCTTGCCATTCTTTTGTTTTTGTTCCGCCGGCCACTCAGCCGGCCAGCATTCAGTACATTTCTGCGCTATTTGTTTGTGTTTCTTTTGCTTGCTTCACAAATTGGTTACCAAATATGGATGATCGCCGCGGGCAGGTGGTCGGTGCGGACTTCTCTGCCCCTTCAGCTGAGTGACTTGTCTGTGTATTTATCAGCTATTATGCTGGTGACAAAAAGCAGAAAGCTGTTTGTGTTTTTGTATTTTGTCGGCATCGGAAGCTCCCTTCAGGCGCTTCTGACCCCAGACCTTGGTATGTTCTCATTTCCGCATGTGCGGTATATTCTCTTTTTTATTTCGCACGGATCCGTGTTTCTGTCCTGTTTGCTTATGGCGGTGATTGGCACGTACAGACTCAGACAGCGCTCTTTATGGGTGACTGTATTGATTGTCAATCTGTACGGAGGCATCATTTATCTGGTTGACCGCTGGCTGAATGCGAATTATATGTATTTAACGAAAAAGCCGGGCGGTTCTTCGCTATTGGATGTTCTCGGGCCTTGGCCATGGTATATCGCCTCAGCTGAAGCCATTACGATCGCGAGCTTTTTCATCCTTTATTGGCTTTATCGGATATTCAAAAAATAACACCTTTTTTGTTGTAAAGCACATTCTATTCAAAAAAATATTGGAGATTAGTGTTTAATTTTCTGAAAAAGGGAATGTAACTTGTACAACACAAAGGGAGATGAATACCATTGAAGAAAGATGAAATTATGCATATCGTATCATGCGCAGATGATAATTATGCTCGTCATTTAGGTGGGATGTTCGTTTCTTTATTGACAAACATGGACCAGAACAGAAAAGTAAAGCTATATGTGATTGATGGGGGAATTGAGCCTGATAACAAAAAAAGGCTGGAAGAAACCACATTGAAGTTCGGCGTGCCGATTGAGTTTTTAGAAGTGGATGCCAACCAGTATGAACATGCTGTGGAAAGCAGCCACATTACAAAAGCGGCGTATTACCGCATTTCGATTCCGGACTTAATTAAGGATGAGAGCATTAAGCGGATGATTTATGTCGATTGTGATGCACTTGTCCTTGAGGATATTTCGAAACTATG
Organism: Bacillus sp. XT-2; assembly: GCF_025696525.1. NCBI lineage: Bacteria > Bacillati > Bacillota > Bacilli > Caryophanales > Bacillaceae > Bacillus > Bacillus sp. XT-2. The sequence continues at coordinate 234,417 of NZ_JAHVOC010000002.1, forward strand.
GGACTTGGACATCGCTCCATACACCGTTGCTGCTGTGGAAGATGCGGGGCAGCATGAACGTTTGAAAGAAATGAATATCACTGACACGGGAAAATATTTTAACTCTGGTATTATGGTTATTGATATGGAACCTTGGAGAAAGCAAAACATCACAGAAAAAGTTCTCAACTTTATCAATGAAAACGGTTCTGAAGATTTTCTTGTGTTACATGACCAAGATGCGCTGAACGCGATCTTATATGATAAGTGGTATGAGCTTCATCCGCGCTGGAACGCTCAAACATACATCATGTTAAAACTGAAAACACCTTCGACACTGTTAGGACGGAAGCAATATAATGAAACGAGAGAAAACCCGGCAATCGTCCACTTCTGCGGCGGAGAAAAGCCTTGGAACTCCAATACAAAACATCCGTATCGCGATGAGTATTTCCATTACATGTCCTATACAAAGTGGAATACGATCGGAAACCCGGCTATCAATCAATAATCTATATATGAAAAAACGCTTTTGATCATCTCAAAAGCGTTTTTTGTTTGTCAGCGGGCCACTGACCGATGATAAAAGCGCTGAATATGCATGGCGATATAGCACAGTTCTTTTTCAGGAAATTCAAAGCCGTATTCTTTTTTCACAAATGTGCCGATGCTTTTGGCGCATAGGAAAGCATCCTTGAATCTTTCTTTAATGATGGCGATCATTTCTGAATCCAGCTCGTAAATGGTTTCGCCTGCTTTGATATGCTGAATGGCAAAGCGCAAATGGGTCACGAGCCTTTCGTAAGAAATGGTATCCTCCACAATGTTGATCGACAGCTGGGTTTCAATAATGCCGATAATATCACGGATCATCGTTGTAATATCAAGTGTCTGTGTCATGTCGCCGGCGTTGTTTCTCGCTGTGTGAATGTGCATGGCGATATTGCCGATTTCATCCTCAGGAATCTCAATGCCCAGTTTCTCTTTAATCAGCGCTCTAGCCCACATGCCAATTTGGAATTCCTTCGGATAAAGAACTTTGATCTCATTCAGCAGCGGATTTTTGATGACCATTCCGTTGCTCAGGCGTTCGATCGCAAATGAGAGGTGGTCTGAAAACGCAACGTGAATCCGTTCATTGATTTTGATGTTCAGTTCTTGTTCAGCATGGGAAATAATTTGCTCGGAGATTTGAATATGGTCTTCCGGCAATGTTTCTAAAATCTCTTCGAATTGTTTATAGTCAGGTGTATCTTTTCTGACGAATGTTTTTTCGATTTTAGACGGATCGACAATATCATTTTTTCTTTTGTCGAACGCAATTCCTGCACCCAAGAGAATCTTCTCTTCATTTTGATCCTTTACGACGATTGCATTATGATTTAAGATTCTTTTAATTTTCATAGCTTTTTGTCCTTTCATCCCCCGTTTTATGAATGAAATCGAATAAATCCAGTTATTCTGTCTCTTCTTTAAACCCGAGAAACAATGTAGCTATAAAAGCAGAGACGGCCGCGATCAAAAAACCGATCATATAATGAACAAAATTCGCAATGCCAAACGGCAGCACGATTGAAATCATCGGGATGCCGGTCAGTCCGTAGGAATTCGAAACGACGTGTGCCCCAACTACATACGCCCCGCCGAGAGCGCCTCCAATAGCGGCTCCGATAAAGGGGCGGATCAGCTTCACATTTACTCCGAAAACAATTGGCTCCACAATGCCTAAAAAAGCGGTAAGGGAAGCGGGGAGCGCGATTTTCTTCAGGCTTGACTGCTTCGTTTTGAAGAAAACCGCCAGTCCCGCTCCGCCTTGCGCCACATTCGCCATTGACCATATCGGCACCAAAAAGTTCACACCCACATGAGGGTCAGCAAGCAAAGTCGCTTCAATCGCATAAAAGCTATGATGCAAGCCTGATAGAACGATAGTGGAATAGATGCCCCCGAAAAGAGCACCGGCAGCAATGCCCGCGTGGTGATAAATGTATTCAATCGATTGTGATATGACCTGGCCGATGATAGCTGCGGCGGGGTTCATCACAATCAGTGCGAGACATCCTGTCACCATCACAGTGATAAAGGGAATGATCACGACATCAAGTGACTTGGGCACAATCGTTTTTAAAAGCTTCTCAATTTTGCTCATGATATAAATGGAGAGAAGAATCGGTATAATGGCGCCCTGATAGCCCATCAATGGAATGTGCAGCCCCCATATGTCTAAGGAAGCGGGGGTTTTGCTGCCGAGCATGGATGGATCAAGCAAATCAGGATGAGTCAGAAGCCCTCCTATCAATGCCCCTAAAAATGGGTTGCTGCCAAATTGTCTGGCGGCACTGAAGCCAACCAAAATCGGCAGCAGAATAAAGGCGGTGCTGGACACGAGATCCAGCATTTTGATCCACGGACTGTCGGCAGAGAACCAGTGAAAGACCTGAATCATGCCGATCAGCCCCATGAGCAAACCGTTTGCTGTTATCGCCGGGATAATCGGCATGAAAATATCGGACAGCGTTTTAGCAAATGTTGTGACGGGGTTCAGTTTGCGTCTGGCATGTTTCTCTTGAACAGCCTCTTCAGAAGGCGATGCCTCCCACACACAAACGACTTCTTTATAAATTTTGTTGACGATACCCGCCCCAAAAATAATCTGGAACAGGCCATATCTGAAAAAGGTGCCCTGCACACCTTGCAGATTCTCAATAGCACGTATGTCGATTTTCGTTTCATCCTTTACTTCAAAACGAAGACGAGTTGTACAGTGGCTGATGCTGATAATGTTGCTTTTTCCTCCTGCGAGGAGCAATAATTCTTTCGCAATTTCTTTTTGCAAACAATAAAAACCTCCTCTGCTGCAAGAAAAGTCGGCTTGTTCATCGTATCAAATGAAAAGTTGACAATCAAAATGAAAAATAGTGAGAAAAATGTAAAGCGTGCAGAGCCATCAAAAAATGCCCTCGTCGGGTGACGGGGCATTACGAAACATATAAAGCAGAAATGTCATTGGCGCCGTTACGAGCCCAACACGAAAAGAAGAGTTAAAATGCCTTTCTTTTTCTAGGCACTAATACTCCCTTTGCATCGTTGGGTCTTGCCTGCTTGCCAGTCACAATCCCGCAATATGCAGTTGATATCTGTAATACCGTTCATTTTATGCTGTTCACAGCAGGATAGCAATAGTATGAAAAGCCTGTGAAGCAAATGGGAAAAAGGTTGCGTACACAGTTTAACAGACGAAAAAACCTTTAAGACGTAACACTCGTCTTAAAGGTTTTTTCAATTATTTCTTCGGCTTAACGGCGTTCAGCCGTTTTTGCAGCTTTGTTTTTTCATGGGATGCTTTTAATTGATTTACTGCGGACTGAGCGGCTGTTTTTGATTTTTTTGTCTTGTCTTTTTCCGCTTTTTTCACTTTGGCTTTGGCCGTTTCGACTTTTTTGGCTTCAGCTGCCGCCACTTTTTTCTTCACTTTATCTAACCGTTTTTGCAATGACGTTTTGTCTTTTCCGGACTGAAGTTCATTGACGGCCTTTTGGGCATTCGCCGCGTTTGCGGCAGTTGATTTCTTTTCCGCTGCGGCGACTGATTGCTGCGCCTTTTTTACATTGCTGCTTTTTACTTTGTTGAGACGCTTCTGCAGGGACGTTTTTTCTGAGCCTGCCGGAAGCTTGCTGACTGCCGATTGAGCGCTGCTGACATCTGTTTTCTTTTTGCTTTTTTCCGCTTTGGCGACTTTGTCCTTCGCTTGCTTTGACGCGATATAGCGCTTGACCTGATCTAACCGTTTTTGCAGGTTCTTTTTATCCGTGCCGTTCGGCAGTTTGTTGATCGCGACTTGTGCTGTATCAACGGTTTGCTGGGTTTTATACTTTTCTGCCTTTGCCACTTTGTCCTTCGCGTCTTTTACATTTCTGTATGCCTGAACGCTATCCAGTCTTTTTTGCAAAGCTTTTTTGGCGCTGGAATTCGGCAGCTTGCTGACGAGCTTTTTCGCTTTGTCGATATCGGCTTGTGTTTTTGTCTGTTCGGCTTTTTTGACCGCTTGCTCAGCCGCCGCATACGCTTTATCTGCCTGCTGGGCTTTATACCGGATCAGGCCATAGCCGAATTGCTGATCGCGGCCCGTAATTCCGAGATCAACGATGTTTTTCTGCATGAGGGCGCGAAGCTGCACGTTCGTGTTACCAGGATCACGCTGTTTTAATAACGCAAACATGGCAGCGGCGTGCGGTGTCGCTTGGGATGTGCCGCTTCCCGTCGCGTAATATTGATGTAAATACGTGCTCGTGATGTCTGTTCCCGGTGCTGAAAATTCAACTTGATTTCCTGTTGTTGAAAAGGCTGCGAGCTGATTTTGTTGATCTGTCGCTGACACTGCAACGACACTGCTGTATGCCGCCGGGTAATTCACTGGCTTGCCGTTTCCTTCATTTCCGCTTGCGGCAACGAGCAGTACGCCTTTTTCATATGCTTTGTCCATGGCGTCATGAAGAATCTGGCTGTCTGAAGACGTGCCAAGGCTCATATTGACGATATCCATTCCATTCGCTATCGACCAGTCGATCCCTTTGAGAAGACCTTGAAGATCTCCCGAGCCGTTCTGATCAAGCGCTTTAACCGCATATATTTGTGCTTCCGGTGCGATGCCGTCAATTCCGTAGCCGTTATGCTTAGCGCCGATAATCCCGGCGACATGTGTTCCGTGGCCGTTATCGTCTTTGTAAGAAGAGGTGTAACTGACAGCTGAGTACCCGCCGGAAATCGACAGGTCGTCGTGGGGGGAGATCCCGCTGTCAATGACAGCGATTTTGACGTTTTTGCCTGTCAGCCCCTCCTTCCAAGCCTGTTTGACCTGAATCGGTTCAAGATTCCATTGTTCGAAGTTGTCAGTGGTGTCGGCGTTCTCTGACAGTACTTTGAGGTCTGTATTGTCCGCTGCAGTGAACGTGACATTGTTTTCGACATACAAAATATCAGGATCCTGTTTGAATTCTTTTACTGTCTCTGGATCTGCTGTAACAGCTACCGCCGGAAGATGCTGATACTGCTGCTCAACCTCAGCATCACTGTCCAGGACGGTTTCCTTGCCGTCTTTGTTTTTATAGACCACAATGACCTCTTTCTCGCTGCTGGTTTCTGCATGTGCAAGAGGCTCTAGGGCGAGAAAACTGAAAAACAGAGTGACTGATACAACAAGTTTGCAAAACGTGTTTTTCATGGTTCTTCTCCTTTTTCTATGATGTTTGATATATATATCGGAGGAAAATGTGATTTTGATAATAAGAAGGAAAGATTTTTTCATTGAGAGGGTTGTTCAGAAGAATGCAGATTTTTTCCGCAGAAAGAGGAAATTTTCCGCATGAATTTGTAAGCGTTTTCAAAATAAGATAAAGAAAACATTGCAAAGGTTGTTTACAAAGCAGTGAAAAAAGGGGGCTTTTCAGATGAGCGCGTTCACTCGGGTGATGGAAGAAAAAATCATGCCTGTCGCTGGGAAAATTGCCGGACAGCGGCATCTCAGCGCATTGCGTGACGGAATTGTTTTGACCATGCCGCTGATTATTATCGGTTCAGTCTTTTTGATTTTAACCAGCCTGCCGATTCCCGGTTATGCTGATTTTATGGTGAGTGTGTTTGGGGAACAGTGGGCGGATAAGCTCGGCTATCCTGTTAATGCTTCATTCGATATTATGGCAATGATTGCGGCTTTCGGGATCGCCTATCGGCTGGCGGAAAGCTACGGTGTTGATGCGCTGTCGGCCGGAGCGATTTCAATTGCAGCCTTCTTATTGGCAACGCCGTTTGAGGTGCCTTTTACGCCGGATGGCTCAACAGAATCAATCATGGTCGGAGGCGGAATTCCCATCACATTGCTCGGCAGCAAGGGACTGTTTGTCGCCATGATCATCGCCTTGTTTTCGACTGAAGTCTATCGGTACACCATTCAAAAAAATATTGTGTTTAACATGCCTGACGGCGTGCCGCCGGCGGTAAGCAAATCATTTGTCGCGCTGATTCCCGGCTTTATTATCGTATTTCTTATATGGCTGGCGCGTCTTCTGATTGAAATGACGCCTTTTCAAAGCCTGCACAATGTCGTCGGAGACCTGCTCGGCACGCCGCTTTCCATCCTTGGCGGCAGCCTCGGCGGGAGTCTGATCGCTGAATTCGTGCAAATGCTGCTTTGGGCGTGCGGCATTCACGGCGCTTCGATCATCGGCGGTATTATGGCGCCGATTTGGTATGGCGCCATGGATGCAAACCGTCTCGCGTTTCAAGCGGGCGAGGCGCTGCCGAGTATTTTTACGACTCAGTTTTTTCAAATTTGGATCAATGTCGGCGGAAGCGGAGCAACGCTGGCGCTTGTACTCACAATGCTTGTGCGGTCCCGGAGCAAACAGATGAAGCAGCTCGGCCGATTAGGGATTGGTCCTGCGCTATTTAACATCAACGAGCCGATCATTTTCGGCATGCCGATTGTGATGAACCCGCTCCTTATCGTTCCGTTCATCATAGCCCCGCTCCTCACAATTACCGCCACTTATATCGGCATGAGCACCGGACTGGTGGCAAGGCCCGCCGGAATCGCCGTGCCATGGACCATGCCGCCGCTCATATCAGGGTACTTGGCGACAGGCGGAAAAGTATCTGGAGCGGTCATGCAGCTGGTGAACCTGTTCATTACATGTGCTATCTACTACCCGTTTTTCAGAATATGGGATCATCAAAAATGGAAGGAAGAGAGTGCGGTTGAATCCGGGGATAAAAATGTGACGTGATGTAAGCTGTAATAGATCATCAGCTGTTAAAGGGCTGATGATCTTCTATCAACTATAAGTAAATGTTAGAATATGTAAAGGGGGTGCCCATGCTAGAATACATATGGTTAGATGACGAATCACCAATCTTAAAACAAATACCAGTTGAATATACATCAGCTGCTATTTTATTTTCTCCTTTTATTCAAATGCCTGAAGGGTGGGAAAAAGGTAAGAGAAAAAATGAGTATGAGCATATTTATCCAAATGATCAAGAAGTAAGGGAAAAAGGAAAAGCAGTTACATGGAAAGAGATCATGTCTTCATGCGGATTCCAAACACATGCAGAGCTGGCGCTGGCTTTGAAGACATCGATATTTGCTTTAAGGGATGAGTACGCGAGAGAGGATGTGGCTGAACTTTTACACGCGAACTTAAAAGGAGATCTCTTTTATCCCAGTGAGGACCATATTTCAAATTTTCATATTCCCGGTTTGGTAAAAGTGCTTCGTTACAACGGGTCCAATCGGTTTTATTACTCAGAACCAATTGTGGAAAACAGCGGCTTTCTGGACACAACTGAGGCTAACTTACGGACGGTTCTTGATGAAGCCGCCGCAGAGCTCATGTTGACTGATGAGAAAATGGATTTTGTATTTATGAGTGTATATGACTCATTCATTAATGTTTTTCTTGCGAAAGATGAAAACATTCATGACATGGTTCAGCGTATGGGCTGGGAGGCCATGTTTTGCGATGAAACCGCGTATATGAATTGGTATAGATAAGAAAAGAACGTACCTCTAAACAGAGGTGCGTTCTTTTTTCTTACCGCTGAAAGAACTCAATCCACTCGCCGTCAGGGCCTTCGATATAAAAATACCGATACCCGTTTGGAAGTGTTGTGATCTCTTCGTCGATAAATTTCGCATTCATTCTTTCCGCTTTTGTATATTCGGCCGCGATGTCATCAGTCAGCAGGGCAATGTGATGCACTTTACCTTCGGCGGGAAGCTCGCTGCTGTAGCCTTGAATCAGTTCGATTTCTGTTTCCGGACCATCTTCAAAGCCAAGAAAAGCAAGCTCGATAATACCGTTCGTATGAGTGATGCGGTCCTTCAATTTCATGCCGAGAACCTCTTCATAAAATGAAATGGACGCGTTAATATCCCTTACCATAATGCCTGTATGGTCAATTCGTTTTGCCATGCTGTTCCTCCTAGAAACTCTTTTTGTCTATCGTAGAAAAACCTTTCCTTTCTGTCAATGAAGACATCTTGGCGTTTTGTGGTACGATAAGAAAAAGCAAACAGAAAGAGGACGAACATATATGAAGCTACTCACCCTAAAGCAAGCACATGCTGCAAAAATCAAAAAAGGCTATCCGCTCATCGAAAAGGAAGCTCTCACCGGCAGTGCGGGGCACGTCAAAGAAGGCGACCTCGTTGATGTCGTGTCTGAAAGCGGCGAGTTTCTCGCAAGGGGCTATTACGGCCTGCAAAACAAAGGGGTCGGCTGGATGCTTACCCACAATAAAAATGAACAAATCGACCAAGCGTTTTTCTTCAGCAAATTAACAAAAGCAGTACAAGCGCGTGCAAGTCTTTTCGCGGCGCCTGATACAACGGCTTTCCGACTCTTCAATGGTGAGGGTGACGGCATCGGCGGCGTCACTGTTGATTATTATGACGGATACCTGCTGCTCCAATGGTACAGCAAAGGCATTTACACCTTTAAAGAAACGCTCATTGCCGCTCTGGATGAACTGGATATTGAATATAAAGCGATTTACGAAAAGAAACGCTTCGATACGGCTGGACAGTATGTCGAGGATGATGACTTCGTGAAGGGAGAAAGAGGCGAGTTCCCGATCATCATTCAAGAAAACGGGATACAATACGCGGTTGATTTAAACGAAGGCGCCATGACAGGCATCTTTTTAGATCAAAGACATGTGCGCAAAGCGATCAGAGACCGCTATGCCAATGGAAAAAACGTCTTAAACACGTTTTCTTATACAGGTGCGTTCTCAGTGGCGGCAGCGCTTGGCGGAGCGGAGAAAACAACAAGCGTGGACGTGGCAAATCGAAGTCTGGCCAAAACGATCGAGCAATTCAGCGTGAACAAGCTGGATTACGAGGCGCACGATATTAAAGTGATGGATGTTTTTAAATACTTCTCATATGCGGCGAAAAAGGATCTGCGCTTTGATCTGATTGTTCTCGACCCGCCATCCTTTGCCCGCACAAAAAAACGCACCTTCAGCGCGGCCAAGGATTATAAAAATCTGCTGAAGGAAACGATCGCCATTACAGCCGACAAGGGCATCATTGTCGCCTCTACAAACAGCAGCGCCTTCGGAATGAAGAAATTCAAAGGCTTTATCGATACCGCGTTCAAAGAAACAAATGAACGCTATACGATTATAGAGGAATTTACATTGCCGGAGGACTTTAAAACGATGTCAGCATATCCGGAAGGCAATTACTTAAAAGTTGTCTTTCTGCAGAAAAAATAAAAGAAAAAAGCTGCCCGGTTCAGGGCAGCTTTTTATGTAGAAATGATTTGCTGGACGCGTCCGATACGGCCATCTTCCAGACGGACTTTAATGCCGTGCGGGTGATAGCTTGATTTCGTCAAAATATCCTTCACTGTGCCTCGCGTCAGTTTTCCTGTTTTTTGATCCGCTTTCAAGACAATATCAACCTGTAATCCTTTAGAAATGCTGCTCCGCTCTTGCCCGTTCATAGCACACTTCCTTTCTTTTTATTCATTATAGTCGTTATGGTTTAAAAGTAACAGCCGGCTGATGAAGCGTATGTTTATTTTTTTCTGCTTTTATTAAATATAATGTCAGCCCTGCGCCCGCTATGCTGAGAATGGCGAAGAGCAGATAGACCGCGAAGATGGAAACGTAGTCAAAAATGTATCCGCCAACAAACGTACAGAACCAGTTGCCGAATCCGTTGCCGATGGCGGCGTACATGGTTAGCGCTGTCGCCTCCACATGGCTCGGGGTAATCTTTTTGACGTACTGCAGCGCCGCCGGAATAAATAAACCAATAGAAACGCCTTGGAGACATACCGTCGCATAAATGATCCATAACGAAGGCTCTGTGAAGTAAAGCGTCCATCTGAATAATGAAACCCCGCCGGACAGTATGATGACATTGAGCAATCCCATTTTATCTATGAATTTCTGCGCAAACCTCATAAACGGAATTTCTGAGATCACTCCGATAAAAAATAAAAGGCCAATGGCGGAAAGAGACGCGCCGCTTTTGTCGAGAAACAGACTGAAGTATGTATTGTTCGCTAAATTTGGTGCAAATGTCGTAAAGGTGATGATCATAAAGATGAGGAAAGGTTTGTTGCTGACCAGCTCCCGGAACCCTTTGCGGATATTGATCTTTGTTTTTGTTTTCTGCTGGCCCGGCATCTGTGAGGCCAATATGGCTGCCATGCACAGAAAGGCACAGCCAAAGATAAAGATGACGTGAATGGGGTACAGCTGATTCGTCACCTGTCCCATGACAAACACCGCAATGCCGAATCCGAGAGAACCAAACAGGCGGATTCCGCCGTAGTTTCCGTTTGTTTGTTGTGTGTAGCGTAAAGAAATGCTGTCTGACAATGGAATGATTGTGCTCTGAAAGGCTGCAAAACAGGCCGCAATCAGAATAAACAGGGGAAAGCCGTCAAATGCGATGTAGCCGAGCCCGATGACACCTGTTACAGATGTACAAACCGCAAGCAGGCTTTTTGTTTTTTGCGTATAATCACTCAGCATACCCCAAAACGGCTGGAAAAAGATCATCACAATCGGGCCGAGTGACATAATCAAGCCGACTTGTGAGCCGCTTAAATGCTGTTCCTTTGTTAAATACATACTGAGCAGCGGAATGATACTGCCTGTGCCCAGGAAAGCAAACAAATAAAATCCTTTTAATGCTGCGTAGTGCCGTTTCACCTGCAAGTTATGCATGGGGGTGCCTCCTTTGGTATCCACAAATTACATTATATTGTAATTTTGCAGCTTTTCAATGGAAGGAGACACAAAAAAACTGCCCTTGCCAGGACAGTTTTTTCTTCCTACATAAATGAAAGTAAAAACGGCGCCGCGCAAAGCGTCATAATCGCCGCAAGGATCATTGACACGCTGGAAATCGTGCCGGACACTGAGCTAAGCTCAAATGCTTTAGATGTGCCCGCTCCATGTGCGCTTGTGCCGAGCAGCACGCCCCGCGCAATTTCGTTATCAATGCGGAAATAGCGGATGACCATCGGGCCGATGACGGTGCCAAACAATGCAGTCAAAATGACAAATATAGCTGTGACCGCAGGCATTCCGCCGATCATTTCAGATACGTTCATGGCGATCGGCGTTGTCACTGATCTTGGAACGAGGCTGTCAATCAAGCCAGTTCCGAGATGAAGCCATTTCGCAATAAGAGCTGTAGAAATAATCGCGATGCATGAGCCGAGGGCGACGTTTAAAATAATTTCCACTGCGTATTTCTTTAAAACAGGGAAATATTTATAAAGCGGGATCGCAAATGCCACGGTAGCCGGCTGAAGCATATCGGTCAGCACTTCACCGCCGAGATTATATGTCTCATACGGGACATTAACCAGCAGCAGCAGACCGACTAACACAGCGGGCGTCACCAATAGCGGCGACGTATAGACTCGCGGAAAACGCGAATATACTTTTTTTGCTCCTAAATACACCAAAACCGTTAATAACAAACTTACAATTCCGATGAACACGTATGTTTTTTCTCCTTTCTTTTCGCAATGATTTGTGTAAGCGTTCCTGTGGACACCATCACGACAAACGTGCTGATGATGACAACAAGCAAAATGCTGACACCGAATTTTGACATAATGTCTCCGTATTCAATCACTCCGACGGCAGACGGGATAAAAAATAAAAGCAGCTCCCCAAGAAGCCACGCCGCGCCAAGCTCTATCCATTCAAGCTTGATGATTTTAAAGTGTAATAATGTGAAAAGAATCACAATCCCAATTATACTGCCGGGAATATTTATATGAAGAAGGGCTGTCACCCAATTAATCAGCCGAGCAAATATAAATAACAGAGCGATTTGAATAACGGTTAGCAACAGTTTTTTCATATTGATGCCTCCCTTATATTCATATTGTACATAAGGACTCGCTATAGGTAAAATATATATATAGCATAATAAGTATTCCTTTTGTCTATAGAAGAGGTGAAGTACATGGATATCCGCCATTTAACATACTTTCTGGAGGTCGCCCGTCTGAAAAGTTTTACGAAGGCGTCCCAATCACTTTATGTTTCCCAGCCGACGATATCGAAAATGATCAAAAATTTAGAAGCAGAGCTTGGGATCGAGCTTTTTTACCGAAACGGCAGACAGGTGGAGCTGACGGACGCCGGCCATAGCATGTATGTGCAGGCGCAGGAAATCATTAAATCATTTCAAAACCTGACATCCGAGTTAAATGATATTATGGAGGTCAAGAAGGGGCATGTGCGAATCGGACTGCCGCCGATGATCGGCTCAGGTTTTTTCCCGAGAGTGCTCGGCGATTTTCGGGAAAATTATCCGAATGTGACCTTTCAGCTTGTTGAGGACGGCTCTATCAAAGTCCAAGAAGGCGTTGGGGATGGTTCTCTTGACATCGGTGTTGTTGTTCTCCCCGCAAACGAAGACATTTTTCATTCATTTACGATCGTAAAAGAAACATTAATGCTTGTCGTACACCCTTCCCACCGGCTGGCGGGTGAGAAAGAGAGCCGATTACAGGATTTGAAGGAAGAGCCTTTTATTTTCTTCAGGGAGGATTTTGTTCTCCACAATCGAATTATGATGGAATGTATCAAGGCCGGATTCAGACCTCATATCATTTACGAAACCTCACAATGGGATTTTATCAGTGAGATGGTGTCAGCCAACCTGGGGATCGGACTTTTGCCGGAACGCATATGCCGCGGCCTTGACCCGGAAAAGGTCAAAGTCATTCCGCTTGTCGATCCGGTCATCCCTTGGCATCTTGCGATTATATGGAGAAAGGACCGCTATTTGTCCTTTGCGGCAAGAGCTTGGCTTGAACATACGAAATCGTATTTATGGGATCCGAAAAAAAGAGAGAGTAAAGGATGATGCTAATATGGATGCACAATCAGCAGCAAAACGTCTAACAGCCGTCCGGAAGCATAGCCCTCTGGTGCACAGTATAACAAACAATGTTGTGACAAATTTTACAGCGAACGGCCTGCTCGCCCTCGGTGCATCACCCGTAATGGCTTATGCGAAGGAAGAGGTCGCCGACATGGCGAAAATCGCGGGTGCGCTCGTTTTAAATATCGGAACGCTAAGCAAAGAAACCGTCGAAGCTATGATCATTGCGGGTAAATCAGCGAATGAACATGGCGTACCCGTCATTCTTGATCCCGTGGGGGCTGGAGCGACACCGTTCCGCACTGAATCGGCACGTGAGATGATTCGTGAGGTGCGCCTCTCTGCAATCAGGGGAAATGCCGCGGAAATTGCACATACCGTCGGTGTTTCGGATTGGATGATCAAAGGAGTCGATGCCGGTGAAGGCGGAGGCGACATCATCCGTCTGGCTCAACAGGCGGCGCAAAAACTGAACACGGTCATTGCGATTACTGGGGAAGTCGACGTAATTGCCGACGCATCTAACGTATACACTCTTCATAACGGCCACAAACTGCTGACGAAGGTGACAGGCGCCGGATGTCTTCTGACTTCAGTTGTCGGTGCTTTTTGTGCAGTGGAAAAAAATCCGTTATACGCTGCCATCGCTGCGATTTCCTCATATGGTGTTGCGGCACAGCTTGCCGCGCAGCAGACAGCTGACAAAGGTCCGGGGAGTTTTCAGATTGAATTGCTGAACAAGCTGTCTTCTGTCTCTGAACAAGATGTACTAGAGCTAGCGACAATAGAAAGGGTGACAGTCTCATGACACGTATTTCTCGGGAAATGATGAAAGAGCTATTATCTGTTTACTTCATTATGGGTTCAAACAATACGAAAGCTGATCCTGTGGCAGTCGTGCAAAATGCATTAAAAGGCGGTGCCACTCTGTACCAGTTTCGTGAAAAGGGCGAAGGCGCATTGACAGGAGAGGAGCGGATTGCCTTCGGCGCAAAGGTTCAGGCGGCATGCCGTGAAGCCGGAGTCCCTTTTATTGTCAATGATGATGTGGAGCTGGCACTGAAGCTGAAGGCAGACGGTGTGCACATCGGCCAAGAGGATGCGAAAGCAAAAGAGGTCCGTGACGCCATTGGCGATATGATCCTTGGCGTGTCCGCCCATACGATGTCTGAGGTGAAGCAAGCCGAGGAGGATGGAGCAGATTATGTCGGTCTTGGTCCGATCTATCCGACGGAAACAAAAAAGGATACAAGAGCTGTGCAGGGTGTGTCTCTGATTGAAGCGGTGAGACGTCAAGGCATCAGCATCCCGATTGTCGGCATCGGCGGCATCACAATAGAAAATGCCGCTCCCGTCATCGAAGCGGGGGCTGATGGTGTCAGTATGATCAGCGCTATCAGTCTGACGGAAGATCCGGAAGAAGCCGCACGCAAATTTTACGATGTTATTCACACATATAAGACCGGCAGATAACCCGATTTGCCTTCAAAAGGCTGTCCTGTAAAGGGCAGCCTTTTTGCTGTTCCGCCAAGGTTTTCAGACCTTCAAATTTTCATTGACAAAGATCGGGAACTGGCTATGATTATGATATACAATGATAATCATTTTCAATTATAGGAGGAGCATGATGGCTCGGGGGCTGACACTTATATTACTCAGCTTGTTGATGTTTTTCGGTTCGGCGGTGCATGCGGAAAATGATCCGATTGCTTCCCTGCTTGAATTAAACAAGCAAATGATCAAATCTGTACGAGACGGAGATATAGATTCCGCACAGCAAACATTTGAGACCTTCAAATCGGCGTGGAAAAAGGAAGAACCATCTATTAAGAAGGAAAACCTTTCATCCCACAGCAAAATGGACTCGAATATCGCTATGATTTCTCTTTCTTTCATTAATCAAGACGCGAACAAACTCGAAACACAGCTTGAAGAGCTTTCTTCTCACTTAGAAACCTACCAGCAGGCTGCCGTACTGAAGAAGGCATCCTCTGGTCAATCAAGGGCGTCCTTAACAGCCTATATTCAAAGCTTAAAAGACACAAAACAATTGATAGAAAAAAAACAGATGGGTGAAGCGTCAGCCGCTATCGACAACTTAATCACATCTTGGCTGGCCGTAGAAGGAGACGTCGTATCCCAATCCAAAGAAGCGTATACCACATCGGAGGAAAATCTGGCACTCATGAAGGCTGAAATCGACAGCCATCCCGATCAGGTAATAAAGCAAATTGACGAAATGATTCAATTGCTTGAGCCGATTGCTTCGAGCAGCTACAGCTGGTGGGACGCGGCATTGATCCCAATTCGAGAAGGGATGGAGGCGCTGCTTGTCATCGGGGCGCTTTTGACCATGACAAAAAAAGCCCGTGTCACCCGTTCTTCTGCATGGGTCTGGGGCGGCGCGTCAGCCGGCATGTTCGTTTCCTTAGCAGCCGGAATCGGCGTCACCCTCCTGTTCTCCTCGAATGTATTCGGAGAAAACAATTTCTTGCTAGGCGGAATCACCGGCTTGCTGTCCGCTGTCATGCTTTTGTATGTCGGGGTGTGGCTGCATAGAAACGCCTCGATGGACAAGTGGAGAGAAAAAATCAATATCCAGAAATCACAGGCACTGAAAAAACGAAGCCTGCTGTCCTTTGCGCTCATTGCATTTCTGGCAGTCGTGAGGGAAGGGCTCGAAACAGTCATCTTTTTCATCGGCCTTGTTGGAAAGCTCTCTCTCACTGAGCTGATCGGCGGGACAGCCGCGGGGCTTGTCGTTCTCGTCATCGTCGGTGTTCTTATGATGAAGCTCGGAATGCGCATTCCATTGAAGCCGTTTTTTCTGCTGTCAATGGCGGTTGTCCTGTATATGTGCGTGAAATTTCTCGGAACAGGCGTCCACAGCCTGCAGCTCGCGGGGATTCTTCCGTCTGACGCAGAAAGCTGGCTGCCGTCTGTGTCCGTTCTCGGAATTTATCCGTCCGTGTACAGTACGATTCCGCAATTGCTGATTTTGCTATTTTTACTGATTGCGCTTATCTCAGAAGCGGCAAAACATTATACAAACGGAAAGGAACTGACAAAATGAATATCACAAAGATTGCTGTAACAGCCGGATGCATCCTTGCACTGTGTGCGGGATGCGGAGCCAATGACACTTCGTCAACTAAAGAAAAAGCGTCATCTGATAAAAGCGGAGTAAGCAAAGAGATCGCAGCTTCCGTTGATAAAATGGAGAACATGATTTCCGAGCTGAATGAATCAGCTGAAAAAGCTGATCAAAAAGAGATTCAAAAGAAGGGGAAAGAATTAAACAGCTACTGGCTTTCTTTTGAAAATGATATTCGCAGCGACTATCCGTTCGAATACACAGAAATCGAAAAGCATCTTCAGCCAATCTACACAGAAGCGCAAAAATCCAAACCGGATTCAGACAAAATCAAGACAGAATCCGAGTCACTGAAAGCGTCCTTAGATGACCTGACAGAAGCGAAGAAGAGCAGCAAAAAGGCAAGCGATCAGCTGGCAAAAGCGGCAGATGAATATAAAGACTACGTCAAAGAGCAGAGCGATCAGCTTGTGAAGGCGACTGAAGCATTTACAGCTGCCGTGAAGGCAGGCGATATTGAAAAATCAAAGACGTTATATGCGAAAGCGCGCGTCTATTACGAAAGAATTGAACCGATTGCCGAAAGCCTCGGAGATCTTGACCCGAAAATTGATGCCCGTGAAAACGATGTAGAAGAAGGGGACAAATGGACAGGGTTCCACAAGCTTGAGAAAGCCATTTGGAAGGATAAAAATATTTCCGGGGAAAAGGCGACGGCTGACCAGCTTGTCAAGGATGTAAAAGAGCTTGACGGTTCGATTGAATCATTGACATTAACGCCTGAACAAATTGTGGCTGGCGCGATGGAGCTTCTGAACGAAGCAGGTATTTCTAAAATTACGGGTGAAGAGGAACGCTACTCACGAATCGATTTAGTCGATCTTATGGCAAATGTTGAAGGCTCCGAGGCTGTGTATCAAACTGTGAAAAGCGCGCTCGTAAAAGACCACTCTGATCTGACGGAAAAGCTGGATACCGAATTCAGCGAATTTGAAGTTTTAATGGCAAAATACAAAACGAATGATCAGGCCTATACGTCTTATGATAAATTAAGTGAAGATCAAATCAGAGAGCTGAGCACAAAGCTGACGACTCTTTCTGAAACCATGTCGAAGATTGCGAATGTGCTATAAAAGGAGTTTTGTAACAGCATGAGCGATGAACAGAAAAAGCCAGAACAAATTCACAGACGGGACATTTTAAAATGGGGAGCGATGGCTGGAGCGGCCGTGGCGATTGGCGCCAGCGGCCTCGGCGGTCTCGCTCCGCTTGTTCAGACCGCGGCTAAGTCATCGAAGAAGGACGAAAAAGAGGATGACCAGATTGTGCCATTTTACGGAAAGCATCAGGCCGGAATCACCACTGCCCATCAGACGTACGTGTATTTTGCCGCGCTTGATGTGACGGCGAAGGAGAAAAGCGATATCATCACGTTATTCAGAAACTGGACCAGCCTGACACACATGCTGACGTCAGGCAAAAAAATGTCGAGCGAACAGAAAAATCAATACCTGCCGCCGCAGGATACAGGTGAATCGGCTGATTTACCGCCTTCCAACTTAACGGTTACATTTGGCTTCGGGCCTGACTTTTTCGAAAAAGATGGGAAGGACCGTTTCGGACTGAAAAGCAAGAAACCGAAACACCTTGCTGCCCTTCCGGCGATGCCGAATGACAATCTCGATGCGAAGCAGGGAAGCGGAGACATCTGCATCCAAGTATGCGCAGATGATGAACAAGTGGCGTTTCACGCGCTGCGAAACCTGCTGAATCAAGCGGTGGGCACCTGTGAAGTCCGCTTTATAAACAAAGGCTTTTTAAGCGGAGGCAAAAATGGAGAAACGCCGCGCAATCTATTTGGGTTTAAAGATGGAACAGGCAACCAAAGCACCAAGGATGACACCTTGATGAACTCGATCGTGTGGATTCAGTCTGGCGAGCCTGACTGGATGACAGGCGGAACTTATATGGCTTTTCGGAAAATCAAAATGTTCCTTGAAATTTGGGACCGCTCTTCCCTGAAGGATCAAGAGGATACTTTCGGCCGCAGAAAAAGCTCCGGGGCGCCTTTTGGCCAAAAAAAGGAAACAGACCCCGTCAAGCTGAATCAAATCCCGTCAAATTCGCACGTCAGCCTTGCAAAATCTACAGGGAAACAAATTTTGCGAAGAGCCTTTTCTTACACGGAAGGCATTGACTCCAAAACCGGTTATATGGATGCAGGTCTCCTGTTTATCAGCTTTCAAAAAAATCCCGACAATCAGCTCATTCCCATGCTGAAGGCACTTTCGGCAAAGGATGCGTTAAATGAATATACGCAAACGATTGGTTCTGCTTTATATGCAATTCCCGGCGGGTGTAAAAAAGGAGAATATATCGCCCAGCGGTTGCTTGAATCATAAAAAGAAGCCATGCGGGCTTCTTTTTTAAAAAACAGTTGTAACTTTTATTGTTACAGTTTAAAATCAACCTATACGAAAGGAGACAATCATGACAGTACAGATAAAAGTTTATTCAGATTACGTGTGCCCATTTTGTTTCATTGGAAAAGCCGCTTTTGAAGAGGCGATAAAAGGAAAGGATGTTGAAGTCGAGTGGATGCCGTTTGAATTGCGTCCAAGTCCTTCACCGCAGCTTGATCCTGTAAACGACCCTTCCAAGAAGTATATGTGGCAAACCTCGATCAGACCGATGGCGGAGAAATTGGGAGTCGATATCAAATTTCCAAACGTCTCGCCTCACCCATATACAGACTTGGCTTTTGAAGGCTTTCACTTTGCCAAAAAATACAACAAAGGACATGAGTACAATACCCGTGTATTTGCAGCATTTTTCCAAGAGGGCCAAAACATCGGGGAGATTGATATCTTGACGAAGCTGGCGGAGGAAGTTGGCTTAGACGGAGCATTATTCAAAGCTGCGCTGGAAGGAAGAACATATCACGACGTGCAGCGGCAAGCTCTGAAGCACGCCTATGAAGAAGCTGACATTACAGCCGTACCAACCTTTGTCATCGGCGACACCGTGATTCCGGGAGCAGCCGGCAAGGAAGTATTTGAAAACGCGATTTCTCAGGAACAACAGAAAACGTAACCTAAGAAAGCTCTCTAAACAAAAATCTGTTTAGAGAGTCTTTTTTAATCTTGATCCATATGAATTCCCGTATGCGCCTTCACCTGAATTTCCGCAAATGTATCTTCATTAGCCGTTTTATCAGAAGACAGAAGCGTTCCAAGCCACGCACCGAGGAAACCGAGCGGAATCGAAATGATGCCCGGATTAGACAACGGGATGAGCGGCTCGCCTACAAAAATAGCACCTCCGGCCGGGTCCCATACACTCGGGCTCATCGACACGAGGACAAGAGCACTAATCAGCCCAGTCACGCTGCCCCATAATGCGCCTGAGGCATTGAATCTTTTCCAAAACACAGTAAACACAATCAGCGGAAGGTTTGCGCTGGCGGCAACGGCAAATGCCAATGCGACAAGAAAGGCGACATTTAAGGATTGAGCAAAAATCGCAAGAATGATAGACAGCACTGACACGGCGACAGATGCCCATCTGGCCGCTTTCATCTGTTCTTTCTCAGTTGCTTCTCCTTTTCTGATAATCTGGCTGTAGATATCATGGGCAAACGCTGAAGCGGCAGACAGCACCAAGCCTGTCACCACTGCCAAAATCGTGGCAAAGGCGATGGCTGATACAAACGCGAACAGGAAATCTCCCCCGAGTGCTTTTGCCAGAAGCGGCGCCGCCATGTTTCCTGCTGGATCGGCCGCTGTAATCGAGTCAAAACCGACAAACGCGGCTGCGCCAAATCCGAGAAATACCGTCATAATGTAAAACACACCGATGATCCACGTTGCTGAAACGACTGATGCCCGGGCAGTTTTGGCATCCTTAACTGTATAAAAGCGAATTAAGATATGCGGAAGGCCGGCGGTCCCCAGCACAAGTGCCAAATTCAGCGACAGGGTTTCAAGCGGGACCTTGTATTTGTTCCCTGGATTTAAAAAATCAGCGCCAAGCGGGGTAGCGGTTTTCATTTGCTCAAACATTGTATTAAGGTTAAAACCAAATTTAGAAAAAACGATGATGGAGATGACGAGGGTGCCGGCCATCAGCAAAACGGCTTTGATAATCTGAACCCAGCTCGTCGCGATCATTCCGCCGAACACGACATAAATGGTCATGAGCACTCCGACAATCAGAACGGCCGCGGTATAATCGAGCCCAAGCAGCAGTTTAATCAGCGCCCCTGCCCCCACGAGCTGAGCGATCATATAAAAGGTAGAGATGGCGATGGTATTGAGAGCGGCGACACCGCGGATCTTCTTTTCTTTAAAACGCGCCGCAATCATGTCCGCCATCGTATACTTTCCGAGATTCCGAAGCGGCTCCGCCACGATATAGAGGACAACGAGATAAGCGACAAGAAAACCGATGCTGTAAAAAAATCCGTCGAACCCATATAACGCAATCATTCCGGCAATGCCGAGGAACGACGCGGCAGACATGTAGTCGCCGGCAATTGCCAGTCCATTCTGAACACCGGTGAGCCCGCCGTCGGCCGTATAAAACTCACTCGTCGTTTTCGTTTGTTTCGCTGCAAAATACGTAATCACAAGCGTCAGTCCGACAATCGCTACAAATAACAGAAACGCTGTCAGGTTCATGTCTGTTCACCCTTCAGCTCTTCTTTTAAAGCGTTTACAAATTGGTCGTAACGAGCTGCCTTTCGGGAATACACCGTACAGAGTGTCCACGTCATAGCGAATTGAGCGATAGCAAACAGCCAAGCCCATGAAACAGCACCAACTGCCGGAGTATTCAAAAAGGTGAAATAAGACGTTAAAACAGGGAGTGAAAAATAAAAGACAAAAAAGAAAATCGCAGTTGGAACAATAAAGGCCCGTTTCTGCTTCAAAAAGGCTTGAAAAGATGGAGACCCAGCAATCTTTTGGTAATCAGCTTGCGATCTGTACATGGCTTTCCTCCTTTTATTCTGCTGAAAAATAAGCATAAAGGTACACCAATAGGTATGTACAGAAAGTCTGATTTATTCTTCAGGATCATAAAGTGGACGAAAAAAGCAGGAAACGTGAAGATAAGAACGCGGGGGTATAAAACGGGCGAAGGTTTTCCAGCTGCTGTATATTAACAAGTTTGCTTTCAAAACCTCACCAAATGCAGCCTTGCAAAGCTGCTCTTTTTCTAAAGTCCGGTTTCATGTTCGCATCACCTCTTTATGACAATGCATGTGCCAAGAGGTGACCGCATCACCAGCTGTCTGTCATATTTTAGGCTGAAACACCGTTTGTCCTCAAAATCGGCGCAGTATATAAGCTATCGAATAGAGGAAATGGTGAAAACTCAGATCAGATGATAGAAAAGCCAGAGGTAAAAGATCCGCCTGTCCGGATTAGTCTTGGCGGACGGTTTTTTTGTGATTGGTTTTCCTCATCGCTGTTTCAGATTCTAAAAACTGCCTCACATCATGAATGCCTAACCCAATGGATCTAGCTTCTTGAATCAACATATGCCAATCTTTGTCCAAATCTTTTTTAACTTGAGTTTTCATAGTAACCTCCAATTGTATAAAATGTTTTCCTGCAACATCCTGGCAATAAAAGGCAAGCCGGTGCGATGATGAGGCGAGTACAACAAATTTCACACATAGTTGCTCGGTGTTCACAAACTGAAGGAAAAATCACCTACCTATTCCCTAAAAAAATGACTAATATAACCAATGGACCTTATTTATAATAATAAACAATTAAATACTGACTGGATAGTATGTAAATGAAAATAAATCCTATTGCCTATTAAATATGACCCCTTAACAACCGAATAGCATACCTCTGGAAAGAAATAAATACCGCAAAAGATTGATCCGGTGTAAGATAAGGGTAATCATACCGGCTGGAGAAAAATATGAAAAAAAACAAATTTCAAATTAAAAGAGAGCAAACATTTGAAAAATTTATAGAGGCTGGCTTGAATCTATTGATTGACCGAGCGTATGACCCTGTGTCTGTGGAAGAAATCAGCAGAGCTGCCGGGTACAGTAAAGGCGCATTTTATGTTCATTTTGACAACATGGAAGACTTCCTGCAGCATATCTTCGAAAATCATCAAATGAAAAAACAGATTATCATCGGCTACCTGGATGAAATCGAGCGGACATCTGCGAAACCGCTGACGCTGCATGAGGCTGCAAAACATGCCGCAGAGCTGCTGTTTTCTTACTACAAAAATAAACCATCATGGGACATCACCTCGTTTGCAATGAATATGCCGACCTTTAAAGCTGTCCAAAAATGCAAGGCTTATGTAGGGCTATACGAATTGTGGGTGGAAGAAAATACTTCATATATTCATTGGCTGAAGGAGAGAAAGCTGGTTGACGACAGTATTGATCCTGTATATACGGCTAAAATAATATGTGCGGTGCTTGACGGAATCATCAAACAATCGCGTGTATTGGGCCATCCGGCCACATTCCGCAGCTTTTTTGACGCGCTTTCCGTTTTTGTTACTTTTAACCGCGAATACGCAAAGCTAAGAAATTTGAAAAGTTTTTCAGAAAGCGAGGAACATCAGTGAAGTATAGAGAAATGATTATGTATATCATTATGGGGGTTTTCACGACAATCGTGAATATCGCCAGCTTTTATATATTGGTAGAGATCATGAATGTGGATTATAAAGCTGCTACAGTAGCCGCTTGGATTTTGTCTGTTCTGTTTGCTTACATCACAAATAAAGTATATGTGTTTCAGCAGAAGACAGATGACCTGCAAAGCCTGCTTAAAGAGCTCACTGCCTTTTTCAGCGTTCGGGTGCTGTCTCTCGGCATAGACCTTGGCATGATGATCATCCTTGTCGGACAGTTCCATACAAATGAAACGCTGGCCAAAATACTCGACAATGCGGTGATTGTTGTCGTCAACTATGTCGCAAGCAAATGGCTCGTCTTTAAAAAGACAAAAGAAGAAGGGGTATGACAAGGGCGGCAGCATATGATCTTCCGTTTTCGTTACAGAAAGGCCGGGAAACAAAAAATAAAAACCATGAAAGGTGATGCACATGCGGGAAGAGTTGAAGGGGATATTTGCAAGTGTATTCGGAGAGAAAGAGGGATTACGGTTTTTTTTCGCACCGGGAAGAGTGAATCTGATTGGAGAACATACGGATTATAACGGCGGGCACGTGTTTCCGTGCGCGCTGACCATGGGTACATATGCTGCTGTTGCAGAAAGAAAAGACGGGCTGGTCAGATTGTATTCGGACAACTTTCAGGAAGCCGGCATAAAGGAATGCAATCTTGACGGCATCCGTTATCAAAAAGAAGATGACTGGGCCAATTATCCGAAAGGCGTCATATATGAATTTCAGCAAAGGGGTTATTCGATTCCGCATGGCTTTGACATCGTGTTTTCAGGGAATATTCCAAACGGGGCAGGGCTTTCATCTTCCGCTTCCATTGAGCTGCTGATGGCGGTCGTGCTCCAAAGCTATTTTCATCCTCAACTCGATGCGCTGGAGCTTGTCAAAATGGCGCAGCATGCGGAAAACACATTTATCGGTGTCAATTGCGGAATTATGGATCAATTCGCAATCGGAATGGGGAAAGAACATCATGCGATGCTTCTGAACTGCGATACGCTGGACTATGAATATAGCAAACTCGATGTCTCCGGGCTTGCGCTGGTTATTGCGAACACGAACAAAAAAAGGACATTGGCGGACTCAAGCTATAATGCGAGACGCCAAGAGTGCAGTGACGCGTTGCTGGATCTGCAAAAGGAGCTCGACATTACATCACTTGGCGACATCAAGCCTTCTGACTTCGACGCCCACTCTGGCCTGATCCAAAATGAAACGAACAGACGCCGCGCAAAGCACGCCGTATATGAAAACCACCGCGCCATCAAGACCGCCGACATGTTTAAAGAAAACAATATTCAGGAAATCGGGCGGTTAATGAAGGAATCCCACCTTTCATTGAAGGATGATTACGAGGTGACATGCCCGGAACTCGATGAGCTCGTATTTGCAGCGTGGGAGCAAGAAGGAGTGATCGGCTCAAGAATGACGGGAGCGGGTTTCGGCGGCTGCACGATCAGTATTGTAAAGGATGATTTTGTTGATGACTTTATCCAAAAGGTTGGAGACAAATATCAAGAAAAAACAGGACTCAGAGCGGATTTTTATGTCGCTGATATTGGTGAAGGAGCGAGAGAACTAAAGGGGGAGTGACACATGAGCATTTTTGAACATCTGGAACAGCTGATCGAGTATGGGCTGGAACGAAAACTGATATCGATTTGGGATCAGGAATACACGAGAAACCGACTTTATGAAGCGCTGGACATCAAACATCCCCAGCCGGTCTCAAGCACACTCATTAAGCAGAGCCAGCGTCTTCCTGACTTGCTTTCTCCCATTTACAAGTGGGCGGCAGAAACCGGCCGTATAGAAGCAAATACAGACACCTATCGAGATTTGCTCAGTGCAAAGCTGATGGGCTGTTTTGTCCCGCCTCCGTCTGAGGTCATCCGCAAGTTTGAAGAGACAAAGGCGTTATACGGACCGAAACAGGCGACAAAAGAGTTTTATCAGTATGCAGAGGATGTCTATTATATCAGGTCTGACAGAATCGCCAAAAACGTTCATTGGACGGTGCCGACCGAATATGGCGAGCTGGAAATGACAATTAACCTGTCAAAGCCCGAAAAGGACCCGAAGGCGATTGCGGCTGCCAAAGAACAGACGCAGACGAATTATCCGCCGTGTGTGCTTTGTAAGGAAAATGTCGGCTTTGAGGGAAGTGTGAACCATCCGGCCCGGCAGAATCACAGAATTATTCCTGTTATTCTCAGAGACGAGCAATGGTATTTGCAGTTCTCTCCATACGTGTATTATCCGGAGCATTGCATCGTTTTAAAGGGTGAGCATGAACCGATGGAGATCAGCAAAAAGACGTTTGAAAGACTGCTTTCATTCCTCGGGCAATATCCGCATTATTTTATTGGATCAAACGCAGACCTGCCGATTGTCGGAGGCAGCATTCTAAGCCACGACCATTTTCAAGGCGGGGCGCACGATTTTCCGATGGCGCGTGCCGAAATGACGGACAGATATGAATTAAACAGTTATCCCGGCGTGTCACTGGGCTTAGTGAAATGGCCGATGTCTGTGCTCAGGCTTCAGGGAGACGATCCGCATATTGTCGCTGACGCAGCGGACCATATATTCCGTGCATGGCAGCAATATTCAGATGAAAAAGCCGGCATAGCCGCCTTCACAGGTGATACGCCACATAATACGGTCACACCGATTGCAAGACGCAGGGGAGGCTCATATGAACTCGACATCGTGCTGAGAAACAATCGGACGGATGAGGAGCATCCATTAGGAATCTTCCATCCTCATCAGGAGGTTCATCATATTAAAAAAGAAAATATCGGCCTGATTGAGGTTATGGGCTTAGCGATTTTGCCGGGCCGTTTACAGGAAGAAATGAAAGCAACGGCAGCGTCCCTGTGCTCTGCTGATCCGAAAACAGCATTAGAAGAAAATGAGCTGACGGCTAAACATAAGGATTGGGCTCTTCGTCTGATGGAAAGAAGAACCATAACAAAAGGGAATGCGGAACAGGTTATAAAAGAAGAGCTTGGCCATGTATTCGCACGCATTCTTGAACATGCCGGCGTATTTAAACAGACACCTGAAGGAAAACAGGCCTTCAACAGGTTTATCCATTGTTTAGGCGTCAAACAAGTAAAAAGCCTCAACCGTTAAGGGAGAGGCTTTTTACTATTGAAAAAAGAGCCCAAAACGTGACGCTTTGGGCTCTGTCGCTCTTATCCTCTTTTTCTTGCTAAGAGGCTTACTAGAAATACAACAATGGCTGAACCGATAATCGCCGGGATAATGGCAAATCCGGCAAGGTGCGGTCCCCATGTTCCAAGCAGCCCGTGGCCGATCCAGGCACCGATAAGACCTGCGATCATCGACCCGATAATTCCTCCGGGCATATCTCCTTTTACAAACAGGCTGCCAACCCATCCGATAATAATAGCGACGATAAGTGAAATTATGAAACTCATCATGCAACACATCCTATTTTAAATTTATTTGCTTATATCATTCCTCCTTTTTGTATAAGATAAACAATTGAATGTGCTAATAAAAAAGCGGGATCAGTTCAGAGCATATCGCCGCTCTATTGAGCCTTTTCTTTCAATATTGGTTGCGTTAAAATGGTAATCGTGTGAAAAGGTGCTAGGCAAGGAAAAATTAATTCCCTTGTAGAATGTTTAACAAAATGAAATTTTTGATTGACCTTGGTTTTTTATTGTGGTAAACCTTTATTTGTCAGTAGAATTAGTTCTTCATCATCTTTCTTTACTTATATGCGGAAATAACTAGAAACTTTTCATCTTAAGCGATAGATATGAATAAAGTTGGAGCAATTTTTGTCGATTTTATGACATTTAAGCGAAAATGGGCTGAAGTTTATAAAAAAATAAAGCTAATAAGTGAAGTTTTTGATAGCATAACAAAGTAGAGAAAAGATTTTGAGGAAGTATGCACTTCAGATTTATTACATCAATAGGAAGGATGGTGATCTTCTTGTTCAGAGCAATAAAACCGTTACTTGTATTAGCGCTGTTAACTGTGGTTTTCGTCCTTGGGGGATGCAGCAATGCCTCAGTACTAGATCCGAAAGGGCCTGTGGCTGATCAGCAAAGTGATTTAATCCTGTTATCTATCGGATTTATGCTGTTTATTGTCGGGGTCGTCTTTGTTCTATTTACCATTATTTTAGTAAAATACCGCGACCGTAAAGGCAAAGATAATGGATCTTATAACCCAGAAATTCACGGTAACACGTTCTTAGAAGTAGTCTGGACAGTGATCCCAATTTTAATCGTCATCGCACTTTCTGTGCCAACCGTACAGACGATATATTCGTTAGAAAAAGCTCCTGAAGCAACAAAGGATAAAGAGCCTCTTGTTGTTTACGCTACTTCGGTAGACTGGAAATGGGTATTCAGCTACCCTGAACAGGATATTGAAACGGTCAACTACTTAAACATTCCTGTCGACCGCCCGATCTTGTTTAAAATCTCATCTGCAGATTCAATGGCATCGCTATGGATTCCTCAGCTTGGAGGACAAAAATACGCGATGGCAGGAATGCTGATGGATCAATACTTACAGGCTGATGAAGTGGGAACTTATGAGGGCCGCAACGCGAACTTCACAGGTGAACATTTTGCCGACCAAGAGTTTGATGTGAATGCTGTAACAGAAAAAGACTTTAACAGCTGGGTGAAAAAGACTCAAAATGAGGCTCCTAAGCTGACAAAAGAGAAGTATGATCAATTGATGCTTCCTGAAAATGTGGACGAATTAACGTTCTCTTCTACTCACTTAAAATACGTTGATCACGGACAAGACGCAGAATACGCGATGGAGGCCCGCAAACGCCTTGGCTATCAAGCCGTTTCACCGCACTCTAAAACAGATCCGTTTGAAAACGTAAAGGAAAATGAATTTAAGAAGTCTAATGATACAGAAGAATGATATTGATCAGGAAAGGAGGAAGCCCGCATGAAATTTAAATGGGATGAATTTTTTGTAACAGGTGACCCATTAATTCTGGGCGCACAAGTTTCCATTGCACTATCTACCATCGCCATCATTGTTGTACTTACCTACTTCAAGAAATGGAAATGGCTCTGGTCTGAATGGATAACAACTGTTGACCACAAAAAACTCGGAATCATGTATATTATCTCTGCTGTAATTATGTTATTCCGCGGCGGTGTCGACGGTTTGATGATGCGTGCCCAGCTAGCGCTTCCGAATAACAGTTTTTTAGACTCAAACCACTATAATGAAATTTTTACGACTCACGGTACGATCATGATTATCTTCATGGCGATGCCGTTTTTAATCGGTCTTATTAACGTTGTTGTACCTCTTCAAATCGGTGCTCGCGACGTTGCATTTCCTTACTTGAACAACCTGAGCTTCTGGACGTTCTTCGTAGGGGCTATGCTTTTCAATATTTCTTTCGTTATCGGAGGTTCTCCGAACGCAGGCTGGACAAGTTATATGCCGCTTGCAAGTAACGACATGAGCCCTGGACCGGGTGAGAACTACTACCTCCTCGGACTTCAGATTGCCGGGATCGGTACCCTGATGACAGGGATCAACTTTATGGTCACAATCTTAAAAATGAGAACAAAAGGCATGACACTGATGCGTATGCCAATGTTCACATGGACAACACTGATCACAATGGTTATTATCGTGTTTGCTTTCCCTGTGCTTACAGTAGCTTTAGCACTCTTATCATTTGATCGTTTGTTCGGCGCTCACTTTTTCACACTGGAAGCAGGCGGTATGCCGATGCTTTGGGCCAACCTGTTCTGGATTTGGGGACATCCTGAAGTATATATCGTTATTCTTCCGGCGTTCGGTATTTTCTCAGAAATTATCTCAAGCTTTGCAAGAAAACAATTGTTTGGTTACAAAGCGATGGTCGGTTCTATTATCGCCATCTCCGTATTGAGTTTCTTAGTTTGGACTCACCACTTCTTCACAATGGGGAACAGTGCGTCCGTTAACTCATTCTTCTCAATTACGACAATGGCAATCTCGATTCCGACCGGGGTTAAAATCTTTAACTGGCTCTTTACAATGTATAAAGGCCGAATCAGCTTTACAACGCCTATGCTGTGGGCGCTTGCGTTCATTCCTAACTTCGTTATCGGCGGGGTTACAGGGGTTATGCTTGCGATGGCAGCAGCGGATTATCAATACCATAATACGTACTTCCTGGTATCTCACTTCCACTACGTGCTGATCGCGGGTACTGTATTTGCTTGTTTCGCAGGATTTATTTTCTGGTATCCAAAAATGTTCGGCCACAAACTTAACGAAAAAATCGGAAAATGGTTCTTCTGGATCTTTATGATCGGGTTCAATATTTGTTTCTTCCCGCAATATTTCTTGGGGCTTCAAGGCATGCCTCGCCGTATTTACACATACGGACCGAATGACGGCTGGACAACATTGAACTTTATCTCAACAGTCGGAGCTTTCATGATGGGTGTAGGATTCTTAATCCTTTGCTATAACATCTACTACAGCTTCCGTTACTCTACTCGTGAAATCAGCGGAGATTCATGGGGTGTGGGACGTACGCTTGATTGGGCGACTTCATCTGCGATTCCGCCGCACTACAACTTTGCGGTGCTTCCTGAAGTCAAATCTCAAGATGCATTCCTGCATATGAAAGAAGAAAAAACTGAATTATACCCTGAAAGCAAATTCAAGAAAATCCATATGCCAAGCAACTCAGGCAGACCGTTCTTTATGTCTGTTGCCTTCGGTATCGCCGGCTTTGGACTTGTCTTTGAATGGTACTGGATGGGCGTAGTCGGATTGATCGGAGTCCTGCTCTGCATGGTTCTGCGTTCATTCGAATACGACAATGGCTACTACGTTAGTGTTGATGAAATAAAAGAGACGGAAAGAAAGATTTCCGAATAAGGAGGCGTGAGTTATGGAACATGCAGAACACGGCAATTCTAACGCGCCTATGGAATATCAATCTGAAACCGGCAGACTTAATATTCTCGGGTTTTGGATCTTTTTAGGGGCAGAAATTGTGTTGTTCTCAACACTATTTGCAACCTTCTTCGTTCTTCAAAACAGAACAGCAGGAGGTGTCTTACCGGACGAACTGTTTGAAGTGAATCTGGTAATGATTATGACGTTCTTGCTGCTTATCAGCAGCTTTACCTGCGGGATCGCTGTTCATGAAATGCGCCGCGGAAGTTTAAAAGGCGTAGTCATTTGGACAATTATTACTCTTCTTCTCGGCGCCGGCTTCGTCGGTTGTGAGATCAACGAGTTTGTCCACTATGTACATGAAGGAGCATCTCTCGGTACAAGTGCGTTCTGGTCTGGATTCTTTGTTTTACTTGGAACTCACGGAACTCACGTAACAATCGGTATTTTCTGGATTACAGGAATTCTGATTCAGTTGAAGAAACGCGGCTTAACTCCGCAAACTTCATCTAAAATCTTTATCTCAAGCTTGTACTGGCACTTCTTAGATGTTGTATGGATTTTCATCTTTACAGGTGTCTATCTCATGGGATTGGGGGGTCTGTAAAATGGCAAACAAATCTGCTGAACACAGTCACTTTCCATGGAAGCACATTGTAGGTTTTGCACTGTCTATTGTTTTGACCCTGCTGGCTCTATGGGTTGCAGTGTATACTGAATTGAGTCCATCAGCAAAACTTTGGATCATTTTCGGCTTCGCCTTCATTCAGGCGGCGCTCCAGCTTCTCATGTTCATGCACATGACAGAGAGCGAAAACGGCGGTATCCAAGTCGGAAACACGCTGTTCGGATTCTTCGGCGCGATCGTTATCGTGCTTGGATCCATCTGGATTTTCGCGGCTCACTATCATCACGGTGACCACATGGACGGAAATCCTCCTGGAGGCGCTGAACACTCAGAGCACTCAGGCCATAACAAATAAGCAAAAACCCTCTTCGTCAGAAGAGGGTTTTTTGCTGTTTCAGCTGCTGCTTCGCTTTCTGCGAAGGTAAGGAAGGCCATAAATGATAAAGGCCGCGATATGAGCGACAATGACGTTGACGGCAAACAGGATAATCATGAGAGTGTGTCCGAGTGGAGAAAGGCTTTCTGTTGCGTAAAAGAAGAAGAATACCCACATTAAAATAATTGGCGGAATAGCAGAGAGTGCGACTTTTTTGTTATCGAGCCAAATAAAGAGGGGAGTAGCGCTGGCAACCAATAAATAAGCAAAAAACATGTCCATCATACCCGTCTCCTTTCATTTTGTGACAGCGTTTACAAAAATGAAGTAGAGGAAATGAATTGTGTCTGTTTTGTGGTTGTTTTGTGAACGTTTTGTTACAATTATTATACCATGTTTTCCAGAAATTGATACAGGTATTTGCAGAAATGGTCTGGCACTATTGCCTTATTTTTTATCGCCAATCCGCTAGGAGAATGTATGGAAACCGTGAATGGAACAGTTTGTTTACTTAGGCATTGGTTTTCTGGGAACTTGATGTACGATAGGAACATTCAATAAATCTTTGAGCAAATCAACTTATTTAATAAGAGGCTGCATTCATAACCCTTGAGAAATAGGGTTTTTTTCATATGAAAAGTTTTGTGTCAATCGAAACATTTCGGTTTATGATACGTCATATTTCGTGTAGCTGAAAAAGCGCCGCTAATGCGCGCAAAAAACAAAAAAGGAAACGAGCTTCACGTGTCATCTTGAACGTGGTTCATGTATAATAAACATTAGTGATTTTCCGATGAAAATGTAAGGCGGGATAGAATGAGTCGATATAAGAAACAGCAAAGCCCCTTTTATCAGGGGGATTTGATTTTTATATTTGGTGTGTTTTTTATCATAAGCGTAGTATCAATTTATGCTGCCGGTCAGTTTGGGCAGTATGGGAATACGGATTGGATACAGCAAATTGTGTTTTATTTTTTGGGGGCTGTTGCCATTACAGTTCTTCTGTACTTTGATTTAGAACAGCTTGAAAAATTAAGTTTATATATTTTTATCATTGGTATTTTATCTTTGATTATTCTTAAAATCAGCCCTGAGTCCATTGCACCTGTCATTAAAGGAGCAAAAAGTTGGTTTAGAATTGGAAGAATAACTATACAGCCGTCAGAGTTTATGAAGGTTGGTTTGATTATGATGATTGCGTCAGTCATCGGAAAAGCTAACCCTAAAGGAGTTCGGACGCTTAGGGATGATATTCACCTTTTATTAAAGATTGCGGGTGTAGCGGTTATCCCTGTTGGTCTTATCCTGATGCAAGATGCTGGGACGGCGGGAATATGTATGTTTATCGTTCTTGTAATGGTTTTTATGTCAGGGATAAATTGGAAGTTGATCACGATCATTGCCGGTTCAGGTATTCTATTTATTTCACTCATTTTATTAGTCATGCTTAACTTTCCTGACGTTGCTAAATCAGTTGGGATACAGGATTATCAAATTAAGCGGGTCACTTCTTGGGTTTCTGATTCAAGTGAGACGCAGGAAGATGCAAATAGCAGCTGGCAGGTTGATCAAGCTATCATGGCCATAGGATCTGGTGGCATTGTAGGAAATGGTATTTCTGATTTAAAGGTTTATGTTCCAGAAAGTACGACTGACTTCATTTTTTCTATAATAGGTGAATCCTTTGGATTTTTAGGCTGTGCCTTTGTCGTCATCATGTTCTTCTTCTTAATCTATAGGCTTGTCGTTCTGATTGATAAAATACATCCGTTTAACCGTTTCGCTTCTTTCTTTTGCGTTGGCTATACGGCGTTAATAGTGATTCACACATTCCAGAATATTGGGATGAATATCGGTATTATGCCTGTTACCGGGATTCCGCTGCTGTTTGTCAGCTACGGGGGAAGCTCTACACTTTCCACGCTGATCGGCTTCGGGATTGTGTATAATGCGAGTGTTCAGTTGACGAGATACAGAAGTTATTTGTTTAATTCATAAAATGCAGACAGCCTCTAAAGGGCTGTCTTTTTTTGTTTCAGAGCATTTCACTTTTGACTTCACTTTTTTTGGGATATGATAAACAGATAAGGAGGTCCTTGTGATGAACAACACAATTGAAACCATTTTAAACCATCGGTCGATCCGATCTTTTACTGATCAGCTTCTGACAGCTGAGGAAATTGATACATTAGTGAAAAGCGCGCAGGCTGCGCCTACGTCCAGCTATGTGCAGGCTTATTCGATTATCGGTGTTTCCGATCCGGAGAAAAAGCGTGAACTGTCTGTGCTTGCGGGGAATCAGCCTTATGTAGAAAATAACGGGCACTTTTTTGTTTTTTGTGCGGACTTGTACCGACATCAAAAACTGGCTGAAGAAAAAGGCGAACATATTTCTGAGCTGCTGGAAAATACGGAAATGTTTATGGTCAGTTTAATTGATGCTGCGCTTGCGGCTCAAAATATGAGCATCGCCGCAGAATCAATGGGGCTTGGCATATGTTATATCGGAGGCATTCGGAATGAACTGGACAAGGTGACAGAGGTGCTGCAAACGCCTGACCATGTGCTCCCGCTTTTTGGCCTGGCTGTAGGACATCCTGCCAACCTATCCGGTAAAAAACCGAGATTGCCGAAGCAGGCTGTATATCATGAAAATACCTATAACGTGAATGAAGAGGATTTTCGTAAACATATGAGTGCATATGACAAAACCATTTCTGATTATTATAGAGAAAGAACAAACGGTCAGCGAGTGGAAACGTGGTCTGATCAAATTCTGAACTTTATGAAGCAGAAACCGCGTACGTACTTAAATGAATATGTGAAAGAAAAAGGCTTTAATAAGAACTAAATGTGAAACCTCTCCGCTGGCGGAGAGGTTTTTATGTTTCACGTGTAACATATTCCGACAAATAGAGACAAGATGACCAAATAAATGACGATTGATCGGGGGACACTGATGAACAGTGTGAGCGGCTTAGAAGAAAAAATAATGGATCAGTGATACGATGAGGACGAGGTGGTAGGGATGTTATCATTAAGTATATTAGATCAATCTCCGGTGTCCGAGGGAAGCTCTGCAGAAACGGCATTACGGGAAACTGTTGAGCTTGCCCAGGCGGCTGAGGATCTTGGGTATAAGAGATTTTGGGTTTCAGAGCATCACTTTTCAAAGCGTCTGGCAGGGTCCAGTCCAGAGGTGCTGATCAGCCACATTGCGGCGAAAACGAACCGGATCAGGGTGGGATCAGGAGGTGTCATGCTGCCGCACTACAGTGCCTATAAAGTAGCGGAGAATTTTCGTGTGCTGGAAGGTTTGACTCCGGGAAGAATTGATCTCGGCCTAGGCAGAGCGCCGGGAGGAATGCCGATTGCATCTTGGGCGCTGAATGACGGCGGGAAACGCAATGCCGATCAGTACCCGCAGCAAATCAAGGAGCTGACGATGTATTTGCATGATTTGGCGGATGACAGTCACCGGTTTCCTAATTTAACGGCTGCGCCGCATATTTCAACTGCGCCTGATGTGTGGCTGCTCGGTTCATCTGGAGAAAGCGCGCTGCTCGCCGCTGAATCGGGTGCCGGCTATATGTTTGCCCATTTTATCAATGGCGAGGGCGGGGAGGATACGGTCAGACAATATATGAGACGATTTAAGCCGTCTGTGTTAGGAGAAACACCTCGGGCGGCAGTTGCTGTTTTTGTTCTATGTGCGGATACAGAAGAGAAAGCGGAGCAGCTGGGGGCAGTGCTTGATTTTACTCTCTTGGCGGGTGAGCAGGGCATACCTTTAGAAGGCGTTCCTGATTATGAAGCTGTCCGGCAAAATACGTACTCTCCTTATGAACAAAGACGAATTGCTGATAACAGAAACCGAATGATTGTCGGTACGAAAAAACAGGTCAAGGAACAGCTGATGTCCTTGAGTAAGGCTTATGGTACAGAGGAAATCATGGCGGTGACCATTACGAACCGATTTGAGGATAAACTTCATTCTTATCGCCTTTTACAGGAGGCGTTTGCTGAGGCATGAAGCCGCTAAAGCCTGTATGAAAAAAGCCCCGCCGATGTTTCTCGGCAGGGCTGCTTTTTATTCAACAGTAAACGGCTCTTCGGTCAGAACTTGGCTTGATTTTCCTTTGTTGGCTGCATAGGCGAGCATATAATATTCACCGGCTGGGAGCTTTGTGCCCCCATTGATCGTGCCGTCCCAGTCGAAGTACTGATAGCCTTTATCTTGATGTTTATAAATACCTGCTTGGCCTGCAAAGTCAAGGTTGCTGTCATAGACGAGAAATGCTAGCTCTTCCGCTCCCGCAGGAAGGTAGGTTTCAATTTCATAGGTGCCTTGTTCAGAGCCCTCATTAACTGAGACAGACGTTACCCTCGGATAATCCGGCTCTTTTACGATCAGCAATGTAGGAACCTTGGCGACGGTTTTTCCGCCTTCTCTAACGATGACTGTTCCTTCATAGGTGCCTGCTTTTGTTTTCTTTGTGTCGACCTTTACTTTTGCAGTGGCTTTTCCGGTTTTATGAGCCGGAATCACAACACGGCTTGTGCCGGATGTGGAAATGCCGCTTCCGTTAAATGAGTATTCTAGCGTGTATGATTTTCTAATGGAAGATTGGTTTTCAATTGTAAAGGTTTCTTTTTTCGTTTCGGTTCCTTTTTCCTTCAAAAATGTGCCGTACGAGTAGCTTCCCGGTGTGACGAACGAGTCGGCTTTGATCGCGTTCATAATTCTTGCGCTGCCTGCGCCTTGAGCGTTATGCGGATATACTTCTCCGTCGCCATCCTTTAATGTGACGGCGGTATTCATGATGGCAGCCTTGATCTGTTCAACGCTCCATTTCGGTTTAGCTTGTTTGATAACGGCAACCGCTCCGGCAATATGAGGTGATGCCATGCTTGTTCCTTGTTTTGACCCGTAGCCATATGGATTGTCAGAATCATGTGTCGGAATGGTGCTGACGATATTGACGCCTGGCGCGGAAATATCCGGCTTAATCATCCACGTGTCCATAACAGGGCCGCGGGATGAGAAATCGGCAACCTGTTCACCGAGCGCTTTTGAGACCGTCAACTTGAATGTTGCTTTTGTCTCGCCTGCTTTCATGGCGCTGATGAGTTTTTCGCCGTCTTCTAATGAAAGCTTAATCGTTGGTACTGACATGCCTGGCACATTGGCTTCAACTTCTCCGGACAGGTTGTTATACACAACCATGCCGATGGCGCCTGCTTTTTTTGCGTTATCTGCTTTATCCACAAAAGCAATGCTGCCCCGTTTGACGAGTGCCACTTTGCCTTTCAGATCTTTTCCTTCAAAGTCCTTTTCTTCGCCGAGGCCAGCGTCGACAAGCTCAACCTCTTTATTGTGAAGCGCCTTTACGTCCTCTTCTTTGTCATAGCCCATGACTTTTGCTGAAGAGTAAGAGCCGAATGAGACGGCGTATTCATTGAGCGGGAGCTGCGTTGCGCCGACAGAAATCGCTTCTCTGGATGTGCCTGGCGATCCCACTGTCCAGCCGTTTGGTCCGCTGTTGCCATTTGATGTAACGGCGACAACGCCTTCTGACATGGCCCAGTCAAGCGCTGTGCTCGTCGCCCAATCCGGGTTGTTTAACGAGTTTCCGAGAGACAGGTTCATCACATCTGCTCCGTCCTGAACTGCACGTTCTACACCGGCGATGACGTTTTCTGTTGTGCCGCTTCCTCCCGGTCCGAGAACTCGGTAAGCGAGAAGTGTTGCATCAGGCGCTACGCCTTTAATCGTACCGTTTGCAGCGACAGTTCC
This sequence comes from Bacillus sp. XT-2, assembly GCF_025696525.1. Classification (NCBI taxonomy): domain Bacteria; kingdom Bacillati; phylum Bacillota; class Bacilli; order Caryophanales; family Bacillaceae; genus Bacillus; species Bacillus sp. XT-2. Next base: position 270,821 of record NZ_JAHVOC010000002.1, read on the forward strand.
GGCCACGTGTGTTCCGTGGTCAGTGGCTCCGCCTCTCTGATCGCCTGTCGGTGTTTCTTTCGGATCGTAATCATTGTCTACAAAATCGTATCCTTTATATTGTCCGAAGTTTTTCTTCAGATCAGGGTGATTGTACTCAACCCCTGTATCAATAACAGCCACTTTGACGCCTTTCCCTGTGTAGCCTAAATCCCATGCATCATTTGCTCCGATATATGGCGCGCTGTCATCCATTTGCGGAGAGACAGCGTCCTCGGAGATGGTGATGTCTTTCTCCTTGATATTGTCTGTTTTGTAAGTGACGTTCGGGTACACAGCTTTAACGTCATCTACTGCTAGAAGTTTTGGAATTTCATTAGCTGGAAGCTTCATAGAAAATCCGGAGAATACCTGCTCATATTCTCGTTTTACTTTTCCGTTTTTCACCGCTTTCACGGCTTTATTTTTTGCTTTTGAGCGGGCGTTTTTGAGCTTGCTTTTCGTTTGGTTTACTCCCGCTTCTTTCGCCTCTGCTAAGGATTTTTCTTTTAATTCCACAATCACCGTTGTTTGTTTGCTTGTTGTCATGTCAATATCACCGAATACCTCGGCCTTTTCCAGATCCGCCGATCCTTTTGAAGAAACCGGTGCTGCCTGTACACCTGTAATGCCTGTGGATAACGTAAAGAATAAAACCAAACCTAGAAGCAGAAAACGAATAATCCCGTTTTTCAATGTGTTTCCCCCTTTGTGTTTAGAAAAAGTGTTAAATATCTAGTATATATTTCTTGAAAATTCAAAAAAATCCTTGTGTCATTTAGACCATTTATTGGATTTTGGTTGTGTATAAGGAAGGAGTTATACACAGAACCCTGTGTATAAGTGAATAAAGCTGTGTATATATATAGTTGGGAATATATGTTCTTATACAAAATATAGATGGGGTTTGTGGACATGTGGATATCTCTTGTGATTAAGTTGTTCTTATCTTTGGGATAACTTGTGTATAAACTTTTTAAAGCGGTTCTCCAATTTTCATTTCATTTCTTTCAGCTTTCAACAAAACTTCTTAAAACTAGTTTGTTTTTTCACTCATATTGTGACAAAGAATTCTCTTACCACGGTCTATCATAGAGTCATGAGTTTTGCTAGAGCTGCTAGTTTGCGAGAAAAGAAATCGGCCGTCTTTTCCTGTGAGCTGCGGCTGAAAAAACGGGCTGCTAAAAAGGCTGCCTGCCAAAAAGAAGCGGAGGGATGTTTTTCTATGAAACGTTTGCTTGTATCTTTACGGGTGTGGATGGTCTTTTTGATGAACTGGGTGGCGCCGGACCGAAAACATGCGGCTGCCGCTATTTATTCGGCTCAGCGTACATATCAAAGAAAAGCGGCGGTGCAAGCCGCAGGACTGGTTTCGTTTTATGAATGGCGGATGGCTGTGAATGACGAAGAAAAACAGAAAGCGAAAGCCGCCGCTCTCTATAAAAGAAGATGTCTGCAAGCCTTCAAGGAATCGCCAAAGCAGGAGAGGGCCGGCCCGCAGCTTTACATGGCGGTCAAAAGGAGGTAAAATCCCAGTCATAAAAGCTAATTGGCGGGAGAGAGAGCCTCTTGAAAATCTATAAGGTATTAAACAACAATGCGGCTTTAATCAAAGAGGATGATCAGGAAAAAATCGTCATGGGTCCGGGCATCGCTTTTCAAAAAAAGAAAAATGATCTCATCCCTATGAATAAAGTAGAAAAGATTTTTGTCGTGCACGACGAGAATGAAAAATTTAAACAAATCCTGCAAACACTGCCTGAGGAGCATATTGACATAGCTGAGGATATCATCAGCTATGCGGAAGGGGAGCTCGCGGCGCCGCTGAGCGACCATGTTCATATCGCGCTTTCTGACCATTTGTCCTTTGCGATCGAAAGGATTCAAAATGGGCTGCTTGTGCAAAATAAATTATTGCATGAGATAAAGGCGCTCTATAAAAAAGAATACGAGATCGGCCTGTGGGCGATCGGACATGTAAAAGAGACATTGGGCGTGTCTCTGCCTGAAGATGAAGCGGGTTATATTGCCCTTCACATCCATACGGCAAAGATGGATGCAGAGAGTATGTATTCAGCGCTGAAGCATACGACGATGATAAAAGAAATGATAGAGAAAATAGAAAACTACTTTAATCGAAAGGTGGATGAAAACAGCATTTCCTATCAACGCCTTGTCACGCATTTGCGATACGCGGTCAGCCGGTTGGAATCAAATGAAGCGTTTCATGCCATGGACGAAGAGATGCTTTATTTCATCCAAAAAAAGTATTCATTTGCCTATCAATGTGCGCTGGAGCTGGCGGAGTTTCTGAAAAATGAATATCAATTACATTTGCCGGAGTCCGAGGCCGGCTATATCACGCTGCATGTCCAGCGTCTTCAAGATCTCTCGGAATAACCGCTTTGACTTGCAGGGAGTGATCTCTGGAAGTTTTTTTATTGATCGGCATTCAGCGTGTGATAGATCCAGCCCATCATCACAATTCCTGCGGCCAGATTGCCGAGTGTAACAGGAATTAAGTTTCTGGCTGCTCCCGCCAGTGTGACTGTATCAGGGTGATCGATCAAAAGTGAGATCGCAAATGTGCACATATTGGCAATGCTGTGTTCAAAACCGGAAATAAAAAAGCAGAAAACGAAAAGCATCATGGCAAACAGCTTTGCCCCTTCTCCTTTGAGAGACATCGGAATGAAAAAAGCGAGACATACAAGCCAATTGCACAGCATTCCTCGGAAAAACAGCTCTGAGGCAGGCGGCTCCATCTTGTGCTCTGCCAGATGAATCAAAAAGGAATGGGATGCCCCCTCGAAGAGCCCGGTTGCGCTGATAAGTATCGCAAACAAAACGGCTCCGATCAAATTGCCGGTATAGCTGAAAAACCACAGGTACAGGGTGTCTCGCCAGCTGATTTTTTTCCGGAGTGCGGTATAAGTAAAATAAAAGGTGTTGCCGGTGAATAAATCCCCGCCTCCGTAGGCAATTAATACAATAGCAGCTCCAAATGTCACAGCGGCAGCCGGAAAGGCAAACGGTGAGTCAGCAATAGAGAAATAGCTGCCTGTTTTGCTTGCGGCTGTAATGCCAAAACCGATAAACATGCTGGCCAAAATGGATCTGAGCAAATAACGGATTTTGCTTGAAACGAATATGTTTTGTTTTCTTAAAGCATACTGTTCAACCTTTTGCAATGCTTGAGTTTCCATTGTCTTTTCCTGCTTTCTTTGATAGATGAGCATAGTATAGCACGATATTGTGAAGTATTTCACAATTAATATTTACGACTTTTTGTCTAAATGTTTTACATCACTTTTTATCTAAAAAAACAGTTGACGAAAACGCTGTCATCAATTATGATGAAAGCGTATTCTTTATTTGAATAAGCGGGATTGTGACTGGTAAAGCAGGCAAGACCTAAAATTTGCGTAAATGAAAAAGGATCGCTGTGTCCTTTATTCGTTGGCGAATTTTAGGTCTTTTTTGTTTATAAAAGGGGGAGAAGAAGATGGATTACAAAGAGACTGCAAAACGCCTCATTGAGCTTCTCGGGGGACAAGAAAACATTATCAGCGCGGCTCATTGTGCGACAAGACTGCGTTTGGTGATCAGGGATGAATCAAAGATTGACCAATCGCAAGTGGAAGAGCTTGAAGGCGTCAAAGGCGCTTTCAGCAGTTCAGGCCAATACCAGATTATTTTTGGAACAGGCCTTGTCAATAAAGTGTATGACGCTTTTTCTAAGGAAGCCGATGTAGAGCGTGAAGAACATGTGAATCACCAGGATGCTGCTAAAGAGAAACTGAACCCTGCGGCGAGATTTGCGAAAACGCTTTCGAATATTTTTGTTCCGATCATTCCAGCCATCGTAGCCAGCGGCCTGTTAATGGGGTTATTGGGAATGATCAATGCCTTTCATTGGATGAGTAAGGACTCTGCGCTGCTGCAGCTCCTCGATATGTTTTCAAGCGCGGCATTTATCTTCCTGCCGATTTTGATCGGGGTCAGCGCTTCAAAAGAGTTTGGAAGCAATCCGTATTTAGGAGCGGTCATCGGGGGAATCATGATACACCCCACTCTTTTGAATCCATGGGGTCTGGCGGAAGCATCACCTGATTATATGCATCTTTTCGGGTTTGATATCGCGCTTCTCGGATATCAGGGAACTGTCATCCCTGTTCTGCTGGCAGTTTACGTCATGAGCAAGGTAGAGAAATGGACAAGAAAAGTGGTTCCGCATGCGGTCGATTTGCTTGTTACGCCTTTTGTTACTGTCATTGTCACCGGGTTTGTCGCATTTATTGCCATCGGTCCTCTAGGAAGAGCGCTTGGCTCCGGTATTACTGTTGCTTTAACATATGTGTATGATCATGCCGGTTTTGTCGCAGGCCTTCTTTTCGGAGGCACCTATTCACTGATCGTCCTGACAGGTGTTCATCACAGCTTCCATGCGATTGAGGCGGGGCTCATTTCAGATCTTGGCAGGAACTATTTATTGCCGATTTGGTCTATGGCGAATGTCGCCCAAGGCGGGGCCGGCCTTGCTGTCTTCTTTTTAGCGAAAAAGGCAAAAACGAAGGAAATCGCTCTTCCGGCGGCATTTTCCGCTTTTCTAGGCATTACAGAGCCTGTCATTTTCGGGGTGAACCTTCGATACCGGAAGCCGTTTATCGCCGCCATGATCGGGGGCGCGTTGGGCGGCGCGTATGTCGTATTTACACATGTTGCTGCAAACGCTTACGGGTTAACAGGCATTCCGATGATCGCCATTGCAGCACCGTTTGGCTTTGGAAATCTAGTAAACTATATGATTGGAATGGTTATTGCAGCAGTATCAGCATTCATTGCGGCGTTTGTCATGAAAATTAATGAAGATGAGGAGAGAAAAAAATGACAGCACATGATCAGGAGCTGCGTCGCCGGGCTTATGAAGAAGTTGAGAAAAAAGAACATATCGCTGCCAGCGATCCGCACCGCCAGCACTTTCACATTATGCCTCCGGTTGGTTTGCTGAATGATCCAAATGGCGTGGTGTATTGGAAAGGAGTCTATCATTTGTTTTTTCAGTGGCAGCCGTTTCAGACGGGGCACGGCGCAAAGTTTTGGGGGCATTATACGACACGCGATTTTGTGAATTGGAAGCGGGAAGAGATTGCGCTGGCTCCGAGTGATTGGTTTGATAAAAACGGCTGCTACTCGGGCAGCGCTGTTGTCAAGGATGACCGGCTCTATCTGTTTTACACAGGAAATGTCAGGGATCAGGATGGGAATCGGGAAACGTATCAGTGCCTTGCTGTATCGGATGATGGCCTGACCTTTGAGAAAAAAGGTGTTGTCGCCCGCCTTCCGGAAGGCTATACAGCTCATTTTCGCGATCCGAAGGTGTGGGAGCATGAAGGAAAATGGTATATGGTGATCGGTGCACAAACGGAGAACATGAAAGGCCAAGCTGTTTTGTTTACTTCCGATAACCTGATAGAATGGGCGTTTCTCGGCCCGATAACAGGTGCCGGCCTCAACGGACTGAACGGTTTCGGGTATATGTGGGAGTGCCCTGACCTGTTTTCTCTTCAAGGCTCCGAAGTGCTGATTGTCTCGCCCCAAGGACTTGAAGCTGATGGCTATCATTATCAAAATGTGTATCAATCTGGATATTTTGTAGGCCGGCTCGATTATGAAAAAATGGGGCTGATGCATGCTGCGTTTACGGAGCTTGATCAAGGCTTTGATTTTTACGCGCCGCAAACACTTGAAGACGATCAGGGACGCCGGATACTGTTTGCGTGGATGGCTGTACCTGATCAGGATGAGAAGGATCATCCGACGAAAGATTATCACTGGATTCACTGCATGACGCTGCCGAGACAGCTGACGCTATCAGGGGAGAAGCTGATTCAGCAGCCGCTTCCCGAGCTGAAAGCGATGCGGAAAAATGGGCAGGAAGTTCAAATCAACATGTATGGATCGTCTGGTACGCTGCCAGTCGAAAATCCTGAAAGAGCTGAGATTTTGATTGAAGACATTAATACGGAGTCTGGTTTTGAAATCGATATCCGAGCCACTGCCACATTCTCTTTCCAGAAGGAAGAAGGGCTTATCACGCTAACGCGCACAAGCTTTGACGGTACAAGAACAGAAGTGAGACATTGCCGAATCAGCAATCTGCACACAGTGCACATGTTTATCGACGCGTCATCTGTGGAAGTCTTTATCAATCATGGGGAAGAGGTATTCAGTGCGAGATATTTTCCTTTCCCGGGAAATGATGAAGTGACAGCGAGATCAAATGGAAAATCTGAAATGAAAGTCGGAATTTGGACACTTATGTAGAAAATCCTCCTATTTTCTTATGTGAAATCTGTGCCATCTGTGCTATTCTTCAACGATAACCTACTATTTTTTTCTGTAAAAGGAGTTGTTTTCTTGAATATACATGAACAGAAGATAACACCGGAATGTTTAGAAAAGGCTGCGGATCATGTTGAGGATAAGCGGGAAGAATATAAGGATGTGCTTCTTCAGCTGAAAAAAATGCTTAGGGGAACATCGCCGCATAGTGAAGCGGCAGAAACCCTTTCACGGGCATATGAACAAATGAAGGAATATGCACTTTTTGTTCAGTCGATAGAAACATTTTTGAGGTCATCTGCGAACAATTTAAAAACCAAATAAACAGGCTGCCGATGTGATCGGCAGTTTTTTCTGTTGCAAAAGAGGACTACTTTCAAGTATGGAAGCGGCAGATGAAACGCACAAAGACTCTTGTGATATAGACATTTTTGAGGCGGACGGTTACGAAGATGTGAAATGGAATGCGACAGAGCGTCCCAATATGTAAGATTGAACATAAAAACAGGCTGCCTCTTTATAAGGCAGCCTGTTACGCTTATGATTGCTTATTCAGGCGCAAAGCAGAATGCTTCGTAGGTCCGACATACTGATTCAGCGGGAAGGATTCTTTAATCGCAGCTGTAATAAATTCTTTCGCCGCGTAAATCGCTTCTTTGACTTCCGCACCTTTTGCGAGTTCTGCTGTCACCGCTGCGGAGAACGTACAGCCGGCGCCATGTGTATAAGGCGTATCAATCATTTCGCTTTCAAGGACTTCCGCTGTTTCTCCGTCATACAGAACGTCTACAGCTTTTTCGTGCTTCAGCTTGCCTCCGCCTGTAATCACAACATATTGAGCACCGAGGGCGTGGATTTTTTTCGCCGCTTCTTTCATGTCTTCAATCGTTTTTAATTCGCCCATGCCGCTGAGCTGGCTGGCTTCGAACAGATTTGGCGTAATCACGGTAGCGAGCGGTGCTAATTGTTCACGCAGGGCTTGCGCGTGCTCTGGATAAAGGACCTCATTTGCCCCTTTGCAAACCATAACCGGATCAATCACGACGTTTTGCAGTTGTTTTTCCTTGATCGTTTTCGCCGCAAGCTCAATAATTTCAACGGTTGGCAGCATTCCTGTTTTCATGGCGTCCACACCGATGCCGTCTACAATCGTTGCGAGCTGGGCGCGAATCGTGTCAGGATCGATCGGAAAGACTTGATGGTCCCAGCTGTTGTTTGGGTCCATCGCGACGATCACCGTTAAGGCCGTCATCCCGTATACGTTTTTTTCTTGAAATGTTTTTAAATCAGCTTGAATTCCCGCGCCGCCGCTGGAATCGGAGCCGGCAATCGTGAGTGCTTTATGCATAGACATGTGTTGAACCTCCATCAATGTTTTATATCTCATTATAGTTAGATTTTCTGCTTATCACAATATGAAAGGTTTATAGGAATCAATTGACAGTATCAGGGTGATTTCGTAAAATGCTACATAAGAAAACTAGGTAGGGGTTTTGTCATGTTAAATCGTGAGCTGATTAAAGGCAGCACTGTGATATTGGTATTAACGCTCCTGAGTGAGAGGCCGATGTATGGCTATGAGCTTGTAAAAGAGATGGGAAGCCGCAGCGATCATGAACTGCAAATGAAAGAGGGAACATTGTATCCTTCCCTTCATAAACTTGAACGGCAAGGATATATTTCTTCCTATTGGGAGAAGCAGGAGAAAGGCCCGGATCGTAAGTATTATCGGATTACAGAAGACGGCAGAGAGATCCTGGCAGAGCGCACAAAGGAATGGAGCATGTTTTCAGCCATGATGGACCGAATGCTGAAGCGGGGCGGACAGAATGGATAAAGAGACTTATTTATATAAAGTGAAAAACGGGCTTAAAGGGGTTTCTGATTGTGAAGCGATGATCGAAGAGATCGAAAACCATATTGAACACCACTTGTTTCACTTCATTCAAGAGGGAAAGAGTGAGGCGGAAGCCATGGAATGTTTGCTTCGGGATTTTGGCACACCGGATGAGATTGTATCTTCCTTTCAGAAAGAACAGCCTGTATCCGCCCGTACGTTTTTATTATTCCATCTTTTCTGCAATAGTGCTTTATTTGCAGCAGGTATTATCATTACGGTATTGCATGCATGGTTAGAATCTCCCTTTGTTCATGCAGTGTGGAAAGGCATTTCTGTTTCTGTGTGGCTGATTTTAGCTGCTTATATTCTCTATTGGGTGCTGATTGGGTACCAAGGCGTCAGGGAGTTCGGGCAACGCGGTGAACGGCTTGTTTTACATACGATTCTTATTTCCATGGTGCCGAACGTTATTTTTATGTTTGTTTTTCTGTTTGATCTCGTTCCTGCTGCGCTGTTTCAATCTTTGCTGACACCTTGGTTTATAGGGGCGTGTGCTTGTGCTACGCTGTTATTTCCGGCGTGCGGACGAATAGGCTGTTATTTTGGCAGGTGCCAGCTTGCCTGATTTTTTAGGTATATACATAGAAATTCTATGTAATAAGGGGGATTGTCATGAGACTCGGCTCTTGTTTATATGGCTTTGTTATTCATGTGGCTGTATTTTTGTTTGTGGGTGCCTCCATGCTTTTGGTTATGGCTGTGTCCGTACCGCTTGTTTTTTTGCTCGATAGGCTGCCAGATGTTGTTTTTACTGCTGGTGCAATCATTTTTCTATTATTCTTCTATTCTATAGGCTGGTTTTGGGCACTCAGGCTTGCTTGCCACCAACGCATGCGTCTGTTTGATGTTCAATTGGGGTCCTTTGTTCTGCTGGCCTTGCTGATTGGTTTGTTCTTATCAGATGGAACGAGTGTTTCTGAAATTGTGAGGGATTGGGACGATGCAGGCTGTGCTTTTGTTCCGCCGGCATTCACTTTTTTGTGCCTTTCTTACGCATTGGTGCTGCTGCCGGTCTATCAATCGAAGCTGTGGCATCTCGTCCTGCCGAATGGCGTCCGCCTGAAAGATGTCGTTCGTGTATGCGCAGATCTGATGCTGATTATGGTGCTTCTGGTAGGCGTCACATTGCTGTTTCTGTAGTTTCCATTTCACAGTTCGGTAGGATCTTCCCACTGATCTCCCGTCCAATATATGTTTTAATAGTACATGACTATGAAAATGAGAAGGAGAGCATCATGAAGATTTCTATCGTAATTGTGACCTATAATCGGATTCCGGCTTTGTGCGAGCTGCTGGAGTCGATTTCGCAGCAGACTATGAAGCCGTATGAAGTCATTATTGTCAATGATGCCGGGGAATCGGTTGAGCGGGCCAAAGCACTGTATCCGGAGCTGCCGATTGTTGTGATTGATTTAGAGAAGAACTCAGGCCATGTGGCCGCGAGAAATGCGGGTGTCAAAGAGGTGTCAGGCGACTGTATCATGCTTTGTGATGATGATGATTTCTTCACGCCGGGCCATCTGGAAAGAATGGCGAAGGAAATGGAAACGGCAGATTTCGTTCATTCTGATGCCGAAATTGTGTCGTTTGAAGAGAGGGAAGGGACAAGATATCCGATTTCGCGGAAGTTATTTGCGTATACCGCTGATTATGAGGATATGAGAGTGTTCTCGACCTACGTGCCGTCGGGCAGCATGTACAGACGTTTCCTGCACGATGAGATCGGGTATTTCGATGCTGATGTGCATAATTATTGGGACTGGGATTTTTACTTGCGTGCAGCGAAGGATTACTGGGTCAAGCGTGTGCCTTGTGCCAGTGTAATATATGCATTCAGTGACGCGGGAGACAATCAGTCCGCAGACCTTGGCGCCAAGCGGAAGCAATATTTGGATCGTTTAAGCGAGAAGCACGGACTAGGGGAACTGCCGACGAAAAACTTTGCCGTCCTGCTTGAAGAGCCTGAGATGAAGAGACGGGAAGCACAAAGTGAGATTGTTTGGGATGGCAAACCTGTCTATTCCAGACTTCATCGTTCGTAAGGAGGTTTGCATCTTGAAACAGCTTTTACAGGACAGCTGGTGGGAACAGCTGAAGGAAGAGTTTGAAAAACCGTATTATCAAGAGCTGAGAGAAATGCTGAAGCGGGAATACATGGAGGAGACGATCTATCCGGACAGCCGCGATATCTTTAATGCGCTGCACTATACGCCGTACGATGATGTCAAGGTGGTCATTCTCGGCCAAGATCCGTATCACGGGCCTGGACAGGCTCAAGGCTTAAGCTTCTCCGTAAAGCCGGGCGTGAAGCAGCCGCCTTCATTAAAAAATATTTTTCTCGAGCTTCAGGATGATATCGGATGCAGCATACCGAATCACGGGTCGCTCGTCAGCTGGGCGAAGCAGGGGGTTCTTTTGCTGAATACCGTGCTCACGGTGCGGCGCGGACAGGCGAATTCCCATAAGGGAAAAGGCTGGGAGCGGCTGACTGACCGGATGATTGACGTGCTGAATGAAAGAGAGCGGCCGATCATCTTTATATTGTGGGGCCGGCATGCCCAAATGAAAAAAGAACGGATCGATACGTCCAAGCATTTTATTATTGAATCGACGCATCCCAGCCCGTTCTCAGCAAGAAACGGATTTTTTGGCAGCAGGCCATTTTCAAGGGCAAATGCCTTCTTGGAGAAAATGGGTGAGGCTCCGATTGATTGGTGTATAAAGGATTTATAAAAAGCGCAGATGGCCTGCGCTTTTTTATTTGAGTATTTTTCGAATCAAACGCAAGCCGTTTTTGGAGGATGGATAACGGAAAGCGAAGTCGAAGCGGTTCGTTTGCTTGACGACGCTTTTTTTACGCGTAAATGTATTAAAACTGTCAAATCCGTGATAGCTGCCGATTCCGCTTTCTCCCACGCCGCCAAATGGCAAATACGGTGTCGCGGCATGCATTAACGTATCGTTGACACAGCCGCCGCCAAACGACAGGTTTTCTAATACCTCTCGTTCAATTGTTTGGTTTGTCGTAAACACATACAGGGCGAGCGGCTTGGGACGCGACTTGATTTTCTCAATGACTTCATCGATGCCGCGATATGTAAACAGCGGAAGAATGGGTCCGAAAATTTCCTCTTGCATTACAGGGGAATCATCTGTGACTTGATCGAGAATGGTCGGCGCTATTTTGTGGTGCCTGTGATCGGCTTGGCCGCCGCTTAGCGCGACGCCGTCTTTCAGAAAGCTCAGCAGCCGCTGATAGTGGCGTTCACTGACGATTTTGCCATAAGCCGGATTCAGTTCGGGCTGCGGTCCGTAAAACTCGCCAATGACACGCTTCATTTCTTCCGCAAGCGCTATTTTGATGTCTTTGTGAACGAGCAAATAATCCGGTGCGATGCAGGTTTGGCCCGCATTCGTAAATTTCCCGAAGACGATGCGTTTGGCGGCAAGCTTGATGTCAGCATCCTTATGCACGATGCAGGGGCTTTTGCCTCCGAGCTCTAAGGTGACAGGAATTAATTGTTTGGCCGCCGCTTCCATGACAACTTTTCCTATGGCGACGCTTCCCGTAAAAAATATGTAGTCGAACGGCTGCTGTAATAAAGCTGTGCTGATGTCCGGCCCGCCTTCCGCCAAAGCGACATAATGATCGGGAAAAACGTCGCCGATGAGATCGGAAAGAACAGCCGAAACAGCTGGCGTATATTCTGAGGGTTTGAGAACGACCGTGTTTCCGGCCGCAATGGCTCCGATCAATGGAGAAAGCGCCAGCTGCAAGGGATAGTTCCATGGCGCAATCACCAAGACGGTGCCATACGGCTCGGGGATAATGACACTTTTGGAACCGATATGGGTCAATGGCGTTTTGACTCTTTTCGGCTTAGCCCATTTTTTCAGCCGTTTCATCACAAAGCTGATTTCCTCCAGAACGATGCCGATTTCCGTTGAGTATGCTTCTTGTTCAGATTTGTGAAGATCCTGATAGAGAGCGGCTGTGATGTCTGCTTCATACGCTTTGATGGTGTGTTTCAGTTTCTTTAAGACGTCCAGTCTTGAGTCAATTGATTTCGTATGCCCTGCCGCGAAAAATGCTTGATGGCTGCTGACAATAGAGGGGATGCTGTTCATATTCTCTCTCCTTCCTGCGGGTCATGGTGATTCATTATGTGAAAATTGTCTTCTGCTTGTCAAATGCGAGGCGCTTGTCAGAAAAAATAACAAACTCTTGTCTGCGTTTGCGGCGGGAATTTGATAAAATGCAGGGAGACTACATTTTATTTTTGGAGGATTTTTTATGAACATTCATATATCCGCTTTGATTCAGAAGATGGAAGAGGAATTGAAGAAAGCAAAGACGGCTGAAGGTGATGAGGAGCTGAAGCGTCACGTGGCGGTCGTCCGTTCTTTGTGCGACGTCGTGCTGGATCAGCCGGAGACGGGGAGCACGCCGCGCATTCAGCCGAGTGTCACGGCAAGTCCTTCGGCGCCGCCTTCGACAGACCAGCTGCTGATGGAAAAAATGATGGGCAGCGCGGGATTAAACAAATATCGGAAGCAGGAAAAAGATAAGCAGGAAGAGGATGGAAACGGAGAGTCTTTATTTGATTTTTAATCAGAAAGGTTGAGCTTACGTGAAATTGGTTCTTGGCGCTCTGCAATGGACAGCGTTTATGATTGCCGCGGCGATTGTTGTTCCGGTGGCGGTTGCCCAGTCGTTTCATCTGGATCATTCAGATTCTGCACGGCTGATTCAAAGCACTTTTTTTGTATTGGGAATTGCCGCAGTTATTCAGTGTTTGAAAGGACACCGGCTGCCTATAAATGAAAGCCCTGCCGGCTTGTGGTGGGGAGTGTACACGATCTACGGCGGCCTGACCGGAACGGTGTTTGCGACATATGGCGAAACATTGCGCGGCTTGCAGGGGGCGCTTCTTGTAAGCGCTGTATGTTTCTTTTTGTTAAGTGTCTTCAAGGTCATTGATCGGCTTGCTGCCTTGTTTACTCCGGTTGTGACAGGGGTCTATTTGCTGCTGCTCGTCATGCAGCTGAGCCAGCCGATAATAAAAGGGCTTCTCGGCATCGGCTATTTAAAAGACAGCGTGGACGGTCTTGTATTTGTCCTGGCGCTGGTTGTCGTCGCCGCAGCTTTTATCATGTCAAATTCTCATATCGTTTTTTTAAAACAATATTCTATTTTATTGGCCCTTTGCGGCGGATGGGTGCTGTTTGCGGCTGCGGGCGTTGCGAAACCGATCGAAATGCCGGATCGGCTGTTTCAGCTGCCGTCTCTGTTTCCGTTCGGTGCTCCGTTATTTAACAGCGGCCTAGCCATCACCTCGGTTTTTATTACGATCCTGCTGATCGTTAACATGCTGGCAAGTATGAAGGTTGTGGACATTGCGGTGAAAAAATTCGGCAAACAGACAGATGGAAAGCGTTATGAGCGCCCTGCCGGTTTTGCGGCTGCATTCAGCCATTTGCTGAGCGGTTTGTCTGGAGCCATTGCACCGGTTCCGATTTCGGGAGCCGCGGGTTTTATTGAAACGACAAAGATGCCTTCTAAAAAGCCGTTTGTTCTCGGCAGTATGCTGGTCGTTTTCATCAGCGTGATTCCGTTTTTTATGAATGCGTTTGCGAGTCTGCCGTCACCCGTTGGATTCGCGGTAAACTTTGTTGTGTTCTCGGCAATGGTTGGTTTGGCGTTTACTGAATTTGATTCCTATGAGAAATCAGAGCTGAAAAGAGTGCGGGCTGTGATCGGCATTTCACTGCTTACAGGTGTCGGCATTATGTTTGTGCCAGAAAGTGCATTAAAGGATATGCATCCGGTGTTTATTTCTCTGTTAAGCAACGGGCTTGTCTTAGGAACGCTTGCTGCAATAGCGATGGATCAGTTTCAGCTTTGGCGCAGGAGAAAATCCGACAATCTCGTGTCATCAGAGAACAAACATTGAATTTTCATACAGGTGCGATATGATAATTGATATGAGTTTAACGAAAAGGCGGGAGAGAATAGATGAAAGTATTTATTATATTAGGCGCTATTAATGCCATGCTTGCCGTGGGCCTCGGGGCATTTGGCGCACACGGATTAGAAGGGAAAATTCCTGATAAATATCTTCAGGTGTGGCACACAGGCGTGCAGTATCATATGTATCACGCGCTGGGGCTTTTTGTTGTCGCGTTTCTTGCGGATAAACTGTCTGGCATCGGCAGCGTCACAACAGCCGGCTGGCTGATGTTTGCGGGGATTGTGCTGTTTTCCGGAAGCTTATACATCCTCAGTGTGACGCAAATTTCCATTCTCGGGGCAATCACGCCGCTTGGCGGTGTGGCGTTCATTATTTCTTGGATCATGATCGTTGTCGCAGCCGTCAAATATCTATAAATAAAAAAGCCAATCCTCATGATTATGAGTGATTGGCTTTTTTTCTCTATCTTGGCGAATAGGATGACATCGAGTATGGGTACGTATATGCAATTTCTTCATCAAAGGTAACGTAATCAAGATAGATCGTCAGCAGAAGATAGCGGGTTCCTGTCTTTGGATCGCTGATAATAATGTGATCCCGGCCCGCAGCCTCGATGACGCCGCGAAAAATCTTTGATCCCCACTCTTTGCTGTTTTCAAATGTCATATAGATGGTAGCCGTTTTTCCCCTGTTCAGTCGCAGTATATTTTCGATATATGATTCCTCGACAGGCAGCATGCCGGGAATGTTTTGGCCGCCCGATGGCGTCGGCCCCGATGGAATTTGAAACCCGCCGCCCTGGCCTTGCTGCTGAGTGGGGAATCCGAAGCCTTGCTGCCCCTGCTGCATGGGCATTTGCTGCATTTGTCCCATAGTCTGCATTTGTGGGCCTTGCATTTGCGGGCCTTGCCCTTGCGGCTGCGGGTACGGATTTGGGCCGAATTGAGGCGAATACCCCTGCATATCATATCCCTGCATTTGCTGATATTGATTTTTTTTCGGTTTCATATCGTTCCTCCTTTTTATGAAAACCATTCAGAACATGTTCCGGATGTATAAATAAACGATCCGAGATGACTCACCTCCGATGACAAACGATCTTAGTCGCTAGTGCGATTTTTATCTCTTTCACCTTATGAGGCCAAAGCTTGGAATATGCTGAAAAAAAGAACAGTGAGCGTGCCGATTTCTCTGGGCGATCACTGTTTTTTCAATGGACGTACACAATCTTTTCGCATATTAGTCTGTATTCCTAGCGCAACTTGCGCTTAAGCAACATAAGATAACGTTAGTTTCAGGTGTGAAAATTCAAGAAGGAGGTGTAGGATTTGCCGAAAGTTTCAGTGATTATGACGAGCTATAACAAAAGCGATTATGTGGCAAAATCCATTTCAAGCATACTCTCACAAACTTTTTCTGATTTTGAATTGTTTATTATGGATGACAACTCAAATGAAGAGACGCTGAATGAAATCCGTCCCTTTTTGAATGATAACCGTGTGCATTTCTATCAAAGCGATGTATCTGGAGTGAAGGAAAGAACGGAAAAAACGAGATACGCGGCCCTGATCAATCAAGCGATTGAGATGGCAGAGGGTGAATATATCACCTATGCGACGGATGACAACATCTATATGCCGGATCGGCTGTTAAAGATGGTGCGTGAACTCGATGATCACCCGGAAAAGGCTGTGATCTACTCAAGCTCGAAAACCTATCATTTAAACCAGAATCGAGACATTATAAAAGAAACTGTCAGGCCCGCCAGTCAAGTAACGTGGAACGCTCCGTGCGCAATTGACCATTGCTCGGTGATGCACAGGTATTCGGTGCTTGAGAAGGTGAAGGAGTCGTTTGGCTCTTATTGGGATGAAAGCCCGGCGTTTTATCGGATCGGTGATGCCCGGTTCTTTTGGAGAGTCAATCATTTTTATCCGTTTTACCCGCTGGCCGAGGAGCTTGATCTGAACTATATTACAGACCAATCCATTCATTTTCAGCTGTTTGAGTCAGAAAAAAACGAGTTCGTTCGGAATCTTCCTCCGCAGCGCAACTGCCGCGAACTGCGTGAATCATTAAAAAAGCTTGGAATGGGGTGAGAGTTTGTCGGCCTATTTAAGCAATTATTGGGTGTTGTACCGGAAGTATGCGGAGCTTTTTGACAGGCTTCGCTACAAGGGGATTCCGCTCGGGCTTATCAGTAATTTTTACCAATACATCAACCCTGAGCTGAGAGTGATGATGGAAGAAGAACCGGAATTATTCGGGCCTGCGGATCAGCATATCGATGAAGGCCAGATTCAGACGTTTTTTGAAGAGAAAAAACAGAGCATTGCCAAAACAAATGACGCGCCTGTTAAGGGAAAAGTGATCTTGCATTTTGATCACCTTCGTTTTGCAAACGCTAATTACTACCAATTTGATCCTGAGAAAACAGCTGTTTTGGCAAAATGGAGTATGCCGAATTATTGCGATTTGCCTGTGATCAGCAAGCCTGAAGTGGCTGCTTCATGTGAAAAAGGCGATCCGAAGCCGTATCTTGAAAAGGCTTTTTCGATTCTTTCGGCTTATGATGACCACCCGGCATTCGGTGATCAAGCATTTCGTGAACGGCTTTTCAAGGATATTCCTTTGTTCATGGAAGCCATTGACACAGTAGATGCTTTATTCAAGAAAGAGAACATTTCTGCCGTTGTTGTAGGAACGACAGAAGACATTTACAGCAGGGTGCTCGCTCTTATGTGCGAAAGGAGAGGGGCCGTGAGCGTCTGCCTTCAGCATGGAGCGCTGATGGGTGATGAAGCCTTCTTGCCCGTTTTTACAACCTATCAGGCTGTTTTTGGCGCATATGAAGCTGGTTGGTATCAGCAAAAAGGCTGCAAACCAGAACAGATTCTCATAACGGGACATCCCCGCTTTGACGAAATTTTTAACAGGACACCTATGGACATGTCAGTATTTTATCGAAAGCTGGCCTTTCACCCGTCTAAAAAAATCATTTTGATCGCGACACAGCCCTTTTCCGAGGAATTTTATTCAAGTGTGTTAGCGGAGCTTACCACGCAAAAACAGCTGCAAATCATCATTAAACCTCACCCATGGGAAATCGGAAAAAACAAGCTGGATCTGTATCATGCGGCGGCAAAAAAACATAAAGCATGCAGAGTCATCAAAAAAGAGATGGATCTGTACGATATTCTGGCGTATGCTGACGCCGCTGTGACACAAACCTCAACGGTGGGCCTTGAGGCCATGCTGTTTCAAAAGCCCGCACTGATCGGGAAATCGACCGGAAACCGCACGTATCCTTATTACGAGTCTCTTGGCGATTTTATATTTGAAAAACCGGAGGAATTAGCGCGCACCCTGATTGAGGTTCTTCAAAATCCCGCCATGTATCAGAAGGCTGAAGCGGCGCGTCTGTCATTTACGGCTTCCAATTACCCGGTTACTGAGTCGACGCTCGCCTTGTTTTCGGAACTGAGAGCAAAAACAGGAGTTGATTACAGGCGGGATCATTCTGAATAAAACGATAGGAGCGCAAAGAAATGGTGCAAAAGAGAAATCATTTTCTTCCTTATTCCTTGCCGCTGATCGGAAAGGAAGAAATTCAGGAGGTCACAGAAACGCTTGAATCCGGATGGCTTTCCAAAGGTCCGAAGGTTCAGCAGTTTGAAAAAGAGTTTGCCGCGTTTGTCGGAGCTAAGCACGCCGTGGCGCTGAATTCATGTACCGCTGCTTTATTTTTGGCTTTAAAAGCAAAAGGGGTCGGACCGGGTGATGAAGTCATAACCTCTCCACTGACGTTCAGCTCAACCGCCAATACGATTATTCATACCGGAGCAACGCCGGTGTTTGCGGATATAGATGAAAAGACGCTTAACATTGATCCGAAAAAGCTTGAGACGGCGGTCACACCGCGGACGAAAGCCGTTGTACCCGTCCACTTTGGGGGGCAGTCCTGTGACATGGACGCAATTTTAGCCATTGCCCAAACGCACGGTCTATTTGTGCTCGAGGATGCGGCGCACGCAGTATACACCACTTATAAGCAGAGAATGATCGGCTCCATCGGGGATGCGACAGCATTCAGCTTCTACGCGACCAAAAACCTGGCGACAGGGGAAGGCGGCATGCTGACGACGGATGATGAGAAGCTTGCCGACAAAATCAGGGTTCTGAGCCTTCACGGCATGAGCAAAGGCGCGTGGAACCGTTATTCTTCAAATGGCAGCTGGTACTATGAGATCGAGTCGCCCGGCTACAAAATGAACATGTTTGATCTGCAGGCGGCGCTCGGGCTTCATCAGCTGAAACGGCTGGATGACATGCAAAAACGGAGAGAAGAGATTGCAGGTCAGTATCAAGCCGCTTTTCAGCAAATCCCGGGGCTGATCACGCCGTTTGTTCACAACGAAGGACGGCACGCCTGGCATTTATATGTCCTGCAAGTTGATGAAAAACAGGCCGGCGTCACTCGGGATGAAATGATTACGGCTCTAAAGGATGAATACAATATCGGGACCAGTGTTCATTTTATCCCAGTGCATATTCATCCGTATTATCAAAAGGAATTCGGATTTAAGGAAACAGACTACCCGCTCGCCATGAAGTATTACAAACGCACCCTGTCACTCCCGCTGTATCCATCAATGTCTGACGAAGATGTCAACGACGTGATAGAGGCCGTGCGGGACATCGCAAAAGGGGCTGGTTAGGTGTATACGATAAAAGAGAATGTTTCCAAAGAGGCGATCATGGAATTTCTCCAAAGCAAACAGATGACACTTGACGGGTCGTATCAATTTTCGCTCGGCCTATTTGAAAACAGCCAGCTTCAAGGCGTGATGCTGTATGAAGACGCCCTTTGGGAAAGCAAAATGCTTCAGAAAAAAGTCATGAACGTAAAGCTTCTCGCGGCTAACAGCACAGGACAGCTGAAACGGCTATTTCAGGCCTTTTATTCTGTTCGGCAAACGGATGAAACGGATTTTGTGTTTGTGCGTGTACCGGCAGAGGATATCGGAGCAGTACATGTCATTCAGCAGCAGCCGTCCTCTTATTTTGTCGGCAGTTTGCTTAAACTGGCGAAGACCCCGTCTATATATGAAAAAACGCCGCCATTTTTTGAACTGGTTCAGCCTGAGCCTGGAGACACCGAAGAGATTTGCCAGTTAGCCAGCGACGCATTTACGAAAAGCAGATATTTTCACGATCCTTATCTCAGCCGTGAGGCAGCGAACAAAATCTTTCAAGAGTGGACACGAAACAATCTGATGGGGAGAGCGGATATCAATATTGCCGCTAAATATAATGGGGAAATAATCGGCTACCTGCAAGGTTTATCAAAAGGTGATGAGTATGTGCTTGATTTGATGGCTGTGAAGCCGGGGTATGAAGGCAAGCGTATCGCGTTTCATTTATTGGCGCATCTCATAGAACAACCGGAGACGCTGAAGCATAAAACGGTAACAGCGGGGACGCAGCTTCATAATGTAAGAGCGATCCGCCTATATGAAAGAATGGGCTTCACCGCTGTTCAATCATATTACTATTACCACATTTGGCCGGGCAAGGAGGCGAAATAATGGCGGGTTTTCAGATCGCAAACAAAACTGTCGGCAAAGGTGCTCCCGTTTTTATCATTGCCGAGGCAGGAATTAATCATGACGGAAAATTGGATCAGGCCTTTGCACTGATTGATGCCGCGGCGGAAGCGGGTGCAGATGCCGTTAAATTTCAAATGTTCCAGGCTGATAAGATGTATCAGAAAGATCCTGGATTATACAAAACGGCTGCGGGCAATGATGTATCAATTTTTTCTCTCGTTCAGTCCATGGAATTGCCCGCGGAGTGGATTGATCCGCTTTTGGACTACTGTCGCAAGAAACAGGTGATTTTTTTAAGCACGGTGTGTGATGAAGGATCAGCTGATCTGCTGCTTTCCACTTCTCCAAGTGCTTTTAAAATCGCATCCTATGAAATTAACCATCTCCCGCTGCTCAAGTACGTCGCCCGCATGAACAGGCCGATGATTTTTTCGACAGCCGGAGCGGAAATTGCTGATATTCATGAGGCTTGGCGCACCATCAGAGCAGAGGGCAACCACGAAATTGCCATTATGCATTGTGTGGCGAAATACCCTGCACCGCCTGAATACAGCAACCTCAGTGTGATCCCGATGCTTGCCGCCGCTTTTCCGGATGCGCCCATCGGTTTTTCGGATCATAGCGAGCACCCGACAGAAGCGCCATGTGCCGCGGTCCGGCTCGGCGCCAGACTGATAGAAAAGCATTTTACTATCGATAAAAACCTGCCGGGGGCTGATCATTCATTTGCATTAAATCCGGATGAATTAAAGGAAATGGTCAAGGCCATCAGGGAAACGGAAGCCGAGCTGAAACTAGGCATCAGGAAGCCAGTTTCTGAAAAGCTGCTGGGCAGTTCATACAAAACAACAACTGCCATTGAGGGTGAGATCAGAAAATTTGCATATAGGGGAATTTTCACAACGGTTCCGATTCAAAAAGGGGATGCCTTCAGCGAAAACAATATTGCCGTGCTCCGCCCCGGACAAAAGCCTCAGGGGCTGCACCCGAGATTTTTTGAGCTATTGACCGGCGGCGTGCGTGCGGTAAGGGACATCCCGGCAGACACAGGCATTACGTGGGAAGATATTTTAACGAAGGACAGCCCGTCCCATGGATGACATACTTTTTATCGTGCAGGCGAGAATGGGATCGGAACGCCTTCCTGGAAAAGTACTGCGTCCGCTTGGTTCGGAGCATTTACTCGATATTCTCGTTCAGCGCGTACGGCAAAGCGCATTCTATCAAAAGGAGCGCGATAATCTTGTCATCGCTACATCTGACAAAAAAGCCGACGATGTATTAGAGGCACACTGCATCAAGAACGGCATTCGCGTTTTCCGCGGCAGTGAGGAACGGGTTCTCGACAGATTTGCGCGAGTCATAAAGGCTTCGAAACCGGAAGTCGTCATCCGCTTAACGGGGGATAATCCGTTTGTCGATCCAGAGTTGCTCGATATGATGATTTCGGCTCATCTTGATCAAGGTGCGGATTATACGTATATCCTGAACACGCCGTTAGGCATTTGCGGTGAAGCGGTGAGCGCCAAGCTTTTGCTCGATATCAGCGGCATCAAAATGCTGGAGGATAAATACCAAGAGCATGTCACCTTGTATGTCCGGAAACATCCCCATCTTTACCGTTTGCAGTTTTTAGAGGCTCCGGAACAGCTCTGCGCTCCTCAATATCGGCTGACCGTCGATACGGAGGAAGACTATCAATTGGTCTCAGCCCTCTATCAAAAAGCAGGCGAGCGCCCTGATGTCTCGGCTGCAGAGTTAATCAGCCTGCTGAACCAGCACCCTGATCTGGCGGCGATGAACGGTATGACAAAGCAAAAAGAGGTTGAGTAGCATGCATATCGGGATATTCGCAGACGGCGGGTTCGAGAAAGGAATGGGGCACGTCGTTCGAATGAAAAGGCTTGCGCAAGAACTCAAACACCGCTGTTCCATTACGTTTTACACAAATGACGAGTCTGAACAATTTCTTCAAGAAGAGTACTGGCAGGTCATCGTAAAACCGGGGCTTCAGCAAAATGAATGTATTCTCCGGGAAATAAACGATAAAAAGCTCGATCTGCTTTTATTCGATATCCTTGGTGCACCTGTCGATTTATTAACAAAAATAAAAGCAGGCACAGATGCCAAAATCGTTCTGTTCGAAGAAAAAAATGAGAAAGCGATAGGTCAAAGTGATGCGGTCATTAACGGAATTTACGGCGATGTTAGAAGCAAGGTTTACGATCAGGGAAACGCCCGTGTCTATGAAGGCCCGGATTATCTTATTCTCCACCCTGCCTTTCAAGCCGCAAGAGCTGATTACGCACTTAAGGAAGACTGCCGCAATATTCTTGTTGCATTAGGAGGAAGCGATCCAAAGCAGCTTGTTTTTAAAGTGATAGCAGCGGCCGATCAGCTTCCGGACAGGAAAGACAAGAAAATGATTTTTATCATGGGCAGCGCTTCACCGCATCAAGAGGCGGTCCGTAAATTGATTCAAAACAAACCCCAATACGCACTAATCGAGCAGACAAATGACATGGCTGTGTTTATGAAGCAAGCAGATGCAGCCATTGTCGCCGGCGGCATCTCGCTTTATGAAGCGATCTGTATCGGCGTGCCGTGCCTCGTGCTTTCTCAGGTTGCCCATCAAACCGCAACCGCTGCAAAATTTGCGGAACATGGTGCCGTTCTTGATCTTGGCCTGGGAGAGAATATATCCGTTGAAAAGCTTGCTTATCATATGTCACAAATATTCAGCAGCTATCCTCTCCGTCTTTCTCTGCACGAGGGAGGAAGGCCGCTCGTAGATGGAAAAGGAATGAAACGGGTATCAGCCATTCTTTATGATTTGCTTGATGATAAGATATAAAAATGCACGTAAGGAAGTGTTAATGTGAAAGGTGTCATTTTAGCCGGAGGAAACGGCTCACGCCTTATGCCCTTAACCAAAGCCGTCAACAAGCATTTGCTTCCTGTAGGCCCTTATCCGATGATTTACTGGTCGATAATGAAGCTTGAGGAAGCCGGAATTAAAGAGATTTTACTCATCAGCCAAAAAGAGCACATGCCGCAGTTTTATAAGCTGCTGGGAAGCGGGGAGGAGCTTGGCGTCTCCGTCACTTATCAAGTGCAGCCCGCCGCATCGGGAATTTCAGATGGGTTATCATATGCAAAACGCTTTACCGGAAAGGAGCCTTTCATTTTATTATTAGGTGATAATATATTCGAAGATTCATTAAAGCCTTATACGGAGCGATTTCAACAGCAGGGAAAAGGGGCGAAAGTGCTTCTGAAAGAAGTGGGTGATCCAGAACGTTTTGGGATTGCTGAGATTGATGAGAAAAACAAACACATTCGATCCATTATTGAAAAACCTGCACATCCGCCGACCAACCTTTGTGTAACCGGTATTTACATGTATGATGCAGAGGTGTTTTCGTATATTGAACAAATATCACCATCCAAGCGCGGCGAGCTGGAAATCACTGATGTAAATAATTTATACATTGAAAACAGCAAGCTTACGTATGATGTGTTATCGGGCTGGTGGGTCGATGCAGGAACACACGAATCGCTTTATCTCGCCTCCCGGCTGGTACATCAGGCTTTACAGAAAGGACAGGACGAATAGCTATGGCAAAATCATATTTCATTACAGGCGGGGCCGGGTTCATAGGGCTCACGTTTACAAAGCTCATGCTGGAGGAAACGGATGCGCGCATTACCGTTCTAGATAAATTAACGTATGCCAGCCACCCGCAGGAAATCGAAAAACTAAAGGAAAACAGCCGGTTTCGGTTTGTAAAAGGGGATATCAGCATTCAGGAGGATATCGACCGGGCGTTTGACGAGACCTATGACGCCGTGATTCATTTCGCCGCGGAATCGCATGTAGACAGAAGCATCTCCCAAGCGGAGCCGTTTATCACAACGAATGTCATGGGCACATACCGTCTGGCTGAGGCAGTCTTACAAGGAAAAGCCAAAAAGCTGATTCATATTTCAACAGACGAGGTGTACGGGGATTTAGAAGCGAATGATCCCGCATTTACGGAAGCAACGCCGCTTTCTCCTAACAACCCTTATTCCGCGAGCAAAGCGAGCTCTGACCTTCTTGTTCTATCGTATGTGAAAACACACAAACTGCCGGCTATTATTACACGCTGCAGCAACAATTACGGCCCATATCAGCATAGTGAAAAAATGATCCCAACGATTATCCGCCATGCAAAACAAGGCTTGCCGGTTCCGCTCTACGGCGACGGGCTTCAGATCAGAGACTGGCTTTTTGCAGAGGACCATTGCCGCGCCATCAAGCTGATTTTAGAAAAAGGAACCGACGGTGAGGTGTATAATATCGGCGGCGGAAATGAACGCACGAATAAAGAGCTGGCGAGTATCATCATGAAACATTTGGGCTGTGAGGAATTGTTTGCTCACGTCGAAGACCGAAAAGGGCATGACCGGCGCTACGCGATCAATGCGTCAAAGCTGAAAAATGAGCTTGGCTGGCGGCAGGAAGTGCCGTTTGAAGAAGGCATTGCGCGCACGATTCGCTGGTATACAGACAATGACCGATGAGAAGGTGATCCGATTGACAAAGGTATTGGTAACCGGTGCGGGCGGACAGCTTGGCTTGGAGCTGTGCCGCCAGCTGAAGCAAGCCGGATATGAGGTCATTGCATTAACAAAGCAGATGATGAACATCGCCGATCAGCGTTCTGTACGGCATTCGTTCGGGCATTATCAGCCGGATATCGTGGTCAATACCGCCGCGTTTACGTCCGTCGACAAATGCGAGACGGAGCTGGATAAAGCATACTTGATCAACGGAGTTGGCGCTTATTACACTGCGCTGGAGTCATCCCGCATCGGAGCGCAATATGTTCATATCAGCACGGATTATGTATTTGACGGGAAGGGGACCCAGCCATACAGGGAAGACGGCCACCTTGACCCGAACACCATCTACGGTAAAAGCAAAAAACTCGGAGAAGAGCTGATCCAGTTAGCAAGAACCGACAGCACGATCATCAGAACATCGTGGGTGTATGGACAAAGCGGCAGCAATTTTGTTCATACGATGCTGAAGCTCGCAGAAACAAAACAAGAGCTGCGGGTTGTGAATGATCAAATCGGCTCGCCGACCTATACGAAGGATTTGGCGGAAGCGGTCATCAAGCTGTTCAGTCATCCGCCGGGCATCTACCATGTCAGCAATTCAGGCATATGCAGCTGGTATGAGTTCGCAAAGGCCATTATGGAAGAAAGCGGGCTGAACACAACGATTACGCCCGTGACGACAGAGGAATACGGGAATCCGACACCCCGGCCGGCTTACTCTGTGCTGAGCCACCGGGCCATTGAAGAAGCCGGCATACGCCCGCGCCATTGGCGGGAAGCTTTACGGGAATTTTTGCAGGAAAGGAGCAGTGCGCGTGATTGAAGGAGTCAAGGTTAAGAAACTGACAAAGCATTGTGATGACAGAGGTTTTTTTGCCGAACTGGTTCGCGATGATGAGAACCTTCTTGAGCATTTTGGGCAGGCGTCTTGGTCCAAAAGCTATCCGGGTGTGATTAAAGCGTTTCATTATCACGAGAAGCAGGATGATCTCTGGTTCTTCCCGACAGGCCACGCTCAGGTTGTCCTTTACGACCTGCGGGAGGATTCAGAAACAAAGGGAGAAACCGATGTCTATTATATGGGAGAAGACAACCCGATGCTGTTATTGATTCCAAAAGGCGTCGCTCACGGATACAGAGTGCTGGGCGAAACGCCGCTGACAATTATCTATTTTACGACAACCTCGTATAACCCTGATCAGCCCGATGAAAAAAGAATCCCATGGAATGATGAGACAATCGGTTTTAACTGGAATACCGAATTTAAATAAATC
The DNA here is from genome assembly GCF_025696525.1 of Bacillus sp. XT-2. Classification (NCBI taxonomy): domain Bacteria; kingdom Bacillati; phylum Bacillota; class Bacilli; order Caryophanales; family Bacillaceae; genus Bacillus; species Bacillus sp. XT-2. The sequence goes on from NZ_JAHVOC010000002.1 coordinate 296,547, forward strand.
ATAGAGCAGTTATCCATCGAAGATCATCAGGCATCTTCGACTTTTTTTGTCCTGTTTTGATATCAGGACAAAAGATAGAGATACAAGGCGCATATTTTACTAGATACGGATCAGAAATAGTCTATTAGAATCTTGTGTAAATAGGATGAATTTATTACATCATTCCAAGTGTTAATATTCCTGAAAAAACATTTACTTCCATGGAAAATGGTGATAGATTAACTTTTAAGAAAAAGAAATGGTAATTCGCGAGTTACGGTAAAACGCTTTTTCTGCAGAGGACGCTCTGGCCAAATTCCAACCGTGATTTGAGGAGGAAATGTCATGTTAAAAAGAAATTCATTTGTATCTTCATTTTTCATCAGTTCAGCTGTCCTGCTATCAATCTTGCTTCCTTCAGGCCAAGCGCATGCACAGTCTGCATCAATTGAGGCAAAAACCGTAAACAGTACAAAAGAATGGACGACTTCAGATATTGAAGTGACTTATAAACCAAACGCAGTGCTTTCTCTGGGAGCAGTCGAGTTTCAATTTCCTGACGGATTCCACGCGACAACAAGAGATTCTGTGAATGGAAGAACACTGAAAGAAACACAGATTTTAAACGATGGAAAAACGGTCAGGCTGCCGCTTACTCTTGATTTGTTAGGGGCGTCTGAATTCGATCTCGTCATGGTGCGCAAAACGCTTCCGCGTGCAGGCACATACACGATTAAAGGCGATGTGGTAAACGGTCTGGGAATCGGCAGTTTTTATGCTGAAACACAGCTGGTTATCGACCCTCGTTAATATCAATAGAAATGATCAGGGGCTGGTGTGATATCAGCCTCTTTTTTTGTATGGTTAAAAAACTGGTACGAATCTTGCATGTAGATAAGGGTGAACCCAATCAAGAAAGGAATTGATCTATTACAGTTTTTTAAAAGCGCTTACATTTTTCTGGAGATAAAAATATGATGAGGTGAAAAAACATGTCAGAAAAACAAATCACAAAGGATGAAGAAAAAGAAGCTCTCAATTTATTTCTGTCTACGCAAGCGATCATAAAGGAAGCCCTGCGGAAATTGGGCTATCCGAGCGGAATGTATGAGTTAATGAAAGAGCCGATGAGAATGCTCACTGTACGAATTCCGGTGAAAATGGATAACGGCAGTGTGAAAGTGTTTACAGGCTATCGTTCACAGCACAATGACGCGGTCGGCCCGACAAAAGGGGGCGTGCGTTTTCATCCCGAGGTGAATGAAGAGGAAGTGAAGGCGTTATCGATTTGGATGACGCTCAAATGCGGGATCACGAATTTGCCGTACGGCGGCGGAAAGGGCGGCATTATTTGTGATCCGCGGACGATGTCATTTGGAGAATTGGAACGGCTGAGCCGGGGGTATGTCCGCGCCATCAGCCAGTTAGTCGGCCCGACAAAGGATATTCCCGCTCCCGATGTATACACCAATTCGCAAATTATGGCGTGGATGATGGACGAATACAGCCGGCTTCGGGAATTCGATTCCCCGGGTTTTATCACAGGAAAACCGCTCGTTTTAGGCGGCTCACAGGGCCGGGAAACAGCAACCGCTCAAGGCGTAACCATTTGTATAGAAGAAGCGGTTAAGAAAAAAGGAATCAAGCTGCAAAACGCGCGCATCATCATACAGGGCTTTGGGAACGCCGGCAGTTTTCTGGCTAAATTTATGCATGATGCCGGCGCCAAGGTTATCGGTATTTCGGATGCCCACGGCGGTCTGTACAACCCGGATGGCCTCGATATTCCTTATTTGCTCGATAAGCGGGACAGTTTCGGAATGGTCACCAATTTATTTACAGATGTCATCACAAATGAAGAGCTGCTCGAACAAGAATGCGATATTTTAGTGCCGGCGGCTATTTCAAATCAAATCACAGCCAAAAACGCCCATAACATTAAGGCCTCAATTGTGGTCGAAGCGGCTAACGGGCCGACGACAATCGACGCGACAAAGATTTTGAATGAAAAAGGCGTACTCCTGGTGCCGGATATACTGGCGAGTGCCGGCGGCGTAACGGTTTCTTACTTTGAATGGGTTCAAAACAACCAAGGATATTATTGGGCAGAAGAAGAGGTTGCTGAAAAGCTGAGAAACGTGATGGTCAATTCATTTGAAACGATTTATCAGACCGCGGCCGCACACAAAGTCGATATGCGCTTGGCGGCTTACATGACGGGCATCAGAAAATCTGCAGAGGCGTCTCAATTCCGCGGATGGGTTTAGGGGGATAATCCCCCTTTCTCCTGCAAAATCATTTTGCATTTTTGTTTGCGTATGGCATGGAAATCGCAAATAGATTTTGCACTTAATATTCATAAAAGGGAAAATGTTTAGATTTCTGACAAAGTTCTCTGCGATTCTGCAAGTTTTTTTGTGAAAAGACGAAATATTGGTACGAATCTTGCTTTTATATTCGTATGAAGACATATTACATAACGAGGGGGATTACATATGACCGTTTCATATGCGCACGAACCATTCACTGATTTTAAGGAAGCAAAGAATAAAACAGCCTTTCAAGAATCACTGGCCTTTGTAAATACTCAGCTCGGCAAGCATTATCCGATTGTCATTAATGGAGAAAAGATCGAAACGGATCGTAAAATTGTTTCGATTAATCCGGCCAATAAGGAAGAAGTGATCGGCTACGCCTCAGCGGCTAATCAAGAGCTTGCTGAAAAAGCGATGCAATCAGCGTTACAGGCATTTGAATCGTGGAAAAAACAAAGACCGGAGCACCGTGCGAATATCCTTTTTAAAGCTGCGGCTATTTTGCGCAGAAGAAAGCATGAATTTTCAAGCTATCTTGTAAAGGAAGCGGGAAAACCGTGGAAGGAAGCAGATGCTGACACAGCGGAAGCAATAGACTTTTTAGAATACTACGCGCGCCAAATCTTAAAACTGAAGGACGGGGCTCCGGTAAAGAGCCGGGCAGGCGAGTACAATCAATATCATTATGAAGCGCTTGGCGTCGGCATTGTCATTTCGCCATTTAATTTCCCGCTTGCCATTATGGCAGGGACTGCTGCAGCTGCGATTGTCACGGGGAATACGATCCTGTTGAAGCCGGCAGATGCTGCGCCAGTAGTGGCTGCTAAATTTGTCGAGGTGATGGAGGAAGCGGGTTTGCCAAACGGCGTTCTCAATTACATTCCGGGAGACGGAGCGGAAATTGGTGATTTCTTAGTAGAACACCCTAAAACAAGATTTGTATCATTTACAGGTTCCCGTGCGGTCGGCTGCCGGATTTACGAGCGTGCCGCAAAAGTGCAGCCGGGCCAAAAATGGCTGAAACGCGTGATTGCTGAAATGGGCGGGAAAGACACAGTGCTTGTCGACAAAGATGCCGATTTGGATCTTGCTGCCGCTTCTATTGTTTACTCCGCATTCGGGTACTCAGGGCAAAAATGTTCAGCGGGTTCCCGTGCAGTGATTCATCAGGATGTCTATGATGAAGTCGTAGAAAAAGCAGTTGCGCTGACCAAAACGCTGACAGTCGGAAGTCCGGAAGACCCTGATACGTATATGGGGCCTGTGATTCATGAAGCTTCCTACAATAAAGTCATGAGCTATATTGAAATCGGCAAGTCTGAAGGCAAGCTTTTGGCCGGCGGAGAAGGCGATGATTCAAAAGGCTACTTTATTCAGCCGACGGTCTTTGCAGATGTTGATGAACATGCGCGTCTCATGCAGGAAGAAATCTTCGGTCCGGTTGCTGCCATCTGCAAAGCGCGTGATTTCGACCATATGCTTGAGATTGCAAATAACACAGAATACGGACTGACAGGCGCTCTGCTGACGAAAAACCGTGTGCACATTGAACGGGCTCGCGAGGATTTTCATGTCGGAAACTTATACTTTAACAGAGGCTGTACCGGAGCTATTGTCGGCTATCAGCCATTCGGCGGGTTTAATATGTCCGGAACAGACTCAAAAGCAGGAGGTCCGGATTATTTAATTCTTCATATGCAGGCGAAAACAACGTCCGAAGCGTATTAATTGAGAAAACCGAAATAGTGCGATTGTTTTTAGATCGCACTATTTACATGTTTGGATGAGGGGGATGATGTATGCTCTATACAAAAATCAGTCACATGCCGCCGGCAGAACGGGTTGAGACACTGACAAAGTCTTTGGTCAGCCTCAGCAGTGTAAACGGCACCATCGGCGAAGGGACGAAAGCAGATTTTATCAAAGAAGTCATCATGAGCTATCCTTACTTTCAGGAACATCCTTGCCATGTATGGGAACAGGCTATTCCTAATGACCCGTACAACCGGAAAAATATTTTTGCGTTTGTGGAAGGCAGCGGGGAAAGCCGGAATACTGTCATTTATCACGCCCACTTGGATACGGTGGGAATTGAAGATTTCGGCCCGCTTAAGGATATCGCTTTTGATTCTGGAAAATTGGCTGAGTATTTCTCCAACTATGACTTTGATGAAGACGTTCAGCGGGACGCCAAGTCGGGTGAGTGGATGTTCGGCAGAGGCTCTGTCGACATGCAAAGCGGCATCGCGGTGCATTTGTCCAATCTCCTGCACTTTTCAGAGAACCCCAAAGCATTGCCGGGAAATCTATTATTTATGGCAAACCCGGATGAAGAAAGTCAGCATGCCGGTATTCTCGCCAGTATTTCTGAGCTGAACCGATTAAAAAAGGAAAAACAGATTCAGTATTTGGCTGCCATTAATACCGATTTTATTACGCCGCTGTACGATGGTGATTCAACCAGATATATTTATACCGGAGCCGCGGGAAAGCTGCTGCCTTGCTTTTATATATCCGGCCGGGAAGTGCATGTCGGAGACACGCTTGCTGGCATCGATCCAAATCTCATTTCTTCTGAAATCACAAGACGCATCCACAACAATATTCATTTAGCAGAAAAGATTGAAGGCGAATTGGTTCTGCCCCCATCCTGCTTGTACCAGCGTGATAACAAAGAATCCTATAACGTCCAAACCGCCGTCAGCAGCTATTTGTATTTCAATTATTTTATCTATGAAAAAACAGCAAAGGAAGTCATGGACCAGCTTACCCAAGTCGCTGAGGAGGCGTGCCGGGACACAGAACAAAAATTATCAGATTATTATGAAGAATATCTGAAACGAACAAATCTTCCGAAGAGACATTTGTCTTGGGATATTCAAGTCTTCAGTTTGGATCAATACATGGAAAAGCTAAGAAGCCGCGGCGTCGATCCTGAGCAGTGTATAGAGCAAGCATTCAAAGCCAATGAGCACCTTGAACTGCGCATGAGATGTTTTCATGCAATTGAAGAACTCCAAAAGCTTGATCCCGATCAGGGCGCAAAAGTCATTCTGTTTTATGCTCCTCCTTATTTACCGCATAACTATTTAAAAGAAGAAAGCACAAGAGACCAGCTATTGCAGCATGTGATCAAAGAAGCGGTGGACAAAACCGCCGAAACGACAGGCGAAACCTTTGTTTTCAAAAAGTTTTTCCCTTACTTGGCAGACGGCAGCTTTTTATCGCTGCATGAAACCGATGACGAAATTGATTCCTTTATCAGAAACTTCCCGGGGTGGGAGATGATTGGAACCGTTCCGTTCAAAGACATACGGAAACTGAACATTCCTTCCATTAACATGGGTGTATACGGAAAAGACGGACATAAATGGACTGAAAGAGTATACAAGCCGTACACATTTCATGTATTGCCTGATCTGATACAGCAGACCACTGTTCACCTTTTGCAAAGCTATCGGATGAATATCAGCACAAAAGAGCCGAAGGGAGAAGGATGATGCAGGATCATAAAAATGAATTGCAGCGCAGTATGAAAAGCCGGCATTTGTTTATGATTGCCTTGGGCGGCGTCATCGGCACCGGTCTGTTTTTAGGTTCCGGCTTTACGATCAGCCAGGCGGGTCCTCTCGGAGCCATTGTCGCCTATATGATTGGCGGATTTTTAATGTATCTGGTCATGCTTTGTTTAGGGGAGCTGGCTGTCGCCATGCCGGTGGCCGGATCGTTTCAAGCCTACGCCACAAAGTTTTTGGGGCCGTCGACAGGTTTTATGATCGGCTGGCTGTATTGGTTCAGCTGGGCGAATACAGTCGGCTTGGAGCTAACGTCAGCGGGCATTTTGATGCAAAGATGGCTGCCCTCCGTGCCGATCTGGATATGGTGTCTCGTTTTCGGTGTCATCATCTTTTTGATTAATGCGCTGTCTGTCCGAAGCTTTGCGGAAATGGAATTTTGGTTTTCGAGCATCAAAGTGACAGCGATCATATTATTTATCGTGATCGGCGGGTGCGCCGTGTTTGGCTTGATTGATTTTAAAGGCGGTCAGGAAACGCCTTTTCTATCTCATTTCATGACTGATAAAGGACTGTTTCCAAATGGCGTGCTGGCTGTTATGTTTACGCTGGTTATGGTCAATTTCTCATTTCAGGGGACGGAGCTGGTCGGAATTGCGGCAGGGGAGAGTGAAAGTCCGGAAAAGACACTGCCAAAGTCCATTCGAAATGTCATCTGGCGAACGCTGTTTTTCTTTGTGCTGGCTATGTTCGTCTTGGTTGCCATTCTTCCGTATGAAACGGCTGGGGTGATTGAGAGTCCGTTTGTAGCTGTACTTGATCAAATCGGCATCCCATTTGCGGCTGATATGATGAACTTTGTCATATTAACGGCGATTTTATCTGTTGCCAATTCTGGTTTATATGCAGCCTCGCGTATGATGTGGTCGCTTTCAACAAACAAAATGGGCCCGGCTCTTTTAACGAGACTGACCAAAAAAGGGGTGCCGATCAATGCCCTGCTGATTACGATTGGGATTTCCGGCTGTTCGCTGCTGACTAGCGTCATGGCTGCAGAAACCGTGTATTTATGGTGTATATCAATCTCAGGCATGGTGACAGTTGTCGCGTGGATGTCCATTTGCGCCTCGCAATTTTTCTTTCGCAGGCGGTTCCTCGCGGAAGGCGGAAACGTGAACGACCTGGAATTCAGAACCCCTCTTTATCCGTTGGTGCCGATTCTTGGGTTTGTATTATACGGATGCGTATTGATAAGCCTTATATTCATCCCAGATCAAAGAATCGGCTTGTACTGCGGTGTACCAATCATTATTTTCTGCTATGCGTACTATCATCTGAGCGTCAAGAAACGCTTACAAAATGAACCGCTGAAAAAAGAGCAAACAGAAGCGCAATAGAAGAAGCTCTCCGGGAGACCGGAGAGCTTTTTTACGCGTTACGTCTGACAAGAAACACATAGGACAATATTGCGAGCACATCAAAGCCGAATATACTCAACGCCATCGGCCGCGCGTTTTCTTCCCCGGCAACACCGGCGAGCGCCGTTGATGGCAAACGGCATGCTGAACATCTGAGCCGACACACCGTATATGTTTTGCAGGACAAACGGCGAACCGGAAATATACGCAAACATGCCGATCCCGATATAGGCCTGGCTGAAAGCAAAACCCATAAACGCCCGGTCGCCAAGCAAGTGCCGACATGTGATCAGCTTTCAGGCAGTGATTCAGGCAATGCGGTCAGAACCGTGACAAAAATAAGACACCCGGTCCCTGCCAGCATGATAAACAAAGTTGACCAGTCAGCAAATTGAAGGATGAATCCTCCCGAAATCGGGCTAACTGTGAATAACCTTGATTCATCACCTGACCCGCCTTAACAAATGCATTACATAGCATATCCCAGGATATGTTTTTGTTTTATTTTAAATTTGAAACAAGAAATCCCTTATTCGTATTTGAATGCAAATAATAAAAAGTAAATTATTTTCGTTCGAATTGTAAATTGCAAATAAAGGATGCTAAACTATAATTCAACTTTATTTTAAGATTCCGGAAGAGGTGTTAAGGGAGAATGAACAGTAAACAAAACAATCACATCAAATCAAAACATCATTTTCCGCTATTTCTTGCGCTGGCTTTAACAATGGGCGTATTTGCGGCTGGATCGGAAGAGCTTGTCATTTCACCGCTGCTGCCTGATTTAGCAGATGCCTTCAACTCAGATGTCAGCGTGCTTGCGCTATCTATCAGTATATATGGGATCATGATCTTTATCGGTGCCCCGCTGCTGGTGCCTTTAGGGGATAAATACTCGAGAGAACTGAGTTTAATGCTGGGACTCGTGATCTTTATTATAGGAACCGTGATATGCGCTTTGGCGCAAAATATTTTTTTCTTCTTTTTAGGCCGTGCGCTTTCAGGGTTGGCGGCAGGTGCGTTTGTCCCGACCGCTTACGCAGTTGTCGGGGATCGTGTTCCGTATACATATCGGGGGAAAGTGATGGGTCTGATCGTATCAAGCTGGTCGCTTGCACTGATTTTCGGTGTGCCGATCGGATCATTTATAGGCGGCGTCTTACATTGGAGATGGACATTCTGGATTTTCGCCTTGATGGGTGCACTTGTTGTTTTGCTCGTCTTATTTGAAATGCGCCGCCATAACGATAATAAAAGCACCGTCCAGGAGGAAAAAGATGAGCCGGCGGGGACATTTCGAGACGCGCTTAAAGTGCCGCGTGTTCCCGTTTATATCATAATCACTTTGTGCAATATGATTGGTTTTTACGGTATGTATTCGTTTTTAGGCTCTTACCTACAGGACGTTTTTACCGGAGGCAATACGGCTGCCGGCTTATTTATTATGATTTATGGCATCGGGTTTTCCATGAGTGTCTTTACAGGTAAGATTGCCGACCGCATTGGAAAAATGCGCTCTCTGATCATTGCGCTGGCGGTCATCAGCGTTCTGCTGGCTTGTATCGCGTATGCGCCCGCATCAATGCCTCTGCTAATCATCAGTCTATTCATCTGGGGGTTAATGCAAAGCTTGACGGTGACGCTGCTCAGCACCATTTTGAGTGATTGCTCAGAGCGTCATCGCGGGAAAATTATGGCGTTTTACAGCCTTGCCTCAAATTTGGCTGTGACATTAGGTTCTGCTTTGATGGGACCTGTATATGTGGGATACGGTTATGCAGCTGTCGGAATGATTTGCGCCATCATTACAGTGCTCGGTTTTGTGCTCAGTGTATTCGCATATAAAAAGTACGGAAAGCATGAGCAGAAAGCAGATCATTCCTTATCCCAATAAACAAAGTTTCTAAATTCCTATAACAAAAAACCCTTTCTTAAGGGTTTTTCTGTTTGTATGGGAATAATTATCAGTATTTTCAAAAAATGTTGACAGTTCGATTTCCGCTGGATAAAATTTACTTAAAATTTAAAAGATTGGTTGGTGCTCATGATTATATTGGATAATAGCATTCAGACAAAAAACAAAGCTTATTCAATATCAAAACTGATTACAGTCAACACGCTCGGCCCAGAAGGGACAAGCAGTGAGTACGCAGCAAAACATTTCATCTCTAATTTTACTCTTCTCCAAGGGCTAAACAGTAAATTATCTTTGCATGATACATTTGAATCATGCATCGAAAGGACTCTTCAAAGCCCGCTGGAATACACCATCGTTCCACATGCTTATGACGGCATTAAACATTTCTACATGAGGCCGGATTTGCAGCTTTTGCAAATCTTCAGGTGCGATACACCGATGTACGGCCTGGCTGTCCGTCCTGATTTCACATTCAGCGACGACATGCTTGACACATCTATTATTGTTTCACACCCATCACCTATCAATTTAATTAAATATTTTACCCGGAAAGACGTCAGGTTCGAGCTGGTCAACTCAACCAGCGCCGCAGCAAAAAAAGTAAAAGAAGGTCTTTCTGACATTGCTTTAACCAATGAACTGGCAAGACAAAAATACGGGCTCAAGTTTGTTAAGACATTTAAAAGCATTCCTATGAGCTGGTCATTATTCGGAAAAGGAGACGTTGATTATGAAAACTGAACAAGATGTGAAGGAGATTTATTTCCCGACACCAAAATTAATAGAGTGGGAGAACGGAGTGAGACAGTATTCCACCGTCCGCGGCGATACTGAAGTGCTAATGTCTTACGTTCCGCCGCATACGAACGTTGAACCGCATCAGCACAAGGAAGTCCAAATCGGCATGGTCGTTTCAGGCGAGCTGTCCATGACTGTCGGAGACGTCACAAAAAAAATGACAGCCTTGGAATCGGCATATATTGCGCCGCCGCATGTGCCTCACGGAGCAAGAAATGAAACAGACCAAGAAGTCATTGCCATTGATATTAAACGGTATAAAGCTGATGAAACGTATACAAGTCCTGAAGACTACTTTTTGAATATTTTCAAAACGAGAGATTTATTGCCTGGCATGGAAGTCACGTTCTTTGTTGAGGATTGGATAGAAATTATGCTGGCCAAGATTCCTGGAAACGGCGGCGAAATGCCTTTCCATAAACATCGCAATGAACAAATCGGCATCTGCATCGGCGGCGGATATGATATGACCGTTGAAGGCTGCACAGTGGATATGACATTCGGCACCGCCTATTTCTGTGAACCTCGTGAAGACCACGGTGCCATCAACCGTTCTGAAAAAGAATCTCAATCCATTAACATCTTCTTTCCGCCGCGCTACAACAGAGCAAAAATGAAAAAGATAAAGGCGGATGAATCATAATGAACCTCATTGATAAAACCGTCCTCATAACAGGAGGCGCATCAGGCATCGGCTATGCCGCGGTTCAAGCTTTTTTGAACCAGCAGGCAAATGTGGTTGTGGCGGATATTGATGCAGCACAGGGAGAAGTAATGGTCCGGCAAGAAAATAATGACCGGCTGCACTTTGTGCAAACAGATATAACAGACGAAGCTGCCTGCCAGCACGCTGTTCAATCGGCAATCAATACATTCGGAGGATTAGATATTTTAATTAATAATGCGGGGATCGAAATCGTGGCGCCTATTCATGAGATGGAGCTGAGCGATTGGAATAAGGTGCTCCAAGTCAATCTGACGGGCATGTTTTTAATGAGCAAGCACGCACTCAAGCATATGCTGGCTGCCGGCAAGGGCAATATCATTAATACGTGCTCTGTCGGCGGAGTCGTGGCATGGCCTGATATCCCGGCATATAACGCCAGCAAAGGCGGCGTGTTGCAGCTGACAAGGTCAATGGCTGTTGATTACGCCAAACATCAAATCCGCGTTAATTGTGTATGTCCGGGGATTATTGATACGCCGTTAAATGAGAAATCCTTTATGGAAAATAATGAAGGCACACTTGAAGAAATCAAGAAAGAAAAGGCGAAGGTGAATCCGATGCTAAAACTCGGAAAACCTGAAGAAATAGCAAACGTTATGCTGTTTTTAGCCTCTGATTTATCAAGCTACATGACCGGAAGCGCCATCACCGCAGACGGAGGATATACCGCACAATAGAGAGAGAAGGAGTGTTTTACATATGGAGAGAAAAACAGTTTTGGTTATCGCTGATCTTGGAGGCTGCCCGCCGCATATGTTTTATCAAAGCGCTGCTGAAAAATATAACCTGGTCAGCTTTATTCCGAGACCATTTGCCATTACAGCTTCCCATGCGGCACTTATTGAAAAATACTCGGTCGCGGTCATAAAGGATAAAGATTATTTTCAGAGTATCACAGATTTCGAGCATCCCGATTCCATTTACTGGGCGCATGAGGATCATGACAAACCCGAAGAAGAGGTAGTCGAGCAAATCGTCAAGGTTGCCGAAATGTTTGGAGCGGAAGCCATCACAACAAACAATGAATTATTCATCGCTCCGATGGCGAAAGCCTGTAAACGTCTCGGCTTAAGAGGAGCGGGTGTGCAAGCTGCCGAAAATGCCAGAGATAAAAATAAAATGAGGGCAGCGTTTAATAAAGCCGGGGTCAAAACAATCAAAAACAAACGGGTCACAACCCTTGAAGATTTCCGCTCCGCGCTGAAAGAGATCGGCACGCCGCTCATCTTAAAACCGACATACTTGGCGAGTTCAATCGGCGTGACGCTGATTACGGACACCAAAACAGCAGAAGCCGAGTTTAACAGAGTGAATGACTACCTGAAATCCATTAATGTGCCGAAGGCGGTTACGTTTGAAGCCCCGTTTATTGCGGAGGAGTTTTTACAGGGTGAATACCCGGACTGGTATCAAACCGAGGGATACTCCGACTATATCAGCATAGAAGGGATCATGGCGGACGGAGAATATTTTCCAGTCGCGATTCATGACAAAACACCGCAAATCGGGTTTACGGAAACATCGCATATCACGCCGTCCATCTTGGATGATGAAGCGAAAAAGATCATTATTGAAGCGGCCAAAAAAGCAAATGAAGGGCTTGGGCTGGAAAACTGCGCGACACATACAGAAATCAAGTTAATGAAAAATAGAGAAGCCGGTTTAATAGAGTCTGCGGCCAGGTTCGCCGGATGGAATATGATTCCGAATATTAAAAAGGTCTTCGGCGTCGACATGGCGCAATTATTGCTGGATGTTCTCTGTTTCGGAAAAGACGCCGATCTTCCGGATGGATTGCTGGAGCAAGAACCTTGCTATATCGCCGACTGTCATTTGTACCCGGAGCATTTCAAACAAAACGGGCAGCTTCCTGAAGCGGCGGAGGATATGATCATTGAATCCATCAACATTCCGGATGGGCTGCTGAAAGGAGATACGGAACTTGTTTCTTTCTCGGCTGCGGCACCAGGTACGTCTGTTGATTTGCGCCTGTTTGAAGCCTTCAATTCCATTGCCGCATTTGAACTGAAAGGAAGCAATTCCCAGGATGTAGCCGATTCAATTAAACACATCCAGCAGCATGCAAAGCTGACTGCGAAGTATGTGCTGCCGGTATGAAACAGTTAAAGCCAAATTCTAAATACTTGCTTTACGGGCAGGCGCTTTCGTTTATGGGAGACTATTGTGTTCTCCCGGCCCTGCTCATTTTGTCTACATATTATCACGATTATTGGGTGACGTCGGGAGTCATCGCGGTCAGAAGCATTCCGATGGTGTTTCAGCCGTTTTTAGGGGTGCTCGTTGACCGATTGGACAGAATTAAAATTATGCTGTGGACGGATGTCATCAGGGGCATCATCTTTTTGGGGCTCACCTTTCTCCCAAAAGGCGAGTATCCGCTGGTTTTTCTGGCCCTGCTGTTTGTCTCTTACGGGAGCGGCGTATTTTTTAATCCGGCGCGTCTCGCGGTCATGTCTTCTCTGGAATCAGATATTAAAAATATCAATACCTTATTCGCTAAAGCCACGACCATTTCTATCATTGTCGGGGCGGCCGCCGGAGGGTTATTCCTGTTAGCCGGGTCTGTAGAGATGGCTGTTGCCTTTAACGGTGTGACATACCTGGTTTCAGCGTTTTTTATCAGGCGAATTAAGCTGCAATTTGTCCCGATTCAGTCTGAAAATATAAAAGAAGCCTTTCAGTCTTTTAAAGAAGGGCTGAAGGAAATCAAAACCAATTCATTCGTGTTAAACGCCATGTTTACGATGATTACGATGGCAATGCTTTGGGGGATCGTGTACAGCTATTTTCCGATTGTCAGCCGCTTTTTGGGTGACGGGGAGATCGGCAACTTTATCCTTACCTTCTGCATCGGCTTCGGCGGTTTCATCGGAGCTGCGCTTGTCAGCAAGTGGGGCTTTAACAACAATAAAGGCTTGATGTACTTTACCATTTTATCAATCGTCTCGCTGGCGCTGTTTTTATTCACGCCCATTTTTGCTGTATCTGTCATTGCTGCCATTCTCTTTTTCATCGCCATGGAATATGGGGAAGTGCTTGCAAAGGTTAAAGTTCAGGAAAACGCGGCGAACCAGATTCAAGGGCGTATTTTTTCGGTGGCTGAAGCGTCTATTGGCTTGTGCATTTCGATTGGTTCCATGCTTATCAACGTATTAGAGGCTCCTGTCATCATGGGGCTGATTGTTATCATGGTAAGCGGTTTGTTTTTGCATACAAAGCTGGTGAACAAGTCTTTTTTGGAACGGGATAAAAAAACTGAGCAAATTCACTTATAAGGAGTCTTTCAGATGGAAATAACACCGTCCGACGTCATCAAGACACTTCCAAGGCAAGAATTTTCTCTCGTTTTTCAAAAGGTAAAAGAAATGGAAAAAACGGGGGCGCAAGTCATTAATCTTGGACAGGGGAACCCTGACCTTCCTACTCCGCCGCATATCGTGCAGGCATTGCAGGAGGCGGCTGTGAACCCTTCTTTCCACGGGTATGGGCCATTCAGAGGCTATCCCTTTCTGAAGGAAGCGATTGCCGCTTTCTATAAAAGAGAATACGGAGTGACAATCAATCCTGAAACAGAAGTGGCGCTCTTTGGCGGGGGAAAAGCAGGCTTGTATGTTTTGACACAATGCCTGCTCAATCCGGGAGATATCGCTTTGGTCCCGAACCCGGGCTATCCTGAATACCTTTCGGGTATTACAATGGCAAGAGCAGAGCTGCACGAAATGCCGCTGCACGCAGAAAACGGCTATCTGCCTGACTTTGAGAAAATAGATTCCGCTGTGTTACAAAAAGCGAAGCTGATGTTTTTGAACTATCCGAATAACCCGACGGGAGCTGTGGCGGATGCGGCTTTTTATGCAAAAGCGGCCGCATTTGCAAAAGAGCACCAGATTCATTTGATCCATGACTTTGCGTACGGCGCATTTGAGTTTGATAAAAAACCGGCCAGCTTCCTGCAGGCGGAGGACTCAAAAACTGTGGGCGCGGAGCTTTATTCGTTTTCAAAAACATTTAACATGGCCGGCTGGAGAATGGCGTTTGCCGTCGGAAATGAAAAGATCATTCAAGCGGTCAATGAATTTCAGGATCACGTCTTTGTCGGCATGTTCGGCGGACTGCAGCAGGCGGCCAGTGCGGCGCTGTCAGGAGATCCGGAACAAACAGATCGCTTGAAACGCATCTATGCGGAACGGATTGACTTTTTTACGGAGCTTTGTGAAAAAGAACTGGGCTGGAAGATAGAAAAACCTAAAGGAACATTTTATGTATGGGCTGAAATTCCAAAAATGTTTGAGTCTTCTCATCAATTCTCTGACTACCTGCTGGAGCAGGCCCATGTTGTCGTAACGCCGGGCGAGATTTTCGGCAGCAACGGAAAACGTCATGTCAGAATATCAATGGTATCGAAGCAGGAGGATCTGCGGGAATTTGTCATGCGGATTCAAAAGCTGAACCTGCCGTTTGCCTCATTAGAAGAAGTATCCCGCTAAAAAGCGGGATTTTTTTATATGCTTTTCATGCTGCCGCCGTCAGCAGAAATTTGCTGCCCGGTGATATAGGAGGCTTCCTCGGAAGCGAGAAACGCGGCGAGCGCTGCGGTTTCTTCGGCTGATCCGACCCGTTTCATCGGGATGCCAGAAGCAATCTGTTCTACGGCTTCTTGTTTGGATATGCTGTTCTTTTCCATCACATTCTTCACAAATTGATGGTAACGGTCTGTAGCGATAAAACCAGGATTCAGGCAGTTGACAGTAATATTGTGAGGAGCAAGCTGAATGGAAATATTTTTACTGGCGTTAATTAAAGCGGCATTCATCATGCTGTTTGTAAACATATTGGCGCCGGGTTCTTTCCACAGATTTCCGACAATGTTGATGATTCTGCCAAACTCGTTTTGTTTCATCAGAGAGGCGGCACGCTTGATAGCGTCAATATAGGCAACGGTTTTCTGTGTGAACGTGGCCGTCATATCCTCTATATTACAGTTATCAAATGTGTCAGGCGCACCGCCCGGGATATTGTTAATCAGAACATCAAGCCGTCCGCATTGAGATTCAATTTCTTTAAAAATCTCCTCTCTCGTTTGCTGGTCAGACATATCACCCGCAAGGACAATGACACTCGCTTCAGGATGCTTGGCCAAAATGTCTTCTTTGACAGGTTCAATATTGTCCAAGACTCGCGAATTGATGACGACGGTAAAATGCTGGTCTGCTAATTTCAGAGCAATTGCTTTTCCGATTCCTTGACTTGCTCCCATAATAAATGCGGTTCGTTTTGACAAATAACTGCACCCCTTTGAAAAAATTGGATTATTATCTACATCGTAAAAAAAAACGGAGAAAATAGCAAATTTTATTTAAATTCTGACAAATAGGAATCAAAAAACTCCCGCCAGCTGCGGCGGGAGGAGAAATTATACATATAGGAATTGAGGAAGTGTATCAAGCGAAAGGCGGTTGCCCACAAAGAACGAGCCAAATTCGCCGTAGCGCGCGCTGACTTCGTCAAAACGCATTTCATATACAAGCTTTTTGAATTGAAGCACATCATCACTGAACAGCGTAACGCCCCATTCGTAATCGTCAAAGCCGACTGAACCTGTGATGATCTGTTTCACTTTGCCAGCATAGCTGCGTCCGATTAAACCGTGGCTTCTCATCAAGTTTCTTCGTTCTTCCATAGAAAGCATGTACCAGTTGTCATTGCCGGATCTTCTTTTATCCATTGGATAGAAGCATACATATTTTGATTCCGGCAGTTCAGGGTAAAGGCGCGCACGTACATGCGGATTTTCATACGGGTCGCCGTCGCCGCTCGCCAAATAGTTGCTCAGTTCAACAACTGACACGTAGGAGTAAGCCGGAATGGTGAACTCAGCAAGTCTTGATTTGTTGAATTCAAGCTCAATTTCATTTAATTCTTCCATTGTAGGGCGAAGAATCATCAGCATAAAATCAGCTTTTTGGCCAACGATGCTGTAAAGGGTTTGCGAGCCTTTCCCTTCTTTTTGGGCGACTCCCCATTTTTCAAGCAATCCTGTAAATTCATGAATGATAGACTGGCGCTCATCACTTGACAGCAGCTTCCAGGAAGTCCAGTCCATTGTGCGGAAATCATGAAGCGCATACCAGCCGTCCAGCGTTTTTGCCGCTTCATTTGTCATTTGCTGTTCACTCATTTATCTTCACTCCTATTATCTTTTCGTTAATGCCTTCACTATATCATAGTTTATCCGATTCTACTGTGGAGAAACCTTGAACATCCGATTCGTATATCTCCTCAAAAATAAGAGAACATATAAGGAAAGAATCAGTTGCTTAAATTAGTTAGAAAAATAAGATTTTTTGATGAAAGCGCTATAATAAAAGTTGGCTGTTTGAATTTGACTGGAAGAAGAGTATGCTAGTAAAAGAAAGCGTTTTTGTAACTTTTTGAGGAGGGTTTATTGTGGCAGATTTATTTTCAACAGTGCAAGAAAAAGTAGCTGGAAAAGGCGTTAAAATTGTATTTCCTGAAGGCTTGGACGAACGTATTTTAGTTGCGGTCAGCAAGCTTGCAGAAAATAAAGTGCTGAATCCAATTGTGATCGGCAATGAAAATGAGATCCAAGCAAAAGCAAAAGAACTGAATGTGACGCTTGACGGCGTTGATATTTATGATCCTCATACATATGAAGGCATGGAAGATCTTGTACAGGCATTCGTAGAACGCCGCAAAGGCAAAGCAACAGAAGAACAGGCTCGAAAAGCGCTCTTAGACGAGAACTACTTCGGCACAATGCTTGTGTACAAAGGCCTTGCAGCGGGTCTTGTGAGCGGAGCGGCTCATTCAACTGCCGACACTGTCCGTCCGGCTCTTCAAATCATCAAAACAAAAGAAGGCGTGAAAAAGACTTCAGGCGTCTTCATCATGGCACGCGGCGATGAGCAGTACGTATTCGCAGATTGTGCGATCAACATTGCACCTGACAGCCAAGATCTTGCAGAAATCGCAATCGAAAGCGCCAATACGGCAAAAATGTTCGACATTGATCCTCGCGTAGCAATGCTCAGCTTCTCTACAAAAGGCTCAGCAAAATCTGATGAAACAGAAAAAGTAGCGGATGCTGTGAAAATCGCGAAAGAAAAAGCGCCTGAATTAACGCTTGACGGCGAATTCCAATTTGACGCTGCATTCGTTCCATCTGTAGCTGAGAAAAAAGCGCCGGATTCCGAGATCAAAGGAGACGCGAACGTATTCGTATTCCCAAGCTTGGAAGCAGGAAACATCGGCTACAAAATTGCTCAGCGTTTAGGCAACTTTGAAGCTGTAGGACCAATCCTGCAAGGCTTAAATATGCCTGTTAACGATCTTTCAAGAGGTTGTAACGCTGAAGATGTTTACAATCTTGCATTAATTACAGCGGCACAAGCACTGTAAGAAAAGCGATGGCAGCTCTCTCGCAGAGGGCTGCTTTTTTTGCGCCTTCTTTACCAGGACAGATGATATGAGTAAAATAAAGAAAACTGATCATCATTATAAATCTTATTCATGACAGGGGTGGGGCCTTTGTATTACGACGTGTTGAAAACCTTTATCGCGGTGGTGGAAGAAAAAAACTTCACAAAAGCAGCAGAAAAGCTGATGATTTCCCAGCCCAGCGTCAGTCTGCATATTAAAAATCTTGAAAAAGAATTTCAAACGGCTCTGCTGAATCGGTCGCCGAAGCATTTTACGACAACACCGACAGGGGACATTTTGTATCAAAGGGCAAAGCAAATGGTATTTCTCTACGAGCAGGCCAAGGCTGAAATTTACGCGCACCATCATTATGTAAAAGGTGAATTGAAAATAGCCGCCAGTTTTACAATCGGAGAGTATATTCTTCCGCCGCTTCTTGCCCAGCTGCAAAAGCTGTATCCTGAGCTGAATCTGGACGTCATGATTGGCAATACAAAGGAGGTAAGCGAACGTGTCCGAATGCTTCAGGCTGATATCGGGCTGATTGAAGGACATACGGACGAGAATGAACTGGAAATTGAACCGTTTATGGAGGATGAAATGTGCATCGCAGCGCCAAACCAGCATCCGCTTGCCGGAAAAAGAGACATTTCAATCAGCGATTTGCAAAATGAAGCGTGGGTGACAAGGGAAAAAGGCTCCGGCACAAGGGAATATCTCGATCATGTGCTCAGCACGAACGGACTGCGGCCGAAGTCGATGTTCACGATCAGCAGCAATCAAGGTGTAAAAGAAGCGGTGATCAGCGGCATGGGTTTATCGGTCTTATCAAGAAGCGTGCTGCATAAGGATTTGATCCACCGTGACATTTCAATTCTCCACATTAAAGATTTCTCATTAAAGCGCAAGCTGTCTTATATTCATTCTCCTCTCATGGAGAATACAAAAAATAAAGAAATTTTCATTACGATGCTGAAAAGCAATTTTCAATCATCACGGGTGAAATGATATAATAGTTTTCGTTCATAAGCCTAACATGAAAGGGTTTTACATAGATGGCAAACCAACCGATTGATTTACTGATGCAGCCGACATGGAGAGTCATTGACCAATCCAGTCTCGGCCCTTTATTTGACGCGAAGCAATCCTTCGCTATGGACGATACGCTGTGCGCCTCTGTAGGAAAAGGCGTGTCGCCGGCGACAGCACGCTCTTGGGTTCACCACGACACGATTGTCCTCGGTATTCAGGATACGCGGCTCCCGTTTTTGCAGGACGGCATTGCCCTGCTGGAAAATGAGGGATACCGCGTCATCGTCCGCAATTCCGGCGGTCTTGCTGTTGTTTTGGATGAAGGCGTTTTAAATATTTCTCTCATATTCGAGGACCAAAAGAAGGGCATCGATATAGACAGAGGATACGAAGCAATGGTGGAACTGATGAAACGGATGCTTAAGCCGTACGGGGCAAAGATTGAAGCCTATGAAATTGAGGGCTCCTATTGTCCAGGCAGCTATGATCTCAGCATTGACGGCAAAAAGTTCGCCGGCATTTCTCAAAGACGTCTTCGCGGCGGTGCAGCCGTTCAAATTTATCTCTGTGCAGATAAAAGCGGCAGCGAGAGGGCAGATCTGATCAGACGATTCTATCAAGCCGCCCTGAAGGATAAACAGAACGACAAAAAAGGCGTCTACCCGGATATACGTCCGGAAACCATGGCATCGTTAAGTGAGCTTCTGCATACCGATATCTCCGTACAGGATTTAATGCTTGCTTTGCTTACGGAATTAAAAGCGTTAAGCACCCACCTCTACTCAGCCGGACTGTCCATTGACGAGGAATTGGAATTTGAGAAAAATCTTGTCCGGATGGCAGAACGGAATGAAAAGGTGTTTGGATGAACGTCTCTTGCATGTCAGCCGATACGGCTGGCATGCTTTTTTTCGCTATCATCTTGTCTTTAGATAAATCTTTCTTATAAACAGAAAACAATTACAGCAAAAAAAGCGATAAAATAACAGCAGCATCTGCATACAAAGGGGAGAGGCAAATGAAAGGGAATGTTTACAGCCTGTTTGTGCTGATCGCGGCTTTTTTCTGGGGAACAACCGGCACTGTTCAGGCGCTGGCTCCAGAAAGCGCCACTCCGCTGGCATTCGGAGCGGTCAGATTATTGGTAGGCGGCAGCGCCATGCTTCTTGTGGTCTGGATCAGCCGAGAGCTTCACGTGAAAAATTGGTCTTGGCCGCCCGTGTTTTTAGCAGCGATTTGTATGGCCTGTTATCAGCCGCTTTTTTTCACCGCCGTAAAAGAAACAGGGATTGCGGTTGGGACAGTGATTGCCATCGGCAGTGCGCCTATTATTGCCGGGAGCTTAGAGTGGGCCGTTTTGAAAAAACGTCCGCGAAATTCCTGGTGGATTGCAACTGTATTGGCTTTGGCGGGATGCTGGCTCCTGTTTTCAGACGGCTCCAATGTTCGGATTGATGTGTCAGGGGTTCTCATGGCGATTGGAGCAGGTGCATCTTTTGCGGGTTATACCTTGATCAGTAAATCAATGATGAAAACACAGCCGCCGAGAGCTACCTCAGCTGTTGTCTTTATGCTCAGCGCCATATTGCTGATGCCGCTATTGTGGCAGTCGGATCTCTCTTGGATGCTGACCCCAAAAGGATGGGGAACGAGCCTTTATATCGGGGTAATTGCGACATGCGCGGCCTACTTTTTGTTTGCAAAAGGGCTCACCGGCGTTCCGGCTTCGGCAGCGGTTACACTGTCCCTGGCTGAGCCGCTGACCGCCTCATTGCTGGGTGTGTTTTTCATAGGTGAAATGCTTTCTCTTTCCTCATGGCTCGGCATCGTGCTGATGATGTTAGGGCTTCTGGTCATTTCAGGGGCGCCTCGCAAGCAAAAGCCAGCTGAAGCGGCTCATGTGTCTTAATAGATTAGCATAAGCTTGGGCTCATTTTACAAGAATAACGGAGCCGCCGCAAAAACAGAAAATCCTCTTTTCTAAAAGGAAAAGGGGATTTTTTAATGGCAAAACCCCAAAACAGGACATCGTTTTGGGGTTTTTAAAAGCTATTCCGCCATTTTTTCTAAATTTCCGTTCCGGTCCATTTTGAAGGACGGAGAGGCATGTTCATCATCTTCAAATAAAACTAGTTTTCTGGCTCTATTCATGATTTTTACCAAGGTTTCATAATCTTCCTGGATCGTTTTTTGATCTTTTTCAAGTTTTTGAACTTCTGCTTCCAGCTGTTCTGTTTTGCTTTGTAATTCTTGATTTTCTTTCTTTAAACGCTCATTTTCCATTTTTAAAGCTGAGGATTGCTCATGATTGCCTTCGTAATTCTGCAGGAATCTGATGACATCATTCATCGTCATCTCAGGCGCAGACGTTTGAGGAGACAATAAGTGTGATAGACTAGCTAACTCTTCCTTAAAGCTGTCATCCACAAAAGGCATGTGCTCGCCTGACATCAAAGCCTGCTTCTCATTTTCGGCAGTCGGGGTTTCAGGTTTCACCTGCTCCTCCTGCACTGCAGTTTCTTGAATTGTTTCGGGATCAACCGCAGGAGGCTGATATAGCAGTCTTTTCTTCGCTGGCTGCCCGTTTCCGAGGGCTCTCATGCGCTGTTTTCGCTGTTTTTTTGCAAGCTGAAGCGCTTTTTCATATTGATGGCGCACCACCGCGTTCCATCTGAATCCGCAGGCTGCGGACGTCCGATTTAATTTATCGCCGACCTCTTCAAAGGCATTCAGCTGAGTGCTGCCTTCTCTTACATGCCGAAGCACAGTTTCGGCTAAAAGCAAATCATTTTCTTCTGACCAAGCGTCCTGGCGCTGTTTTGTCATTTATCTCAACTCCCATTTTTCTTTTCATGATATTAGAATGTCCAGATTGGAAAATATTTATACAAATTGGCTGGAAGAATAGGAGATACGGAGGCTGAACCGGCTTGCAGGAACAGTCGAATCCTTGTACAATGAGGAGTGATGTGATTTTTTCGACAAAGCGATTTTAGGTTTAAAACATAGATGAACATAGAAATGAAGGGAAGCGTACGTCATGGCTAATGAATTTCGAGTGTGTGATGATTGCCAAGCCACTAATATCAAAACATTGCTGCCGCGTTTAAAAGAAGTAGACCCGGACGCAAAGGTTGAGGTAGGGTGCCAATCTTATTGCGGGCCCGGACGGAAAAAATCGTTTGCTTTTGTAAACAATCGCCCGCTGTCAGCTCCGACAGAGGATGAGCTGATTGACAAAGTGAAAAAGAAATTAAAAAAGTAAAAACATATTTTTTCATAGCCTCGGCCCTCTGGTCAGGCTTTTTTGCTTCACATCATGTGATTTTCGGAAAGATGGAACAAATCGCCGGACAAATTCAAGGATGTTTTCAAAGAATAGAGTCGATATAATAGAAACACGGCTAAAAAAAAGAGGGAATGACGATGGCGTATCCAAATGGAAAATTATCAGAAGAAAAAGTGTTTAAAGATCCGGTGCACCGCTATGTTCATGTACGGGACAAGCTGATATGGGATCTGATCGGAACCCGCGAATTTCAGCGTCTCCGCAGAATCAAGCAGCTCGGCACGACGTATTTGACGTTCCATGGCGCTGAGCACAGCCGGTTCAACCATTCTCTCGGTGTCTACGAAATTGTCAGGAGAATGGTTGATGATGTCTTTAAAGGCCGTCCTGAATGGGATGACAGTGAGCGCGAACTCTGCTTGTCCGCGGCGCTGCTTCATGATCTCGGGCACGGGCCGTTCTCGCATTCATTTGAAAAAGTCTTTCATCTTGACCACGAAGATTTTACAAGAGATATCATTTTGGGAGACACAGAGGTTAATCAGGTGCTCAGAAAGGTGAGCCCGCGTTTCCCGCAGGATGTTGCTGAAGTCATTGCCAAAACATATAAAAACAAACAAGTGGTCAGCCTGATTTCGAGTCAGATTGACGCGGACCGCATGGATTATCTGCAGCGCGACGCTTACTATACGGGCGTCAGCTACGGCCATTTTGACATGGAGCGGATTCTCCGGGTGATGCGCCCGCGTGAGGATCAAATCGTCATTAAACAAAGCGGAATGCACGCTGTAGAAGACTATATTATGAGCCGCTACCAAATGTACTGGCAGGTCTATTTCCACCCTGTGACGAGAAGTGCGGAGGTTATTTTAACGAAGATTCTCCACAGAGCGAAGCAGCTCCATGATGAAGGTTATGTGTTCACTCATGCTCCGGTTCATTTCTATTCTATTTTTGAAGGGAAACTGACGCTGGAGGATTATTTGAGGCTGGATGAATCTATTATTTTGTATTATTTCCAGGCATGGGAGGATGAAGAAGACCCGATTTTATCCGATTTGTGCCGCAGATTCATTAACCGCCAGCTGTTCCAATACGTTGAATTTAATCCGAATGAAGAGATGTCGGCATATTTTGAGCTGACCTCATTATTCAAAGAGGCTGGAATCGATCCGAGCTATTATTTGGTCGTGGATTCTTCTTCAGATCTGCCATACGATTTTTACCGTCCAGGAGAGGAAGAGGAGCGTTTGCCGATCCATCTCTTGACGCAAAACGGTCAAATCAAAGAGCTGTCCAGACAGTCGGCCATTGTGGAATCCATCTCCGGTAAGCGGCGGACGGACCACAAGCTGTACTATCCGAAGGACCTGATTTGTGACGGCTCTGAACACCCGGAAGCGAAAATGAAAATCCGGCAGCTGCTGGGACTGACATAGAAATTGGTAAAGAAGGAAAAAGGAGATGTCGGGAATTTGTTGAAAGAACATGCAAAACTGATGAAGGTGTTCTCGGATTCTGGAGAAATCATCGGGCGAAAGAAGCTGCAAAAAATGATTTATATTGCGAAGAAAATGCAGTTTCCTTTCTATGAGAAATATGATTTTCACTTTTACGGGCCGTATTCGGAGGAACTGACGCTCCAAATTGAAGAGCTGTGCAACCTTGGATTCCTGCATGAGGTAAAGGAAAAAAAGGGCGGCTACTTTCAATACCGTTATTCGCTGACAGAGACGGGCTCCGCGTTTTTAGACCACGCCGATCTTGATATGCCTGATATCAAGCACTATATTGACAGTGTAAACAACCGTTCATCACGGTTTTTAGAGTTGGTCTCCACGATTCTTTACTTTGACGGGCTTGAGGCTGAGGAAAAGAAAGAGAAGGTATTTACAATCAAAAGCAAGCAAAAGTATACCAATGAAGAATATGACGAAGCGCTTCAATACATAGAAGAGCTGAAGCAGATTTGTTAACCATATCAAGCAAAAGAAATGAATCGTTTCTTTTGCTTTTTTTATTGACAAAACCTGCTAATGGATCTATTGTGGATAATAGTTATCCATAATGAACCGGGAGGGAACATAATGAAAATGAAATCGGGAATGGAGCAGGGAGTTTCTGTGCTGCTGTTACTGTCACGGCTGCCCGTGCAGGCTTCTTTAACATCAGAGGCGATCAGCCAGCGCTTGCACATGTCTCCGTCTTATCTGAAAAAGCTGATGAGAACTTTGGTGCAGGCTGGTTTGGCAGAGTCCATACCAGGTACGAAGGGAGGCTTTACGATTACGAAGCCATTGACGGATATTACCCTCTATGATGTCTATCAAGCTGTTGAAGGAAGAGGTTCCATGTATCAAGGAAAAGGCCTTTTGCCATCTGTATTTGAGAGCGGAAATCCCTGTGTGCTGGAGACGGTAATGGGGGATATTGAGGATAAATGGGCTTCGCTCATGAAAGAAGAAACCTTGCAGGGTGTCATGAACAGAATCGGTAAACTTTATGACCTCGAAAAAATCGATGATTGGATACATCATCAGCTGAAAGGGCAATGGCAATGAAAAACAGCGGGCCTTTACATCAATCAGGATCAACAGGCATCTCAGTGTTAATCGTGCTCGCTCTCGGTTTTCTGATGGCTACGCTTGATGTGACCGTGGTGAATGTTGCAATTGCTGATATGAAAAACGTTCTTTCCCTTTCAATTTCAGGTGTGACGTGGGTTGTAGACGGGTACATGCTTACATTTGCTTCGCTTCTGCTGGCCGGCGGTGCGCTGGCTGACCGTTACGGCTCAAAGACCATTTATATGCTGGGTTTGGGCGTTTTTGTTCTTGCCTCATGTCTATGCGCTGTAGCAGCAAATGGCCAAATGCTGATCGCAGGTCGGCTGTTGCAGGGACTTGGCGCGGCTTTGTTTATGCCGAGTTCACTCAGCCTTTTGGCTGCCTCTTACCCCGATGAACGGGTTCGGGCCAAAATGTTTGGCTTGTGGGCCGCTCTCGTCTCCGCCGCCTCCGGACTGGGGCCTTTTATCGGCGGTGTTCTGGTGAATGCGGCAGGGTGGCAGAGTATTTTTCTGATCAATGTGCCATTAGGGGTTGCGGCGCTTATTTGCGCCTATCGAACGCTCAGCAGTTTCCCGGGAAAAGGCAGCCGGGTGAATATCACAGGGCATCTGCTTGGAATGGCGGCTCTCGGATTTCTTTCATTTGCGCTGATACAGGGCGCTTCAATAGGCTGGAGTTCGCTCACCATTCTCGGTGCTTTCGCGGCGGCGGTTTTGGCGTTTGTGCTTTTTCTTCTGAGAGAAATTTTTTCGGCAACATCTATTCTTCCTGCGTCATTATATAAGAATGGACGTTTCTCGGCAGCGCAGTTCGTTGGGTTTTTGCTGAATTTTGCTCTTTTCGGCGGTATGTTTATGCTGAGTCTATTTTTGCAGGAAGCAAGAGGCGCAAGTTCCTTTTTAGCGGGAGTCGAACTATTGCCGATGATGGCTGTCTTTGTGGTCGGAAATCTGCTGTTTGCCCGGCTGGCGAACCGTTTTGAAGCGGGGCTTCTTATGTTTGTTTCAATGGCTGTCAGCTGCATCATGGCATTGCTGTTATTTGTCATGGTTTCTCCGGATTTGCCTTACTGGCAGCTTGCGGTTCTGACATCTGTCATGAATCTTGGTGTCGGCATTACGGTTCCTGCCATGACGGCTGTGATTATGAAGACAGCGGGACAGGAGCATGCCAATATCGCAGGAGCAGCTTTAAATGCCAACCGGCAAATCGGGGCATTGGTTGGCGTAGCGGTTTCCGGAGTGGTCATTCATCTGTCCGCCACTTGGTACACCGGAGCTGGGTTTACGTTTTTGATGATGGGCGCGGCATACAGTCTGGCCGCATTCCTTGTGTGGCGGTTTCTGACTTTTCATAAAGAAACGTCCGCTTCCGCATCATCTTAAAATCGTCCATTGTCTTTTCAAGGAATATATAGTAAGATATATGAAATTATTCAAACAGGCACTGATAAGGACACGAGATGCTTTTTACGGTTTCCAGAGAGGGAAGGACCAGCTGAAACCTTCCTAACGCAGAGAAAGCAGCTTACCGCCTTTGAGCCGTATCGGGGAAATTAAGTATCTGATACCGTCATGCTGCGTTACAGCACCGAGCCGACGAACATGTATGTTTGTTGGGAATTTGGGTGGAACCACGAATTTTAACACATTCGTCCCTTGTGAGGGATGGATGTGTTTTTTTATATGAGTCAATATATGCGATGAAAAGGACATGAATGATGTTTACGGTTTTCAGAGAGGGAAGAAAAGGTGCGAGCTTCCCAGCTTAGGAATATCATTTACCGCCTTGGAGCAGCGTTGGGGAACAGTCAGTATCCAATGCCGTTTATGCTGCGTTACAGCACCGAGCCGATGAACATGAAAGTTCGTTGGGAACTTGGGTGGAACCACGGGTTAATCACACACACTCGTCCCTTATAAGAGGGACGGGTGTGTTTTTTTATATACATATAGAAATGCGATGAAAAGGACATGAATGATATTTACGGTTTTCAGAGAGGGAAGAAAAGGTGCGAGCTTCCCAGCTTAGGAATATCATTTACCGCCTTGGAGCAGCGTTGGGGAACAATCAGTATCCAATGCCGTTTATGCTGCGTTACAGCACCGAGCCGATGAACATGAAAGTTCGTTGGGAACTTGGGTGGAACCACGGGTTAATCACACACTCGTCCCTTACAGAGGGACGGGTGTGTTTTTTTATATACAACAATTAATAAGGAGTGTTTGAAATGAGTAAACATGTTAGTATTCAGCTTCCGGACGGACAGGTAAAGGAATATCCGAAAGGCACTACAGTCAAAGAGGCGGCTGCGTCCATCAGCTCCAGTTTGGAAAAGAAAGCAGCAGCGGGACAGGTTAATGGCCGGCTCGTTGATGTCAGCTTCAAGCTGGAGGAAGATGCTGAGCTTTCAATTATCACACTGGATTCTCCAGAAGGCTTGCAGGTGCTTCGCCATACATCAGCGCATGTGCTGGCTCAGGCAGTGAAACGGCTGTACGGCGAAGCGTACTTGGGGATAGGGCCTGTCATTGAAGACGGATTTTATTATGATATGAAGCTTGATCGGAGTCTGACTTCCGGAGATTTAGAGGCCATCGAAAAAGAGATGAAGCATATTATAAACGAAAATATGGATATCAAGCGAATAGAGGTTTCTTACGAGGAGGCTGAAGCGCTTTTTGCAGAGAAAGGCGAGCCGTTTAAGCTGGAAATTTTGAAAGACATTCCGCGCGGGGAGAAAATGACGCTGTATCAGCAGGGAGAATTTGTTGACCTTTGCCGCGGGCCGCATCTTCCTTCAACAGGAATGATCAAGGCGTTCAAATTAACACGGGTGTCGGGTGCTTATTGGCGAGGAGACAGCCAAAATGAAGTCCTTCAGCGGGTGTACGGTGTTGCGTTTCAAAAGAAAAAAGATCTCGAGGCGCATCTGCATATGCTGGAAGAAGCAGCGAAACGGGATCACCGCAAGCTGGGAAAACAATTAGAGCTGTTTATGTTCTCGGAAGAAGCTCCGGGAATGCCGTTTTATTTGCCAAAAGGGCAGATTGTCCGCAATGAGCTGGAACGCTTTTCGCGTGAACTGCAAACAAATGCCGGCTACGCCGAGGTGCGTACGCCGTTTATGATGAATCAGCGGTTATGGGAGCAGTCGGGGCACTGGGACCATTATCGCGACAATATGTATTTTTCGGAAGTAGATCAGACTGCATTTGCAATGAAGCCGATGAACTGCCCCGGCCATATGCTCATCTTTAAAAACAGCCTGTACTCCTATCGGGATCTGCCGATTCGTATGGCGGAGTTCGGCCAGGTGCACCGCCATGAATACAGCGGTGCTCTAAACGGAATGCTCCGCGTCCGGACGTTCTGCCAGGATGACGCGCATATCTTTGTTCGGGAGGATCAAATCGAGAGTGAAATTAAAGAAGCCATTCGGCTGATTGACGAGGTATACCGCACATTCGGTTTCGAGTATACGGTTGAGCTTTCCACTCGCCCGGAGGATTCATCAGGTGAAGACAGCGTGTGGGAAATGTCTGAAAACGCCTTGAAACACGTCCTTGAGGATCTGGGTCTTCCTTATGAAGTAAACGCAGGGGATGGAGCGTTTTACGGAGCGAAAATCGATTTTCATATTAAAGACGCTCTGAAGCGGAGCCACCAATGCGCCACAATCCAGCTTGATTTTCAAATGCCGGAAAAATTTGATTTAACATATATTAATGAGCACAATGAAAAGGTTCGTCCCGTCGTCATTCACAGAGCGGTATTCGGCTCAATTGACCGTTTCTTCGGCATTCTGATCGAGCATTTTGGCGGAGCTTTTCCAGTCTGGCTTGCGCCGGTGCAGGTCCAAATTATACCGGTTTCTCACGTTCATATGGACTACTGCGAAAAGGTGCAGTCTGAGCTAAAGCGGCTCGGGATAAGAGTCAATATTGATGAACGCAATGAAAAGCTTGGCTACAAAATCAGAGAATCACAGATGCAGAAAATCCCGTACATGCTGGTGCTTGGGGATCAGGAAGTGAGTGAAAAGGCGGTAAACGTCCGTCAATTCGGACATCAGAAGAGTGAACAAGTTCCTTTTCAGGTATTTAAAGAGAATATTGTCGAACAGGCGAAAAATCGAAGCATGTAGGAGAAAAGTTGCGAATTCGCTGTTTGCTTTTTTGACTTTCCCTATCTGGTATCAGTAAAATAATAAGTAATCATATCGTTCGTATGTTATGAATGCATCTCGAAATGGGGAAATCTACATGGATCATGACAAACTGGAAGCAAATTTGCTGGATCACGCACTAACAAAATATTTGAAAAGCACGAAACTATTAGATGAAGCCACCGTTCCGAAACATGTGAATAATGTAAGAGGATTTATTCTGCGGATTATATATCGACACGGGAGCTGCACCATAAAGGACATTCTAAAAGAGGTCACGCTGTCTCCGTCTGCCACCACAACCGCTCTGAATCACTTAGAGCAGGAAGGGTTTATTAAGAGATCCAGAAATAACAATGACCGCCGGACCGTTTGGATTACGCTTTCTGAATCGGGGCAGGCAGCGGCTCTTCAGATGATTCAAAATCGCCAGCAGCTGATTGACGGCATGTTTGAACGTTTGACTGCCGAAGAGAAGGCAGCGTTTTTAGCTATTATTGAAAAAATGACGAAATAGAGATGAAAAAGCCGGCTTGCGAAGCGCCGGCTTTATATCAGATTATTCCATATCGCTGAGGCGTTTGCCTGCGACCGCGTAATGGTCTTTTCTCATTTCTTCTATAAAGACAACAATTTTTTCTTCAGAGGCACCGGTCGTTTCTTTCACGGCCTCTGTTACTTTCTCAACTAGATTGCGTTTTTGCTCGTCTGTACGGCCTTCAAGCATTTTGACGGTTACGTATGGCATAGGTGTGAATCCTCCTTTATATCGTTTCCTCTCTTTAGGAAAAGAGGCTTCTTATAGTATACTGAATAAAGTAAATTCTTGCATTTTTAGAAAGAGGGATCATCTCACTTGGACCGTTTTTTATATTACCCGTTGTCTCTAATGCCATATCTGGTCATTACCTTAATTGTTTCGTTTACAATGCATGAACTCGCTCACGCCTATGTCGCATATAAATTTGGTGACAATACGGCGAAAAAAGAAGGAAGACTGACGCTGAATCCTATCAAACACCTTGATCCGTTCGGGACCATTTTGATCCTGGTGGCCGGCTTTGGATGGGCTCGCCCTGTTCCCGTCAATCGCCGTTTCTTTAAGAAACCTCGTCTGGCCGGCGTACTCGTATCCATTGCCGGGCCGATCAGTAACCTGATTCTTGCGTTTATCGGTTTCTCTTTGTTAGTGTTGATGCATGCTTACGGAATGGAACTGCTTGCGGCATTCAGTACAGGACTGGACCAGTTCTTTTCAATCTGGATACAGCTGAACCTCGTTCTGTTTTTATTTAATCTGCTGCCGCTGCCGCCGCTCGACGGCTATCGTATTATTGAAGATCTAGTCCCGCCGGGGGCGCGTGCCAAGATGACGCAAGCGGAAAGCTACGGCTTTATCGTCTTTTTGGTACTGTTTGTGACACCGCTCGGATCCTACGTGCTTTGGCCATTGCTCAACGCCGGAAGAGATTCGATTTTACATTTGTTTTCAGCGATATTTCAACCGCTTTTGTAGGAGGTAGAACTCATGGAAGAAAAAAAGAAAAAATCAATCGGGTTTAATATTATCAAAAGTGATCCGACAGACGGACACGGCGGCTTTGGCGTAGGCGCACTCAGCCTGGATAATATTTCACCTGTATTCGTTGATGTAGAGGAAAAAGAAGCGTTCGTTGATATCGGCGCGATGCACGCCCGCAGCGTCGTTGAAAAAGGCATTAAATTTCTGCCTAATAAAGAAGATGTTCCAAACGGAAAACCATACTGGCTTGTGTGGGTGACGATTGACAGAAGAGAAGAGGGCCCTTATTACGCAGGGGTAACAGCCTGTGAACTGACGGTCGACAGAAGCATCAGAAGAGGCTACAAATCGCTCCCGGAGCATGTGAATCTGATGGATAAATCGATGAAACGGAACATTATCATTGATCAAATGGATGACAGCTCGAAGCAAGTGCTTGGCGAATTTTTGAAAAACCATGACCAAGGCCTGTGGGAACGCTCTTCTGATGAATTGAAAAATGGCCTGCTTCAAGAAGAAAATTAATTTGTGAACTTTCTGTGAACTTTTAGAAAATTTGAATTATTTTCTGTGAACATTGAGTAAACTGGTGATACAGAAATAGGACATGGAAAATCCCGAGCCGAACCAAGACTCGGGGTTTTTCATTTTTTTTTGACAGCAGATAGGGGAGATATCGTGTTTCAAACCATGAGGATTGGTGATTGGGTCATTGAAGCGGACGTGGAGGAAACGAGAAGGCAGTATGCGAAAGATATTGAGGATATGTGCGAATGTCTTCTTTGTGAAAATGACCGGGAAGTAATGAAAACACTGCCGCGTGAGAAGGCGCAAATGTTTGAGGATTTTGGTCTTCAGCCATCTGTTTGTACCGATATTAATGAATTTGGACAGGAGGGTGACCGTCATCTTTATGTGGCCAGCTATTTTATTGTCGGACGTATTATAGAAGGGAAAAAAGAATGGGATCCGGACCGTAACTGGTATATATCATTTGAAGTGCCGAGAGATGACCGCTTTATCCCCGAAGGATTCCCGAAACCCGTTCTCCAGCTTGACTGCGTGACGCTGCTCCCATGGATAATGGAAGAACCATATTAAATAACCCGGCATTCAAGCAGCCGGGTTATTTTTTACTGATTCCGTCCCAGCCATTTGTCCCACCACTTTTTCGGGGAGGCGGGCTTTTCCTTGACTGGATGCTGGTCTTTTGTTTGTTTGACAGGCTCTGAGCCGTAGCACACATTCGCTGGCTCTGTGCCTTTCACAAAATACGTGTAATGCTTGGCTGCGCAGCCGGGGCCGGAGGAGTAGCCTGTTGCCGGATCGATGTAGACGCCGGTCACGCCTTTTGGCGGTTTAAAGGCTGTTTCTGGTTCTCCTTTGAGCGCATCCTCCATAAACTCCGCCCAAATGGTTTTGGCGTAGTTTTTTTCTGCGACTGAGTCAATGGTGCTGTTTTTGTCATAGCCCGTCCATACACCCGCAGCCAGCTTCGGGTTGAAGCCGATCATCCAGCTGTCTGCGCTTGTTGTGCCTGATTTTCCCGCATAGGTTCTAGTCAGGCGATCCGCGATTGTCCGTCCTGTCACGGATGTATAGCCGTTTAAATCTGTATCAAACATGCCTGTCATCATATTAGCGGTTACAAAGGCAGCTTTTTCATCCAGCACTTGTTTATGCTGATTCGGGCTTTCGTACAGTACATGTCCGGCCGCATCAGTCACCCTTGTGATAAAGGTCGGTTCGATTTTCTTTCCGCCATTTGCCAGCATGGCATAGGCGTTGACCATCTCAATCGGGCGCACCGGTTCCGTGCCGAGGGCCAAGGATGGCAGCGCTTGGAGCTGCGCGGTGATGCCAAATTCCTTTGCCGCCTGAACGAGCTTGTTCATTCCGAGAAAGAGATGGGTTTTCACAGCATAAATGTTGTCAGACAGCGCCAGGGCCTGAAGAAGCGTAATCGGTTTGTTTGCGTAGTAACCGTTATAGTTGCTTGGAGAATAGGTTTCTCCCTTTGCATCGATTTGAAACTCGGTTTCTTCACTTTTCATCAGTGTCACTGGCGTAAACCCGCTCTGAATCGCTTTATAATACAGTAACGGTTTGATTGTCGAAGCTGGCTGGCGTTTCGCCTGTGTCGTCCGGTCAAACGGGCTTTTTTGATAATCTCTGCCGCCGACAAGAGCGAGAACGTTTCCTGTGCGTGGATCAATGGCTGAAAATCCGACTTGAATGTCAGAACCGGCGTTAACCGTTTCGGTAATGGTTTCCTCGGCAATGCGCTGAAGCCGTTTATTCACGGTTGTATACACATTTAACCCGCTCGTTTCAATTTGCTCCCGTGTCATGCCGAGTTTTTTTTCCAGGTCTCTCATCGCATTATCATAGAAATAAGGCGCTTTTCTGCTGATGGCGTGTTTATTCAACGGTTGATAGGAAAGAGGCTCCTTGATCAGCTCGTCCGCTTTTTTGCGGCTGATCATCTGCTGCTTTTCCATCATCCGCACAATTGTTTTTTGGCGATCCTTGGCCTTTGTTTCATTGACATAAGGCGAATAGCCGGAAGGGCCTTTCGGAATACCGGCCAAAAGCGCCGCCTCCGCATCTGTCAGGTTTTTGGCATGCTTGCCGAAATAGAGGCGGGACGCGGCTTCGATGCCATAGGCGCCGTGGCCGTAGTATATCGTATTTAAATAGCCTTCTAATATCTCGTCCTTAGAATAGTTTTGTTCCAGACGAATGGTATAGAATGCCTCATTCCATTTGCGTTTCCACGTTTTGTCGTGTTCAAGATACAGGTTTCTCGCATATTGCTGGGTAATGGTGCTTGCGCCCTGAACCTTGGCCAGCGCTTTTAAGTCGGCCAGCGCCGCACCGGCCATGCGTTTATAATCAAAGCCATGGTGATCATAGAAGTTCTGGTCTTCAATCGCCACCGTCGCTTTTACAATCGTCGGATTCATGTCTTTTAAGGGGACCCAATAGCGTTTTTCGCCATAGTTCGTCTCCCCGAGTTTAGAGCCGTCGCTCGCAAACAAAATCGTGGATTGCGGCACTTGAACCGAGGGAGCGCCCTGGTATTTGGCTATCAAAATGACAGTCATAAACACAGCAGCTGCCGCTAAGCACGCGAAAGCCCCAAGAAAGATAAAGGCGCGAACGGTTTTGAGCGTCAGTCTCAGCCGTTTATTTGTCATTGCATCCACAATGGTTCCCCCTTTTTTTATGTTTCTACTATTATGAGAAAAAAAGATTGTTTTTAAACATCGCGTGACAGGACGCATCTTTACTTTTTCCCCGCCATCCTCTATACTTTTTCCTTAGGTGAAAATGCGATTTCAACCGGGAATAAAAGCTGAAAAGACGCTTACAATAAATGAATACAGCCTTGAAAGGGAGATGACAATTGAGCGAACTTTGGTACACAGAGAAGCAGACGAAAAACTTTGGCATTACATTGAAGGTTAATAAAACATTACATACAGAACAAACTGAGTTTCAGCATTTAGAAATGGTGGAAACAGAAGAGTTCGGCAACATGCTGTTTTTGGACGGTATGGTGATGACGTCAGAAAAAGACGAATTCGTTTATCACGAAATGGTGGCGCATGTGCCATTGTTTACGCACCCAAATCCGGAGCATGTGCTTGTAGTCGGCGGCGGTGACGGCGGCGTCATCAGAGAAATTCTGAAGCATCCGAGCGTGAAAAAAGCGACACTTGTTGATATTGACGGCAAGGTCATCGAATACTCTAAAAAGTTTCTTCCTTCTATTGCGGGAAAACTTGACGATCCGCGTGTTGACGTGCAAGTGGATGACGGATTTATGCACATTGCGAAATCTGAAAATCAATATGACGTCATTATGGTAGATTCAACTGAACCAGTCGGACCTGCTGTTAACCTGTTTACAAAAGGGTTCTATGCCGGAATCGCGAAGGCGCTGAAAGAAGACGGCATTTTCGTCGCTCAGACGGACAACCCATGGTTCACACCGGAATTAATCACAAATGTACAGCGTGACGTGAAGGAAATCTTCCCGATTACAAAGCTGTATACGGCGAACATTCCGACATACCCAAGCGGTTTGTGGACATTTACAATCGGTTCGAAAAAATATGATCCGCTTGCAGTGGAAGACAGCCGTTTCTTTGATATTGACACGAAATATTACACAAAAGATATTCATAAAGCGGCGTTTGTTCTGCCGAAATTTGTGAGTGACCTGATTAAATAAAGAATGTATGGCGCAGGAGCGAATCTTGCGCTTTTTTAAAGGAAAGCGAGGGTTTTATAGATGAGATTTGATGAAGCTTATTCAGGAAAAGTATTTATCGCGAGCCGTCCAGAGTGGGAAGAGGCGGACGCCATCCTTTACGGCATGCCGATGGACTGGACGGTGAGCTATCGGCCGGGATCACGCTTCGGCCCGGGAAGAATCCGCGAGGTGTCAATCGGCCTTGAAGAATACAGCCCGTATCTGGACCGTGATCTGGCGGACCTGAACTTCTTTGACGCCGGCGACATTCCGCTGCCATTCGGAAACCCGCAAAAAAGTCTTGATATGATTGAAGAATATGTGGACAGCATTTTAGAAAAAGGAAAATTCCCGATGGGTATGGGCGGGGAGCATCTCGTGTCATGGCCTGTCATGAAAGCAATGTACAAGAAATTTCCTGACCTGGCGATTATTCATTTTGATGCACATACGGATCTTCGCGTCGATTATGAGGGAGAACCGCTTTCTCACTCAACGCCGATCCGTAAAGCGGCGGAATTAATCGGCCCGGAAAATGTGTATTCATTCGGAATCCGTTCCGGTATGAAAGAAGAGTTCGAATGGGCAAAGGAAAACGGCATGCACATCTCTAAGTTTGAAGTGCTTGAGCCGCTGAAAAAGGTTCTTCCGAAGCTGGCAGGCCGTCCGGTATATGTCACAATCGACATTGACGTATTAGACCCTGCTCACGCACCGGGAACAGGAACGGTTGACGCAGGCGGCATCACGTCTAAAGAACTGCTTGCATCCGTCCATGAAATCGCGCGCTCAGAAGTAAACGTGAAGGGCGCTGATTTAGTAGAAGTAGCTCCGATTTACGACCACTCAGAGCAAACGGCAAACACAGCCAGCAAAATCATTCGTGAAATGCTGCTTGGGTTTGTAAAATAGTTTTTAATAAAAGGGCCTGAATGTAATTCAGGCCCTTTTTCATCTTTTAATTATTTAAAGTCATTTTATAAGAAGTTCTTTTATTAGATTCGTCGTCTATTATAGTATAATAAGCAGATACTTTTGATGATTCAGGATTGAAATTTTTATAATTTACTTTTTCGTCGGGATACAAACTTAATCCTACATATCCTAGTACTGTTTTCCCTGATGGAATCTCTGTATTGAATTGATACTTATCCGGCAAATCATAATTATAAGGCATCAATTGTTTATTATATTGATACTGACCAAAAAATAAAAAGTTTTTTCCGTCCGGTGAAAGCTCCTCTAGAGTAATTTTGTGATTAGAAGTATTTTCAGCATTAAAAGGCAAAATGTATATATATTTTATGGAATTTGTTTCTTTATCAAATGACTTAATCGGCTTTAATGGTTTTAATATGTGGAATTTTATTCCTTTTCCTGTATCGATCGTTTGGTTTGCGTCAATATTAATATTAGTTGGAGTATATTTATCATTTTGGGCGTTCACTGTATAGAAACGAACACAGCTGAATGTTACTATTATTAATAAAACAATCAAGAAAATCCAACGCTTATTCATCTGCATCCTCCAGCTTACCTTCACTAATATCGATAATTCTATCGACAACACTGTTTTCACATAGTGTATCATCATGACTAGCCACTACAATCGTTGTGCCGTTTTCTTTTTCGGCTTTTAGGATATCCAGTATAAGATTAATCCCTTTTTTGTCTAAGGCATTTGTCGGTTCATCTAAAAGAAGTAATTTGGGTTTTTCCATTATTGCTTGAGCAATTCCTAAGCGTTGCTTCATCCCTAAAGAATAGCGTTTGACTTTACGCTTATCTTCAGGGTCTAACCCAACTTTTCTTATTACTTCTTTGATTTCTTCATCAGATACTTTTTTCTTGATAGAAGCAAGGAATTTCAGATTTTGAAATCCCGAATAGACAGGGATAAAGCTCGGGTATTCAATTAACAGGCCTGTATGTTCAGAGAAGTCAATATCTTTCCCGATCACGAGGTCGTTAACAGAAACTTCGCCTTTTGTTAATGTTAGCAGTCCGGCGATGGCTCTTAAAATCATTGTCTTTCCAGATCCATTATGGCCTCTTAACACGACAAATTCGTTTTCTTTAATTGAAAAACTGATATCATCTAATACATGATTTCCCTTTAATTTTTTTACTATATTTTTACACTCGATATACGACGTCATAATTACTCTCCTAAAATATCTGTTTTTTTAATAAAAACCAGGCTGATAAAAGTACAAGCTGCACAGAAAATAAGTGCAATTAATAAAAAGTCGGAGGCATGAAAAAAACGACCATCTGAGTAGTTAACGTTCATGCGCGAATAATCAATAAAAGCCCACTTTCCAGCCATAGCAAATGAAGCGATGAATAATGAGCTGTGAAAAAAAATAGATATTACAATATAAGCAACAATAATAATAAATGCTGATATAAAAGATATCATGAAAGTTAAAGTTTCTAGCAAAACTGCATACATAAACGAAACTAAGATTTGAATTAACATAAATAATATAACCTTGCTGTTCAGTTCTGCTATAAAGCCTTTAAATGAGGTAAATAGCATCATGTATATAAAAAGCCATACACACCAAATAGATACAATCAAAACAAACAGTGAGAAAAGTTTGCTGAATATAAATACTCCTTTTTTGGGGAGTCTCGGAAGGATATAAGCTCCGGAAATTTGAATGTCACGAAACATAAAATTACCCACAATTATCAAAGGCAATACTTGAAAACTAATCCATTGTAGAGGGATAGATAGTCTATGCTGTGTATATAAGATATGTAGATCAAAGAAATTCATCGAATGAAATAGTGTGATCAGGTTGTCGGAAAAACTTTGATGGTCTAGCTGTCCTGTCTTATTGCTATTCCAGAGGAAGCATAAAAGAAGGAGGGCAATAGCTAAGCTAATGACAAAGTATGTAATCTTACTTTCATTGAAACGCATGACAATATCACGTTTCAGCATATTCATAAAAGACAATCAGTTTGCTCCTTTCTCCTCAACCTGCTGTAAATAATTGCGTCGCTTTATAGACTCTATAGAAATCCCGAATAATAAAAACATAATCCCTAATCTAATCAATAATAATTCCGCCAAATCACTAAATTCCATTACAAAACCATTTAAAAAGAGCATACCATTACATGCAAGGTAATCAATCAAAAATAAAAGAATGAATAGAAAAACTACAATGATTTGATTCAAATACAGTAGAATAAATGAAACAACATAACAAATGAAAATAAATGCAAACACATGAGTGATGAAAGATATCGGGGTCACATACAATAGTCCCGTATCATTGAATATACATAAAGTATATAATTCACCCATAATGATAATCCCGTATAATGCTGAAAATAATAGTGTTTTTAAAAGGTATATCATTGTTAGATAAGGTGCATTGTTTACTCGGATTACAGTATAAATTGAAAAGTAATCGGATGAGATCAAAACAGAAAATACAACGGCAGCAGGGCATAAAATAGAAACGAGATGCCAATAGGAAAAAATATTTTCCAGTGCAAAACCATCATCATTACCATTTTCTTGGTAAAAAAAGAAATAAACAGCAATTAACTGCAACAGTAATGCGACGGTGATACCCGGCCACTTCATTCTTAATGTTGATTTTAGAGTATTATAATAAAACACGGCGTTTTTTTCCCCACATATAAAGTAAAATAGTTGCAATGAACACTCCAAGGTTCAAATAAATAAACTTATCTATACTCAAAAACCCTCCATCGTTAACAATATATTTCATTGGATTGTAATTGTTGTTGAGTAAAGTAAAGCCTATTAAATTGATTAAAAAAGGTATGATATAAACAAAATATTTCTTTTTAATAAAAAATGATAAAGCCAATCCAATGGAAGAAAGAACAGCTCCATACATCCCATTTAATGCAAAAAGGATAAAAGTATATATTAATGAGTGTTCGTAATAAAGGTTTGCTAAGTCTGTTCCGCCTGTAACGATGGGGTCCATGTAATTGACGATCCCGTCAGGGTTTACCGAAGGATATGTCATCGATAGCAAATAAAGATTTAATAATAATGGTAAGATAATGACGAAAAACGAAATTGCAAAGTTCAATCCGAATAATACTGTGAAGTATTTCTTTTTAGTTGTTTTTGTTATAACGTTCATAAGAAATCCAGTATTTTTATCTTCACAGTACATACCGGACATTGGAAGTGATGCTAATAAAGGAAGAATGAGAATCCAGACAGTCTGAGCTGAGGTTGTGTTTCCTTCTGCAATATTCGATAAAAACGGTGAGTTATGGATTTCATAAGGAAGATTGATCTTCTTATGAAAGAAGAGAATACCTAGATAACTGACGAGCATAAGAACGATACTAATGAATAAAGAGAAATAAATCTCTTTATTTTTTAATAAACGCTTTAAAAAGAAAGAAATCATGTGCAAGGCTCCTGTTTTTTATTAAAACTCTATGTGAGTTTTGGATAGTTTTATTTTAATAAAAAATCTTTAAGAGTGGATATTATTTTTACCTTAAAAAGCGATCTTACATGTTTAGTGTAAGATCGCTTTGTTTTGAAAAAGGGTATTAATAGATTGTGTAATTTCCCTTAGGTTTTACGCTGTCAGGACTCCAATCAGTTGAGAAGGAATCATTGCTGCGGCTATAACCGCCAAACCTTACGGGTACATTTCTGCCGTAATCTTCAACAGCAGTGTTGGAAAATAAGTATGTATGACCCGGGTGTACTGTTCCTTCGTGAGTTCCACCACCGGATACATTGTGCCAGTCGCGCCCGCCAGAGTGAACGTTTTTATCTGCCTCTGCCCATACATCAAATTTGCCTCCGTCATCTTTCTTTAGGAGATGCATATACATGTAGCTTCTATTTTGTTTTCTTCGAGCAGTTGTATAGTCGTAAGGGCTGTACCATCTGAAAGTAAAATGCACCCTTGAATCGCTCGTATTGGCTTTTGCATGAACCGCCTGTGTAACACCCAGTGAGGAAACAGCAAGCCCAAACATGATGATGAGTAAACTAATCCTTTTTTTGAATTGAACTTTCAAAATAAATCCTCCATTTTAACCTTCAATTGAAGTTGTACTGAACTTAAGTCTTGTATATAATAATTCAATAAAAAGGAAAAGTAAACAGGTTTTTCATTTATAATTATAAAAATTATCTTATATATTATGTTTCTGGATTGGGAAACCAATTTAAAATAATTTAGTAATTAATATTTTAAATTTTAAAAACAAAACTTTTGTTTTGGCTTTTTATTTAACAAAAAAACAACCGGTAAAAACCGGTTGTTATCTTTAAATCATTCCTCGCTGAGCAACTTCCATTTGATGTGCAGGTGCAGTTGCAATACTTGTTGCGACAAACACTGTGCTTAGGGCCAGACAAGAGAGTAATATTTTAGACTTCAATTTCATACAATTTCACTCCTCCTTGAATAAGCTGTCTTACTCGTTCCACCTTCAGAAAATACGCGGAAGCTTTTTGGAAATTTTCACGTCCATGATAATATTTTGCCACATCAAGCGCAAAATCTTCAAGATCAGCATACATCATTTTACTTTCGAGAAAATCGAAGAATGTTTGAATTGCCTCTTCATCCGGGCCAGATAAGTATAAAGATTTCAAAAATTCAAACTCTGATAAGTATATGATATCTCCGGCCTCTTTAGAGTAAGCAATTCCTTTACTATGATATTCATGAGCTTTATCCATTTTTCCTAATTTATAATGAATTTGTGTAATCAAAAAATAAGCTTGTGGCAGAGAAGGAAGAATGTTAGCTTCTTCAAAAACGGATATGGCTCTTTTGAAATATGTGATTGCTGACTCATACTGCTCTTGGCTGTTTTTGCAAAGCCCAATGTTGTACAGCGTTCTTCCCATTAATTGGGGCTGTTTTTCGGATTCAGCCATTGTATAAGCTTTTTTGAAATGTGATATGGCGTCCTCATATTGCTTGAGATCTAAGAAATTGGTAGCAAACAAAGAATGACATTGAAGCAATCTAATATTATATGCCGTGTGCTCTTTATATATTTCATATGCCTGCCGTGCATAGTCCATGGAAAAATACGTTTGTTTCATATAGTAATAAGATTCAGACATTTTAAAGAAAAACTCAGCTTTTTCTATTCGATCCTTTACAAAAATCAGCTTGCTTTCGGCTTTTTTGAAAAATTTAATAGCAGACAAGTACTCCCGCTGGTCCAGTTCGTACATGCCCCTGAAAAAATTAAAGTAATAATCAAGGACTCCGGTTAAACGAGCCTGTTTTTTATCGATTTCAAGCAGCAAATCGGACAGTCGTGGCTGTTCCTCTATCCGCATGTTTTCTAACGGTTCAAGATACTCAAGCATCAGATTGTGCCGGAATTCCATCAGTGAATAATACAAATGAAGATCCTGGTCTTCTTCCATTTGATCCAGCTCTTGTTTGATTTCTCTTCGTAAATATTCCGCATCTGGTATGCTGAATCGGCGTATGTACATATACCATTCATTAATCTTTTCTCCAACGGAAGAAGAAGATATGACACTTGTCACGTTTGAAAATCCCTCCCTTCATTATTCTATATATGTCATATTTTATCATCATCATTCTTGTGAGAAGCGCAAAAAAACCGCAATCTTTTCTTTCGTTACACCGCATGATGGCCGGAATTTCTTCAAAAACAGCTTTTACCCTCGGCTGTTTGTACAAGCAAATACATTCACCTTCCATATTCTGTTGTATCTGCGTGAGCAGTGTATGTCTGAAAAGGAAGTGATGAAATGAGGAAAAACAAGCTTTCCTTTAAAGAAAAAGCAGAAGCTGCACAAGATTGTTTATGTTTTTGTGAGGAAGAAACCAGTCGTGAAGCCATGTTTCAAGCGCCGATTGAATTGCCTGAGGGGTTTGTCGTTGATCCGGCTGAAGCTGTTGCAAACGTCACGTGGAATGCAGACAGCCTTTCTTGTGTCAGTGAACGTTGCTTAATTCAGACGGGGCCTGAGCCTGATGAAATCGGTGTTCAATTTGCAGTACGCCTGCAGGGAACCGTTACGCTTCTTGTCAGTGTCTCACCTGTGCGAAACCAATATGGACAAGGGGAGGGGGCTGTTTCTGTCATTCACAATGTGGAGATCGATCAAGTTGTCTATTATTCTGATGAACCGGATGATTGTCCGGATGTCAGTGACATTACGATCGAGAACCTTGTTGTCGTCCCGCCATTTTACGGCAGTCCATTATCGGTGACGGGAACGATTGTGCTTGTACCTGCGCCGGAGCCCGAACCCGTTTATGCGTTCACAGCGAATCCAGATGATCAGTCGGTTTCTGTGATTGATACCAACACTCATACTGTTGTGACGACGATTTCTCTTCCATACCAACCTACAAGGATAGAAAAGGCGCCAGATAACACCTCTGTGTTTGTTTTGCATTACTATGATCGTGTCATTTCTGTCATCAGTCAAGACACATTGAGTGTTACAGCTTCTATTTTGCTGGATCAGCCGCCGGAATCCATATCTTTTATACCT
Organism: Bacillus sp. XT-2; assembly: GCF_025696525.1. Lineage (NCBI taxonomy): Bacteria > Bacillati > Bacillota > Bacilli > Caryophanales > Bacillaceae > Bacillus > Bacillus sp. XT-2. Next base: position 339,048 of record NZ_JAHVOC010000002.1, read on the forward strand.
GGACACGAATTTTTTTATGTTGTCGCTGGTGGTGCCATAAATGTGATAGGAATTGAAACCTTAACTGTTGAAAGGTCTATTCCTTTTGAAGGCTTTGATGTTGCAATTGATCCAAATGGATTGTTCGCGTATCTGCTTGGTTTCGGTTCAGTGCAAAGATTGGACTTAAACACAGGTGAAGTGACAGGAACTATTGAACGGGATCTTATCGTAAATGCCCTAGAAACGGGTTGGCCTGAACGTTACCTTTATGTATTAGAACAAGAATTCTTTTTCAATTATTTGACGGTGATTGATTTGAATACATTTACGATCAGCAGCACCCAAGAGCTGGAGTATGAGGGTGAATATGGAATGTTCAAGAGCGGATCAGGGGTGTATTTGTTTGATGATTTCACTCACAATCTATATTCCGTCAGTCCAAGTGGTGCAGGCGTAATAGGAAATCTTCCGCAATCGGCAAGAGACTTTGCGTTTACGCCGAATGGCGAATTTCTGTATGCAACAAATTTTATAGAGCAAAGCATCACTGTTTACAACACGGATGATTATTCTGTGGAAACTGTCATATCGCTTGGCGTTTCACCGAGTGACATTGCGATTTAATCAACTGTATATTGTGCATTTCTAAAAGGGATGAGAAATCATGAAAAAGAATGATCTTTCTGTTTTACAGGAAAATTGTTTCTGTTTTTGTGATGAAGATGCCAGCAGTGAAGCGCTATTTCAAGTGCCGATTGAAGTTCCGGAGGGGTTTGCCGTTGATCCTGCGGAAGCAGTCACTGCGGTTACATGGAGTACAGACGTGATGAATGGTGAACTGTGCCGAAGGGTGTAACAGATATCAGTTTGTCACCCTTGAGCAGGGGAGGTGACTTTGACCGTCTATTTGAAACTTTGAGGACAATTGTATTTTCTCTGGATAGTACTAGGGCTTATTTTCTAGAGCCTTATAGTGAACCGTTTCTCATTAACAATGTATATGTCGTTAATACTGCCGCACAAAGGATCATCGCAAACGTGTCTCTTCCTAATGTCTATGACCTTACAGTAACGCCCGACAAAGCCCGGCGACAATGCAGGGACCGTGTACAGCACGAGTGATGATTCAGCCGTGACGGTCATTCCGGTTGGCGCCGGTCCGTCCTCGATTGCAATGTAGATGTTTTTATAGATCGAGAGAAGCAGGGCTGCGGTAAGAGAATCGTTTATAAACAAAAGATCCGATCTGCTGGATGGCAGCTAAGGTGATCAGAAACAGCAGTTCACTTATAGTAAAACTGAGCATCCACCAAATCCCGGCTCCTGTCAGCACTCCCACCAGCACTTTTCTGAACAGGTTTCCGTGCTGAAAAAGCTGCAGCAAGTACGTTCGCATATAAAACAATAAATACAACATCAGTAACACCGCAAGCCCCATTGTAACGGCAGGGGCAGTGTGAAAGCTGAAGGGAACGGCCTTTACGATTTCAAACATGCAGCCGAAAACGATGACCTGATACAATACAGCAGCCATCACATATGATTGGCGGATGCCCTTATAGCTGTCGCGCAGCAATTTTACATCGTTGGCATAACGGCTGCACAGCTTGCGATGCTGAAAGTCACAGCAGCTTTGATGAGACTGTGTGAGTTTCTGAAAAGCTGCTGTCATGTTTTTGACAGATTGCGTCACGTAGTGAAGATACAAAAAGGCGGGCAGCATCAGTACGGAAGCTGCACAAGCCAACAGCCCAAGGCGGACAGCGTCATTTTTGATCAGCTGTACATATTGGCCCGCGGCTTCGGCACCTGAGTGAAACCAGCCGAAGGAATAAGCCGCCATGGCCGCAAGCAGCAATAATAAAGTAAAGACAGTGCTTTTTTTCATTGTCTCATCACTTCTTTCTTGGGTACATGAATGACTGCTTTGTGAGAAGAAACCATTGCTTCAATGAGAGCCAAGAAATCATGAGAATTCATCTGCTGAATGGTGCGGTAAAGGCCGAGAAACGAGCAATCGTACTGTTCACACTCTGCCGCCCATTCAAAGCATTTACGCGCGTAATCACTGTCATAGATGATCGCGTTGACTAAAGAATCCTTGCCGTACTCAAGCCAGGCTTCGGTACGGTTTTTCTGCTGCGTGATATAGTAGGATGCCACATCGATGTATGCGGAAGAATGCGCCCCTTTACTGTGAAGGATCAAAAAGCCGCCATCCTCTGATAAGTGAACTTCCGCTGATAGGCTTTGGATATTCAAGCGGTACGTTTGCCGGATCTCTTGAAAAAACGGCGAATCCATGTGAAACAGGATGCGAGAGGCAATGTCCCAGTACAGCTTCAAGGTCAAAAGTCCGTTTTCTCCTGGGAGCGCCCCGACTTGTATTCCGGTCCAAGTGTCTTCCGGCCGCTCCAGATCACCCTTTACCTCTTTTGGTGAGAGGGGAGGGCACGCAGGGACGATCTTTCTGTCAGAGCGGCTGCCAGAACGCTTTTCCAGCCTCAGCTGAGAAGGCAAAAGAGTTTCCGCATCTTCTGGGCCGCCAATCAGAAACAGCGTCATCCGATGGGGCTGGTAGGCGGCAGCATAGGCTTCCTGCAGATCACAGATCGTCAGAGCCTCAATGTCTTTTTTTCTGCCTGCGGGGAAGACTGCGGCTGGTGAGGCAGGAGACAGCATCTGGATCAGCTGATAATGGTAATGAAGCCGGTGGTTGAGAAGCGCCGTTTCTATTTCACTTGTAATCACGGCTTTTTCCTGAGCAATGATCTGCTCGTCAAACGAGTGGTTCCATAAAGCGTCAAGCAGGATTGGAATGGTTTGTCTGAGCCGATCCGGCAATGAGGTAAACATGAAATTTGTATCAGTGTAAGTGGTGAACGCATTTAACAGCGCGCCGTGTTCAAAAAAATCACTATACAGGTTCCGTCCGTTATGCCAAAAGAGGAGATGTTCTAAAAAGTGCGCTGTGCCATATGGCAGCATCCGGCCGCCGGTTTCTGACTGTAAACGGATATCCCGGCTTCCAAAGCCGGTTTTGACATTGCACAATCTTAAATGGGCGCGGGGAAATTGTAACCTGAATATTTTCATTCCCTTGTCTGTGTATCTGATATCGGTTTGTTCATCCAGCTGTTGAAAAAAGGCTTCCTTTTCCATATCTCTCATCCCCTTACTACATGAGCTCCGATATATGTAAGATTTTTGATGAATTGCAGCAAATCGCGGCACGTGACCGCTGAGATGCTGTCCAGCAAGTCTTCTTTTTTGCAAGAGAAACGGCGCAGGATTCCCATATAGGCTAAGAGTCCTTCAGGAGAATCAAATTGCAGCAGGATTTCATTGATTAAAAATTGTTGTGCCTTTTTTAATTCCGGTTCATCCGCGTGGAAACGCGATACAGCTTCCAAAACTCTTGGAGGAATCTCGTTTTCATGAAGCTGGTCGGTGCATACGGAAACAAGCAGCATATTGCTCATGATGTCATAGCGGGTGATCACATGATAAACGGCCAGATCTTTTTCGCGAAAATGCCGAAATAAAGCGGAATGGCCGTACTTGCCGAGCAATCCGTCTATCAGCTGGATGGCTAAATAATCGCGGACATCTTTCATGTCTCCGCAGTCAAAGCCAAGTGTCATAACGGACGGACCTGCTGTGCTGCGTGTCTCTGTTTCGAAAATATCCTGATTCACGGGTTTTCTTACAGCAGACATGGCAGACGCCTGTGGGGCATGTCCCTGAACATCACATGACTGTATGTTTCCTAATATGTTCAGCTTTTTCTGCTGAGAAAATAAATCAGCGATAAATTCCGACGCATCCAGAAAACGTTTAGGATGCACAGCCATAAGCTTGTCTTTCCGGCCAAACATGGCAGTGCCGTACATCGGGTTTCCAAAGGCTTCCTCCGCCAGACGGGCTGCTGAATAGGAGAACGGGTCAGCGAATGTCTTTTCCATTTTCAGCAGCAGTTCAGCTTTTGCCTTTTCCGCTGCGCTGGCAGAAAGAGAAGCCGGAAAGGAGGACATGTCAACAAAGGTGTTCAGAACGGCATCTGTATGAAATCCCTCAGCATATAACGGATGAATCATGCGGGTCCCGTACGTTTTCAGCTGCCGGTCAAAAAAGAGATTTGCTGAATACATGAAGCGGCGGCCGGCGGCATAGCCGAAAGTGTTGATGATGTTTTGCTTCTGGTGTGCAGCCGCGCCATAAAAATAGATCGTTTCTTCTTCAGGTTCCGCCGCGCTTTCGATCGGCTTCAGAAAGCTCGCGGCAATCGAGATGGTTGAAAATTGATCAGTCGTCAGCAGGTTAACTTCCAAGTCGTTCTCTTTTTCCGCTTGTATCAAAGAAACCACCATCCTGTTTTTGCAGTAAATAGACAATGATCAGCCCGGCAATCGGAATGACTGCCAAGGAAATAACAGTGCCTGTTAAAGTAGCTAAAAAAAGAGGGATACAAAATACATAGGAACGGTATTTAGAGAAACCGCTCCAGAGCTGCTGCTCCGTCTGCCAGCTGAAGGACGGCTTTTTTTCATCTGAAATTAACCGAATATAAGCCCCTGCCAGCAGCAATTCCATACACTGCAAAAAAGTCAAAAGGGAAATCGGCCGGCCGCTGATCAAGCCCATAATCATGGCAATCAAAATAAACCCGCCGGCCAATAAACCGGAATAAAAGCGATATTTCGCCCAAAGCATCGTTCTGCGTTTAATCGGAAGCGTGATCAGCAGCATCCGGTCATTTTTTTCAAGAGAATACAATAAAGCAATCGGTGAGCAGATCAGCAGGAGAGCGCTAATTACGATATAGACGACATGCTGATCGGCAATGCCGGTGTTCATCATCTGAAACGAAAAGAAGCCGCTGAATGCCCCCATTACGATATAATTTAACAGCATCGCTTTGGAGGAAATAAACCGGTTCCATTCTCTTTTATAAAACGAAAATTCTGATGTCCGCATAAAAGAATGCATTTTGCTCTGCTGCTGAGGCGCCTGCAAAAATGAAGGGAAGTCAATCACAATAGCCCAGAGCATATGAATCGCACATAGCGGGATCGTCACGGCAGGCATCAAAGCCGCACTGAAGCACACGCAGGTAAATGCCGCCGCATGCAGCAGGAGTGCCGTTCTCCTTTTTTTGACGAAAAGATTGCTTAACAAAACGCCGAAAATAATCGAATAGACAGTAAAAAACGAAAATCTGCCGAGCCAATACAGGGTTTGTGCTCCTGACAGCGTTCCGTTTCCGAATAAGAACAGCGGTAATATGAAAAAAAACAGCGTCCTTCTCAAGCAAGTATCAACAAACAAAACCGCACTCTGAGCGAGCCAGAAGCTCCGGGAAGAGATCGGCAATAGACAGCTCAGCTTCATGTAAGATTCCTTCCATTGGGATGTAACAGAGAGAAACACCATGTACGCATTCATAAACAGAAGCGCGAGCGTGATGTATGTTTTTCCTAAGGTTGATTCATCAATGCCTGCCTGGCGGATCAGCCCGATTTCAAACAAGGCCAAAACGGCAAGCCCTGCGGTGATGCGAATGGCGTCTTTTTTTCCTTGGCGGCCGTAAAGCTGTTTGAACAGCAATGACAGAATCGGAAACAGGTTATTCATGGCCGATCACCTCAAAAAATTCACGCCGAAGATCAGTCTCCTCTCTAATCGGAATGACCTTCCGGATCTGTTTGTGATGAAGAATGGCCGCATAATCACAAAATCTCTGCACCACGTCGAGCAAATGGGAAGAAAACAAAATCGTTCCGCCTGCCTTGCAATACTCCTGCATTTTCTGATAAAAGACCTCTATTGACTCCACATCTAAGCCGACAAGCGGCTCATCCAAAATAAACAGGGGAGCCCCGAGCAATAGCCCGGTCATCAACACAACCTTTTGCCTGTTGCCGAGGGACAGCTCGGAAATTCTCCGGTTTGTGTATTGGGAAAAGTGAAATTCCTCTGCCAAACTGTTAAATTGCTGCTCTGAGAAATCTTTCTGATACAAAGAATGAACGAAAGAAACATAGTCCTTCGCCGTAATTTCTGTAAATAGAAGCGGATAATCGGCAGCAAAGTAGCGGCGGATCTTCAGCTCATCTGATGTTTTCTGCGGCATGCCGGCGTCCGCTTCAATGCCGCACAGCGTAAAGTGCCCGCTGAAATTGCGGTTTACCCCTGTCAGCGTATTGATCAGCGTTGTTTTTCCGGCGCCGTTTACCCCAAGCAGTCCGTAAACGGCGCCTTTTTCTAAATGTAAATCTACGTTTTCTAAGATGACGTTGTCTTGCTCGTACCACACGGATACATCGTGTATATCCAAAATGCTCATCGCGAGTCAGCCTTCCGCGCGCGCATACCGAAAATAATGGCGATGGCGATAGAAATCAGCGTAAACACATAATCGCTTTTTACGAAGTAGACGACCGCGCCGATGACAAAAATAAATGAAAGGATATACAGTAACATTTTTCTTTGTGCTGGTGACAAATTGTTTCCCTCCTAAATAAGCTGGACCACATCTTCTAATTGTTCATTTTTCGCCCAGGAGCAGATGTTTTTTCTGTGGTATTTGTTGGAGTTCAGCCCTTTTAAGTAACAGCCTCCGCAATAGCCGCTGAACGGGCATTTGTCTTTCATGCAATGCTCGCTGAACCGCGGCGCCTGCGCTTTCCACAATTTATGGACAAGAGGGGAGTCAAAGATGCTTTCATATGAATCATGAAATATATTTCCCAATGAAAATTCCTTCGGGAAGAGTGCGCACGGTCGTACTTCTCCGAACGGGCTGATCACAATTGATTTCCAGCCGGCGCCGCAGTTCGCCGCACGTTTTCTTTCATACGGAATGATCGGGATCAAATCTTTAAATTCATCAATGACATTTTGCTCGTACTCCATAAATTTGCGGTGCTGTTCGGCATCTTTCGTCGGATGGACAATATCTCTGCCTCTTCCGAAATCATCAACCCAATTGTAAGAGAACGCTTTCGCCCCGAGATCGCGCACCTTTTGGGCCATATCGTGGATTTCCCACATGTTTTTTTCGAAAACCGACATGGCGACTCTGACAAAAATACCATGATCACTCAACAATTTTATCGTTTTACAGGTTTGGGCAAAAGAGCCTTTTCTCCCTCTAAATGAATCATGCACTTCGGACTGTACGCTATCCAGTGATATGCCGACGATGATTTTTTGCTTATAGGCTTTTAACATCTCCAGGCTTTCTTTTCGCATCAGCGTTCCGTTGGTTAAGACGGCGACTTTTTTGAATTTCTTTAACACATATTCAAGAATCTCATTGGCGTTTGGATGGACGAAAATTTCGCCGCCTGTGATTTCACACGTTAAAACGCCGTTATCATACAGCATATCAGCCGTTTTCTTAAATTGATCAATGGATACGGTGCCGAGCGCTTCCGGCGAGCTTTCTAAATAGCAGTGGGCGCACTTTAAATTGCAGCGGTGCGTCAGCTCAAAGGTGGCATGCAGCGGCATCGGAAATTCATTGCTTCCGCTGGTGGCGATTTTGTGAAAGCGGGCCCGGTTTTCAAGCTGAATGACCTGCTTGTTCAAAAGCATGCTGAGCATGTCATAGTACCAGTCCTTATGGTCTTCCGGCGACTCATCATACTTTGCGCATTGCTCTTCTAAAATCTGTTCAGCCGTTCTTTGACCGTCCATCAGCATACAAAGCTCGTAAGCCGTTTTGTTGAGATCTAAGTATTCAAAATCAGAGATCGAGACGTTATCACGCATGTAGTCAATTTCCAGCACACCGCCCTCAGGCAACTGGTGGACTCTTACACTTTCATTAATAAATGGAAACATCTGCTCTATAAACAAAATACCATCCCCTATACATATGATTCAAATATAAAAATCACTGTGTATGTATAACCAAGATGTAGATTTTAGTTAAAATTTGTATTTTAGTTAAAAAGGGCATAGTAATTTACTATGCCCTTTTCCGGAGAACCTTATCCCCAGAGACCGAATAGACCTGTTGCACCGGCAATTTCAAAATCAGGGATAGGTCCGTCCACTAAACAAGCGGCTCCGATTGAACATGTCGCGCAACCTTTGTTTTCTACAATGACAGCTTTTTTCATAATTGAATCCTCCCTTTTTTTGTTTTTCTAGCAGATCTTTGATGTACTTTTATATTAAAACTATCAAATTACCATTTCAATACATATATTTTGAAGAAAATGTGAATTGTAAACGGTAGAATTCGGAAAAATGTAATATTTCCTAAAGGTAATCAGTGGTATGATTTTCTCTTCTATAAAGGAATTGCTTTTTCTGAGGTTTATCTTCAAATCTGATGAGCAATGATGGTAAGATAGAAGCAGTTGAAGTTTACAAACCGAATGATTATACTATTCAAGTCAAAGTGGAAAGATGAAAAGGACGTGTCAGAATGAAGCAAGAGACACCGATAACAATCCATGTGAAATCTGTGATCGAGGATGACGGAAACGAAGAAGTGATCGAATTCCGCACTACCGGATTTTACTATGTGAAACAGAATAAAGTGTATCTATCTTATTATGAAGAACACGACTTAGGCAAAGTGAAAACGATTGTAAAAGTAAGCGAAGGCGAAGTGCTTGTTATGAGATCAGGCGCTGTCAAAATGAACCAGCGTTTCGTAACTGGAGCTTCCACAATCGCCAAATATAAAATGTCATTTGGTGAGCTTGAGCTGAAAACGAGCACAAAATCGATTCAATCTGATCTCGGCGAAGAACAAGGCCGTATCAGTATCGCATATGATATGCATGTCGGAGACGAGCAGCAGCATTTACATAATATGACGATCACGTATGAGGGAGGAACTCACGCATGAACATTGCGGAACAAATGAAGGACGTGCTGAAAGAAGAAATCAGAGCAGCCGTTCTGAAAGCGGGACTGGCTGAAGAAAGCCAGATTCCAAATGTCATTTTAGAAACACCGAAGGATAAAACACACGGCGATTATTCAACAAATATGGCGATGCAGCTCGCGAGAATCGCGAAAAAAGCGCCGCGCCAAATCGCTGAGGAAATTGTCGCTTCTTTTGATAAAGGAAAGGCTTCTATTGAAAAGCTTGATATCGCCGGTCCTGGTTTTATCAATTTCTATATGAACAATCAATATTTAACGAAGCTGATCCCGTCTGTATTGGAAGCGGGAGACGCGTATGGAGAAACAAACATCGGAAACGGCGAACGCGTTCAAGTGGAATTCGTATCTGCAAATCCGACGGGGGACCTTCACTTAGGCCACGCGCGCGGTGCGGCTGTCGGCGATTCCTTGTGCAATGTGCTTGCAAAAGCGGGTTACGATGTGAGCCGCGAATACTACATTAACGATGCTGGAAACCAGATTAACAACCTGGCGCTTTCTGTAGAAGTCCGTTACTTTGAAGCGCTTGGACTGGAAAAACCGATGCCGGAGGACGGCTACCGCGGTGAGGATATCATTTCAATCGGAAAGCGTCTCGCTGAGGAATACGGCGACCGTTTCGTCAACGAAGAAGAAAGCGAACGCCTCGCATTTTTCCGTGAGTACGGTTTGAAATACGAGCTGGAGAAGCTTCGCGTAGACTTGGAAAACTTCCGCGTGCCGTTTGACGTGTGGTATTCTGAAACATCACTGTACCAAAACGGAAAAATCGATAAGGCGCTGGACGCGCTGCGTGAGAAAGGCCATGTCTATGAGGAAGACGGTGCGACTTGGTTCCGTTCCACAACGTTCGGAGATGACAAAGACCGAGTACTGATCAAAAAGGACGGCACATACACATACCTGCTTCCTGATATCGCCTACCATAAGGACAAGCTTGACCGCGGCTTTGATAAGCTGGTCAACGTATGGGGCGCCGACCACCACGGCTACATCCCGCGTATGAAAGCGGCAATCGAAGCGCTTGGCTATGAAAAAGGAACGTTGGAAGTAGAAATCATTCAGCTCGTGCACCTTTACAAAAACGGCGAGAAAATGAAAATGAGCAAACGGACGGGGAAAGCGGTAACGATGCGCGACCTGATTGACGAAGTTGGCCTGGATGCCGTGCGTTATTTCTTCGCGATGCGCAGCGCTGATACGCATATGGATTTTGACTTGGATCTTGCTGTATCAACATCTAACGAAAACCCTGTGTATTATGCGCAATACGCACATGCCCGCATTTGCAGCATGCTTCGCCAAGGGGAAGAGCGAGGACTTAAGCCGGCGGCAGACCTTGATTTCAGCCCTATTCAATCAGAAAAAGAATATGATCTGCTGAAAACAATCGGCGGCTTCCCAGAGGCAGTGGCGGAAGCGGCGGAAAAACGAATTCCGCACCGTGTGACGAATTATATTTATGACTTGGCTTCAGCTCTGCACAGCTTCTACAATGCGGAGAAAGTCATCGACCCTGAAAACGAAGAGAAAAGCCGCGCGCGCTTAGCTTTAATGAAAGCAACGCAAATCACGCTGAACAACGCGCTTCAATTGATCGGCGTATCGGCTCCTGAAAAAATGTAACCAAGCTGAAAGGACAAAGCCAGAGGGCTTTGTCCTTTTTTGTTAAAAAATCGTGTGATATAGTTCACAATCTTCCTCGCCGAGTTTTTGTATGATAAGGCTGATTATTGAATCAGTGAAAGGGGCAAGCCGAATGATTAACCGTCAACACTTTCAATTATCGCTGCAGTCATTAAGCTTGGTGGCAGGGTTTATGGTTTGGGTGCTGATTTCGTCACTTATTTCCCAAATCACATTAGATATTCATTTGAGCAAAGGCGAAATTTCCTTGGTAACGGCCATACCCGTTATATTAGGATCGCTTCTCCGCATTCCGCTGGGGTATTTGACCAACAGGTTTGGCGCGCGGATCATTTTTATGATCAGCTTTATATTGCTTTTATTCCCTGTATTTTGGATCAGTATTGCAGATTCCCTGTTTGATTTAATCGCGGGCGGTTTTTTCTTAGGGATTGGGGGAGCCGTTTTTTCCATTGGGGTTACATCTCTTCCGAAGTACTATCCTAAAGAAAAACATGGCGTTGTAAACGGTATTTACGGTGCCGGGAATATCGGAACCGCGATCACTACATTTGCAGCTCCCGTGATTGCTCAAGCGGCGGGGTGGAAAAGTACGGTGCAAATGTATATGGCTCTGTTGGCTTTATTTGCTTTGCTGCACTTTTTCTTCGGTGACCGGCATGAGAAGAAAGTGAAGGTGTCCGTAAAGACTCAAATCAAAGCCGTTTACCGAAATCATGTGCTGTGGTTTCTGAGTCTCTTTTATTTTATTACGTTTGGCGCCTTTGTCGCTTTTACAATCTATCTGCCAAACTTTCTTGTTGAGCAGTTTGATCTGAGTCCTGCGGATGCCGGGCTGCGGACGGCAGGTTTTATTGCTGTATCCACGCTGCTCAGGCCGGCGGGCGGGTGGCTGGCTGATAAAGTGAGTCCGCTCCGCATCCTGATGTTTGTCTTTGCCGGCCTGACATTATCGGGCGTCATCCTGTCGTTTTCGCCGACGATCGGCATTTATGCCTTTGGGGCGTTAACGGTTGCGGTGTGCTCCGGGATTGGAAACGGGACGGTTTTTAAACTGGTTCCTTTCTATTTTTCTAAGCAGGCGGGAATCGCCAACGGAGTTGTGTCTGCCATGGGCGGATTAGGCGGCTTTTTCCCTCCGCTGATCCTGGCGAGTGTATTTCAGGCGACGGGACAATACGCCATCGGATTTATGGCGCTTTCGGAAGTCGCGTTAGCAAGCTTTGTCATTGTCATATGGATGTATTGGCAGGAAAGAATGAAAACACACACAGAGAGAAGCGGGCACAGCGTAAACTGACGGGCCGCCGGCGATTGGGGAATTCACGAGATTGTAAGTTTTTTCTGAAAAGCGCAAATGATTTCACGTTACAATAGATACACAACGTGACTTTTCTTCGAGGTGAGCTCATGAACTTTCTCTCTGTTCGAACATCTGATAAGGATCTTATTTCCAGTGATCTTCATCAATTGCTGGAATCCATCAGCACAAAAAGAAAAATCGAAAAACACACATACCTGTTTCGAGAAGGAATGGATGCAGAAGAGCTTTATCTGATTCAGTCAGGACTCATTGAAATCGGGAAGCTTACGGCTGACGGCAAAGACCTGACGCTTAGAATCTGCCAAAAAAATGATATTGTCGGTGAATTAACACTTTTCACAGAAGAACCGAGATATATGCTCAGTGCAAAAGTACTGGAGGATGGCGAAGTGCTCGTCATCAATAAGAGCAGACTTGAAAAGGAACTTATCCACAACGGTGCTTTGACATTTGAATTTATGAAATGGATGAGCACCCATTTGCGCAAAATTCAATCCAAAATCAGAGACCTTCTTCTTCATGGCAAAAAAGGGGCGCTCTACTCCACCCTCATCCGCTTGTCAAACAGCTATGGGGTGAACCGGAGTGACGGTATTCTCATTAACATTGCCCTGACAAACCAGGATTTGGCAAAATTTTGCGCGGCTGCAAGAGAGAGCGTCAACCGCATGCTGGGGGATCTCCGCAAACAAGGGGTTATTTCAATAGAGGATTCCGGAAAGATTGTACTGCATCAGCGGGACTATTTACGGTGTGAGATTGAGTGCGAAAATTGCCCGTTAGAGATTTGTAATATTGATTAAGAGGAAACAAGGACAGCAATATGTCCTTGTTTTTATCTTGTTAGCCAAATACACATGATGGCGAAAAAGAAGCACGCATTGACGATTTCAAGTATGCCGATCGTTTGAACAGGCCACTTCTTTCCGTGAAAAAACCATGCACGCAAACTGCTGGGGATAAAGGCGAGAACGGCCCATCCACCTCCGAGAGCTGCGGAAAGTAAGGGGAGGATCAGGTGATAGCCCCACGACCAGTAAGCAAATACTCTATTATTCTTCTCCCGGATCACCGACTTCACATAAAATGAACTTCCGATAAAAAACAAAGCAGATTGTGCGAAAATAAACCATGCCCAGCCGTCAAGAGTCTCCGTCCCCAGCCAGCAGCTGGCGAGTCCGCCTGTACAAAAGAATAAGACGCCCGCAAAATCATTCAGCAGCGCTCGTTCATTTTTTAGCCGGGCATAATACACATGAATGAGAAACAGCGGCAGCAAAGAAAAGGCAAGCCAGATAAAAGACGGCTTATGGATGACAGCGGCAAGCAAAAAGCTGCAGGCTGGAAAACTGTAAGAAATTATCCACTTTTGATAGGGTTTGATTTGTTTCTTTTTTAATGCCAGCGTAACAGGATAAACAGCCAAATAAAGAAAAAGCCAGCCTAAAAATAGGGGTATATGCCAAAGAACCGCTCCTCCCTTCACCATACCGAGGCAAAACGGAATCAGCAGCATGGCCCAAGCGCCGTGCTGCTTCGGAATAAGCGCCTTCATCGAAACACTCCTTTCTTGTTTCATTATAAAAGCAAAAATACCGCCAATAAGTGACATTCATCATATCATCTGTGAAATACATCACTGCTGTCATGGATCGGCCGGGCTACACTAAAGCTATCCTTAGCACAGGAGGCTTCCCTATGAATCAGTGTGACTATTTATTTTTTTTGAAACAACTTCCTATGTTTAATGAAGTGCCTCTATCCATTGTCGAAACATTGCTGAATAACGGGACGTTTATCCGCGGTTCATGTGATCAGGATCCATCTTTTCTCCATTCTCAATCCATTTATATTGTATTAAAAGGCAGTATTCGTTTTATTGACAGCAGGCTGCCTGAAGGGTCGCAAACCGTGGCGCTGTGGGAAAAAGGCGATGTGTTTCCCATTGATCAAAAAGGCGGGATGTTCTTATCTCCATTCATTTCAGTCCGAACATCCGAAGACATTCTTATGCTCAATATCCCTTTTTACATATTAAAGAAAATCATGTCCTATTATCCGCAGCTGCAGATGAATTTTCTGGTGATGCTCCAGCAAAATGTCTTTTTCTCTTATGAGCTGTTTTTGCGATACATGCATAGATCTCAGGACGAAAACGCTGAGCCCGATTCCTAAAAGGAACCGGGTTTTTTGTTCGGTATTTCCATTCCTTCTTCCTCATGTGAACTTTCTGTGAAAAAAGGGGAGTGTGTGACATAGTTCACAAGGAAACATCCTGCCTCTGTATATAGTGAATTTAGAATACCTGACTCGGAAGGAGTGAAATATTCATGAAAAAAAAGAAAATGAGTCCGTTGTTTAGGAGATTAAACTATTTCTCTCCTATTGAGCATCAATCAAATAAACATAGCCAAACAACCTATGAAGATCGTGATTGGGAGAATGTATACAGAAACAGATGGCAGTACGATAAGGTCGTCCGCTCTACCCACGGTGTCAACTGCACAGGGTCCTGCAGCTGGAATATATACGTGAAAAACGGCATCGTCACGTGGGAGGGTCAAAACTTGAATTATCCGTCAACCGGCCCGGATATGCCTGATTTCGAACCGAGAGGCTGTCCGCGGGGGGCCAGTTTTTCATGGTATATTTACAGCCCGCTCCGTGTGAAATATCCGTACGTGCGCAGTGTGCTGATCAATTTGTGGCGGGAAGCATTGCAGGCTCATCAAAACCCTTTGGAAGCATGGAAATCGATCGTTGAAAATCCGGATAAAGCGAAGTCCTATAAACAGGCGCGGGGAAAGGGCGGCTTTGTGCGCGCTGAATGGCCGGAGGTGCTGAAGCTGATTTCTGCTTCTTTGCTGTATACGGTTATAACATACGGCCCTGACCGGAATATCGGGTTTTCTCCGATTCCGGCTATGTCTATGATCAGCCATGCGTCAGGCTCGCGGTTTATGTCTTTGATTGGCGGCCCTATGCTCAGTTTCTATGATTGGTATGCGGATCTTCCCCCGGCATCCCCGCAAATCTGGGGCGACCAGACAGACGTCCCGGAAAGCAGTGATTGGTACAACTCAGGCTATATCATCACATGGGGCTCCAATGTGCCGTTAACGAGGACGCCGGATGCGCATTTTTTGGCAGAAGCCCGCTATAAAGGCGCTAAGGTCATCTCAATCAGCCCGGATTTCGCGGAATCCTCTAAATTTGCAGATGACTGGCTGAGCATCCGCCAAGGAACAGACGGCGCGCTTGCGATGGCGATGGGTCATGTGATCCTGCAGGAGTTTTACGTTAATCAGAAGACAGAGCGTTTCATAGAGTATGCAAAGCAATATACGGATTTCCCGTTCTTTGTCACTCTAACTAAAGAGGATGGCGTGTATACGGCCGGGCGTTTTCTTCATGCAAAGGACATCGGGCGGCAGACGGAGCATGATCAGTGGAAGCCTGCGGTGTGGAATGAACGTACAAGCGCATTCGCGATCCCGCAAGGAACAATAGGCTCCCGCTGGGACGGCCAAAAGAAATGGAACCTGCACATGATAGATGAAGAAACAGGCGAATCGATTGAACCCCGGCTTTCGGTGCTCGGCATAGAGGACGAAATCGGCACGGTTCGAATCCCTTATTTCTCAAATGAGGGGAACAGAGTGCTTGAGCGAGATCTGCCTATAAAAAAACTGGCGCTGGACAATGAGGATGTGTATGTCACAACCGTATTTGACTTGATTTTGGCTAACTACGGCGTGAATCGGGGGATCGGGGCAAAATCAGCCTGCTCGTATGACGATCCTGAGCCGTTTACGCCAGCCTGGCAGGAGCAGGTGACAGGGATCAAAAAAGAGATGGTCATTAACATTGCCAGGGAATTTGCTCAAAATGCGATCGATACAGAGGGCCGGTCCATGATTATCGTAGGAGCGGGGATCAACCACTGGTTCAACTCAGACACGATCTACCGGGCGGTGTTAAATCTTGTTTTACTGGTAGGCGCCCAAGGCGTAAACGGCGGAGGCTGGGCTCATTATGTGGGACAGGAAAAACTCCGTCCTGCTGAAGGCTGGCAGACGATCGCCAACGCTAAGGATTGGGAGGGGGCGCCAAAGCTGCAAAACGGCACTTCCTTTTTCTATTTTGCGACTGACCAGTGGCGCTACGAGGATCAGCCGGTCAGTGACTTAGCATCTCCGATCGCGGCATCCTCCCGCTACAAGCATCACGCCGACTACAATGTGCTGGCGGCAAGACTCGGGTGGCTTCCGTCTTATCCGACATTTGATAAAAACGGAATTGACCTGTACAAAGAAGCTGAAAAAGCGGGAGCGAAGACAACAAAAGACGTTGCTGACTATGTGGCCCGCCAGCTTCAAGAGAAAAAACTGAAATTTGCCATTGAAGATCCTGACAATGAAGCGAATTTTCCGAGAAACCTGTTCGTGTGGAGGGCGAATCTGATCTCCAGTTCGGGAAAAGGGCATGAATATTTTCTCAAGCATCTCTTGGGAACGACGAACGGCTTGATGAATGACGCCAGCGACAGTATCCGTCCTGAAGAAATCAAGTGGCGCGAGCAGGCACCGGAAGGAAAGCTCGATTTGTTAATCAATCTCGATTTCCGAATGGCCGGTACCGCCTTGTATTCCGATATCGTGCTTCCGGCGGCGACATGGTATGAAAAACACGATCTCAGCAGCACTGATATGCATCCGTTTATCCACCCCTTTGCCCCGGCTATTTCGGCTCCTTGGGAATCGAAGTCGGACTGGGATATTTTCAAGGCTTTATCAAAAGCCGTCTCCAATCTCGCGGAAGAAGTTGATATGAAGCCGGTAAAAGAAGCTGTCGCCGCACCGCTCCTCCATGACACGATGCAGGAAATGGCGCAGCCTCTCGGAAAAATCAAGGACTGGAGCAAAGGCGAATGCGAAGCCGTCCCGGGGAAAACAATGCCGAACATTCAAGTCGTTGAAAGGGACTACAAACAAATCTTTCATAAAATGACCGCGCTCGGCCCAAACGCCGCCTTAAAACCAAGCGGAACAAAAGGCATGAGCTGGTCGATTGCCGATGAATACGAATCACTCAAAAAAAGGCTGGGAGAAGTCACCACAGACAGTGTCGCAAAGGGATGTCCGAATATAAGCGAGGCCAAGCAGGCGGCAGAAGCCGTTTTAACCCTTTCGTCCACGTCGAATGGAAAAGTTGCCGTAAAAGCATGGGAATCGCTTGAAGACATCACGAATCTGAAGCTGAAAGATCTGGCTGAAGAGCGGGAGGAAGAATGCTTTACGTTCGAACAAATCACGGCTCAGCCCAAAACGGTGATCACATCTCCGGCATTTACAGGCTCGGAAAAAGGCGGGCGCAGGTATTCGCCGTTTACGACAAATGTGGAAAAATTAATCCCTTGGCGTACGCTGACAGGCAGACAATCCTATTATGTCGATCATGAGCTGATGATGGAGTTCGGGGAAACGATGGCGACCTTTAAACCGATCCTCCAGCATCGCCCTTTCTTAAGCAAACGGCCAGATCAAGAGGGCAAAGAAATCGTTCTCAATTATTTAACGCCGCATAATAAATGGTCCGTGCACAGCATGTATTTTGATTCCCTGCCGATGCTTACGCTATTCCGCGGCGGGCCGACAGTATGGATGAATAAAGATGATGCGGCAGATACGGATATCAAAGACAACGATTGGATTGAATGCTTTAACCGAAATGGTGTTGTCGTAGCCAGAGCGGTTCTGTCTCACCGGATACCAAAAGGAATGGCGTTTATGCACCATGCCCAAGACCGCCACATCAACGTGCCCGGCACAAAACTGACCAATAACCGCGGAGGCACCCATAACAGTCCGACAAGGATTCACGTTAAGCCGACACAGATGATCGGCGGCTATGCCCAGCTCAGCTACGGCTTTAACTACTATGGCCCTACGGGGAATCAGCGCGATCTGAATGTGGTCATCCGCAAGCTGAAGGAGGTCGATTGGCTTGAAGATTAAAGCGCAAATCGGAATGGTCATGAACTTAGATAAATGCATCGGCTGCCACACGTGCAGCGTGACCTGCAAAAACACATGGACAAACCGTTCCGGTGCCGAATATATGTATTTCAATAATGTAGAAACAAAGCCAGGTATCGGCTATCCGAAGCAATGGGAGGATCAGGACAAATATAAAGGCGGCTGGACCTTAAAAAAAGGAAAGCTCGAGCTGAAATCAGGCCCGAAAACCAACCGTCTTGCAAATCTTTTCTATAATCCGAATCAGCCAACCATTGATGATTACTACGAGCCTTGGAACTATGATTATGAAACGCTGACTAACAGTCCGCAGAAAAAACATCAGCCCGTAGCGCGGCCAAAATCGTCGCTGACAGGAGATTTTATGAATATTGAGTGGGGGCCAAACTGGGAGGATGATCTGGCGGGCGGACATATTACGGGACTTGAAGATCCGAATGTTCAAAAGATGGAGGAGTCTATCAAAACAGAATTCGATGAAGTTTTTATGATGTATCTTCCGCGCATCTGTGAACACTGCATCAACCCGGCATGTGTCTCGTCCTGCCCGTCCGGCGCCATGTATAAACGCGAGGAAGACGGCATTGTGCTCGTGGATCAAAATGCCTGCCGTTCATGGAGATACTGTGTTTCATCCTGTCCTTATAAAAAAGTCTATTTTAACTGGCAAACGAACAAAGCGGAAAAATGCACACTCTGCTTTCCGCGTTTGGAGGCGGGACTGCCGACCATTTGCTCTGAAACATGTGTAGGGAGAATCCGTTATTTGGGCGTCATGCTGTATGACGCGGATAAGGTGGAGGAAGCGGCATCTGCAGAAAATGAAAAGGATCTCTATCATTCTCAATTAGAAGTGTTTCTTGATCCGAATGATCCCGAGGTTGCTAAACAAGCAAAAGAACAGGGCATCCCGACAGAATGGATAGAGGCTGCACAGCAATCGCCCATTTATAAGATGATCATCGACTGGAAAATTGCCCTGCCGCTTCATCCGGAGTATCGGACATTGCCGATGGTTTGGTACATTCCTCCTTTGAGTCCGATCATGAATCTCTTTGAAGGAGAGGGAAGCCGGCAAACAGCGGAAGACATTTTTCCGGCTATCGACCAAATGAGGATTCCGATTGACTATTTGGCGCAGCTATTAACGGCCGGTGATACAGATCATATTCGGTCCACATTAAAGAAAATGTCTGTCATGCGCCAGTATATGAGGGCGGTCCAGACGAATAAATCCATCGACTCGGCACTGATCTCCAGTGTCGGCTTAACAGAACAGCAAATTGAAGACATGTATCGGCTGCTTGCGATCGCCAAATACGATGACCGATTTGTGATTCCGAGCAGCCACCGTGAAGACATTTCTGATTTATACGCTGAACAAGGGAGCTGCGGCTTATCATTTTCAGGCGGTCCCGGCTCTTGTATATAACCAAAGAAAAATGAGGTGTAACACGATGAACACCACAGACCGGCAAATCACATTCTCGGCTCTTTCTTATCTTCTTTCGTATCCGGATGAAGAGTGGAGAGCGGAACATCCCGAATGGGAAGATCTGATCAATGAAATCGAAAATCAGCATAGCCGGGAGAAACTGCTTCACTTTGTAAAGTCATCAGCATGTTTTTCCCAGCAGGCCCTGATTGAACATTATGTATACACTTTTGACTTCGGGAAAAAAACGAATATGTATGTCACCTACTTTAACTCAGGCGAGCAAAGGGAACGCGGCATTGAATTGCTGCAGTTAAAGAACACATATGAGCAATCCGGCTTCCTCCCGACAGACAAAGAGCTTCCCGATTACCTGCCGCTTATGCTGGAATTCGCCGCCATTGCGGAGATGAAGGAAGCCAAGAGCATATTTGAGAAGTATCTGTCTAATTTGCGGGAGCTGACATCCCGTTTAGATCAAAACCAAAGTTTATATGCCGTACTGCTGGATGCACTGCTTACCGCGCTTGAGGAAATCGGCTTGTGTGAAAGCAGCGAAGGAGCTGTTCGGACATGAGCGGGCAGATCCTGTGGGTCATCATGCCGTATATGGTATGGACGATATTTATCGGCGGGCATATTTACCGCTATCAGCACGACCAGTTTGGCTGGACCGCCAAATCAAGCGAACTGTTAGAAAAGAAAAAGCTTGCGGCGGGCAGCACGCTCTTTCATTGGGGGATGCTGTTTGTTATCGGCGGACACGTTATGGGCATTCTCATCCCCGAAGGTGTGTATCGTGCAATCGGCATCACAGAACACGTTTATCACAAAATGGCGATTGGCGTCGGCTTGCCGGCGGGAATTGCTGCAGTAATTGGACTTTTCATCCTGACATACAGAAGGCTGTTTGACAAAAGGATCCGCAAAACCAGCTCGCCCTCCGATTTTCTCACGCTGTTTTTGCTGCTGTTTGTGATGGTCTCGGGCGTTGCAGCCACATTTCTCAACGTTGATTCGAAAGGATTCGATTACCGGACAACAGTCGGGCCGTGGTTCAGGCAGATCTTTTTGTTGAGGCCGGACGCTTCTTTAATGGAGAGTGTTCCGCTATGGTTTAAGCTTCATATTCTCATGGGATACGTCATTTTTATCATGTGGCCATTTACGAGATTGGTTCACGTGTTCAGCCTGCCGCTCAAATACCTGACCCGCAGCTATGTCGTATATCGCAAGCGTTCGAAACGACACATACAGCATCCGTAAAAACATCCCCCTTTGCCAAAAAGGGGGATTTCTCATCTTCTCTTCACATTATAGGAAAAAATAAAAACCTAAGATATTTTCTTACAAGACAATTGCTTGGCGGCAAGGAATACTGATATTTTTGTATTTGGAAATAACAATATGTTCGAAAAAGGAGAGTGAAGAATGAAACGGATGTTCCTCATTTTAACTGCCTGCCTCATCACTAGCGCCGGGGTTCTGACTCTCAGACATTCTCATGTATTAACCGGCGGCACAGCCGGCCTTTCTCTAAGCCTGACGTACGTGTTTCATTCCTCGTTTGCTATTATCTTCTTTCTGATTAATATCCCGTTTTATGTCTTTTCTTTTATCAGAATGGGTGCCAGCTTCACTTTATCCACGTTATTTGCAGTAACAGCACTGACTCTTTTTACAAGCGCTGATCACTGGCTTCCGCCCGTCTCTTTTTCCCCGTTTGCCGGCGCGATTTGCGGCGGAGCATTGATCGGGTTCGGCCTGTCGCTCATGTTTTATCATCAGGCATCCCTTGGCGGCGCCAATATTCTCGCTTTATTTATGCAAAAGCGATACGGGTGGAATCCGGGAACGGTTAATTTCGCCTTCGATTTCGCCGTTGTGCTGGCCGGCATTTTTTCCGTCGGTTTGCAAAAAGGCCTCTGCTCCATCCTGTCCATTGCCATCACGGGATTGGCTGTCGGCTTCTTTAAGCATAAAATCAAAAGCAGCTACTCGCTGAAGCCAGATTTGCTCAAGAACTTTACTTCCGGCCAATCACAGGAAGCCTCCTCGTAAGCCTTTCCGCCCCGTGCGCGGAGAGGCTTTTTTCATAGAAAGGTTTAAAGGTTAGAAATAAGAGGAAATACGAAGGTAATCGGATCGGATTGGAGAGGAGACAAATGCTGAAAAGGAGACTGGAGTTTTTCTTTTTATATATCATGCTCATCGGGGCATACGTCATATGGGTTTTTCCGGTTTCCAGGCTTGAGTTTTACGGAGGATTGCTTTGCTATGCCGGCATTATTTTGTTCAGCATTTATTCGTTAATCCTTGAAAATCGAACGTCACAGCACACGCTGTTATGGATACATATTCTAGTCTTTTTTCCGATCGCGGGCTACATGTTTTATCTGTTTTCCGGACAGCTGTATGTAAAAGGAAAGCTGTTTAAAACAAAACGAATGTACAACAGGGAGAAGCTTCGAAAGCAGTTTGACATGGAGGAAACGCCTGAAGTGACCGGATTGAAGGACAATCAAGAAAGGTTTTTTACCTATTCCATCAGGGCTTCACATATGAATATCAACACGAAAAGCAGGGTGAAGGTTTTGAAAAACGGGGAAGAAACCTTTCCTGATATTTTCAAAGCAATGCGGAAAGCGGAATCTTATCTGCATATCGAATACTACATGTTCAAATCGGACATGCTTGGGCGCGGCATGATGGAGATTATGATGGAAAAGGCGCGTCAGGGTGTCGAGGTGCGGTTTTTATATGACGCTGCGGGCAGCATCAAATTGGCAGGAAGAGATATTATGAAAATGAAAAAAGCGGGCGTGGACATCGTTCCTTTTTCTCCGCTGAAATACGGGTTCTTCAATCAGAAATTGAATTTTCGAAATCACCGTAAAATCGTGATCATAGACGGGAAAGTCGGTTTTGTCGGCGGATTGAATGTCGGGAAGGAATATATCAGCCGAGACCCGATTATCGGTTTTTGGAGAGACACTCATCTGCGGCTGGAAGGAGAAATTGTGCAAACGCTTCACGCCATCTTTATGCTGGATTGGGAATATGTCTCTAATGAAGTGTTAATTGATCAAAAAGACTACAATACGCCAGTCCCCGTGGAGGGAGGAGGCATTTATCAAATTGTCGCGACAGGGCCTGACATGAAGGAAAGCATGAGTGACCTCTACTATGAAATGATTTCTACAGCGCAGAAATCTGTGTGGATCGCCACGCCTTATTTTGTCCCGAATGAATCCATCCGCACGGCTTTGAAAGCCGCCGCGACAAAAGGGGTTCAGGTGCGGATTATGGTGCCGGAGACGAATGACAGCTTTTTAACGCAATACGCGTCGAGATCGTATTTCCCTGAGCTGCTTCTAGAAGGGATTGAGGTGTATTCCTATCAAAAAGGCTTCATGCACCAAAAAGTGATAATCATTGACGGCGATCTCGCCTCAGTCGGAACCGCAAACATGGATATGCGCAGCTTTCAGCTCAATTTTGAAGTGAACGTTTTTTTCACGGATGCCGAAGCGATCCGCACCTTGGAAGACCATTTCGAAGAGGATATGCTGGAAAGTGAGAAGCTTAGCCCTGTCGGCTTTTATAAAAGAGGAATGGCCGACCGGACAAAGGAATCAGTTGCCCGTCTCTTTTCAAGTGTTCTGTAAGAAAAAAGAAATACTGTCTTTCAAAACAGCCAGTGTATAGTATAATTGAGAAATCTTATCAGTTATTAATGCATTGGGGGAAGATAGGGTGCTGCGGCAATTTTTTGCGTATTATAAACCATATAAAACATTGTTCTTTCTCGACTTTTTCTCGGCGATCGCAGGAGGCTTAATGGAGCTGAGTTTTCCTTTAATCGTCAATTATTTTATTGATACCTTGCTTCCGGGGAGAGACTGGGGCCTGATCATCGCGACCTCAATCGGATTGTTCGCGGTTTACGCGCTCAGCTCGGCTCTTCAATATGTCGTCACGTATTGGGGGCATATGCTCGGAATCAATATTGAAACCGATATGAGAAAGTCGCTATTTGACCATCTGCAAAAGCTGTCCTTCAAATTTTACGACAACAACAAGACGGGAACGTTAATGTCGAAGCTGACGAACGACTTAATGTACATCGGCGAAGTCGCCCATCACGGTCCAGAAGATTTGTTCATCGCCATTATGACGATTCTCGGGGCGTTCGGGGTTATGCTGTTTATCAACTGGCAGCTGGCATTGCTGACGTTTATTATCATGCCGATTGTCATTTGGCTTGCGCTTTACTTCAACAAAAAAATGACCAAAGCGTTTACGACGCTGAACAAGGATATCGGAGACTTCAGTGCGCGGGTAGAAAATAATATCGGCGGCATCCGGCTCGTTCAGGCGTTCGGCAATGAATCGTTTGAAAAAGAGCGCTTTGCTGTCAACAATCAGCGATTCCGCATCACTAAGCTGTCGTCATATAAAATCATGGCGAAAAACGGCTCCATCAGCTATATGCTGACACGGTTTGTTACGCTGTTTGTCCTCTTGTGCGGTACGTGGTTTGTCATCCGAGGCTCCTTGTCATACGGAGAATTTGTGGCGTTTGTGCTATTAACGAATGTCCTGTTTCGGCCGATTGACAAAATTAACGCCATTATTGAAATGTATCCGCGGGGAATTGCCGGCTTTAAAAGCTACATGGAACTGATGGAGACGGAGCCGGATATTCAGGATTCTCCTGAGGCGAGAGACGTTTCCGGACTGAAAGGTGATATCCGCTATCAGCATGTTTCGTTTGGCTATGATGAGAATCAACATGTCCTTCATGACATTAACCTGACCATTCGGGCGGGGGAAACGGTAGCGTTTGTCGGTCCGTCCGGAGCGGGGAAATCAACACTTTGCAGTCTGCTTCCGCGCTTTTATGAAGCGTCAGAAGGCGACATTACCATTGACGGCATCAGCACTAAAGACATGACGCTGTCTTCCTTGCGCGGGCAGATTGGCGTTGTGCAGCAGGATGTTTTCTTATTCTCGGGCACACTGAGAGAGAATATTGCATATGGCCGTTTGGATGCATCGGAAGAGGAAATCTGGCAGGCTGTGAAGCAGGCTCACTTGGAAGAACTCGTCAATAACATGCCGGATGGATTGGACACTGTCATCGGAGAACGCGGCGTAAAACTTTCCGGCGGGCAAAAGCAGCGCCTTTCAATTGCGAGGATGTTCTTGAAAAATCCATCTATCCTGATTCTGGACGAGGCAACTTCCGCCCTTGATACGGAAACAGAAGCGGCGATCCAAAAGGCGCTTCAAGAATTGTCGGAGGGGCGCACGACGCTGGTGATCGCCCACAGACTGGCGACGATCAAACACGCGGACAGAATTGTCGTCGTGACAAAAAACGGTATCGAGGAACAAGGGCGGCATCAGGAACTGATCGAAGCCGGCGGTATTTACAGCAGACTGCATCATGCACAGTTCGGAGAGATGGTGCAGCAATAGGAGGAGAGTATGGATAGAAAAAATGTGCTGTACATAGCTGTTTCGTTAGACGGGATGATCGCGAGAGAGGATGGGAGCGTCGACTGGCTGGATGAATTTGAAGGCGAGGGTGATAACGGGTACAGTGAATTTTATCAGACTGTTGATACCGTCATTTTAGGGCGGAGCACATACGAACACATCAAAATTCTCACACCCGATTTTCCGTATCAGGATAAAACATGCTACGTGTTTACAGAAACGCCCGACAGCTATCATGATAAACACGTGATGTTTATCGATGAAGACATCAAAGCGTTCACCGGCCGCTTAAAACAGCAAAAAGGCTTAAATATCTGGATCGCGGGCGGGGCAGAGCTGGTGAATACTTTTATGAAAGAGGACGCCATCGACGAATACATCATCACTGTCATCCCGGTTGTATTGGGGAGCGGCATTCCGCTGTTTCATGAACAAAATACCGAAACAAAGCTGCGTTTAACCGATATGAAACGATTTGGACAGGCGGCGCAGCTGCATTATAAACGAGCATAAGAAAAAGGATAGACATCACTGTCTATCCTTTTTTATGTAAGTTAGAGCGCTTCTCTCTCAGCGGGCTCAATCATATTCTGAAACTTTTCAACCAGCTGAGACGCTTTTGTTCCTTCAACCACAATCAGATATTCTTTTTCATTATGAGCCATACGGAACGTTTCCAGCTCGATTAAGCTTTTGATTTTGCACATCGTTTTCTTTGAGTAAATATAAACCTCGTGGCTTCCGGAATGGCACATTTTATATAGGTGAATCAAATTTCTTAAAGTAAATGCCTGTGCGGCTACTTTTAGAGACTTGATGTTTTTCATGTTCTTTCTCCTCCATTGATTCTTGTCTTATATAGCGTATGTTCCCAATGTGTACAAACTGTAAACCTGTTTTTGCACACTTATGATTTCCATTGCAGAGTGCCGCCGCCAATCCGTTTCACGCCGCGGATTGAGCTCAATTCATCCATCAGCCGGAGAAGCGCCTTGTCCTTCTGTTTCGCCTCGATCATAAAATCAATATTGGTTCCCCATTGCCTGAAGCGCTCCAAAAGCGGCAGCAAGAAGTTGGCGTCTACATATTCCGCATGGCTGCGCACCGCTTGCTCCGATTTTGGAGAGGAAAGATGGACCTTCGGCTGCAATCCGATCCGCTGCCATGTGTTGATCATCCGGGGCAGTGCTTCATTCAGGTCTGCATGATCATCCGAGTTTGCGTAAAAATGATGAAAATCAAAGACAAACGGAACATTCTCTTGTTCACAGACCTGAAGCGTCTCTTCCGTGGTGTACGTTTTATCGTCATTTTCCAGCGTCATCCGCTGTTTGATCTCTTTCGGAAGCATTTTCATGTTTTGATGAAATTGTTTCAGAGCGTTTTCTTTGTTTCCGTAAGCGCCGCCGATATGGATGTTGATAACTGAGCGGTCTGCAATCCCCATCGCTTCAAGCATGCGGTAGTGATAAGCCATATCGGTTACTGCATTTGCTGTAATGGATTCTTTAGGGCTAGTAAACAGGGTAAACTGGTTAGGATGAAAGCTTGTGCGCAGATTGTATTTTTTCACGAGCTCTCCAATCTCACGGAACTCCTTGCGAAACGGCGTCACAAAGTCCCACATCACGTCAGGATGAGTGGCCAGCGGCACAATTGAGCTGGAAAAACGGTACAATGGAATATCGTGGCCGATGATATAGTGAAGGGTTCTCATGGTATTGCGCAAGTTGGCTTTCGTCACAGCCAAAAGGGCTTCTTTTCTCTCATCCTCGGGCAGCTTTGAATAACGGGCGAATGTCAGTGTTTTGGCGGGAGACGCATCCCAAAGGCTCATCGCATTTGAGACGAACCCGAATCTGAAAATCATAGGAACTCTCCTTTATAGAAAATAAGATAATGCTTTACCGAGCCATTCCGCCGGTCGCTGCCTGAACGTGCGCTTTTTGAAATTTTCTTTTGTCAGCAGCTCCGACTTTTTAATATCCTCTTCAATCGTGGCATAGACTTCTTTTGTAAATGCAACATCATCAATTGCAACGTTTACCTCTTCATTTAAAAACAGGCTGCGCTGATCAAAATTGGCTGTGCCGATGATGCTGAAGTGATCGTCAATGATCAAGGCTTTCACATGATAAAACCCTTGGTAAAAACGGTAGATGAGACAGCCGGCATCCAGCAGGTCCGAATAATATGTAAAAGCAGCTTCTCTGACCAGCGGGTGATCTGATTTCATCGGCACAATCAATGTAACGTCTACACCGTTTTTTCTTGCTTTGACCAAGGCCTGCTGAAGCGGTTTAGTCGGAATATAATATGGCGTGCAAATCGTAATGCGCTCTTTCGCCTGTGCGATATTTGCCAAATACGTTTTTTCAAGAGAATAGCCGTCAGTCGCATAAATCTTATGAGGGATATTCCCTTGCGGAAGCTCAGGCCAAACATCCGGACCCAGTTCGGCTGATCCGGTATTTCGTTTCAGGTCGGCTGTAAAAAGTGTTTGAAGATCTCGGACACCTTCTCCCGTCATACGCAGATGATAATCCTCCCAATTGCCGAACTTCGCCTTCTTCCCAAGGTATTCCTCACCAATGTTAAACCCGCCGACATAGCCGACTTTTCCATCCATCACAGCAATTTTCCGGTGATTTCGTTTTTGTATATGAAAAAAGAAATAAGGGAAACGGGGCCGGTTCAGAAAATGAACGTGAACGCCGGCGTTTTTCATTGTCTCCAGCGCCGGTTTTTTAATTTTTTGGCTGCCCGACCAATCCAGAAGCAAATAAACCGATACGCCGGCCTGGGCTTTTGTTTTCAGCAGTGTGAACATATTGTGGCTGACCTCATCGTTTTTCATAATGAAAAACATCACGTGAACGGAAGAGACAGCATCGCGTATATCTTCCATCATTCGTTCAACAAGATCAGCGCCGCAGTGAATCAATTCGATATCACTTTTCTTTTTTGAAAAAACAGGCTCGTACGCTTTCTTTCGGTATGCGGCGCGGCCCATAAAGATATCCAGCAGGATTAAAGCCAATAGTATGATGACAATGATGAGAATCACGAAAAATACCTTCATCCCGGCACTCCTTTCCGTAGTTGTAGGTAGTGTGCCCGAACAGCAGGAATTTAATTATTGACTGAACACTCATTCATTATTTATCATAAAGATAATCTTATACAGATTTTGGGGCAGGGGATCACGGTCTTCATCAGTAAAAAGGGGGAATTGGAATGAGCGGCTTTCTCATTGTCAATGCATTATTATTTCTGATTGTAACCGCTTACGCTGTTTATTTGTTTGTCTATTTGGTCAAAACAAGGCTTGCTTACATCAGGCTCGGCCAAAAGGAACAGTTCGATAAACGGATCAAGGAACGGCTTCAGGCCATATGGGTGAATGTATTCGGGCAGAAAAAACTGCTCAAGGATAAGAAAAGCGGCATCATTCACGTCATGTTTTTCTACGGCTTTATATTGGTTCAGTTCGGAGCGATTGACTTTATCATCAAAGGGCTGGTCCCGGATCGAAGTCTGCCGCTTGGCCCGATCTATCCCGCCTTCACTTTTTTTCAGGAAATCGTTACGTTTCTGATCTTAATTGCGGTTGGCTGGGCATTTTACAGACGCTATATCGAAAAGCTCGTCAGGCTGAAACGAGGCTTTAAATCTGGACTTGTTCTCATTTTTATCGGCGGTTTAATGCTGACGGTTTTACTGGGGAACGCAATGAATCTGATCTGGCATGATCACGGGCTTTCTTGGAGCGAGCCGATCGCTTCAGGCATCGCGTTTTTGCTTGGGGGCGTCGGGGAGACGGGCGCCGCGGTGATTTTCTATATCGCATGGTGGGTGCATCTGCTGTTTTTACTGAGCTTTTTAGTGTATGTGCCGCAGTCAAAGCACGCTCATTTAATTGCCGGTCCTGCCAACGTCTTTTTCAACAGGCTTGAAGCGCCCGGAAAGCTCGAAAAAATTGATTTCACAGACGAAACGAAAGAAAGCTACGGAGCGGGAAAAATTGAGGATTTCAGGCAGTCCCAGTTGATTGATCTGTATGCGTGTGTCGAGTGCGGCCGCTGCACCAATATGTGCCCTGCGACTGGCACCGGAAAAATGCTGTCGCCGATGGATTTAATTTTACGCCTCAGGGACCACCTCACAGAAAAAGGCGCTGCCGTCACTTCGCGCTCGCCATGGGTGCCGGCTGCAGCATTCCGGCATACGAAAGGGAACCAGCTGGCTGCGGCTGCCTCAGGGAGCGGATCACAGGAAGCCGCCGCCGCGCTTGATTACAGTCCGAGCTTAATCGGCGATGTCATTACCGAAGAAGAAATTTGGGCCTGCACCACTTGCCGGAACTGTGAAGATCAGTGCCCCGTCATGAACGAGCATGTTGATAAAATCATTGACCTTCGCCGCTATCTCGTGCTGACTGAAGGAAAAATGGACAGTGACGCACAGCGGGCGATGACGAGTATTGAGCGGCAGGGAAATCCGTGGGGCCTCAACCGCAAGGAACGTGAAAATTGGCGCGACGCAGCCCCAGATGCCGATATTCCGACAGTAAAAGAATTAAAAAAAGAGGAAAAAGAATTCGAATATCTTTTCTGGGTCGGTTCCATGGGTTCATACGACAACAGAAGCCAAAAGATCGCCATCTCCTTTGCAAGACTGCTGAACCAAGCAGGTGTGACCTTTGGGATCCTCGGCAACAAAGAAAAAAATTCAGGGGACACCCCGCGCCGCCTCGGAAATGAGTTTTTATTTCAAGAACTGGCCGAAAAGAATATTTCGGAATTTGAAAAAAATAATGTGAAAAAAATCGTTACGATTGATCCGCACGCATACAATTTATTTAAAAACGAATATCCTGATTTCGGCTTTGAAGGCGAAGTGTATCATCATACGGAAGTGCTGGCCGATCTTGTGAAGAGCGGGAAATTAAAACCGCAGCACCCAGTTCATGAAACGATCACCTTCCACGACTCGTGCTACTTGGGACGGTACAACGAAGTCTATGATCCGCCGAGAGAGATTTTAAAAGCCATTCCGGGTGTGCGGCTTATTGAAATGGAGAGAAACCGGGAAACCGGCATGTGCTGCGGAGCTGGCGGAGGCTTGATGTGGATGGAGGAAGAGTCAGGCAACAGGATTAATGTCGCCAGAACAGAGCAAGCGCTGGCAGTCAATCCGTCGGTAATCAGCTCCGGCTGTCCGTACTGCCTCACGATGCTTGGGGACGGCACGAAGGCGAAAGAAGCGGAAGATCGTGTCAAAACGTATGACGTCGCGGAGCTTCTGGCTCAATCTGTCTTGGGCGCTGATATGACAATGGGGGAAAAGCGATGAATTTTTCATTAACAGAAGAACACGAAATGATTCGGAAATTGGTTCGTGATTTTGCCAAGCATGAGGTTGCACCGACAGCGGCAGAACGTGACGAACAAGAACGATTCGATCGTGACCTGTTTCGGGAAATGGCGGATTTAGGATTAACAGGGATTCCGTGGCCTGAAGCTTACGGCGGAATCGGAAGTGACTACCTGGCTTATGTCATAGCGGTGGAGGAACTGTCAAAAGTCTGCGCCTCCACCGGCGTGACGCTTTCGGCGCATATCTCGCTTTGCGGCTGGCCGCTGTTTGCATTTGGCACAGAAGAACAAAAGGCAGCGTACTTAACACAGCTGGCCCTTGGGCAGAAAATCGGGGCTTTCGCTTTGACTGAAGCAGGCTCCGGTTCAGACGCCGGCGGGATGAAAACAACCGCTGAGCGAATCGGTGATGACTATGTATTAAACGGATCAAAAGTGTTTATCACAAATGGCGGCGCCGCTGATATTTATATTGTGTTTGCAGTCACTAACGCTGAGAAAAAGAAAAAAGGCATTTCCGCTTTTATTGTAGAAAAGGATTTCGAAGGATTTTTGACAGGCAAGAAAGAAAAGAAACTAGGCATCCGTTCTTCTCCGACAACAGAGATCATCTTTGAAGACTGTGTCGTTCCCGCAGAAAATCGTCTCGGTGAAGAAGGAGAAGGCTTCAAAATCGCGATGAAGACGCTTGACGGAGGAAGAAACGGCATTGCGGCACAGGCTGTTGGCATCGCTCAGGGAGCGCTTGATGCGGCGCTTCAATACGCAAAAGAAAGAAAACAGTTCGGCAAATCGATTGCCGAGCAGCAGGGCATAGCTTTTAAACTTGCAGATATGGCGACAATGATAGAAGCTTCAAGGCTACTGACCTACCAGGCGGCATGGCTGGAGTCGTCAGGCCTTCCGTATGGAAAAGCCTCCGCTATGTCCAAACTGCTGGCAGGGGATACGGCGATGAAGGTGACGACCGAAGCTGTGCAGATTTTCGGCGGCTACGGCTATACGAAGGATTATCCGGTTGAACGCTATATGCGCGACGCGAAAATTACGCAAATCTACGAAGGTACCCAAGAAATTCAAAGGCTGGTTATCTCCAGAATGCTCGCAGAATAAGGCAAAACATCTATCAGTCGGATCACTCTTGTAAAATTATTTAAATTAACGCTGTTAAGGGTAGCATATTCTGTTTTATTTTGTTTATAATGAGAGGTATGGTTTGTATAAGAACGATACAATATCGCTTTCATTATTGATAAAACAGATACATATAAGTAATAGAAAGGGAGTGTCCGACCTTGGGTATCAAACAATATTCACAGGAACAGCTAAAGGAAATGGCTTTAGTTGAAATCGCTCACGAATTATTTGAAGATCATAAAAAACCAGTTCCTTTTCAGGAGCTTTTAAATGAAATTGCATCATTGCTCGGCGTGAAAAAAGAAGAGCTTGGAGACCGCATCGCACAATTTTATACAGATTTAAATATTGACGGCCGTTTCTTGGCGCTCTCTGACCAGACTTGGGGCCTTCGCAGCTGGTATCCGTACGATCAGCTTGATGAAGAAACACAGCCGACAGTTAAGGCGAAAAAGAAAAAAGCGAAAAAAGCTGTTGAAGAAGATCTTGATCTTGATGAATTTGAAGAGGTTGACGAAGACGAGCTCGATTTGGCTGAGGTTGAGGAAGAGCTTGATCTCGATGCTGATGAGTTTGACGATATCGATGAAGATGACGACGAAGACGAGCTCGAAATTGATGATGATCTCATTGATGACGATGAAGAAGAAGATGAAGATGACGAAGATGACTATGATGAAGGCGATGAGGATAAAAAATAGTAAAAGAATTTCATCCTCAAATCGATCTTGACTTTCATAGTCGAACTATGTAGTATGTATTTTGGGCTCTTCAAAAACGAAGAGAGAACATAGAACGTTATGCTCCCTTTCAAGAAATTGAAAGGGAGCTTTCTTATTTTCACCCCTCATTTTTCTTATAAATCATTTAAAAGGCTAAATGATTTCCTATAAAACGGTACATTTTAAGAAATGTAGCTTAGAGCGAAGAGAGGAGCAAACGAAATGACGAAATATATTTTTGTAACCGGGGGAGTCGTATCCTCACTTGGAAAGGGTATTGTAGCAGCTTCATTAGGGCGTTTGCTGAAAAACCGCGGACTGAACGTCACAATTCAAAAATTCGATCCATACATCAACGTCGATCCGGGAACAATGAGCCCTTACCAGCACGGTGAAGTATTCGTAACAGATGACGGCGCTGAAACAGACTTAGACCTGGGCCACTATGAGCGTTTTATCGACATCAACCTGAATAAATTCAGCAACGTAACAACAGGTAAAATCTATTCAACAGTTCTTAAAAAAGAACGACGCGGCGATTACCTCGGCGGAACAGTGCAGGTTATTCCGCACATCACAAATGAATTGAAAGACCGCGTATACCGCGCGGGTAAAGAAACAAACGCGGATGTCGTGATTACAGAAATCGGCGGTACTGTCGGAGACATCGAATCCCTGCCATTCCTTGAAGCGATCCGCCAAATGAAGAGTGACATCGGCCGTGAAAACGTGATGTACATCCACTGTACACTTGTGCCTTACATTAAAGCTGCCGGCGAACTGAAAACAAAACCGACACAGCACAGCGTAAAAGAATTAAGAAGCCTGGGCATTCAGCCAAACATTATCGTTGTTCGTACAGAAATGCCGATTTCTCAAGATATGAAGGACAAAATCGCATTATTCTGCGACATCGATACAAAAGCGGTTATTGAATGTGAAGATGCGGACAACCTCTATTCCATTCCGCTTGAACTTCAAAAACAAGGACTTGATAAGCTTGTTTGCCAGCACATGCAGCTGGAATGCAAAGAAGCGGAAATGTCCGAGTGGAAAGAGCTTGTGAACAAGGTCAGCAACCTGTCTCAAACGACCACAATCGGACTTGTCGGAAAATATGTTGAGCTTCCTGACGCTTACATCTCTGTCGTTGAATCACTTCGCCACGCGGGCTACGCGTTTGACACAGATGTAAAAGTGAAATGGATTAACGCTGAGGAAGTAACAGAAAGCAACATCGGAGAGCTTACTAGCGGCACAGACGGTATTATCGTACCGGGCGGCTTCGGTGACCGCGGTGTTGAAGGTAAAATCATTGCGACAAAACATGCCCGCGAAAACAAGATTCCGTTCTTGGGCATTTGCTTAGGCATGCAGGTTGCATCTATTGAGTATGCCCGAAACGTATTAGGCTTAAAAGGCGCTCACTCTGCGGAAATTGATCCGTCAACTCAATACCCGATCATCGACCTTCTTCCTGAACAGAAGGATGTTGAAGATCTTGGAGGAACACTTCGTCTCGGCCTTTACCCTTGTAAGCTTGAAGAGGGCACGAAAGCATTTGAAGTGTATCAGGATGAAGTGGTGTACGAGCGTCACCGCCACCGTTATGAATTCAACAACGAATTCAGACAGCAAATGGAAGACCAAGGCTTCGTATTCTCAGGCACCAGCCCGGACGGACGCCTTGTTGAAATTATCGAGCTGAAAGACCATCCTTGGTTCGTGGCTTCTCAGTTCCACCCAGAGTTCAAGTCGAGACCGACAAGACCTCAGCCATTATTTAAAGGCTTTATCGGAGCGTCTGTTGAAGCTGCAAATCAGAAGTAATAAAAAAAGACTTGCCGTTTGTCAAAAGCGGACAAGTCTTTTTTATTTGTTTCCGGCAAGATACAGCATGTACAATAAGTGATTATGCATACTCTTGCAGAATTTCTTTTAATGTAAATGATAGAGCATGGTAGACATACAATGCTGTCATTAATGAAGGGAAGCCGTAACGGGTGCCGTCTTCATCGGGAACGAGCGGCATTTTCAGCTTCGAATCAATATGCACATCGCAATATTGTTCGATTCCGGCGCTGTCTTTGGCTGCCGGCGATACGCAAACGACTCCCGCGCCTTTTTCATAAAGCTCTTTCGCGAGCGCCTGTTCTTCATCTGTACCTGTCCCTGAGCAAAACATCAGCACCCTGTCGCTTTCTGTCACTTCATCCGCGTTGGCGGGAAACGCTTTGACGGAAGGAAGCGGCTCTTTGCTTTCGGTAGCCTCATATAAGACGCCCTGAAGCTCATTTGCCCCGTATATATATATGGAATGCCCGCTGACCACCGCTTGAGCAAGCAATCGCGCCCCATCTTCAATCGCGTCAGATTCCTTATCCTGAATGCGGGAAAAAATACCTGTTAACTGTGTCGTAAATATTTTCAACATAAGTGAATCCTCCTTTATAACGTACAATAACAGTATACAACAAAAGAGAAAATGCTCAGAAAATGTCGTAAAGTAGACTATTATAATTAAAGGAAATAGGAAAATCAAACAGAATACATAAACTACTGCTTACTTTTGACGAAAATCATAATATTGGGGTGTAAAATGATGAATGAAAAAATTTTAATCGTTGATGATCAATACGGAATACGTATTTTGCTTAACGAAGTGTTCAATAAAGAGGGCTATCAGACATTTCAGGCTGCGAACGGCCTTCAAGCGCTTGATATTGTGACAAAAGAACGTCCGGACCTTGTCCTTCTGGATATGAAAATTCCCGGCATGGACGGAATCGAAATCTTAAAACGGATGAAAGTCATTGATGAAAACATCCGCGTGATCATCATGACGGCTTACGGAGAACTCGATATGATCCAGGAATCAAAGGAACTGGGCGCATTGACACACTTTGCGAAGCCGTTTGACATCGACGAAATCAGAGACGCCGTCAAAAAATATCTGCCCCTGAAGTCTAACTGACAAAAAGAAGAAACAATTGAATGAGCTCATTGTGTTGCCGATTTGTCGAAAAGTTGGTATTCTAGTTATGGAGAAAAAGCGATCTGAGTATTTACATATGACAGCAAATTATGGGTCATGCTAGGGTGGAAAGCTTTTTTCGCTAGAAGACAATCAGGCTACATAAGGAGGACATTCGACATGCCTTTAGTTTCAATGACGGAAATGTTGAATACAGCTAAAGAAAAAGGTTATGCTGTAGGACAATTTAACTTAAACAACCTTGAGTTTACTCAAGCGATTTTACAAGCAGCTGAAGAAGAAAAATCTCCAGTGATCCTTGGTGTTTCCGAAGGTGCGGGACGCTACATGGGCGGCTTCAAAACAGTCGTAGCTATGGTAAAAGCACTAATGGAAGAGTACAAAGTGACAGTTCCTGTTGCGATCCACTTAGACCACGGTTCAAGCTTTGAATCTTGTGCGAAAGCGATTCATGCAGGTTTCACATCTGTAATGATCGACGCTTCTCACCATCCATTTGAAGAAAACGTAGCAACAACTTCTAAAGTTGTTGAGCTTGCTCATTTCCACGGTGTATCTGTAGAAGCTGAGCTAGGAACAGTCGGCGGACAAGAGGACGACGTTATCGCTGAAGGCGTAATCTACGCTGATCCTAAAGAGTGCCAAGAGCTTGTTGAGCGCACTGGCATCGACTGCCTTGCACCTGCATTAGGTTCTGTTCACGGCCCTTACAAAGGTGAGCCAAACCTTGGCTTCAAAGAAATGGAAGAGATCGGAAATTCAACTGGTCTTCCGCTCGTTCTTCACGGCGGTACTGGAATTCCGACTGCTGACATCAAAAAATCAATCTCACTTGGTACAGCTAAAATCAACGTAAATACTGAAAACCAAATTTCTTCTGCAAAAGCTGTTCGCGAAACGTTGGCAGCTAAGCCTGACGAGTACGATCCTCGTAAATACCTTGGACCTGCTCGCGAAGCGATTAAAGAAACTGTTATCGGTAAAATGCGTGAATTTGGTTCTTCAAACCAAGCTTAATTCAATTGGAACTTTTTATAGCCGCCTGACAGCTTGACAGGCGGTTTTCCGTCTATCTTTAGAAAGCGCAATCATATTCACAGTTCTGAAAATTCTTACTCAGGGAGGCTTTTGTAAATGTTATTTTTTATTGATACAGCAAATATCGATGAGATTAAAGAAGCGTATGAATTAGGAGTTCTTGCCGGTGTAACAACGAATCCTAGTTTAGTAGCAAAAGAAGCTAACGTATCATTCCATGACCGCCTTCGTGAAATCACAGAAGTCGTTCCGGGCTCTGTAAGCGCGGAGGTTATTTCTCTGAAAGCTGAGGAAATGATCGAGGAAGGAAAAGAACTGGCGAAAATCGCTCCGAACATCACGGTGAAAATCCCGATGACGGCTGACGGTTTAAAAGCCGTAAAAGCACTTACTGACTTAAACATCAAAACAAATGTCACATTGATCTTCAATGCGAACCAAGCGCTTCTTGCTGCAAGAGCGGGCGCTACATATGTATCTCCATTCTTAGGCCGCTTAGATGATATCGGCCATAACGGGCTTGACCTGATTTCAGAAGTCAAGCAGATTTTTGATATCCACGGGCTTGATACGCAAATCATTGCGGCGTCAATCCGCCATCCTCAGCATGTAACTGAAGCTGCATTAAGAGGGGCTCATATCGGCACAATGCCGCTTAAAGTCATTTATCAGCTGACAAAGCACCCGTTAACAGACAAAGGAATCGAACAATTCCTGGCAGACTGGAACAAGTAATTCAAGCGGCGGCAAACAGAGTGTAGTGTCTGTTTGCCGCGGCCTTTGCTTTTCACCGTCCTGATCCAGCGGACCTTCAGATGCACGCCGCTTACAGAGAAGGAATCATTGGGCTGCAGAAGCTGATATCGGAATGAGGGTTGCGTGCTGCTTTTGCCGGATGACGAAGATGTCTCTTTAGCCGGCGGGTCTCTGTCGATTTTTTGAAACCTATGCCCCCGCAAAGCTTCGCTATTTTCTTCCTGATATTTTACAATGTGTTGTATTCTTTCTCTTCGAATTGGCTAGATTTTGGACATGAGCTTTATTTGCAGAGACAGAATAAAATGCCATTTTATTTAGCTCCGCAGCTATCTTCTTATGGAAGGAGACTATCATGGAAAAGTTGAATATTGCCGGCGGTGACTCGTTAAACGGTACAGTACACATCAGCGGCGCTAAAAACAGTGCTGTTGCATTAATACCAGCAACCATTTTGGCAAATTCCGAGGTGACAATAGAAGGGCTTCCTGAGATTTCAGATATTGAAACGCTGCGTGACCTGTTACAGGAAATCGGCGGTAATGTGCATTTTGAGAATGGGGATATGATTGTAGACCCCACATCAATGATCAGCATGCCGCTTCCTAACGGAAAAGTGAAAAAACTGCGCGCGTCGTATTATTTAATGGGGGCGATGCTCGGCCGCTTTAAACAGGCCGTCATCGGATTGCCTGGCGGCTGCCACCTGGGCCCCCGTCCGATTGACCAGCACATCAAGGGCTTCGAAGCGCTCGGAGCTGAAGTGACCAATGAACAGGGCGCGATTTATTTGCGCGCTGAAAGGCTGAGAGGCGCACGTATTTATTTAGATGTCGTAAGCGTCGGGGCAACGATTAACATTATGCTTGCGGCTGTTTTGGCAGAAGGGAAAACCATCATCGAAAACGCTGCGAAAGAGCCGGAGATTATTGATGTCGCGACACTGCTCACAAGCATGGGCGCAAAAATCAAAGGCGCTGGAACCAACGTAATCCGAATCGATGGCGTAAAGGAACTGCACGGCTGCAAACATACGATCATCCCGGACAGAATTGAGGCCGGAACATTTATGATTGCCGGTGCTGCGATGGGCAAAGAGGTCATCATCGATAATGTAATCCCGACACACCTTGAGTCCTTAACAGCAAAGCTGAGAGAAATGGGCTTTCACATTGAGACGAGCGACGACCAGCTGCTTATTGTCGGCGGGCAGAAAAACCTAAAGCCGGTTGATGTAAAAACCCTAGTATACCCGGGCTTTCCGACTGATTTGCAGCAGCCGATGACAGCGCTTTTGACGAGAGCAAAAGGGACAAGCGTCGTGACTGACACCATCTATTCGGCGAGATTCAAGCATATTGATGAGCTGAGACGAATGGGCGCAAATATGAAGGTAGAGGGCAGATCTGCAATCATAACGGGACCTGTCGACCTTCAAGGCGCTAAGGTCAAGGCGAGCGATCTGCGGGCCGGAGCCTGTTTAGTGGTTGCCGGGCTGATGGCCGACGGCGTCACGGAAATTACAGGTCTGGAGCATATTGATCGCGGATACAGCAGCCTTGAGAAAAAACTCGAGGGTCTGGGAGCCACAATCTGGCGCGAGAGAATGACTGATGAAGAGATAGAACAGCTGCAAAATTCTTAATTGGTTATTTGCGAGAGGAGATCGTGTTGAGATGGA
This sequence comes from Bacillus sp. XT-2, assembly GCF_025696525.1. Classification (NCBI taxonomy): domain Bacteria; kingdom Bacillati; phylum Bacillota; class Bacilli; order Caryophanales; family Bacillaceae; genus Bacillus; species Bacillus sp. XT-2. Next base: position 377,596 of record NZ_JAHVOC010000002.1, read on the forward strand.
AAGAAGTTTATCAATGGAATTGGTTCGTGTGACTGAAGCTGCGGCATTAGCATCTGCAAGATGGATGGGCCGGGGAAAAAAAGACGAGGCTGATGAAGCAGCAACAAGCGCAATGAGAGACGTTTTTGATACAGTTCCGATGAAAGGAACTGTTGTGATCGGAGAAGGTGAAATGGACGAAGCGCCGATGCTTTATATCGGGGAAAAACTCGGAAACGGGTACGGTCCGCGTGTCGATGTCGCCGTTGATCCTCTCGAAGGCACAAACATTTTGGCAAGCGGCGGCTGGAATGCGCTGACGGTTATTGCAGTTGCGGACCACGGCACGCTTTTAAACGCTCCAGATATGTATATGCAGAAAATCGCAGTCGGTCCGGAAGCGGTGGGCTGCATTGATATTGAAGCTCCAGTCATTGATAACCTTAAAGCGGTAGCAAAAGCGAAAAACAAAGACGTCGAGGACGTCGTTGCCACCATTTTAAACCGTGATAGACACGAAAAAATCATTTCCGAGCTTCGCGAGGCCGGCGCCAGAATCAAACTGATCAATGACGGGGATGTCGCAGGCGCCATCAACACGGCTTTCGACCACACAGGCGTAGACATCCTGTTCGGATCAGGCGGAGCTCCTGAAGGCGTCCTATCTGCTGTAGCGTTAAAAGCGCTGGGCGGAGAAATTATCGGTAAACTTCTTCCGCAAAGCGAGGAAGAAATCATACGCTGCAACAAAATGGGCCTTGATTTAAGCAAAGTGCTGCGTATGGAAGACCTTGTGAGAGGCGATGACGCGATTTTTGCGGCTACCGGCGTAACTGACGGCGAGCTGTTAAAAGGCGTTCAATTCAAAGGGTCTGTCGGCACGACTGAAAGCTTGGTCATCCGTGCGAAGTCAGGAACTGTCCGTTTCGTTGACGGCAGACACAGCCTGAAGAAAAAACCAAATCTCGTAATCCGTCCATAACAAAGAGAAAAAGCGGGTGTTGACCCGCTTTTCTTTTGCAAAAAAGAGACAACCCTATCAATTGCGTGTCAAAACCTTATTTCAGTTGAATAATTGTTTGAAATAAGGTAAAAATAAAGAGTGCTGCGATTTTTAACTGCGTAATTCCTTCTTTTAAGCACTAGGAAAGTTTCAATTTCTACCGCATACAGACGATATAAGTATTGATCTTCTCATGTTTTTGTCCTCGCTTCCTTCAAAACTCATTAAGACAATCCTTTTAACAAAAGCGCCGATCATGGGTGGAAGTGTTACCGATAGAAGTTCCTTTATGTTAAAAAAAGAATGTGCTTTGGCGGATGTTGTGCAAAAGCAGCAGATTACATGTGTAAAGTAAGATATTGACTATGAAAAGCGTGGTGTTTTTTATGAAAGACGTATCTATTTCCTCTTTGGAAAATATGAAATTGAAAGAGCTATATGAACTTGCAAGACATTATAAAATCTCCTACTACAGCAAACTGACAAAAAAAGAGCTGATTTTCGCCATTCTGAAAGCGAATGCAGAGCAGGAAGATCTTCTGTTTATGGAAGGTGTTCTTGAGATCATCCAATCAGAGGGATTTGGCTTCCTGAGACCGATCAACTATTCTCCAAGCTCTGAAGACATTTACATCTCAGCTTCACAAATCCGCCGTTTCGATTTACGGAACGGAGACAAAGTATCAGGCAAGGTTCGCCCGCCAAAAGAAAACGAGCGCTATTATGGACTTTTGCACGTTGAAGCGGTAAATGGAGATGATCCGGAATCGGCAAAAGAGCGTGTTCACTTCCCAGCCCTTACTCCGCTTTATCCAGACCGCCATATGGTGCTCGAGACAAAACCGAATTTCTTGTCTACAAGAATTATGGACATGATGGCGCCGGTAGGCTTTGGCCAGCGCGGTTTGATTGTTGCGCCGCCGAAAGCCGGGAAAACGATGCTGCTGAAGGAAATCGCCAACAGCATTACAGCGAACCAGCCTGAAGCAGAGCTGATTGTGCTGTTGATCGACGAAAGACCGGAAGAGGTTACAGACATTGAGCGTTCTGTTGCTGGGGATGTCGTCAGCTCAACGTTTGATGAAGTGCCGGAAAACCATATCAAAGTAGCCGAGCTTGTGCTTGAACGCGCTATGCGCCTCGTTGAACATAAGAAAGACGTCATTATCCTGATGGACAGTATCACACGTCTGGCCCGCGCCTACAACTTAGTGATTCCGCCGAGCGGAAGAACACTTTCCGGAGGGATTGACCCGGCAGCGTTCCACCGTCCGAAGCGTTTCTTCGGGGCGGCGAGAAATATCGAAGAGGGCGGAAGCTTAACGATCCTCGCCACTGCTCTTGTTGATACAGGATCCCGTATGGATGATGTAATCTATGAAGAATTCAAAGGAACGGGCAACATGGAGCTTCATCTTGACCGCTCTCTGGCAGAACGCCGCATCTTCCCTGCCATCGATATTCGCCGTTCTGGAACGCGTAAGGAAGAGCTGCTTGTGCCTAAAGAGCATCTTGACCGTTTATGGTCTATCCGCAAAACGATGTCAGATTCGCCTGATTTCGCGGAAAAATTCATGAGAAAAATGAAAAAGACCAAAACAAACCAGGAATTTTTCGATATTCTCAATCAAGAATGGAAACAGGCAAATCTATCATCAGCCAGACGATAAAATCTATTTGCAAAAGAAGTAAATCACTGATATAATTTTCTTATATGCGTTTCGGACAATGCTCCGAAATAATAACTCTGTTTCCACACGGGATTCAGGGCGGAAGGAGATGGATACAATGAAAGCAGGAATTCATCCTAATTTCAAAAAAGCAACAGTTAAATGCGCTTGCGGAAATGAATTTGAAACAGGCTCAGTAAAAGAAGAGGTACGCGTTGAGATTTGCTCTGAATGCCACCCATTCTACACTGGCCGTCAAAAATTCGCTTCTGCTGATGGTCGTGTTGATCGCTTTAATAAAAAATACGGTCTTAAGTAATAATAGATTTCTCAACAGGCAAGAAGCACTTCTTGCCTGTTTTTTATATTGTCAAAAACACAGCTGGCAGAGAGAGGGGAGCAGAGCCAATGTACATAATGAAGCAAAGCGGGTGGCTGGAGCTGATTTGCGGCAGCATGTTCTCGGGAAAATCTGAAGAGCTGATCAGAAGAGTAAAGAGAGCAACTTATGCCAAGCAGGAGGTCAGGGTCTTTAAACCTGTGATTGACAATCGATACAGCGAGGATGCTGTTGTTTCCCATAATGGAACATCTATGACGAGCTATGCCATTTCTTCGGCTGAGGACATTTGGAATCATATCAGTGAGAGCACGGATGTGATTGCAGTGGACGAGGTTCAATTCTTCGATCGGTCAATCATTGGTGTTTTATCGTCTCTTGCCGATAAAGGCTACCGTGTGATCGCAGCGGGCCTTGATATGGATTTCAGAGGAGAGCCGTTCGGCGTTGTGCCGGATATTATGGCCATCGCTGAAAGTGTGACGAAGCTGCAGGCCGTCTGTTCCGTCTGCGGATCACCGGCAAGCAGAACACAGCGGCTCATTGACGGAAAGCCGGCTTCTTATGATGATCCGGTCATTCTGGTGGGTGCGTCCGAATCCTATGAAGCAAGATGCAGACATCATCACGAAGTCCCGGGAAAATCTAAAAACTAATACAAAACATGGGTAAAAAGATAGAAAGCACCGGCCGAAAAGCTGGTGTTTTTTTATATATTCTGATAACAATCAATTAAAAAATTTAATTAAGTGTATTAAAAAATTAAGTAATTTTCTTCCCTTGAATTTTGATTTTGACAGGCATAAAATAACTAACGTAATGTAAATAGTTTTGAGACATTGTTCGAATAATTGTCACAAAGTCGCATAAAGATCATGATCGGTTATTTTTAGATGAGTTATTACTTAACTTGGTTAACTATTTCAAGAAAGAAGGAGATTTGCTTGAATAACATTAAAAAAACTAAGGAAGGCCATTTAGAAACAACATTAAGAGGAAAAGAAGTTTTATCTATTCCTACTTTAAATAAAGGTGTTGCTTTTACATTAGAAGAAAGACAAGAACTTGGCTTAGAAGGACTTCTTCCGCCAACTGTACTTTCTCTTGATCAACAAGCAAAACGCGCATACGAGCAATTTAAAGCTCAGCCAGACCGCCTTCGTCAAAATGTTTACTTAAATGATCTTGCTAACCGCAATGAAGTTCTTTTCTATAAATTGCTGCAAAATCACCTTCGTGAAATGCTTCCTGTTGTGTACACACCAACAGTTGGTGAAGCAATTCAAGAATACAGCCATGAATACAGAAGACCTCAAGGTATCTACTTGTCAATCGACAACATTGACGGTATTGAAAAGGCTTTTGAAAACCTTCATGCGACAGCAGGCGATATTGATCTTATCGTTGCAACTGACTCTGAAAGTATCCTTGGTATCGGTGACTGGGGAGTAGGCGGTATTAATATCGCTATCGGTAAATTGGCTGTTTACACTGCTGCAGCTGGTATTGACCCTAGCCGTGTTATTCCTGTAGTGCTTGATGTCGGTACAAACAACGAAAAACTTTTAAATGATCCTTTATACATTGGTAACCACCATGAACGTATCTCTGATGAACGTTACGAAGAATTCGTTGATGCGTATGTAAAAGCTGCGCTTAAATTCTTCCCTAAAGCGCTTCTTCACTGGGAAGACTTTGGTAACAAAAACGCGCGCAATATCATGAAAAAATACAACAACGAAATCCTGACATTCAACGATGATATTCAAGGTACAGGCGCAATTACACTTGCTGGTGTGCTTGCTGCTATGAAGAAAACAGGCGCATCTATTAAAGATCAGCGTGTAGTTGTCTTCGGTGCAGGTTCAGCTGGTATCGGTATTGCTGACCAAATCCGTGACACAATGGTGCTTGCTGGATTATCTGAAGAAGAAGCAAACAAAGCGTTCTTCACACTTGATTACAGAGGCCTGTTAACAGACGATATGGAAGGCATCCTTGATTTCCAAAAACCTTACCTTCGCAGTGCAGCAGAAGTGAAAGACTGGAAACGTGATGAAAAAGGCCAAATTTCATTCGATGAAGTGGTTCGCCAAGCAAAACCAACGATCTTAATCGGTACTTCAGGGGTTTCAGGAGCGTTCACAGAGGAAATTGTGAAAGAGATGGCATCTCACGTAGACCGTCCGGTGATCATGCCGATGTCTAACCCGACTCACCTTGCAGAAGCTGTTCCTGAAGATCTGTTCAAATGGACTGACGGAAAAGTGCTTGTAGCAACAGGAAGCCCATTTGACAATGTCGAGTACAATGGCGTTTCTTATGAAATCGGACAATCTAACAACGCATTCGCATTCCCTGGTCTTGGCCTTGGTTCAATCGTAGCTGAAGCGCGTGTTATTACGCCTGCTATGTTTGCTGCAACAGCTGATGCGATTGCTGAAATGGTTGATTTTGAAACACCTGGAGCTGGATTGCTTCCAAGCATCGACAAGCTTCAAGAAGTATCTATTCAAGTTGCCATTGCTGTAGCTGAAGCAGCGATCAAAGACGGCGTAGCAAATCGTCAGCCTGAAGATGTAAAACAAGCTGTTCTTGATGCAATGTGGACACCTGAATACAAAAAAGTCATCGCAAAATAATTGAGCGTGTAATTTTTCTGTCCGAGGGAAAGCTTTGAATAAAGCTAAAGTATACGGACATAGGATTTGGAGGAGAATATTTTGAGCATCTTAGATATCTTAATCCTCCTGGCACCGATCTTCTTTGTTATCGTGCTGGGTTGGTTTGCAGGACATTTCGGAAGTTATGATGCCAAGTCAGCAAAAGGGGTAAGTACGTTAGTAACGAAATACGCACTTCCAGCTCACTTTATCGCTGGTATTTTGACAACTTCCAGAAGTGAATTTTTATCACAAGTTCCTTTAATGGTTTCTTTACTTATCGGGATTGTTGGTTTCTATATCATCATTCTATTGGTTTGCAGATTTGTCTTTAAGTATGATTTAACGAACTCATCCGTATTTTCTTTGAACTCTGCACAGCCGACATTCGCATTTATGGGTATTCCTGTATTGGGAAGCTTGTTCGGTGCGCAAGAGGTTGCGATTCCGATCGCTGTAACAGGTATCGTTGTTAATGCGATTCTTGATCCGCTTGCGATCATTGTTGCTACAGTGGGTGAGTCTTCTAAGAAAAACGAAGAGAGCGGCGACAGTTTCTGGAAGATGACAGGGAAATCAATCCTGCATGGTCTTTGTGAGCCGCTTGCAGCTGCTCCGTTAATCAGTATGATCTTAGTGCTGGTTTTCAATTTCACTCTTCCTGAGCTGGGTGTTAAAATGCTTGATCAGCTTGGAAGCACAACATCGGGTGTTGCTCTCTTTGCTGTCGGTGTTACCGTTGGTATTCGTAAAATTAAACTCAGTCTGCCGGCTATCGGTATTGCGTTACTAAAAGTTGCAGTTCAGCCTGCGTTAATGTTCCTGATTGCTCTTGCAGTCGGACTTCCAGCTGATCAAACAACAAAAGCGATCCTTCTTGTTGCATTCCCTGGTTCTGCCGTTGCAGCCATGATTGCGACTCGTTTCGAGAAACAAGAGGAAGAAACTGCGACTGCGTTTGTGATCAGTGCGATTCTGTCATTGATTTCACTTCCAATTATTATTGCGCTTACTGCGTAATCAAAAAAGCTCCCTTTAAGGGGAGCTTTTTTACTTTACGTTTGAAATTTAAACAGTGACAGCAGCGGTTTTTTTCTTGTTTTTATTTTTTCGGAAGAAGCAGCAGTCTCAGGGGTCGGCTGAGCGGTGAATTCTTTCATATGTGAGGTCAGTGATTGCAGATCAGCAAGAATGTCATCAATTTCTCTTCTGTGCTGCAGAAGCTGATAGGATACGCCTTCATCGGCTTTTTGTTTAAGCTGGCGTTCCAGTTCCTCAATTCTTGCCAGCAGCCCGTTTTCGTCCTGTTTTTGCTGTAATAAGGTGTCAAGTTTTTGTTCGAGCTGTTCGATTCTTTTCTCTGTGTCACTGTTTGTTTTTTGGACAAGGAAGCCTGTGCGCTTCTTATTGCTTTGCGGCACATTGATATCCTGAAGCGCCGTGCCTTCAGAAATTTGTTTTTGAACAGATTTCAGGACTTGCACATCTTCAGCCGTAAACGAATAGTGTCCGAGCTCGTTACGTTCAGCCGGAAGGTTCAGCTGCTTCACCCACCGCTGCACTGTTTTTGCGGAGACGCCGAGTTCACTTGCTACCATATTTGTATTCATGATCCCATACCTCCTTTTTAGCTAGGTATTCGACCATGGGGAGCGGTTCCCTTCCTATTAGACAAAACAAGAAAAGATTCGGCAAAGAAAGTGGGCATCTCCCTTTTTTCTTCAAAAACCGTTATTGCTCATACAGCTCTAACGGAAGCTGATCGGGATCAAAAAAGAAGGTGAACCGCTTGCCTGTCAGCGGATCTGTCCTGATCGGCTCTGTCTCGATTCCTTTTTCGTAAAGCTCCTGAACAGCCTGTTCTAAGCTGCTGACCGTAAAGGCAATATGACGGAGCCCTGCACCTTCAGGACGGGTTTGACGTGCGGGCGGATCAGGGAACGAAAACAGCTCAATGACGTACGAGCCGTTAAGCGACAAATCCAGCTTGTAGGAGTCGCGCTCTTCTCGGTATGTTTCTTGTATCACCTGAAAACCGAGCTTATGTACGTAGAAAGCTTTCGACTTTTCATAATCTGAGCATATGATTGCAATATGATGTATGGATGTAAGCAATACGATCCCTCCTCTTTTTCAGTATAGCAGAGGAGGCTTTTTTAACTGGGATTGAAATGCTTTTGACTGGCGATAGTCCCTATACTATAATGAGAATGTTACGCACAGGAAAACAGAGGTGAAGACCGTGTTAGACCGTTTAAAGTCAATCGAAGAACGATATGAAAAATTAAATGAGCTTTTAAGCGATCCAGAAGTTGTCAACGATCCGAAAAAGCTTAGAGAATATTCGAAAGAGCAATCTGATATACAAGAAACAGTTGACGTATATAGACAATACAGAGATGCGTCAGAACAGCTGGCTGATGCAAAAGCGATGCTTGAGGATAAGCTTGATGCTGAGATGCGCGACATGGTGAAGGAAGAGATTTCTGAACTCCAGAAGGAAACGGAAACACTGTCAGAACGTCTGAAGGTGCTCCTGATCCCGAAAGATCCTAATGATGATAAAAACGTTATCATGGAGATCCGCGGAGCTGCAGGCGGAGAGGAAGCCGCTTTATTTGCAGGCAACCTGTACAGAATGTATTCCCGCTATGCCGAGCTTCAAGGCTGGAAAACCGAGGTCATGGAAGCAAGTGTAACCGGAACGGGCGGCTACAAAGAGATCATCTTTATGATTACGGGCAGCGGCGCATATTCTAAACTCAAATATGAAAACGGCGCTCACCGTGTTCAGCGTGTTCCGGAAACAGAATCAGGCGGCCGTATCCATACTTCTACTGCAACAGTAGCATGTCTTCCTGAGGCCGAAGAGGTAGAGGTTGACATTCATGAGAAGGATATCCGTGTTGATACGTTTGCTTCAAGCGGACCGGGCGGACAAAGCGTGAACACGACAATGTCTGCCGTTCGTCTGACGCATTTGCCGACAGGCGTTGTCGTATCATGCCAGGATGAAAAATCTCAAATCAAAAACAAAGAAAAAGCAATGAAGGTTCTCCGTGCCAGAATCTATGATAAATTTCAGCAGGAAGCACAGGCTGAATATGATCAAACACGGAAATCGGCTGTCGGATCAGGTGACCGCTCTGAGCGTATCCGCACATACAACTTCCCGCAAAACCGTGTGACGGATCACAGAATCGGCCTGACCATTCAAAAGCTTGATCAGATTCTTGAAGGAAAACTTGACGAAGTGGTTGAAACACTGATTGTAGAAGATCAGGCAAGCAAGCTTCAGCAGGCGGATAGTTAAGATGAAGACGATATTTGAAGCCCTGAAATGGGCTTCTTCTTATTTAACGGAAGCGGGAAGAGAAGAAAATGCAGCTGAGCTGCTTTTGCTTTATGATACCGGAATGGATAGAAGCAAGCTGCTCGCCAGCCTGCAGGAACCGATCGGTGAAGATGAGCTGTATCGCTTTAAACGCCACGTCGATATGCACAAAGAAGGCGTACCGGTTCAGTACATTATCGGAATAGAGTTTTTTTACGGGCGGGAATTTATGGTGAATGATGATGTGCTGATCCCGCGTCCGGAAACGGAAGAGGTTGTCTGCCATCTTCTTGAGAAATATAGAAGTGTCTTTTCTGAAGGAGAACAGCTCGAAGTGGTAGATGTCGGCACCGGCAGCGGCGCAATAGCCGTCACGCTTGCACTGGAAAACAAAAACTTTTCTGTTTCAGCGATTGATATCTCCAAAGAGGCGCTGGACGTTGCTTCAGCCAACGCGGAAAAGCTCGGAGCGGAGGTGCATTTTCTTCAAGGCGACCTGCTTGAGCCCTTTATTAAGGCTGGAAAAAAAGCAGATATTATCGTCTCAAACCCTCCTTATATTTCTGAAGAAGAAATGGCCGATTTATCTGAGATTGTCCGTTTCCATGAACCTTTGCATGCCCTCACTGACGGCGGAGACGGGCTGAAATTTTATAAGCGGTTTATGGAAGCCATTCCGCTGGTCATGAAGAATACCGCGCTTGTCGTCTTTGAAATCGGGTGGAAGCAGGGCGCAGCTGTAAAAGAGCTGATTCAGCATGCGTTTAAGGATGCGGAAGTTGAAGTCCTGAAGGATATTAACGGAAAAGACAGAACCATATGCGCGGTAATTCATAAGAATAAATAAGCAGCTTGCTGGTGAGTTGAGATAAGAACGGGACCAGCAAGCTGTTTTAACACCAGCAAAGGGGATGTAAAAGATGAAAAAGGCCCTGACAGCAGGAATTTTACTTATTGCCATTGAAAGTATGGTGGGTTCTATTTTTGCGCAAGCCATTTCTTATGAATTCATTTTCGGCATTGCGTCTCTTGTTTTGATCGGGCTTGCCATTGTGACATCGGGTTTAGCTGTAAGCGGAAGCGACCAGCGGGCGAATTACCATTCAGAAACCAAAGAAGGCCGGACAGCCCGGTTGAAAATATCAGCTGCTTTCTTTGTTGCTGCCATACCTTCTATTCTATGTTATCTATTGACCGTTTTGATCTAATGAAAAAGGAAGCCCTTAGGAGGCTTCCTTTTTTTGCAGCAAAACAGAATCCCATATCCAGTAGACAACAGCTGTTAATACAGCGAAGATGTAAAAAGCTGTATTTTGAAGCAGGGATTGCCCGGAAGGCTGCAGCACGCCAAAGATGATCGCGTTGGCGATAAACGCCGCGGCAAGATAATACAGCAAGTACAAAGGGCTGAACCGTTTCGGCTTTTTATTCATCATGATCTGAAGCGGCAGCGCGAATAGTAAATAAGGAAATAAGAAATAAAAGGCCATCGTTACGAGAGCAGCTATAATAAAGGAATGAATGTAAATAATCGAATAAAGAACTGACATCGTGAACGCTGACAGCAGCACTGTGTAATTATATTTCATTTTAAACCTCCTAAAACACTATCGTACCATAAATTAGATTAAAAGCTTGCTAGATTTTTTTGCCGCTGCAGGTTTACTCCATACGTTCCTTGTCCATAATAGGGCTAGATACAAAGCACGGAGAGGAACGGTGGGGACCGATGAAAAAAACAGTTATCATTTGTATATATATGTTTCTTTTATTATCTGGGGCACTCGTAGGATTGGCGAAAGAAGAGACGGCACAGCAATCTGAAAATGAGCCGGTTGTCATTCCGGACGAGGCGATTCGCCTGAGAATATTGGCAAACAGCGATCGTGACGAGGACCAAGCATTAAAGCGTCATATCAGAGACGCCGTCAATAAAGAAATCACAACATGGGTCAAGGATATTACTTCTATTGAAGAAGCGCGGCGTTTGATCCGCTCAAAGCTGCCTGAGATCAAGGAAATTGCAAAAGAAACCATGGAAAAAGAAGGTGCCAGTCAATCAATATCTGTTGATTTTGACAAAATCTCATTTCCGACAAAACTTTATGGCAGCATGGTATATCCTGCTGGAGAATACGAAGCCATTCTGATTACGCTTGGGAACGGTGAAGGCGCCAATTGGTGGTGCGTGTTATTCCCGCCGCTCTGCTTTCTTGATTTTTCGAATGGGGAAGCCGTAAAAGAACAAGAAGATCAAGAAGCATCAAAAAAACAAACGGAAAAAGCGCTTGAGGACTTAACAGCCAAAGCGGAGAAAGCTAAAAAAGAAGATGAGAAAGAGAAAGAAGATAATACAGAAGTGAAATTCTTCGTCGTAGAATGGTTTTCCGATCTTTTTTCTTAATCGCCAGGTCTAAAAATAGATTTGCCTCATAGATTGGAAGAAAGAACGCTGTAAATGGGGTGAACGAATGTTTTATCAACTGCGGGTGGCAAGGGAAAAGGACGGAGACATACTTGAGGAATTTTTAAAACAGGCCAAAACGAATCATGAGGGCGTAAAGGAAGGGTTCACCCAGTTTCTGATGCTGGAGGACAGCGAGAAAAACATAGCCGGCTGTCTGGGGATCGAAAAAATCAGCTGCGATCAAGCCCTGCTTCGCTCACTTGTGATATCGGACAAGCTTCACCAAGGTCATATTGTATCGCTCTTTCAAAGCATGGAGGTGCTTTGTGAAAAGCATGAGATTAAAACGGTATACTTGGTAGCCAATCAGCATTCTTCGGCTGATTTCCTGGGGGCCATGGGCTTTGAACGGGCAGAGAGTGTGCCGGAAGAGCTGTTTGCCTCGGATCACTTCTGTGAATCGAGGCAAGCGGAAGGGGCCGTCTTAATGAAAAAAGCATCCGGATAAGTGAGATTTATACACAAACTTATCCACTTCTTTATATGCGTTGTCCACAATTTGTGGATAACGCTTGTTTTATTACAGGACATCTTTTATACTTTCAAAAGGATTACACGCGTAAAACGATCGTTTTATTGTTGTGAATAAGGAGTTTGGTCAGAAATGAAAACGAAAAGATGGTTTGTGGATGTAATGGACGAGTTATCCACAAATGATCCACAAATTGCACAAGCAGCCGCTTTGCTCCGGGAAAATGAGGTTGTGGCGTTTCCGACAGAAACGGTATATGGTCTCGGCGCAAATGCGAAAAGCACAGATGCTGTCAAAAAAATATATGAGGCGAAAGGGCGGCCGAGTGATAATCCACTGATTGTCCACATTGCGGATATCAGCCAGCTTGACGGTTTAACAGGCCCGGCGCCAGACAAGGCGAAAATATTAATGAAGCGCTTTTGGCCAGGGGCGCTTACACTGATTTTACCTTGTAAACCTGGTGCGCTGTCACCCCGTGTAACGGCTGGGCTGGATACAGTGGCCGTCAGAATGCCTGATCATCCGCTGGCTCTGGCACTCATCCGTGCCGCGGGTCTCCCGATTGCAGCGCCGAGTGCTAATTTATCGGGCAAACCAAGTCCGACAAAGGCTGAACACGTGGCTCACGACTTGGATGGCCGCATAGCTGGAATGATGGATGGGGGATCTACGGGGATCGGTGTCGAATCAACCGTACTTTCATGTGCAGGAGAAATCCCTGTGCTCCTTCGTCCGGGCGGCATTACAAAAGAACAAATAGAAGCCGAAATCGGCCCGATTCTTGTGGATAAAGGGCTTGCTGATCCAAAAGAGAAGCCGATTTCTCCGGGAATGAAATATACACATTACGCGCCGTCAGCGCCGCTTGTTATTTCTGAAGGAAGCCCTGAGCGCATTCAAACGCTTATTCAAGAATATCAGCAGGGCGGAAAACGGGTCGGCGTCCTGACGACAGAAGAAAATGCGGATTTTTATTCGGCTGACTATGTGAAGAGCTGCGGCAGAAGAGATCAGCTTGAAACAGTAGCGGCAGCCCTTTATGATGCATTGCGCAGTTTTGATGAAGAAAAGGTTGATTTTATTATTGCAGAATCGTTTCCTGACACAGGCGTCGGACTTGCTATTATGAACAGGCTGATGAAAGCAGCCGGAGGAAGAATGATCCGCTGACACAGTCAGAAGTTCTAACCCCTTTTGGACACGCATAGGCTAAAAAAGCGGGCGTGTCCAAGGGGGTTATGCATGTGATGTCGGATATGTTTATAGGCGAACTGATTACCTTAAGCATCATGGCGTTTGCTTTAGGTATGGATGCTTTTTCTGTCGGCCTCGGAATGGGCATGGTCAAACTCAGAAAAAAGCAGATAATCTATATTGGATTCATTATCGGTCTCTTTCACGTCATCATGCCTCTCGGAGGGATGGCGGCGGGAAATATGCTGTCAGGGCTCCTCGGCATGGTAGCCGTATATATCGGGGGTTCGCTGCTGTTTGTTCTCGGTGTTCAAATGGTGATCGCATCTTTTAAACAGTCAGAAGAACGTTTGATGTCACCGGCTGGGCCTGGCTTATTGTTATTTGCAGTCGGCGTCAGCCTCGATAGTTTCTCCGTCGGTCTGAGCCTTGGAATATACGGCTCGCATCCGCTTCTCACCATTACCCTGTTTGGGCTTTTCAGCATGATTTTGACTTGGCTGGGCCTGCTGATCGGAAAGCAAGTGCAGTCCTGGCTCGGCTCATACAGTGAAGCGCTCGGGGGGACCATATTAATCGTATTTGGCCTTAAGCTGCTTTTGCCAATTTAATATACCAAGAAAAGAAACGATGTCGCCGTTTCTTTTTTCTTCATATATAATAGAAAAAATAAGGGGTGACTGACATGAACATCATTTTTGTCTGTACTGGAAATACGTGCCGCAGTCCAATGGCTGAGGCGCTTTTTAAATCAATTGCAGAAGCGGAAGGGCTGGATGTCAGCGTCCGCTCGGCAGGCGTATTTGCCTCACCTAACGGGAAAGCGTCGCCTCACGCGGTTGAAGCGCTTTTTGAAAAGCGCATTGCCCTTAATCATGTTTCTTCGCCATTAACTGAAGCACATATGGAATCGGCAGATTTGGTTCTGGCAATGACCCACCAGCACAAACAGGTTATCGTCAGCCAATTCGAACGTTATCGTGATAAAGTGTTTACGCTAAAAGAATATGTGACAGGCAGCCGGGGCGATATTATAGACCCGTTTGGCGGCTCTATTGAGATCTACAAAAAAACGAGAGATGAGCTTGAAGAGCTTCTTCAGCAGCTGGCAGAACGATTGAAAAATGACGGCAAATAACTTGTCAGAGAATCTGCAGACAGGTCATTTGCAAATCCTGCGTGAAGGAGTAGAATATAGTGAAAAGCACATCGATATGGTGTGAATCAATGAGCGGACAGGCTGCGCGGTCAACAAAGCGGGCGGGCCGCATCACACACGCTGGGAGGATAAGCTGATGAAAGTAGCCATAGCATCGGATCATGGCGGCGTTCACATTCGAAACGAAATCAAAGATCTAATGGACGAATTGCAAATTGAATATGTTGATATGGGCTGTGACTGCGGCAGCGGATCTGTCGATTATCCGGACTATGCTTTTCCGGTGGCCGAGAAAGTAGTAAACGGTGAAGTGGACAGAGGCATTTTAATTTGCGGGACAGGCATTGGCATGAGCATTTCCGCAAATAAAGTCAAAGGCATCCGCTGTGCGCTGGCACATGATACATTTAGTGCAAAGGCGACGAGAGAACATAACGATACTAATATCCTCGCGATGGGCGAGCGGGTGATTGGACCCGGTTTGGCACGTGAAATTGCGAAAATCTGGCTGACCACTGAATTTACTGGCGGAAGACATCAAACCCGCATCGGAAAAATCTCGGACTATGAAGAGAAAAACCTGTAGGGGTGCTGCTCAATGAGTGAAATCACACAAACGTGGAAGACGATGCTGTCAGAGTTTCAGGACAAAGCGGGATTGAAAGAAAATCAGCTCTTTGTCCTTGGTTGCAGCACAAGCGAAGTGGCTGGCAGCCATATCGGCACATCGGGCAGTACAGACATCGCGGAAAGCATCTACAGCGGACTTGCAGAGCTGAAGGAAAAAACGGGAATCCATCTGGCGTTTCAATGCTGCGAGCATCTAAACAGAGCGCTTGTAGTGGAGGAAGAAACGGCCGAGCTGTTCAGGCTTCCGGCCGTTTCCGCTGTACCTGTTCCAAAAGCGGGCGGGGCGATGGCTTCTTATGCGTTTAAGCAAATGAAGTCTCCTGTTCTGGTAGAAACCATTCAGGCAGATGCCGGAATAGATATAGGCGATACGTTTATCGGCATGCACTTAAAGCCGGTTGCTGTTCCTGTACGCATTTCTCAGAACAGTCTCGGTGCTGCCCATGTGACATTGGCGCGCACACGGCCAAAGCTGATCGGCGGAATGCGGGCAGTTTATGAGTGTGAATGAGAAAGGACTGCATGGGCCAGTCTTTTCTTTAATTTTCGCTGCTGAAATAAATTCCGAACTTTAAATTAAATTCAAGTTATAAATATTCGTTTTTGCCAATAAAATTTTCGTTTTTTTGAAAATAATCTTTTACATCGGCCTAAAAAACCATGTACAATAGTGGTGGTAAAAACAAAGAACAGGATACGGATAGGAGAGGATCTCGCTGATGAAACATTTACCTGCGCAAGACGAACAGGTGTTTAACGCCATTAAAAATGAGCGTGAACGCCAACAGACTAAGATCGAATTGATTGCTTCTGAAAACTTTGTAAGTGAAGCGGTTATGGAAGCACAAGGTTCTGTTTTAACAAACAAATACGCTGAAGGA
This sequence comes from Bacillus sp. XT-2, assembly GCF_025696525.1. Taxonomy (NCBI): domain Bacteria; kingdom Bacillati; phylum Bacillota; class Bacilli; order Caryophanales; family Bacillaceae; genus Bacillus; species Bacillus sp. XT-2. The sequence goes on from NZ_JAHVOC010000002.1 coordinate 393,391, forward strand.
TATCCTGGCAAACGCTATTATGGCGGATGTGAGCACGTCGATGTCGTTGAAGATATCGCTCGTGACCGCGCGAAGGAAATCTTTGGAGCGGAGCATGTAAACGTTCAGCCTCATTCAGGCGCACAAGCAAACATGGCTGTCTATTTCACGATTTTGGAACAAGGCGATACTGTACTTGGGATGAACCTCTCCCACGGCGGTCATTTAACACACGGAAGTCCAGTTAACTTCAGCGGTGTTCAATATAACTTTGTTGAGTACGGCGTAGATAAAGAAACTCAACATATTGATTACGATGACGTTCGTGAAAAAGCCCTCGCTCACAAGCCTAAGCTAATCGTGGCAGGAGCAAGTGCGTATCCTCGTACAATCGACTTTAAGAAATTCCGTGAAATTGCTGATGAAGTCGGCGCTTACTTTATGGTGGATATGGCGCATATCGCAGGACTTGTTGCGGCAGGCCTTCATCCAAACCCGGTTCCTTACGCTGATTTCGTTACAACAACGACACATAAAACACTTCGCGGACCTCGCGGCGGTATGATCCTTTGCCGTGAAGAGTTCGGCAAGAAAATTGATAAGTCCATCTTCCCTGGCATTCAAGGCGGACCGCTGATGCACGTAATTGCCGCAAAAGCTGTTTCATTCGGCGAAGTATTGCGCGATGATTTCAAAACATACGCACAAAACGTGATTTCAAACGCGAAGCGTCTTGCAGAATCATTAACAAAAGAGGGCATTCAGCTCGTTTCCGGCGGAACTGACAACCACCTCATCCTGGTTGATCTTCGTTCTCTCGGACTGACAGGTAAGGTTGCAGAGCATGTGCTTGATGAAATCGGGATTACATCAAACAAAAACGCGATTCCATACGATCCTGAAAAACCGTTCGTAACAAGCGGTATCCGTCTCGGAACAGCTGCTGTGACAAGCCGCGGTTTTGACGGAGAGGCATTGGATGAAGTCGGTGCCATCATTGCGCTTGCATTGAAAAATCACGAAGATGAAGGAAAACTTGAAGAAGCAAGACAGCGCGTAGCTGCTCTGACTGGCAAGTTCCCTCTATATAAAGAATTAGATTACTAAGTTTGAAAAACCCGCTCGGGCTTATGCCCGGCGGGTTTTTTGACGATGTCCTTGAAACTCAATGTCTTTTTTTGTAGAATCAATAGAAGTGTGAAATTGTCGATGGGACAATAAAAAAGGAGCTGAAACACAGTATGGGAAAGGTTTATGTATTTGATCATCCTTTAATTCAGCACAAGCTGACATATATTCGGAATGTAGAGACAGGCACGAAGGATTTTAGAGAGCTTGTAGACGAAGTAGCCACGCTTATGGCGTTTGAAATTACCCGTGATCTCCCTCTAGAGGAAGTGGATATCAACACACCGGTTCAGACTGCGAAATCGAAAGTCATCTCAGGGAAAAAACTCGGGGTTGTTCCTATTCTCAGAGCAGGTTTAGGAATGGTTGAAGGCATCTTGAAACTGATCCCTGCGGCAAAAGTGGGACATGTCGGTCTGTACCGTGATCCTGAAACCTTAAAACCCGTGGAATACTATGTGAAGCTTCCTTCTGATGTGGAAGAGCGTGAATTCATCGTGGTTGACCCGATGCTGGCCACAGGCGGTTCCGCGGTTGAAGCGATTAACAGCCTGAAAAAACGCGGTGCGAAAAACATCCGTTTCATGTGTCTCGTAGCTGCGCCTGAAGGTGTGGAAGAATTGCAGAAGCATCATTCTGACGTGGATATTTACATAGCGGCACTTGATGAAAAATTAAATGAAAAAGGTTATATCGTTCCGGGTCTTGGAGACGCAGGAGACCGGATGTTCGGAACAAAATAAAAAAGAAAACCCGCCAACGGGTTTTCTTTTTTATTATCCAGTTATTTGCTATTCGGTGAATCTCTATACAATTATAGGTGAAAATGTGAACATTCTGTGGAGGCTTACAGTATAAAAAGTTTTTTAACTTTAAACAGATTGACACATGTTAGGGGCTATTGTATGCTAAACGAGGGTATTATGAGAAGGTTTTCATAGCTTTCATTATAGTCCTCATCCCCAATGTAAATCCTCCCAGAAAACCCGTTTTATGAGGATTTATTCAAGCGAATGAAACAGCATCCCTGCAAGGCTTGCGGATGAATGATTTTTTCGAACAGGCCCGTTTTGCCGGACAAAAAAGGTCTTCTACTAGGGTTAACCGCTGATTTTGCCGTATCCAAGAAATATATTATTTTTCATCAGGAGACAGATAGTTGATGGACGATCCCAAGCTACAATTTAGCAGACAACGAAAATATCTATTGTTCATTTTGGCAGCGTATGTACTGGGTTATGGTTTAACAGCGTATAAAACCGTTTTTTTAGGCCTTATTCTGGGAACTGTTTTCAGTTTGTTTAATTTTTTACTGCTCGTCAGAAGAATGAATGCTTTTGACAGGGCCGTTGCGAAAGGCAAGTCCATACGATCCCTTGGGAGCGCAGCGCGGTGGTGCAATGCGATTCTTGCTGCGGCTGTCGCCTATAAATATCCCGAGCATTTTCATATGGCAAGTACAGTTATTGGATTAATGACAATTTATCCTGTCATTATGATAGATTCCTTTATCCAGCTTAAACGTTCATCAATGGAAGAGAGGTGAAAACCCTTTGAATCATGAATACAGAACTATTGAATTTCTAGGACTTACTTTTAATCTGACAAACATTCTGATGATTACTGTGGCGAGTGTGATCGTGTTATTGATTGCCATCCTTACCACAAGAACGCTTTCGATCCGTCCCGGAAAAGCCCAGAACTTTATGGAATGGATTGTTGATTTTGTCCGCAATATTATCGGCAGTACAATGGATTTGAAAACAGGGGCTAACTTCTTGGCACTTGGTGTCACATTGCTGATGTACATATTTGTGTCGAATATGCTGGGGCTGCCGTTCTCTGTCACAATCGGACATGAGCTCTGGTGGAAATCTCCGACAGCCGACCCTGCCATTACATTAACGCTTGCCGTAATGGTCGTCGCTTTAACCCATTATTATGGTGTAAAGATGAAAGGGCTCAAGGAATATTCCAAGGAGTATTTAAGACCTGTTCCGTTCATGCTCCCGATGAAAATCATAGAAGAGTTTGCGAATACGCTGACTCTCGGTTTGCGGCTTTACGGTAACATCTTCGCCGGTGAGATTCTTCTCGGCCTGCTTGCGGGATTAGCGACAAGCTTCTATTCGCAAAGCGTGGTTCTCGGACTTGTCGGTACAATCGGTGCCATTCTGCCGATGCTGGCATGGCAGGCATTCAGTTTATTTATAGGTGCCATCCAGGCGTTTATCTTTACGATGCTGACGATGGTGTACATGTCTCATAAAATCAGTAATGATCATTAAAACATTATATCCAAACGGATAACATTTTAAAGGAGGAACTTTTTCATGAATTTAATAGCAGCTGCGATTGCAATTGGTTTAGGCGCACTTGGTGCAGGTATTGGTAACGGTTTGATTGTTTCACGTACGGTAGAGGGGATCGCCCGTCAGCCGGAGGCAGGTAAAGAACTTAGAACGCTTATGTTCATGGGTATCGCATTAGTTGAGGCCCTTCCTATTATCGCTGTCGTTATCGCATTCTTAGCGTTCTTTAGATAAGCATAAAAGCCTTATATGAACTAAAAATGGCGAAGATCATTCCAAGAGAACCTTCGCCATTGCTTTATGTCTGATAAGCATCCCGCCTTGCCGGCTGAAAAGAGACAAGTGCGGCTGCTGGATCAGCAAAGAAAAACCTGCAGAAGGGAGTTGCCGTAGTAGATGTCTCAATTACCACTTGAACTAGGACTGTCGTTTAACGGCGGAGATATCCTGTTCCAACTGTTAGCTATGTTAATTTTATTAGCGCTTCTGAAGAAATACGCTTTAGGGCCGCTATTAAACATAATGAAACAGCGTGAAGATCATATCGCTGGAGAAATTACGTCTGCTGAAGAAAAAAATAAAGAAGCGCAGCAGCTTATTGATGAGCAGCGCGCTATGTTAAAAGAAGCAAGACAGGAATCCCAAACGCTTATCGAAAACGCGAAGAAACTGGGAGAGAACCAAAAAGAAGAGATTATTCAGGCTGCGCGTGCAGAATCTGAACGTCTGAAAGAAGCAGCCAGAACTGAAATCGTGAAGGAAAAAGAACAGGCGGTTTCTGCTCTCCGTGAGCAAGTAGCGTCTCTTTCTGTCATGATTGCGTCGAAAGTGATCGAAAAAGAACTGGATGAACAGGCTCAAGAGAAATTGATCCAGGACTATCTTAAAGAGGTAGGAGAAAGCCGATGAGTGGATCAGCTGTCTCTAAACGATATGCATCAGCTCTTTTCGATATTGCCAATGAGTCCTCTCAGCTCAATCAGGTGGAAGAAGAGCTAAAAGTTGTAAAAGAAGTATTTCAAAATGAAAAAGCGCTAAATGATGTGTTAAACCATCCGAAGGTGCCGGGCGCAAAGAAAAAAGAACTCATCCAAAACGCTTTTGTGTCTTTATCACAGTCCGTGCTCCATACGATTTTTCTTTTGATTGACCGTCATCGGGCATCAATTGTGCCTGATCTCACAGATGAGTTTGTGAAACTCGCAAACGAGGCCCGTCAAACAGAAGACGCGATTGTATATTCAGTTAAACCGCTGACGGATGCGGAAATTTCATCATTATCACAAGTGTTTGCAAAAAAAGCCGGAGTCGCTTCACTGAGAATCAGAAATGAAGTGCAGACGGATTTAATAGGCGGCATTAAAGTCCGCATTGGAAACCGGATTTTTGACGGCAGCGTAAGCGGAAAGCTTCAGCGCATTGAACGTCAACTTGCCGGGGAAAATCGATAGAAGGGGTGAAACCTAAGTGAGCATCAAAGCTGAAGAGATTAGCACGCTGATAAAACAGCAAATACAAAATTATCAATCTGAAATTGAAGTTCATGACGTAGGTACAGTCATCCAAGTCGGTGACGGTATCGCTCGTGTACACGGTCTTGACAACTGTATGGCCGGTGAACTTGTTGAATTTTCAAACGGCGTTTTGGGTATGGCTCAAAACCTTGAAGAATCAAACGTAGGTATCGTTATCTTAGGACCTTACACAGAGATCCGTGAAGGGGACGAAGTAAAAAGAACAGGCCGCATCATGGAGGTTCCTGTCGGTGAAGAATTAATCGGCCGTATTGTGAACCCGTTAGGTCAGCCGGTAGACGGTCTTGGCCCGATCCTCACAAGCAAAACACGTCCGATCGAAAGCCAGGCACCAGGTGTTATGGACCGTAAATCCGTTCATGAACCGCTTCAAACTGGTATAAAAGCAATTGATGCACTGATTCCGATCGGCCGCGGCCAGCGTGAGTTGATCATCGGTGACCGTCAAACAGGTAAAACATCTGTTGCGATCGATTCGATCTTAAACCAAAAAGACCAAGACATGATCTGCGTATATGTAGCGATCGGTCAAAAAGAATCTACAGTCCGCGGCGTAGTAGAAACATTGCGTAAACACGGCGCGCTTGATTATACAATTGTTGTAACGGCGTCTGCGTCACAGCCGGCACCGCTTCTGTACCTTGCTCCGTATGCAGGGGTTACAATGGCAGAAGAATTTATGTACAATGGCAAGCACGTTCTTGTTGTATACGATGATCTTTCTAAACAAGCGGCTGCTTACCGTGAGCTGTCCTTGCTTCTTCGCCGTCCGCCAGGCCGTGAAGCGTTCCCGGGGGATGTATTCTATCTTCACTCCCGTCTGCTTGAGCGTGCAGCAAAGCTTAGCGACGCGAAAGGCGCAGGATCAATTACAGCTCTGCCGTTCGTAGAAACTCAAGCCGGAGATATCTCAGCGTATATCCCGACAAACGTTATTTCCATCACCGACGGACAGATCTTCCTGCAATCTGATTTGTTCTTCTCAGGCGTACGCCCGGCGATCAACGCCGGATTGTCTGTATCACGTGTCGGCGGTTCCGCGCAAATCAAAGCGATGAAAAAAGTATCAGGAACATTGCGTCTTGATCTTGCATCATACCGTGAGCTGGAAGCATTCGCTCAATTCGGATCTGACCTCGACCAAGCGACTCAGGCGAAACTGAACCGCGGTGCGCGCACAGTTGAAGTGCTGAAGCAGGATCTGAACAAGCCGCTTCCGGTTGAAAAACAGGTAGCCATTCTTTATGCGCTGACAAAAGGATATCTTGATGATATTCCTGTAGCGGACATCAGACGTTTTGAAGAAGAGTACTACATGTACCTTGACCAAAACCATAAAGAGCTGCTTGACGGAATTGCGAAAACAGGGAACCTTCCTGCTGATGAAGACTTCGCAACTGCAATCGAAGGCTTCAAACGCACATTTGCACCAAGCAACTAACTCGAATGCTGATGAGAGAAAAAGGTTCTCTTTTTCTCTCTTTTTACGCAAATGAAGAGAAAAGGTGGTGAAATCTTTGGCCTCATTACGCGATATTAAGTCAAGGATCACGTCAACGAAAAAAACGAGCCAGATTACAAAAGCCATGCAGATGGTATCTGCAGCTAAGCTGAATCGTGCTGAAAACAATGCAAAATCATTTGTGCCATATATGGATAAGATCCAAGAGGTTGTATCAAATGTCGGAAAAGTATCCGGCAGCGCGAAACATCCGATGCTTCTCAGCAGAGAAGTGAAAAAGACGGCATACCTCGTCATTACATCTGACCGCGGTCTTGCTGGCGCTTTTAACAGTTCGGTTTTACGAAGTGCTTATCAGGCCATTCAAGAACGTCATCAGTCTAAGGATGAGTATGCAGTGATCGTTATCGGACGAGTGGGCCGTGATTTCTTTAAAAAACGCGACATTCCGATCATTTCTGAGTTAACAGGACTTGGAGACGAAGTGTCGTTTTCAGAAATTAAGGACCTTGCCCGTCAAACGATTCAAATGTTTATAGACGGTGCATTTGATGAATTGCACCTTGTATATAACCATTATGTCAGCGCCATTTCTCAAGAAGTGACGGAGAAAAAACTTCTGCCGCTATCTGATTTGGGCGGCGGCGGAAAAAGAACGGCGTCTTATGAATTTGAACCGTCTGAAGAGGAGGTTCTGGAGGTTTTGCTTCCTCAATACGCAGAAAGCTTAATCTTCGGAGCGCTTCTTGACAGTAAAGCAAGTGAACATGCTGCAAGAATGACGGCGATGAAAAACGCGACAGACAATGCGAAGGATCTTATCGATTCACTTTCGCTTTCTTACAACCGCGCTCGCCAAGCAGCGATCACACAAGAAATTACGGAAATTGTCGGCGGAGCAGCCGCTTTAGAATAGAAAGATTTTGTCAGGAGGGATAGCGATGAAGAAAGGACGCGTTAGCCAGGTATTAGGACCAGTTGTCGACGTACGTTTTGAAGACGGTCACTTACCTGAAATATATAATGCGATTAAAATTTCACAGCCGGCTGGAAGTGAAAACGAAGTAGGTATTGATTTGACGCTTGAGGTCGCTCTTCATTTAGGCGATGACACAGTCCGTACAATCGCAATGGCATCTACGGATGGCGTTCAGCGCGGAATGGAAGCTGTCGATATGGGAGCGCCGATTTCAGTTCCGGTTGGTAATGTGACACTCGGCCGTGTATTTAACGTACTCGGAGAAAATATTGATTTAAATGAGCCGGTTCCTGCGGATGCGAAGAAAGACCCGATTCACAGACAGGCTCCTTCATTTGATCAGCTTTCAACAGAAGTTGAAATCCTTGAAACAGGAATTAAAGTTGTTGACTTGCTTGCTCCATACATCAAGGGCGGTAAGATTGGATTGTTCGGCGGTGCCGGTGTAGGTAAAACCGTATTAATCCAGGAATTGATCAACAACATCGCGCAAGAGCACGGCGGTATCTCTGTATTCGCCGGCGTAGGAGAGCGTACTCGTGAAGGGAACGACCTTTTCTACGAGATGAGCGACTCTGGCGTAATCAACAAAACAGCCATGGTATTCGGACAAATGAACGAGCCGCCGGGCGCACGTATGCGTGTTGCACTGACAGGTCTTACAATGGCTGAGCATTTCCGTGATGAGCAAGGACAGGACGTCCTGTTCTTCATCGATAACATCTTCCGTTTCACACAAGCGGGTTCAGAGGTTTCTGCCCTTCTCGGCCGTATGCCTTCTGCGGTTGGTTATCAGCCGACGCTTGCAACTGAAATGGGTCAGCTTCAAGAGCGTATCACGTCTACAAACGTTGGATCCGTTACATCTATCCAGGCGATCTACGTGCCTGCCGATGACTACACTGACCCGGCGCCGGCAACGACGTTCGCTCACTTGGATGCGACAACAAACCTTGAGCGTAAGTTAACTGAGATGGGTATCTACCCTGCGGTTGATCCGTTGGCTTCTACATCACGCGCCCTTGCTCCAGAAATCGTTGGAGAAGAGCATTATGCGGTAGCCCGTGAAGTTCAATCAACGCTTCAGCGATACAAAGAGCTTCAAGATATCATTGCGATTCTCGGTATGGATGAATTGAGTGACGAAGATAAACTTGTCGTTCAACGCGCACGCCGCATTCAGTTCTTCCTTTCTCAAAACTTCCACGTGGCTGAACAGTTCACTGGACAAAAAGGTTCTTACGTGCCTGTAAAAGAAACGGTTCAAGGTTTCAAAGAAATCTTAGCCGGCAAATACGACCATCTTCCTGAAGATGCGTTCCGTCTTGTAGGCCGTATCGAAGAAGTTATTGAGAAAGCAAAAGAAATGGGTGTAGAAGTTTAAACTGGTCCTAGGAGGGTAAAAGCATGAAGACCGTTCAAGTCAATATCGTTACTCCCGACGGCCCAGTATACGATGCGAATATCGAAATGGTGAGTGTGAGAGCCGAAAGCGGCGATCTCGGTATTTTGCCAGGTCATATTCCAACCGTGGCTCCTCTTAAAATCGGCGCTGTTCGTCTGAAAAAAGACGGACAGACTGAATTGGTTGCCGTCAGCGGCGGATTTATAGAAGTTCGTCCTGATCAGGTGACCATCCTTGCCCAAACTGCTGAGACAGCGGAAGGCATCGATAAAGAGCGCGCAGAAGCTGCACGTCAGCGGGCGCAGGAGCGTTTGAATTCTCAATCAGATGATACTGACATTCGTCGGGCTGAGCTTGCATTACAGCGGGCTTTGAACAGATTGGATGTAGCAGGGAAATAATAAAAAATCCTTCTCTTCATGAGAAGGATTTTTTTATGACTGCACAAGAGAATCAAACAGTGACAGCAGCGGCTGACTCTCTTTTTGACGCAAGTATAAACGATCACAGCAATTCACGGTATGCCATGATTTACGGTGTCTTCTAAAGCCCATTGTATAAGCCCCGTCTGTATACGGATAAGGCTTTACGATCCATTCGGCATCTTCGTGATGGGCAATCACACAATCTATAAGATAAACACTGATCATCTTCTCAAATTCTTCAATAGGAAGATTCCAATCAGCAAGCAAAAGCTCTTGTATGCTTTGAAAATAAAGATGTTCAAGCTCTTCGAGGCTTTCTCTCGTTTGGGTGAGAGAAATGTTATAAAACTGACACAATTCATTCAGTTCTTCAATCTGTGACTGTCTATAATCATAATAGAATGCAATTGCTTCCCATTCCTGCTCAAATACAGGCAAGTCCTCACCATATTGCTTTTCAGGCTGAAAAAATGAATGATTCATAATTGCCAGCTCCTTTCCAAAAAAGTATACCATGCAAAAGAGCCGCTGTTTAAGCGGGGATTAGCCCTAGTTTTGGATGAATATTCCGTTCTGTATAAAATGTATCATCTTTATCTCTTCTTCTTATATAATAAGAAAGGGTATAAAGCGGAGAATGGATGAAAGGAGTGCGTATAGATGAGCGTATTGGGACAGCAGGCTGCAATTGGCATTATCGTTCACTTGATTTTTATCGCGGTCACTTGGTGGGCGCTTCAAGCCGTCAATATTGATCCGTTAATCAGAAAAGGCAAAGTCCTGCAGGCAAGACTTCTAATGATTTTGCTGACCATTGCAATCGGAACGACTGTCGGAAACTTCTTTTTGGATTACCTTAATTATTCACAGCAGCTTCCCTATTTATTTTGATAGGTTTTGATTGCCGAAAACATGGGAATGGCTGGGGAAGCGGGTTAAATCGCTTCCTGAAATCACGCGAGTTTTGACGAAGAATTCCACGTATGGCACCCCTTGCCTCCGGTAAAACTGGAGATTAGGGGGAGAGATCATAATGAAGAAAAAACAAGTAAGCTATGCTATTATTGTATCTGTTGTATTAAGTTTCGTCATTGCTGTTTTCCATACGATTCATGCGAGTGAGTTAACGCCATTAGCACAAATTGCAGAGGGAATGGAACGCCAGAATGTGTCAATTGATAAGTGGACTTTGCATGCAAAACAAAATATGTCTCTGACCGAAAAAGAATTTTATCAAAAAGTGCAACGTTTAAAATCAGAGTATCGTCAATATAATTGGGCACTTGCACAGGAAGACCAAATAGTAAAGGCCATTGGCACGTATACTGACAAAAAAAATCATACTTCTTTTAAACTGCAGCTTGTCACAACCCTCAAAAAACACAACCCAACTTCGTATTTATTATATGAGCAAATGAGTCTTGAGACACCGATTAGCTGGAATGATACATATGAACAGTTTGAACGGCAGGCACTCGGGATATTCCAAGAAAAAGTAGTTATTTTTACTTGTCTAAATGGTCATTTAGATGATAATATGAATATTGTTTTGCAAAAAAAAGCAAATCAGTTATTAAATGAATTTCAAGCAAGATCTGTTGAACATGTAGTTGAGCCAAGTTTCGTTTCTATTTCTGCGTATACAGATGAGTGGAAAGAGTCTATCATGACCTCAGAACATAAAATGAATTTGCAAATTGCACTTAGAAGTGCAGGAATGGGCGGAAAACATATCGTTACGGTTGGCACACCAATCGTTACGACTGAATATTAATATAGAGAATTTAGGGACGCGGAGGGGAATACCTTGGAAAAAATCATCGTCCGCGGCGGTCAAAAGTTAAACGGCACAGTCAAAGTTGAAGGCGCTAAAAATGCCGTTTTACCAGTTATCGCTGCATCTTTATTAGCAAGTGAAGAAAAAAGCGTAATTTGTGATGTACCTACGCTCTCCGATGTATATACAATTAATGAAGTGTTGCGTCATTTAGGAGCAGATGTGCATTTTGAGAATAATGAAGTCACTGTAAATGCTTCATACGCTTTGCAAACTGAAGCACCTTTTGAATATGTGCGTAAAATGCGTGCGTCTGTGCTTGTCATGGGACCGCTTCTTGCGCGTACAGGTCATGCAAGAGTAGCGCTTCCGGGCGGATGCGCAATTGGATCTAGACCAATAGACCAGCATTTAAAAGGTTTTGAAGCAATGGGCGCAGAAATTAAAGTCGGTAATGGCTTCATTGAAGCTGAAGTAAAAGGCCGTCTGCAAGGCGCAAAAATCTATCTGGATTTCCCAAGTGTGGGAGCAACAGAAAACCTGATTATGGCAGCTGCTTTAGCTGAAGGGACAACAACGCTTGAGAACGTGGCGAAAGAGCCTGAAATCGTTGATTTAGCAAACTATATCAACGGCATGGGCGGAAAAATCCGCGGAGCGGGCACCGGCACCATTAAAATTGAAGGAGTCGACAAGCTTCACGGCGTAAGACACCATATTATACCTGACCGTATTGAAGCGGGCACATTCATGGTTGCCGCTGCAATCACTGAAGGAAATGTTTTAGTTAAAGGAGCGGTTCCTGAACACCTCACTTCTTTAATCGCAAAAATGGAAGAGATGGGTGTTACGATTAAGGATGAAGGAGAAGGCCTTCGTGTGATCGGTCCGAAAGAACTGAAACCGATCGACATTAAAACAATGCCTCACCCTGGATTCCCGACTGATATGCAGTCACAAATGATGGCGCTTCTGCTTCGTGCAAGCGGCACAAGCATGATTACGGAAACTGTTTTTGAAAACCGTTTTATGCATGCGGAAGAATTCCGCCGTATGAATGGTGATATCAAGATTGAAGGTCGTTCTGTGATTATTAACGGCCCTGTACAGCTTCAAGGAGCTGAAGTTGCAGCTACTGACTTGCGTGCAGGCGCAGCGTTGATTCTTGCGGGGTTAGTGGCTGAAGGTCATACACGTGTTACTGAACTGAAACACTTAGACCGCGGTTATGTTGATTTCCATCAGAAGCTTGCCGGTCTTGGCGCAGACATCGAACGTGTAAACGATGAGTCTGCTTCTGAGCAAGAAAGCAAAGAAGTTGTCTCAGACTTAAACGCATAAAGGATTGAAAATCAGTATGTCATTCTGGCATACTGGTTTTTTATTTTTAGTGTATTATCATCATTATGCGCAAAATAGTAAAAAAGAATACGTAAATGACAAATAAAGTTTCTGTCCAAAAGGAGAGTCATATTAGCTTGTCCCTGCCCATAGACTAGACTAGAGTCGAATCCCGAGCAGGAGGCAGCTGAATATGAAACAATTCGCAATCACACTATCCGTACTATGTGCATTGATTCTCTTGGTCCCCACACTCTTAGTGATCCCGTTTCAGCATAATAAAGAAGCCGGGGCCAGAGGAGAATCAGGAAAGACAGCAGTCAACACGATACAAGAATCAAAAGGAGCGGAAACATTGAAAGCATCGCCTGTTTCTATTCCAGTCTATCGAACCGCCAATCAATCCGTAGAAGATATTCCGCTTGAAGAGTATGTCATCGGAGTCGTCGCCTCCGAAATGCCGGCTACCTTTGAACCTGAAGCGCTGAAGGCTCAGGCTCTCGCCGCAAGAACGTTTATTGTCAGACTGATGGTTTCAAATTCTGCAGTAGAGGCCCCTAAAGGCTCGCTGGTGGATGATACTCAGATGTTCCAGGTGTACAAAAGCAAAGCGGAGCTGAAGAATCAGTGGGGCGCAGATTATGAAGCAAAGCTGAAAAAAATCACAGATGCGGTTGCCAGTACGCAAGGCAAAATCTTAACGTACAACAACCAGCCGATTGAAGCCTCCTTTTTCTCCACAAGCAACGGTTATACAGAAAATGCGGAAGCATATTGGACAAGTGCCATTCCTTATTTAAAAAGCGTCAAAAGCTCTTGGGATAAAAAGTCTCCGAAGTATAAGGCCACCAAAACCTTTACAGTGGCGCAATTTGAACAAAAGCTTGGCGTCCAGCTGAATGGGTCAAATACAGTCGGAAAAATTACCGGAGAGACACCGGGCCATCAGGTGGCAACAGCCGTCATTAACGGCAAGACGCTGAAAGGAAGGGACATACGCGAAAAGCTAGGCCTCAATTCAGCTGATTTTGAATGGAAACGAAACGGAGACACCATTACCATTACCACAAAAGGCTTTGGACACGGTGTGGGAATGAGCCAGTATGGAGCCAATTTTATGGCGAAAGAGGGCAAAACAGTTGATGAGATTGTGAAGTACTATTATCAAGGAACACAGGTTTCAACCGCCGATTCGTTTTTAAATAAATATATGGCGAAGAAATAAAAAGACGCTTCATAAAGCGTCTTTTTTGCCGTTTTTAAGCGTATATTCTGTTCCTTAGTCTATTTTTATGTAAGAGCGGTTAAAGACCTTCTAAAGGCCTCCTGCGTATTTTATAGCCTATATGATGATGAGGGAATCAGTTCCTTTTTCATATTTGCTGACACTGAGATTGTGGTAAAGTAATCCACATTGATCGACAGACTTCGACAGACTCATATAACGAAAGGCGAAAGGCTGACAATCATGATTTTTCATTTTGCTGTTAGGCGGAAATCACTAATAAAAACAAAGGTTTCTATGCAAAAGTAAACAGCGGCAATGGGGAAGCCCGCCCTATTTATTTCTCTGTTTTTGTCGATTACGATTAGTTATGTTCAGCGTTGAACATCTGCACGCAGAAACAAACTTGAAAAGGGGCACGAACATGAAGAAAAGATTTTCACTGATCATGATGACAGGATTGCTATTTGGACTGACGTCACCTGCTTTTGCTGCTGAAAAAACAGAACCGAAGGCTGAAGCTCCGGCAAACGTGGCGGTTTTGCTTGATGCCAGCGGAAGCATGGCGAAAAGAATAGACGGTGTATCTAAATTTAATTCAGCCAAAAAAGAAATTTCAAAGTTTGCAAGCTCACTGCCTGCGGACACTCAAGTGAAAATGAGTGTGTTTGGTTCAGAAGGAAACAATAAGAATTCCGGAAAAGTTCAATCATGCGAAGCCATTCGCAACGTATACGGCTTCCAAAGCTTTAACGAACAGAGCTTCCTCAATTCTCTTAACACAATCGGGCCGACTGGCTGGACACCGATCGCAAAAGCGCTGAACGAGGCAAAATCTTCTTTCGATCAGCTTGATGCAAAAGGAGAAAAAGTCGTTTACCTGCTAACAGACGGTGAGGAAACATGCGGCGGCAATCCGATCAAAACAGCAAAAGAACTTCATAAAGACAACATCACAGTAAATGTCATTGGATTTGACTATAAAGAAGGGTATAAAGGCCAGCTGAACGCAATTGCTAAAGTCGGCGGCGGAGAATATTTCCCTGCTTATACGCAAAAAGATGTTGAGAAAATTTTCACTCAGCAATCACTGATGTTATCTAAATAAGAAAAAAAGAGGCTGAAAGGTCAGCCTCTTTTTTGTTTTTAACAAAACGTTCAAAAGTAAGCAGCTGACCGCCTGTAGCATAGTAGCAGATTTCAGCTTTTCTCTCCTGATCACGGAGAAGAAAGAATGAATGGTGTCACATTCTTTCTATATTTTTTGGGTGAAAATGGCTAAAAAATATTGAGGTTTCCGGTGATTTTGAATAGAAAGTGAAAGGGAGATAAAAGGCAGCTTGCCCTATATCATTTTGTGGTTTCATATTCTAGCATAAAGAAGAATCCAACAAATGGTTGGAAAATATGAGAAAGAAAGGAAGTTGAACATGAAAAAATTACTGACTGCCGGTATTATTGGACTGTTGACTGTCTCCATTGCGTCACCGTCTTTTGCCGCTGAGAAAAAAGCCGACACGAATGTAGCTGTCCTGTTTGATGGAAGCGGAAGTATGGTTCAAAAAACAGGAGGAGAACGAAAGATAGACATTGCCACAAAATCTGTAAAGTCTTTTGCCGAGCTGCTTCCTGAGGATACAAATCTGATGCTTCGCGTCTTTGGACATGCGGGAAACAATAAACTTTCCGGAAAGGCTCTTTCATGCAGCACAACAGAAACGATTTACGGCCTTCATCCATATGAAGGAACGCTCTTTGACCATTCATTAAGCGGCATCAAACCGACCGGCTGGACACCAATTGCCAAAGCGCTTTCTGATACAAGAAAAGAATTTGAAGCGTTTGATGCAGACGGGAAAAACGTGGTGTATTTAATCACTGACGGTGAAGAAACATGCGGCGGAAATCCTGCTGATGAAATTGAAAAGCTTCGTGAAGCGAATGTAGATACGATTGTAAATATTATCGGCTTCAACTTTGATGTGAAAGGAAACGCGGAAATGAAACAGGCGGCTGTTGCTGGCGGCGGAGAATATATTTCAGCTGACAGCGCGGAAGAATTCGAGCAGGCCTGGGAAAAAGAAGCACAAAAATTTACTGAGTAACCGAATGAAAAGGCGCTCCCCCAGGCGCCTTTTTCTATTGGTTTAAAAACAGGGCCGGCGGGAATGATACCCGTAAAAGGGGTGGAAAACATGAGATTGTTAGGACTGATATTTCTTATAGCCGCCGTGGTTTTCATATTGCTCGGTGTTTTTCTGAAACTGGCAGCTTTCTTTTTTGTCAGCATGCTCACTTTGATCGCAGCTCTTGTGCTGTTTATGATCCTGAAAAAGAATCAGCATAACCAAACGTAGAGTCCTTTAGAATGGGCTCTTTTTTTATAACAGGATTCGACAAAATCTGAGGAGTGTGAAAAAATATAAAGGCAGGAACATTGCGGAGGGGAAGAGACATTGAACGATAAAGTAACTGCGGTCAGGGAGATATGGCGTTATGAACAAGGGGAAATGAGCAGGCAAACCGACCGGATGGTGACAGAATATCCGTTGACGGTGATGGTGAACGGCAGTGAGTTTGTCACGCTCGTTTGCACGCCGGAGCATATCAAAGAGCTTGTCATCGGATTTCTCGCATCTGAGGGTGTTATTCGATTTCAAAAAGAGATTAAGAGGTTTACAATAGATGAAAGTCTCGGTTTTGTGTATGTCGATCTCATTTATCCTGAGACATTGAATCAACAGGAATATACGAAACGGGTGATCGGCTCGTGCTGCGGAAAGGGCCGCCATTTTTATTTTCAGCAGGATGTCAAAACCGCTAAGACGGCTGTCAGTCAAATGAAGATTTCGCCTGAAACTTGTCTGGCGCTTATGAAGGATATGCAAAAAGAAAGCGGGACGTTTCAGGAGACGGGAGGCGTACATAATGCGGCGCTTTGCGATACGGAGAAAGTGCTTTTGATGCGCACAGATATCGGCCGTCACAACGCGCTTGATAAATTATACGGACATTGTCTGCTGAATGGGATGTCTGTTCGCGATAAACTGATTGTCTTCAGCGGCAGAATCTCATCAGAAGTGCTGTTAAAAGCGGCAAAAATCGGCGTGTCGATTGTGATTTCAAAATCGGCCCCGACAGAGCTTGCGATTCAAATGGCAGAAGAATTAAATATTACAGCGATCGGTTTTGTGAGAAACGGATCTTTTAATGTATATACACATCCCGAGAGAATTGGGGGACAGGAGGGGCTGCAGCAATGAATACAGAATCTCGCCAGATGTTAGATAAAAGGAACAGACCGCTCAGAGACCTTCGCATTTCTGTTACAGACCGCTGCAACTTCCGATGCACGTACTGTATGCCAGCCGAATTATTCGGCCCGGATTATCCTTTTTTAAAGAAAGAGGAGCTGCTTTCTTTTGAGGAATTGGAACGGCTTGCGGCGCTGTTTGTCACCAGGTTCGGAGTGGAAAAAATCCGCTTGACCGGCGGAGAGCCGCTCATGAGAAAGGACATGCCCGAATTAATTAAAAAACTGGCCCGTATTCCAGGTTTACGTGATATTGCGATGACGACAAACGGGTCGCTGCTGCCTGTTTATGCCGACAAGCTCAAAGAAGCCGGTTTAAAACGGGTGACCATCAGCCTTGATTCATTAGAGGACGAACGCTTTAAAATGATCAACGGGCGAGGGGTTTCTGTCAGCAAGGTGCTTGAAGGCATTGAAGCGGCGAAACAAGCAGGGCTCGGCGTTAAAATCAACATGGTCGTCCAAAGGGGCGTCAATGAAAAAGATATCCTGCCTATGGCGCGCTATTTTAAAGAAAAAGGGCATATCTTGAGATTCATCGAATTTATGGACGTCGGCAACACCAACCAATGGGAAAAGAAAGACGTCATGACAAAGGCGGAAATCATTGATGTAATCAATGAACACATGCCGGTTGAACCGATCGCGCCTAACTATAAAGGGGAAGTTGCTTCAAGGTTTCGCTACTTGGACGGATCTGGCGAAATCGGCGTGATTTCTTCTGTATCTGATGCGTTCTGCGGCTCGTGTAACAGGGCACGCCTGTCTGCGCGCGGTGAGTTGTTTACTTGCCTGTTCGCTTCAAGCGGATATGACCTCAGAGCGCCGGTTCGGCAGGGATTAAGTGATGGCGAGCTGACAGCGATGATCGGCACAGTGTGGAAGAATCGGATAGACCAATATTCAGTTGACCGGACTCTTTCAAAAACAGCGGGCAAAAAGAAAGTGGAAATGTCTTATATTGGCGGTTAATATGATAAAAGCTTATCGGCTAAGTCCGGTAAGCTTTTTTTGTGTCAAAAACTGTAATGCGCCAAAAAGTGCAAAAAATCCAATCAGAAACCGAAAAATATAAGGATAGGCAAAAAGAAGGAATCACTGGAAGAAATTTTAATTCTAAAGCCATACAATATGATAAAATATAACCACTAGTTCATAGAAAGGGTTGGAGAGGCATGGCCGCTTACGAGATCCCGTCATCTCAAGTAGGAGTGAAAATCAATCAGTGGTATAAGCACATTTTAGCATTTCAAGTGGCTGATGCCGTTCAGCTGAAGGAAGAGATTGATCATGATATAGAACATATGGAAGAGGATCAGCTGCTTCTGTTGTACTATCAGCTGATCAGCTACCGTCATCAAATTATGCTTGATTATGTAAAGCCCGACCTGCACGAGGAATCTCAGCTCCAATATCGTGAATTGATCGAGAGGCTGGAAAGCAGCAAGGACAGCATCTCGGGATTATCTGAGTATTATTTTCATTTGTTCAGAGGGATGTATGAATTTGAACAGAACAATTATATCTCAGCCATATCTTTCTATCGGAAAGCTGAGAAAATGCTTGCGTTTGTAGAGGATGATATTGAAAGAGCGGAATTTCATTTTAAAGTAGCGGAAGTATTTTATATTATGAAGCAGACCCACTTTTCCATGAATCATGCGATACAGGCGCTTGAGACCTACAAGGCTCATGATTTTTACAGGGTCAGAAGAATTCAATGCCATTTTGTCATATCAGGGAACTATATAGACTACAGAAATTATGAAAAAGCGCTCGAGCATCTCGATGACGCTTATCGTTTGGCTTTACTGGAAGGACAGCCCCGCTTGATCGGATCAGCCCTCTACAACATGGGGAACTGTTATGATGAAAAAGGAGAACTGGACCAGGCGGCTGCATACTTTGAAAAAGCGCTTCCTGTCTTTGAGGAACACCAGCTGGAGCAGCTCCCGAAAGCGCTGTTCAGCTTAACGCGTGTACTCTTCAAAAAACAGGCTGAACAGGCGGCTATGCATTATTATGAAAAAGGGATTGCCATCGCCCGAAAACGAAACGACAGCTTCAGTCTGGAAAAATATAAATTTCTGCAGGCTCTATATGTGGAATCCGTTAATATGGATTTGATTCAAGAGGTATTTGATTATATGGAAGCCAAGTCCCTGTATGTGTATATTGAGGAATTTGCTCTGGATGCGGCTGTATATTCCAGCCTTCATGAAAACTATAAAGATGCGGTGTTTTTCTATGAAAAAGCGGTCAGCATGAGAGCGCTGATTCTGAAGGAAGACTGTTTATATCAAGTGTAAGACGAAACCATCTGATGCCGGATGGTTTTTTTTATACAAAAAAAGGGGAGCATCGGGACGTTTATTTCCGTGGAGAACAGGAAAAATCGCTACATACTGTTTTTGAACACAAACGAATGGAAGCCGCGATTTTGTGAAACAAGAAATGGCGGAGTGCATATGTGTTGTTGTTTATGACAAGCGTGAGGGGGAATTCAATGTTTGGATTTGATGATATGGTGAAGTTTCTATGGTCTTTCCTCATCGTTCTGCCGCTTGTATCTATTATACATGTTGCCGGGCACAGCTTTATGGCTTTTGTTTTTGGCGGGAAGGGTTCATTGGATATCGGGATGGGCAAAAAACTGTTCAAGATTGGGCCGATACAGGTCAGAACCATTTATTTTATGGATTCGTTTTGCCGGTACGGTGAGCTGAAGATCGACAACCGATTCTCACACGCACTTGTTTATGCCGGAGGCTGCCTGTTTAACTTAATAACCATTTTCGCAGTGAATTTGCTCATTATACACAGTGTATTGGAGCCAAATGTGTTTTTCTATCAGTTTGTCTACTTTTCTACGTATTATGTGTTTTTTGCCCTGCTGCCGGTCCGTTACTCAGAAAATAAATCATCTGACGGGCTGGCGCTCTACAAGGTGCTCCGTTACGGAGAGCGTTATGAAATCGATAAATAATATTCAAATGTTTACCGCTGCTCAGATCGGGAAGGTAACAAGTACACACATAAATGAAGGGAGAGAATTACACATGAGTAACGATAGTGTAAAAGATAAAATGAAAGGCGGCTTAAATAAAGCCAAGGGAGAAGTGAAGGATAAAGTTGGAGATATGACCGACAAAACGGATATGCAGGCTGAAGGCAAAAAAGATAAGGCAAAAGGCGAGGTCCAAAAGGGTATCGGTGAAGCGAAGGATAAATTCACAGATAAAGATTAATCAGATCGGCAAGGCAAGAAACATTGTTTCTTGCCTTTTTTTATGTGAATAAATATAACAAAAAAGACAATCGATTTGGTTAAAGTATCTAAATTTTTTAAATATTCTTTAAAGTAATGCGCCTGTTCTATATAATAAATGACATAAGTTGTTAACTTTTATGACATCAGTTGACTCAATCAGACAAAGGAGGTTCTGGATGAAAAGCAAAGGGGTTAGAATACAGGGTGTCTTTCTGATGTTTCTTATCACGATTCTTATCACGGGATGTACGGCGCCGAAGAAAGTGTCGGAAGCCAGCGGAGATGCGAAAAAAACAGTTGAAATTGACACAAGCGGGGATTCAGTGAAGGTTGGGATTCTTCACTCATTAAGCGGGACAATGGCAATCAGCGAGGTATCCGTCCATGATGCAGAGCTGCTGGCTATTCATGAAATCAACCAAAAAGGCGGCGTTCTCGGCAAAAAGCTTGAACCCGTCGTGGAGGACGGGGCTTCTGACTGGCCTGCATATGCCGAAAAAATGAGAAAGCTGCTTCAGCAGGACAAAGCGGCGGCTGTATTCGGAGGGTGGACATCAGCGAGCCGCAAGGCGATGCTCCCGGTTGTGGAGCAAAATAACGGGCTGCTGTTCTATCCGGTGCAATACGAAGGCATGGAGTCATCGCCTCATATTTTTTATACCGGAGCAACGACAAATCAGCAAATCGTGCCGGCTGTCGATTGGCTGCTGAAGAATAAAGGCAAGACATTCTTTCTGATCGGCTCGGATTATGTGTTCCCGAGAACAGCCAATAAAATCATTAAAGCGCAAGTAAAAGCTGCTGGGGGAGAAGTTGCCGGTGAAGAGTATACGCCGGTCGGCCACACGAATTACAGTACGCTGGTCAGCAAAATCAATGAAAAGCAGCCGGATGTTATTTTTAACACATTAAACGGCGACAGCAATGTGGCATTTTTTAAGCAGCTGATAGATGCGGGTGTGACAGCTGATGAAATTCCTGTCATGTCGGCGAGTGTCGCAGAGGAAGAAATTCGGGGGATCGGTCCTGATGTGCTAAAAGGGCATTATGCGGTGTGGAATTACTTCCAGACAACCAATACAAACGAAAATCAGACATTCGTGAAGAATTATAAAAAGCAGAACGGAGATAAGAGGGTGACCAGTGATCCGATTGAAGCCGGCTATAATGCGGTGTATCTCTGGGCGGCAGCCGTTGAAAAAGCCAAGTCCTTTGAGATCGATAAAGTGAAGAAAGCGGCTGACGGGATTACATTTAAGGCCCCGGGCGGCACAGTGAAAATCGATGGGGATACACAGCATCTTTACAAAACAGTTAGAATCGGGCAAATCACGGGGGATGGACAGTTTAAAGAAGTATGGAACTCAGGTGATCCGGTAAAACCTGATCCGTATTTAAAAACGTACGACTGGGCAAAGGGGTTATCTAAATAAATCAAAGCCATTTGCGGGAGAGGAGGCGGAACATGTCTGTTGTCGTGACTCAATTATTTAACGGGATCAGTCTCGGTTCTATTTTGATTCTCATTGCGATTGGATTGGCCGTTACATTCGGTTTGATGAACATTATGAATATGGCGCACGGTGAGCTGATGATGGCGGGAGCCTACACGACATATGTTATTCAGCAGCTGTTTTTAAGCTATTTGCCGGCTTCTCTCTTTTCCTATTACTTTTTTATTGCGGTCATCATGTCGTTTACAGTTGCGGCATTGCTTGGCATTGTCATTGAAAAAGTGATTATCAGACGATTATATGACCGTCCGCTCGACAGCCTTTTGGCAACATGGGGGGTAAGCTTGATCCTTCAGCAGGCGGCCAGATCGATTTTTGGCGCGCCGAATGTCGCTGTTCAGTCTCCTGAGTGGCTGTCGGGAGGAGTGACGCTGTTTTCGGTCACTTTTCCATATAAAAGGCTGTTTATTTTGGCGCTTGTTCTTTTTACGCTTGCGCTGCTGGGATTCTATTTGTTTAAAACTCCGGCGGGGCGGAGGATGCAGGCTGTTACACTGAACCGGAGTATGGCATCCTGTCTTGGTGTATCTGTGAGAAAAACAGATACATTGGCTTTTGCGCTCGGAAGCGGGCTGGCCGGTATTGCGGGGAGCTCACTCACATTGCTGGGGTCAATCGGGCCTACTCTCGGTTCGTCCTATCTGGTCGATGCTTTTATGATTGTCATTTTAGGCGGTATCGGAAAATTAAAAGGGACGATTATCGGGGCTGTGCTGGTGGGATTACTCAGTACATTTGTGGAGTATTCGGCAAGCGCCACCATAGCCAAGGTTGTGGTGTTTGCGTTTATTATTCTCTTTCTGCAATGGCGGCCTTCGGGTCTCGCAAGCGTCAGAACGAGATTACTTGATTAGGGGGTGCCGGATGAAGCAGTTTTCGCAATTCAGTCCGTATCTTGTGATGTTTGCCCTTTTTATCGCCGCTCCGTTCTTTCTTCAGGAGTTTCGATTGGGGCTGTTGGCGAAGTTTTTATGCTTTGCGATTGTAGCGGTCGGCATTTGCCTGATTTGGGGATATACAGGCATTTTGAGCTTGGGGCACGGCGTCTTTTTCGGATTGGGCGCCTATTGCATGGCGATGTATTTAAAAATAGAAGCCTCACCATCCGGTATTCCTGATTTTATGGAGTGGACGGGAGTCAGCGAACTGCCGTGGATCTGGGCTTTGTTCAGGCATCCTTTTGCTGCAATTGCGGCGGCTGTGGCTGTGCCTGTGCTACTGGCGTTTTTTGCTCGGCTATTTTACGTTCCGCAACAATATAAAGGGAGTTTATTTTTCATTGATATCACAGGCAGTCGTCGTTGTGGTGGTCACACTGTTCATCGGCAGCCAGGAAATCACCGGCGGTACCAATGGACTTACCAGCTTCTATACGATTTTTCAATATTCTTTGGCTGATCCTGCGTTGAAGCGGATCCTGTATTTTACCACAGTCTTTTTTCTCGGCCTTACTGTTGTAATCGCTTTGTTTCTTACGAGAAGCCGCTTTGGCCGGCTTTTGCAGGCGGTTCAGGAAGGAGAAAACAGGGTGCGTTTTTTTGGTTATCATTCCACTGTTTTTAAAGTGTTTATTTACTGTGTGTCCGCTGCGATGGCGGGAATTGCCGGGATGCTGTTTGTGCTTCAGGACGGAATGATCTCGCCGGAAATGATGGGCATCATCCCTTCAGTGGAAATGGTGCTGTGGGTGGCGATCGGCGGCAGGCACTCCATTTTCGGAGCTGTGCTGGGCGCGCTGTTAACAAACGGCATGAAAAGCTATTTAAGCGAATATTATCCTGACATTTGGCTGTATTTCCTCGGTGCGCTGTTTATGATCGTCGTGCTTTACTTGCCAAGAGGGATTGTCGGACTGCTTGAAAAGCTTGGCACCCAGCTTTCCTTCTCTAAAAAGAAAGGAGCGGCTGCATATGAAACCGATACTTATCTGCCGTGACGTGAAGGTTCAGTTTGACGGGTTTTGGGCGCTGCAGGGGGCAGATATCAGTGTACAGGAACGTGATATTCACTTTTTGATTGGGCCGAATGGCGCCGGGAAAACAACCATGCTGGATATCATTTGCGGGAAAACAAAGCCGCATTCGGGCGAGATTGTGTTTCAGGAAACGGCTGAACTGACAAAGGTTCCGGAATATCAGATCGCCAAAATGGGCGTCGCCAGAAAGTTTCAGGCTCCGAGTGTCTTTTCGCAGCTGACCGTGTTTGAAAATATAGAACTTGCCATGAAGCAGAAAAAAACGATTCTCTCTCTGCTGATGGCGCGTATGACAAGAGAGCAGCGTGGCAGGGTGATAGACATCCTGAAGCTGATCGGGTTAGAAGAGAAGCGGGATGCAGAAGCCGGCAACCTGTCACACGGGCAGAAACAATGGCTCGAAATCGGCATGCAGCTCGCCATGGAGCCGAAGCTTTTGCTGCTGGATGAACCGATCGCCGGTATGACGGGAAAAGAGCGTGATAAAACCGGGGCTCTCCTTGAGGAGATTGCCAAAACGTGTTCCGTTTTAATTGTGGAGCACGATATGGAATTTGTCCGCTCGTTTTCCAAAAAAGTCACGGTGATGCATGAAGGGAGAGTGCTTTGTGAAGGATCGATGGATGAGATTACAAGCAATGAAGAGGTGGCAGCGGTGTATTTAGGAAGGAGCGGAGCGTCATGATAGCGGTCAGTAATGTGACATCCGGTTACGATCAATCCATGGTTTTGCATAACCTCAGCATGGAGGTCCGCCCCGGGCAGATCGTCGCTGTATTAGGCCGAAACGGAGTCGGCAAATCCACTTTGCTGAAAACGATCATCGGCCTGATCCCGGCCAAACAGGGACAGATCCGTTTTCATCAAACGTTTGTTCAAAACGAAAAGACGGAAAAACGGGCAAGAGCTGGAATTGCGTACGTGCCCCAGGGGAGAGACATCTTCCCCGCTTTAACCGTTCGCGACAATCTTTTGCTCGGAGAAGAACCGCTTCCTAAGAAGGAGCGGAGAGGGCGGATCAAGGAAGAGATTTTTCAGTGGTTTCCTGTTTTGAAGGACATGCTCGACCGGAAAGGCGGCGATTTAAGCGGAGGACAGCAGCAGCAGCTTGCGATTGCCAGAGCGTTGATGGGAAATCCAAAAATTATTTTACTTGATGAACCAATGGAAGGAATTCAGCCCTCAATCGTGGAATTGATTCAAAAAGTCATCTTAGAAATTTCCAGAAAAGAAGAGACTGCAATTGTTTTGGTGGAACACAGCTTAGAGAACGCCTTAACGTGCGCTGATTATCTTTACGTCATGGACAGGGGAACGGTCGTCGCTCACGGAAAGGCTGACGATGAAACGGCTCGCCGTTTTGAAAGGCATCTCACCGTATAATCAGCATCCTGAGAAAGGGAGGTGATGGCCCGCCTGCATCGTTCCGGAGATTCATGTAACGCAATCCGCTTTATGAATGACGATAATAAGGAGGACCTAAGATGAAACTGACACCGGTTGAACAAGAGAAATTGCTCATTTTTGCAGCGGGAGAATTAGCCAAGCAGCGAAAGGCGCGCGGCGTTCTGCTGAACTATCCCGAGGCTGCCGCTTATCTCACCTGTTTTATCATGGAAGGCGCGCGTGACGGAAAGGGAGTGGCGGAGCTGATGGAAGCCGGCCGCCATGTATTGACTGAAAAAGATGTCATGGAGGGCGTGCCTGAGATGCTGGACAGCATTCAGGTGGAAGCTACATTCCCTGACGGAGTGAAGCTTGTCACAGTACACCAGCCGATTTCTGCGGAGGTGAAGTCATGAAGCCGGGAGCATTTCAGATTGCTGAAGGGACCATTACGATTAACGAAGGCCGCCAGACACGGGAGATAGCGGTGAAAAACACCGGATCACGTTCCATTCAGGTCGGTTCACATTTTCATTTTGCGGAAGCCAATGGTGCGCTATCGTTTGACCGCGAACAAGCCATCGGCATGCGTATCGACATTCCGTCAGGCACATCGGTCCGTTTTGAGCCAGGTGAGGAGAAAACGGTCACGCTTGTTGAATTCAGCGGACGAAAAACAGTAAGAGGACTGAACGGAATGGCCGATACGTATATCGATGAACGCGGGAAAGAAAAAACGTTAGCCAACTTAAAGAAAGCCGGCTGGATGGAGGGTGTGATTCGATGAAAATGTCACGGGAGCAATACGCGGAGCTGTTTGGTCCGACAACGGGCGATAAAATCAGATTGGGCGATACGGACTTATGGATCGAAGTCGAAAAGGACTTCACTGTTTATGGTGAAGAAATGATCTTTGGAGGCGGAAAAACGATCCGTGACGGCATGGGCCAAAACGGCAGCATCACAGGAAAAGACGGCGCTTTGGATTTGGTGATCACCAACGTCGTGTTATTGGATTACACAGGCATTGTTAAAGCGGATGTCGGTGTAAAGGACGGCAGGATTGTGGGTGTCGGAAAAAGCGGCAACCCCGATATCATGGACGGGGTCGATCCGCATATGGTCATTGGTGCGGGTACAGAGGTGATCTCCGGTGAAGGCAAAATTTTAACGGCTGGAGGAGTGGATACGCACATTCACTTTATTTGTCCTCAGCAGATGGAAGTTGCGCTTTCTTCAGGAGTCACGACTCTTCTTGGAGGCGGAACGGGACCTGCTACAGGAAGCAAAGCGACAACATGTACGTCAGGTGCATGGTATATGGCAAGGATGCTGGAAGCGGCCGAGGAATTCCCGATCAATGTCGGCTTCTTAGGAAAAGGGAACGCATCCGATAAAGCGCCGCTGATCGAACAGGTGGAAGCCGGCGCCATCGGCCTGAAGCTTCATGAAGACTGGGGCACGACGCCAAGCGCTATCAAAACGTGTATGGAAGTTGTGGATGAAGCCGATATTCAAGTCGCAATCCATACGGATACGATCAATGAAGCGGGCTTCCTGGAAAACACGCTTGACGCAATCGGAGACCGGGTGATTCATACATATCACATTGAAGGAGCAGGCGGGGGCCATGCTCCGGATATTATGAAGCTCGCCTCTTACGCGAACATTCTGCCGTCATCCACAACGCCGACAATTCCTTACACCGTCAATACGATGGATGAGCACCTTGACATGATGATGGTCTGTCACCATTTAGATGCGAAGGTGCCCGAGGACGTGGCGTTCAGCCATTCCAGAATCAGGGCTGCGACGATTGCGGCAGAGGACATTCTCCATGATATCGGCGCGATCAGCATGACATCATCGGATTCCCAAGCGATGGGACGTGTTGGCGAAGTCATTATCCGCACTTGGCAGGTGGCTGACAAAATGAAAAAACAGCGCGGCGCTCTCACTGGAGAAAACGGAAATGATAACGTACGTGCGAAACGCTACATTGCCAAATATACGATTAATCCGGCAATTACTCACGGCCTCAGCCATGAAGTCGGTTCTGTAGAAAAAGGAAAGCTCGCTGACCTTGTCCTGTGGGATCCTGTATTTTTCGGCGTGAAACCGGAATTGGTCTTAAAGGGCGGCATGATAGCACGCGCGCAAATGGGGGATCCAAACGCGTCTATCCCGACTCCGGAGCCTGTGTTCATGCGCCAAATGTATGCTTCGTATGGTAAAGCCAACCGCTCAACCTCCATTACGTTTATGTCCCAGGCGGGCATTGAAAGGGGTGTGGCGGAAAGGTTAGGGCTGGAAAAAAGAATTTCTCCTGTGAAAAACATCCGCAAGCTGAGCAAGCTGGATATGAAATTAAACGCTGCTTTGCCGAAGATTGAAGTCGATCCGAAAACGTATCAGGTCTTTGCTGACGGAGAAGAATTATCCTGCCAGCCTGTCGATTATGTTCCGCTGGGACAGCGATATTTCTTATTCTGACAAGACACGGCCGGAGTGCATCCGGCCGTTTTATTGACTAAACGGATGCGCAAGAAGCGCAAATTTAGTGTATATTATATGTTGACAAACGAATTAAATGTAACTATTATAGTTACAACGGTGGTGAAAAAACATGATTAACAGCCGTCTTGCTGTCGCCATTCATATTTTATCTCTCATTTCGATGGATGAAAAAGCGTCTTCGGAAATCATCGCTGACAGTGTCAACACCAACCCGGTTGTTGTAAGAAGGATGATCAGCCTGCTGAAAAAGGGCGATATTCTCACATCACGCGCCGGGGTGCCGGGCGCGAGCCTCAAAAAAGATCCGGCTGATATTTCTCTTTTAGAAGTATATCGTGCTGTTCAAAACCAAGAGGAACTATTTGCGGTTCATGAAAACCCGAACCCGAAGTGTCCGGTAGGCAAAAAAATTCAGTGCGCGCTGGATGAGACATTTGAAAGTGTGCAAAAAGCGATGGAAAATGAGCTGGCAAGCAAGTCATTAAAAGATGTAATGAATCATCTCTTTTGATCAAAAGGGATGACTTCTCACCACTAACGTGTAACTAAAATTGTTACAAATAAGGAGGAAATCAAAAATGAAAATAGGAATTATCGGTGCAAGCGGAAAAGCGGGAAGTCTGGTTTTGAAAGAAGCGAAGGAAAGAGGTCACGAGGTAACTGCCATTGTCCGAAATGCATCTAAAGTGCAGGATCAGGATACAGCGATTTTGGAGAAAGATGTTTTTGAACTGACGGCAGAAGATCTCAAGCCTTTCGATGCACTCGTTAACGCTTTTGGAGCTGCGCCTGGCCAGGAACATCTTCATGTTGAAGCAGGCAGAACATTAATCAGCCTGCTAAAGGATGCAAAACATACAAGATTGTTTGTCGTCGGCGGAGCGGGAAGCCTGTTTGTTGATGAAGCCAAAACAACACGTTTAATGGATACACCGGAATTCCCAAAAGAATATCTTCCGACTGCATCAAATCAAGGAGAGAACTTGAAAGACCTGCAAAAGGCAGACTTTATTTCCTGGACGTTCCTCAGCCCGGCGGCGTTTTTTGATCCGGCAGGAAAGCGGACGGGATCTTACCAAAAAGGAAAAGACAATGTGATCGTAAACGCAAAAGGCGACAGTTATATCAGCTATGCCGATTATGCGATCGCTGTTTTGGATGAGCTTGAACATCCGTCACACAAAAATGAACGCTTCACAGTAGTAAGCGAAGCGGAATAACAAGAAAAAACCCGGAGGATGCTCCGGGTTTTTCTAATTAATAGGTGCTGTACGTATCATAATCGCTGAATATGCCGTCGGCAATTCCAAGCATTAGAAAGATGAAGAATGCGATGATCGCCAGAATCGATACAGCGATGCTCACGATTAAATAAATCCCTTGCATCTTTACAAATTTCGCATAGTTCTCCAGCATTAAATCCTCAGATTGCCCGCTATGCTTTTCAGCCATTAAGCCAGCTTCTTTTGCTGACCGCATCAAAAAGATGCCTGCAATGATTTGCAGTACGCCCGGCACTGCGCCGATAAGAAAAAAGAACGCGCCTGAAAGCGCAGTAAAAGCGCCCATAATAATAAATAAAATGCCTGTTGCTTTTCCCCATTTTGAAATACTGATGAGGGTTTTGTTGACCGTTTCCGGATTCATTGACACGGGTCCCCTTTACAAAAAAATACTCACTTTTCTTTTATACACTATTTGTGAGAAGTTTTGTATAAAGAAATAAAAATAGTGAATTGATTTTGCTGCGGCGTGAATGGAGTTTGGCCTGACGCTGTTGATCAATTACGTGATCATATTAGTGATTTTTTTATTATGATTGCACGCTATATGGAAAGGCCACGCGCGTTTATACGGGATGCGTGATGATGCCATGCTGAAAAACCCCGGCCATAAAGGCCGGGGGGATTGGCACATCTTATAAAATCGGCGACAATAGCCGTGACACGGATTCCTTGATGCGGATCCATAATGACCGCTGCTGATATTCCTCGTAGGTGTATTTTCTGGATACGAGCAAATCTTCTTTAAATGTAGAAACCAGTTTTTTGGCAATGTTGATATCATAAATAAATGCATTAACCTCAAAATTCAGCCTGAAGCTTCGGACGTCAATATTCGCTGTACCGACCGATGCAATTTCGTCATCTACAACAATTGTTTTCGCATGGATAAATCCATTATCGTAAATATAGACGGTGGCTCCGGCTTTTAAAAGATCCCCGATATACGAAAGCGTGGCCCAGTATACAAAAGCATGATCAGGCTTGTTCGGTATCATAATGTTGACATCAATGCCTGACAGGCACGCGATCCTCAATGCATCCAGCAGGCTTGCGTCCGGAATAAAATAAGGTGTTTGTATCAAAATGTTCCGCTTGGCGTTTGAAATCATTTTGATGTAGCCATTTTTAATTTGTTCCCATTCGGAATCGGGCCCGCTCGTAACAATCTGCATCCCGACGTTTCCCTTTGGGCTGCAATCGGGAAAGTGGTTCGGGATATAGGTGAGCGTATGATGATGTGAAGCTTGGTTCCAGTCAAGGATGAATCGTGTCTGAATGGCGTGAACGGCCGTTCCCTGCAATCGAATATGGGTATCGCGCCAATAGCCGAACTTCGGATTGAGCCCGAGATATTCATCCCCGACATTAAACCCTCCGACATAACCGGTTATGCCGTCTATGATAACAAGCTTTCGGTGGTTGCGGTAATTCAGCCGAAGGTTAATCGGCCTGAGCTTTGAAGGGAAAAAGACCTCCACATGCCCGCCGGCCTCACGCAGTTCTTTAAAAAACTTTTTGCGCAGCGTTCTGGACCCGAGCTCATCATACAAAACCCTGACCTGAACACCTTCTTTCGCTTTTTGAATGAGGGCGTCCCGCAATTTTTTTCCTAATTCATCACCTTTGTAAATATAATATTGTAGATGGATATGATCCTTTGCCTTTGATATGTCATGTAAAAGCCGCTGAAACTTATCACGTCCGTCTGTTATGACATCAACTGAATTATCCTCTGTAAAGACAGCGTGATTATTCATGATGAGCATATATATTAAATCCTTATTATCAAAGGTTGCCCGGTTGTTGAACTGAAATTGCCTGTTTTCTAATTCTTCAAGCTGATGCTGCAGCAGCTTTTCGATGCCGATTTTCTTGCGATCCTCCCATTGAAACAAATGCTTGCGTCTGAGATTATGACCGAATAATAGGTATAAAATAAAGCCTAAAACGGGAATAAAGAAAAGAACAAGCAGCCAAGCCCATGATGCACTGGCATCGCGCCGTTCTTTGAATATGACAATGATGGCCAAAAGAATATTCAAAATGAAAAAAAGTGACAAAAGGATGGAAGAAATACTCACTTTGTAACCCCGCTAATTCATATTTATCAAGAAGATTGCCATTAGTATTCCATGAATAACAGCAATCTGATTCCCATTACAAATTATAACACTGACTTTTTAAAAGAATAAAGTGTGTTGATCCAGATTCTTCGCGAAAAACACGGGCAGATTTCTTTAAAACCAGCTTGCACCTGCGTTAAAATAAACTCATATGATAACGTTCGTGAAGCCTTGCAAAATCAAATAAAGGGGGAGAATTACATGAACTTTTACAGAATTGAACAAATGCCGGGGTTCATTAAAACAGAAATGCAAAAAATTCAAAAGGCTGTACAGCCTTTAATGAAGAAAACTGTCATCTACCGTTTTCTTGCTGTTCCGCTTGCTGCATTCTCTCTCTTTAATTTGGCTGCTTTCCTTTTTCATGCTTCAGCAGACAGAGAGTCTCTGATCAGCGCCGGACTTTTTGCGCTTCTTGCTGCACTTGGATTAGCATTTTTTAAAGAAGCGGGCTATCAGCATAAACAAATTCAAAAGACCGTTCATATCTATATGCTGAACAGAATTAAAAAGAGCGAAATTCTTTCAGAAGAGCGCAAAAACACGTATACGCGCCAGATCAAGGAAGAACCGTTTGCGATGCGGAGCTTTGTTGAGTTTTTGACTGAAGAAGACAGACGCAAGAAAATGCTGTATTAAAAAAGAGCTGACATGGGTCAGCTCTTTTTATTCAAATACGGGCTCATCTTCATAATAATAGGAATCCGGGTCTTCATACGTATCCATATCCTCAAAAGCGGCGATGCCGACAAATACGAGGAAGAAAATGAGCAAAATGATTCCGATAAGGCCTGCGGCGATACTTGATGCAGCGTAGAATAATTGCATTTTAATAAATTTTCCGTAGTTCTCCAGCATGCTTTCACCCGCACTGCCGGTCAGATTTCCGCTCGTCTCTTTTGCTGATTTTGCTGACCGCATCAGAAATACGCCTGAAATAATGAGCAGAACGCCTGGAATAGCGCCTATGACTGTCATTAAAGCCGACAGGGCAGCCAGCGCGCCCATGACAATCAAAAGAATTCCTGTTATTTTGCCCCACTTTGCAATGTCTGAAAGCGATTTGACAGCAGCAGCGCTCAGCTCACGTTTTTCGCCCGCTGTGCTGCCGTTCTCCTGCTCAATCACGCTGTTTTCTTCGTGATGAGTTTCAATATGGTTTTCATCTTTATCAAGACTAATCATGATAGCTCTCTCCCTAATATTTTTAAGTCATATCGCTTGCCGTCCATTTCGGCAATGCCGGGGAATAACCCCCATTCCTTGAAACCGTGCTTTTCAAACAGCTTCAGGCTAGGCTTGTTATGTCCGAAAATGAAGGCCATAAGCGAGCGGATGCCAAGCTCCGGCGCGATGCGGAGCGCTTCCTGAAGCAAATGCGTTCCGGCGCCTTTGCCGCGGCATGATTCATGAATGTATATGCTGATCTCGGCTGTTTTATTATAAGCAGGCCTGCCGTAAAATCTTTCGAAGCTGATCCAGGCAGCCACGTCCCCGCTTTCATCCTCAGCAACATACAGCGGCCGTTCGTCTGTATGTCCCAAAAACCATGCCATCCGGTCTTCCGGAGTTACCGGTTCAGTATCGGCTGTTACCATTCGCGAGGCAATCGTAGAGTTATAAATCGCTACAACCGCTTCTATATCCTTTTTTTCAGCAAGACGTAATGTTAAGTTCATACGTATCTTGTTCTCCTC
Organism: Bacillus sp. XT-2; assembly: GCF_025696525.1. Taxonomy (NCBI): domain Bacteria; kingdom Bacillati; phylum Bacillota; class Bacilli; order Caryophanales; family Bacillaceae; genus Bacillus; species Bacillus sp. XT-2. The sequence continues at coordinate 426,041 of NZ_JAHVOC010000002.1, forward strand.
TCAAAAAAATTACATATTTTCTTATCAGCCTGCACAAACTATATCTAAAAAAGTTTTTTATATCGATGTATATATTTTCAGAAAAGTGTTCAGAATGTTGCTGAGGTGATGAAACAATGAGAGAGGAAGAAAAGAAAACTTCTCAAGTCAAAAAACTTCAGCAGTTTTTTCGTAAACGCTGGGTGTTCCCTGCAATTTACTTAGTCAGTGCGGCCGTCATTTTAACAGCTGTCCTTTGGTATCAATCTGTATCAAATGATGAGGTAAAGGATCAGTTAGCTGATAACGGCGGAAGCTCCGCGTATGACAACAACGACGATGCAGTTGAAGTAGGAAAGTCTATGGAAAATGTCGCAATGCCGGTTGTTGATTCTGAAAACGTTTCTGTTGTGAAAAAGTTCTATGAAACTGATGCCGCAAAAGAAGAAAAAGAAGCAGCACTCGTTACCTATAATAACACGTACAGCCTAAGCAAAGGAATTGACTTAGCTGAGAAAGACGGAAAAGATTTCGATGTTTCTGCTTCTCTAAGCGGTACGGTTGTCAAAGCTGAAAAAGATCCAGTGCTGGGATATGTTGTGGAAATCGAACATGCTGATGGGTTATCTACTGTGTATCAATCACTTTCTGAAGTAGGTGTTGAGCAAGGCGACAAGGTGAAGCAAAACCAGGTCATCGGAAAGTCTGGCAAGAACCTTTACAGCGAAGAAAGCGGCAACCACGTACACTTTGAAATCCGTAAAGACGGAGTTGCTATGAACCCGCTGAACTTTATGGACAAGCCGGTTTCTTCTATTGAAAAAGCGGCAGCTGCAGAAGAAAAAGCTGCAACTGAGGAAACAGAAGAATCCATTCAGCAATCATCAGAAAAAAAGGATGGTTCGACTGAAAAAGGAACTGACGAAAAATCCGAGGACAAAACGGATGATTCAACTGACAAATCAGGTTCCAAAGAAAGCAGCACAACAGAAGGCACTGAACAGTCCTAATGAAGAAAACGTCTATCGGTGTGATAGGCGTTTTTTTGTTACTTTTTGTTTCACTGTGCCGTCTATGTATTTACATGCACAAAATGCCGCTGGAAAGGAGGCTGTTTTTATGCATCGTCTATTACTCGCAGGCTGGATCTTCTTCATTTTACTCTCTGTCTGTACAGAAAGCTTCAGTGATATGGTGATGTCGCAGACAGTGGCATTTCACTTTCATCCGCATCCTGATCTAAACCGATTTTTAGACATGGATTTTACTCAGCTGACCACGCCTGTAGCTATGATTCAAAAAATCGGGCACGCGTTTTCTTTTTTCGTGCTGACATATTTGCTCTGGAAGCAATGGAGCCGTATAAAATGGGCCTCGGCCGGAGCATTCGTGTTTGCCGTTTTTACGGAAATCATTCAGCTTTTCTTCAGCAGAAACGGCTGTATCCGGGATGTGCTCATTGACAGTGTTGGGATTGCTCTGTTTCTTGGATTATTTGTTATCGCAAAGCGGAAAAAACATGAGGTGTATGAAAAATATTAAAGCCGGCGCTCTGCATTCAGAGGCCGGCTTTTTTGCTTAGAAATTTTGATCGGTTGGTTTTTTCGTAATCTTGTTGATAATCGCTTCATAGATTCGAACGATGAAATCAACGAACGGGCGAAGAAGATCTGAAAATCTAAAGAATAGGAACCCGATAATGATCGCGACAACAAGACTGCCCAACACATCTACAGGATAGTGATGTCCCACCCAAATTCGTGAAAAACCGGTCAAAAGCCCGAAGATGACGAGCGGCCAGCCGATTTTACGGTTTCTGAAAAGCATTGCAATCGAAATAGCTAGCGCTCCCGTTGTGTGGTCACTCGGAAAAGAAGCATCTGCATCGTGCGGAATCAGCGTATGCACTGTGTGAGCGACGAAAGGGCGTGGTTCAACATAAACTTGTGTAATCAAGAAATTAATCACAAGACCCGCAATTCCTGTAATTCCTGCGTAAAGCACGTTCTTTCTGCTTTGTGTGTTCCCGAACAGCCACATCACCAATAAGATAAGCGCATAGGCAACGATCGCGTATTCCGTTATGAAAACCATAATGGAATCGAGAACAGAATTGTGATGAGATAATCCATGGATAGCTTTAAATATTTCGTAATTCAAATAATCACCTTTTACATTTTTATATTAAGTAGACTCATCTTACTCAGAAAAAGTTTCAAATAAAAATAGAGATTGTCTGAAATCATGGTGCTTGAAGAGGATTCGAATGGGTACCGCGGTTTCTGGGGGTTTTTTCTGTTCGCAAAAAAAGAGATCCGGAGTGTCCGAATCTCTTAACGATATTACAGCGCTTCAGGTCCTTCTTCGCCGGTGCGGATATTAATCGTATTGCCGATTTCATAGACAAAGATTTTACCGTCACCCGGTGATCCCGTTTTCAGAACCCGCTTAGCGGTCTCAGTTACTTGATCAACAGGAACCTTGCTGACCACGATTTCGATTTTTAACCGTTCATATACATTGCTTTCTATTTTTACCCCTCGATAAAGCTCCGTATGTGCTTTTTGAAGCCCGCAGCCGTGAACATTGGAGAAGGTCAGAGAGGTGACTCCGATTTTTCCGAGTTCCTGCTTCAGCTTTTCAAAATTTGCCGGACGCGTTACAATTTCTACCTTGAACATTTGACCGCTCATAGCGTCACTCCTCACATAGAATCTTGATATGCTTTTTCCCCGTGCATTGTTAAATCAAGCCCGAGTGATTCTTCTTCTTCGGTTGCGCGTAGGGGAAGGAAGAGGCCTACAATTTTAATAATAACGAATGTGACAATAAATACAAAAACATAAGTTGCGGCGATCGCTACAATTTGTTTCCAGATTAAACTTGCATCCCCGTAGAATAAACCATCTGCACCAGCGGAGTTGACTGAAGTTGTTGCGAACAATCCTGTCGCGATGCCGCCCCATGTGCCGCCGATGCCGTGCAGGCCAAAGGCGTCAAGTGCGTCATCATATCCGAATTTCTGTTTCAGCGAGAAGACACCCCAGAAACAAACCGCTCCGCCAATGATGCCAATGATAATAGAAGAAAACGGTGTGACAAACCCGGCCGCCGGCGTAATGGCCACAAGCCCTGCGATCGCTCCTGATACCGCGCCGAGCATCGTCGGTTTTTTGTTGATGATCCATTCAACCAATATCCAGCCGGCAATCCCCGCTGCAGCAGCCGTGTTTGTATTAATAAAGGCGTACATGGCCACATCGTTTAATGTCAGGGCGCTGCCGACGTTAAAACCGAACCAGCCGAACCAAATCAGGGCGCCTCCCAAGAAGGTGTAAATGAGGTTATGCGGAGAAGACGCTGTGCCGTCTTTCCGTTTGCCGAGCACGATGGCCAGAACAAGGCCGGCCACCCCGGAAGAAATATGAACAACGTTTCCGCCTGCGAAATCAAGCGCGCCAAGCTGGCCGATCCAGCCTCCGCCCCATACCCAGTGAGCAACCGGCGTGTAAACCAATGAAACCCATAAAACCGAGAATAAAAGAAAAGCGCCGAATCGCATCCGCTCTGCGAAAGCCCCGGAAATGATAGCAGTTGTCAGAACCGCGAACGTCATTTGGAACATCATAAATAATGAATGGGGAATCGTGTCGCTGTAATCACCCGGATCAAATCCGACCCCCTTCAGACCTGCCCACTCCAGTCCGCCAATGATTGAATTGCCTGGTGCGAAGGCAAGTGTATATCCGAACAGCACCCAAACGATGGAAACGATGGCGATGGAAGAGAAACTGTGCATTGCTGTACTCAGCACATTTTTGCTTTTTACCATTCCTCCATAAAATAACGCTAACCCCGGGGTCATCAGCCACACGAGTAAAGCGCAAAAGAACATAAATACTGTATCGCCCATTTGCATGTCTCATTCCTCCGTATCTTTCAGAATAAAAGCAATTATTATATTTCTTCATTATAGAGAAAAAAGAATGATAAAACATTTTCATGTGAGATTTCCTAACATGTTTTTTTAGTGTGTGTTATCGATGCGGGCGAAGAAAGAAAAATGGTATTTGCCATACAAGACTTTATGCCTATAAAATAATTCTGTTTTTATGAGAAAAAAGGGAATTGACAATAAATAGAATTATATATAGTGTATTAAGTGTACTAGTTAATATAATACACTAAGGGGGATGCGATATGAATAAAGGCAGCAGGCTGCTGAGAGCGTTAAGAAAGTCCATTCCGGCGACATTCCGGTTGTTTTTGGCCTTTAATTTTGTTGTGTACGGCCTGGCGAAAGTGGTCATGGGGCAGTTTGGGGAAGTAACACCTGAAATTGCAGCTGGAGTAGGAAAGGGATTTGCAATTGCATGGACATTTTTCGGTTATTCTCATGTCTATGAAGTATTTATAGGCTTTGGGGAAATCATTGCTGCAGTTTTGCTGTTGATTCCAAGAACATCTGCGTTAGGCGCCGTTGTATTTATGCCGATTATTGTGAACATCGTCATGATTAACTATTGTTTTGATATTGGCGTGCAGGATCTCAGTACGATATTAATGATCATGTGTTTGATTCTGCTTTGGATTGACCGCCGCAAATTTATGGGCATGTTTAATCAGCAGCCGATTAACGGCAGGCAGGTGACGAAGCTATGACAACTTTTATGATCACAGTGCTTGCTGGTATGTTTGCATGCACCACCTTTTATTTTTATATAAAAGAAAAATCGTGAGATAAGCGCTTCTCCTGAGAATTTCACAAGCGTCATGCAAGAATTCATGTGAAGTGAAGAGTAAAATATGGAATGCGAGAAACACTAACAGCATCAGGAGGAAACGCAAAATGAACACACTTACCATTGATTTTCAAAACACAGCATTGGTTATCATTGATCTGCAAAAAGGAATTGTGCCAATAGACAAAAGCGGACAGGTTGTTCCGAATGCGAAAAAGCTTGTTGATGAATTCCGAAAGCATAACGGCTTTATCAGCTTTGTGAATGTAGCCTTCCATGACGGAGCGGATGCGCTAAAGCCGGAAACGGATGAACAGGCGCAGGAAGGTTCAGGTGAAATGCCGGCGGATTGGGCGGAATTTGTTCCGGAAATCGGTGTGCAGGACGGAGATTACATAGTGACCAAACGCCAGTGGGGCGCATTTTTCGGCACGGACTTAGATTTGCAGCTGAGACGCCGCGGCATTGATACGATTGTACTGTGCGGCATTGCCACAAATATCGGAGTGGAAAGTACGGCTCGCGAGGCCTTTCAGCTTGGCTATCAGCAGATTTTTATTACCGACGCGATGTCCACGTTCAGTGAGGATGAGCATGAAGCCACACTGCGCTTTATTTTTCCGAGAATCGGTAAATCGCGGACAACAGAAGAATTTTTATCTCAAGTGAAATGAAAATATCAAAAAAGAGCCGTGCTGTCTTTTTAACGGCGGTAGCTTCAGGAACGATGCTGAATCCGCTGAACTCGTCTATGATTTCTCTGGCGCTCCACAGCATCCAGCATGAGTTTCGCCTGTCGTTTACGACGGTTTCCTGGCTGATCTCCTCTTTCTATTTGGCGAGTGCTGTGGCCCAGCCTGTGACGGGAAAGCTTGGCGATTTGATTGGGCGGAAAAGGTTGTTTTTATATGGGCTTATTCTTGTGGCGGTTTCCGCCATCGGGGCGCCGCTTGCGCCAACCTTTATGACATTATTGGTCATGCGGCTGTTTCAATCGGTGGGGAGCAGTGCGATTTATCCGTCGGGAGTCGGGCTGATACGAAATCACATACATGAGCGCCAGGCTTCAGCCATGGCGGTGCTGTCCATATTTGCATCTGCAATGACGGCGCTGGGGCCGACAGTCGGCGGCTTTTTGATTGTCTGGGGCGGCTGGCCGGCGATTTTTATCGTCAATCTGCCGTTTATTATCCTAAGCTTCCTATTAGGGATGTATATGTTCCCGAAGGATCAGAAAAAAGGGGTGGGGATCAGAGCGGTTATCCGGCAGCTAGATGTTCCGGGAATCCTTTTGTTTGCCGGCGGGATCATTTTGCTCCTGTCCTTTTTGCTTTCATTCAGCACATCCCCGCATGCGTCAGAAGGTGTGATTGGTGTCATTCTGCTTGTGTCATTTGTCTGGCGTGAGCTGAAAACGGAGAAGCCGTTTATTGATGTCCGTTTGTTTAAAACGCAGCGAAGCCTGTCAGCGGTATACGTTCAGTTTATTTTACTCAATGTATTCTTCTACTGTTTATTTTTCGGCCTGCCGAGTTATTTTCAGGATGAAATGCATCTTTCTGTCCAAACGAGCGGTCTGTTTATGCTGTTCATGTCAGGAATGAGCATCGCTGTATCGCCTATTACAGGTAGGTGGATTGACCGATCGGGAGTCATCGAGCCGATTTTGGCGGGGGCGCTTCTGATGACGGCTGGCGCTGTGCTCTTAACGGTCTTTTTTATCAGCGTTCCGGTCATCGGGAAAGGCTTGATCCTGTCGCTGCTCGGCATCGGTTACGGACTTGGAAACGTGGCGCTTCAGGCGGCGATGCTGAAAACGAGCCCTTCAGACATGGTGGGAACGACCTCGGGGCTGTTCCAAACGTGCCGTTACCTCGGCTCAATTTTATCCTCCGTGATTCTGGGCCTTCTGTTCGGTAAAGAGATTACAGCGGCTCATTTTGATATCATGGGAATGATCCTTATTGCTGTAGGCGCATTGAGTCTCTTCGTGGCTTTGAGATTCACCGCCTTAATGAAAACAAGAATATGAGAAAAGAGACAGATATGCGAGTCTGTCTCTTTTTCTTGTTTAGGATGCTCAAAAATGAATAAAAGGATTGTGTATTATAGCCAATGTATTTATCTGACTTTTCAGTTATATTACGTAACATATCATGTTAGAAAACAATACATATAACGGAAGATAGACAATGCTGAAAGGGGAGCCGGCTATGGAGTTAAAAGAGAGTCAGCAGCAATCAAACAGGCTGAGCAATGAGGATCTGCTGCCTTTAGGGCAGGAAAAACGCACTTGGAAAGCAATGAACTTTGCCTCGATTTGGATGGGGTGCATACATAATATTCCGACCTACGCGACAGTGGGCGGATTAATTGCAATCGGGCTTTCACCGTGGCAGGTGATGGCGATCATTATTACGGCCTCGCTTATTTTGTTTGGCGCACTCGCCTTAAACGGGCATGCAGGGACAAAATACGGGCTGCCGTTTCCTGTGATTATCCGGGCTTCATATGGAATTTACGGCGCAAACATTCCGGCGCTTCTGAGGGCTTTTACAGCCATTATGTGGCTTGGCATTCAAACCTTTGCCGGAAGCACGGCGCTGAACATTTTGCTGTTAAATATGTGGCCCGGCTGGGGAGAGATTGGCGGGGAGTGGAATATTCTGGGCATTCACTTGTCTGGTTTCCTCTCTTTCGTATTCTTTTGGGCTGTGCATTTACTCGTATTGCATCACGGCATGGAATCAATTAAGCGTTTCGAGGTATGGGCAGGTCCTTTAGTATATGTGGTGTTTGGCGGCATGGTATGGTGGGCGGTCGATATAGCCGGAGGACTCGGGCCGATCTATTCGCAGCCTGGAAAATTTCATACGTTTTCAGAAACATTTTGGCCGTTTGCTGCCGGAGTCACCGGCATTATCGGCATTTGGGCGACGTTAATTTTAAACATACCTGATTTTACACGGTTTGCTGAAACGCAAAAAGAGCAGATTAAAGGCCAGTTTTACGGCTTGCCTGGAACCTTCGCATTATTTGCGTTTGCCAGTATTACGGTGACCTCCGGTTCGCAGGTTGCTTTCGGCGAGCCGATTTGGGACGTGGTTGATATTTTAGCGAGGTTTGATAATCCTTATGTCATCGTATTATCTGTGATTACACTCTGTATTGCCACCATATCAGTTAATGTCGCAGCAAACATCGTGTCTCCGGCTTATGATATTGCGAATGCTTTGCCGAAATATATTAATTTTAAACGAGGCAGCTTTATTACAGCCCTGCTCGCTTTATTTACGGTTCCGTGGAAGCTCATGGAGAGCGCAACCAGCGTTTATGCGTTTCTCGGTTTAATCGGCGGCATGCTCGGTCCGGTGGCGGGCGTCATGATGGCTGATTACTTTATTATTCGCAAGCGGGAGCTTTCGGTTGATGACCTTTATTCCGAAACCGGACGGTATGTGTATTTTAAAGGGTATAACTACCGGGCATTCGCAGCCACGCTTTTAGGCGCACTGATCTCATTAATCGGAATGTATGTCCCCGCATTAAAAGGCTTATATGACATCTCATGGTTTGTAGGTGTGCTGACATCATTTCTTGTCTATATTGCTCTGATGCGGATTCACCCGCCGATATCATCGGCTATTGGAAAGTATGATTCTGGGCAGGTGCGTCGAGCTGAATAAGAACTTATGCAGGTGAAATTTGAGATGGTTTTCCATAAATGGATAACTTATAATGATATAAGAAAATCCATTCTAAATAGAAATGAGAATCCAATATGAAAATATCATTTTTTATTTCTGCGGCAGCCGTTTTAACTGCTGTTATTATCGCTTTAACCTATGATAAGACGGCAGCAAATGAACAAGACTCAGTGAACTGCTTATATGTTTCTCCTGACGGCAATGATCAAAATGAAGGGACGAAAACAAAGCCATTTCGTACACTTGCGCATGCCGCTAAGGAAGCTGTTGCCGGAACAACCGTAATCATCCGGGAAGGCACGTATGATGAACCGCTTGATGTGAAGCATAGCGGCGCGGATGGAAAGCCTATCACGTTTCGAAGCTATCAGGACGAGAAAGCAGTCATTACCGGGAAATCGATGACGAGCGCAGAATATGAAACGCCGTTAATCCGCATAGACAATAAACATTACATCACAATCAGCGGTTTAACGATTGAGAATCTCTCTGTTTCATCTGAAGAAGCAACCGCCATGGGAATTTATGTGACTGGATCCAGCAGCCATATCACGATTAAGGATAATCATGTTCGGAATATAAAAACAACGGCGGACGAGGGCAATGCCCACGGAATTGCGGTTTATGGGACGGGAAGCATGAAAGACATTAAGATTACGGATAATACCATTGAAAAGCTGACACTCGGAGCGAGTGAAGCGGTTGTACTGAACGGAAACATTGACGGCTTTACGATTGCAGGCAATCTGGTCCGTGATAATAACAATATTGGCATCGATCTTATCGGATATGAAGGAACGGCAGATCAAAACGATTATGTTCGAAACGGCGTCGTAGAAAACAATACTGTCTATCATCATTCAACTTTCGGAAATCCCGCTTATGGAGATGAGTACTCAGCGGGCGGAATATATGTCGACGGAGGACGCAATATTGACATAAGGAAAAACACGGTTTACAGAAACGATATCGGTATTGAAGCAACCTCTGAGCACAAAGGAAAATATGCTGAGGATATAAAGATTACCGACAACAAAGTGTACCAGAATGCGTACACGGGTATTTCAATCGGCGGATATGACAAAGAGCGTGGCGGCACCACCGGTTCTGTGATTGCGCACAACATTATTTTCCGCAACGATACAAAAGAGCTGTATGGCGGACAGCTATTGCTGCAGCACGATACAAAAAACAACGTAATAGAAAAGAACATCATGACGGCAAGTGATTCAAGGCTGTTTATTGCCAACGAATTTAAAACCAATGAAGGAAATACAGTCAATCATAACGTTTACCATAAGGAAGCAGGTAAGGACGGCTTATGGATGTGGAAACAGACTGAATACGACTCGTTTTCATCTTATCAAAAAGCAACGAAAAATGATGTCGGTTCTATTTATGCAGATCCGATGTATCGTGACGAAGAGTCTTTTGATTTTACATTAGATCCGGATTCACCTGCGCGTCCGATTATTGAATCATGAAAGAAGCGGCATTCTATTCCGTTCAACGGAGCAGAATGCCGTTTTTTTATGCAAAAAAAGACTGCCGGCAAACTCCGGCAGTCTGACAAGCTATTCTGCAATCGACACTTTTCCTTCAGGTTCGGCGACAGCCGTTTTTTTCTGGCTCCATGCATAGAGGAGAAGAGAAATCAGAACAAATAGACCCGCTGTTAAGTAAATAGATGAGAAGCCAGCGGAAGCAACGAATAATCCGAACACATACGATCCAGCGGCAATTCCGCTGTCAAAGAACGTAAAGAACGTCGCTGTCGCAAATCCTGAACGGTGTGCCGGTGAATTTTGTATCGCCAGCGTTTGCATGCACGGCACGATTGAGCCGTATCCGAGTCCGATCACCGCTCCGGATAATAGCAGCATCCAGCTGCTATGCGTAAAGGCAAGCATGCAAAGTCCGACAGAGAAAATCAGGATTGAAGGGTAAATCACAATCCCCGGTCCGACTTTGTCGAACAGTTTGCCTGTAAACGGACGCGCGACCATCATCGTAACGGCAAAGCATACAAAGAAGTAGCCGCTGACATTTAATAGATCAATAGACTTAGCAAAAACGGACAAAAATGCCGTAACTGTTGAATAACAGAATGATATAAACAACCCTACAATCGCAATCTTAAGCGCGCCTTTTTCAAACATATCCGACAGAGAGAAGCGGAATACAGTCGTTCCGCTGCTGAGGCTGTTTGGCACTTTAATGAGTAATGTAACAAACAGCCCGACAATCATAAACAACGCAAAAATTGTAAAGAAGACAGAGAAAGGCACAATTTTCACCAGGCTCAATCCGAGAAACGGACCGATAGCCATTGCGAGGTTCATAGACATGGCAAAGTATCCAAGCCCTTCGCCGCGGCGTTTAACTGGAATGATATCAGCTGCGATCGCGCCGGTTACAGTGGTTAAAATACTGAACCAGATTCCTTGGAAGAACCGCAATCCAAGCAGCAGATAGAAGTTATGAATTGGCAGGTAAAGAAAAGACGAAAGGGCAAAAATTGCCATCGATACAATCGCCATTCTCTTTTTCCCAAACCGTTCTATAATAGCTCCTGAAAAAGGACGTGTGAAAATGGCGGATAACAGGAACAGACTGATCAACAGCCCTCCCTGAGATTCAGTACCTCCCAGCTCCTGCATCATATAGATAGGCAGAACAGTCAAAAATGTATAAAAGAACACAAAAACAAACAAGTTCACGAGAACGACCATAATAAAATCTTTGGTCCAAATCGGTTCAGACTTTTTCAAATGTATGTCACTTCCTTATTTCATTGTTGTAAAAACAAACGAAATAAATGAGAAAACGCTTCTTTATCTTCATCACGGAAATCTGCAAGCAGTTCTTCCTCAAATTTAAGCATTTTCACATTGATTTCTTCATATTTTTTCTCTGCTTCTTTTGTGAGGACAACGAGTTTTTCCCGTTTGTCTTCACCTTGCCGTCTCTGTACCCAGCCGTTTTCTTCAAGGCGTTTGATCGTCCGGGTCACCGTTGGCGCTTCCACATTTAAATAGGACCAAATCTCCTTTTGAGTCATTGGTCCGATCGTACGCAAACAATATAAAATTGACCATTGAGATGAGTAAAGACCGAATGGCTCCAGCTGTTCATTGGCTTTTTTGGCAATCAGGCGGGCGCTTTGGTTGATTTGATGAATGAGGTGTCTGTTGACGTAGGTCATTTCGGTCTCCTTCTAAAAAAACTTACCTAAGTAACTAATTGCTTTTTTCATTTTACAGGAGCGATGAAAGGATGTAAAGATATAAATTTAGTGACGCGAAATAATTAGCGGAAGTTGAAAAGTTCGTTTCACCCCTTGTCCTTATTGAGTTTTTAGCATATTCCCACAAGAATGCTAATACACTGTTACAAACCTAACAAAGAGAGTGTTTGAGGTGAGGGATCGTGGGCATATTTCACAAACTTACTTTTAAAACCATACAACAAAGAAGCTGCATAATGAATGACTCTTTACAGAATACGGATCTCATTTCACACTTCTCACATCCATTTTAGGGAGGTCGAGTGGTGTGCACGATTACATCAAAGAGCGAACAATCAAGATAGGAAAGTACATCGTGGAGACAAAGAAAACCGTTCGTGTCATTGCGAAGGAATTTGGTGTTTCCAAAAGTACAGTACACAAGGATTTAACAGAGCGTCTGCCTGAAATCAATCCTGACTTGGCAAACGAAGTGAAAGAAATACTCGATTATCATAAATCCATCAGGCATTTAAGAGGAGGAGAAGCAACAAAACTCAAGTATAAAAAGGATGAAATTCTTGAAGGAGAACCCGTTCGCCAGCCATAATCACTTAGGAAAAATCAACTGCATTGTCTTCCGGAAATCGTTTGTAGATCATCCGCAAAAATTTGTAAAGAACTTAATGTGCTTCCAACTTTTTTTCTATATTTTATGATAATATATATAATTAGGGCACAATGTGGATATTTACTGTGAAACAGATTTTCAAGGAGGATATAAATAGATGTTTGCAAGGGATATTGGTATTGACCTCGGTACTGCAAATGTACTGATCCATGTTAAAGGTAAAGGAATTGTTCTGAATGAACCTTCCGTAGTTGCACTTGATAAAAACAGCGGCAAAGTGCTGGCGGTTGGCGAAGAGGCAAGACGAATGGTTGGACGTACACCTGGGAATATTGTTGCGATTCGCCCGCTGAAAGACGGAGTTATTGCTGATTTTGAAGTAACAGAAGCAATGCTGAAACATTTTATTAACAAGCTGAACGTAAAAGGCCTGTTCTCAAAACCGCGCATGCTTATTTGCTGCCCGACGAATATTACATCAGTTGAGCAAAAAGCAATCAAAGAAGCTGCTGAAAAAAGCGGCGGTAAACATGTGTACCTTGAAGAAGAACCGAAAGTTGCCGCTATTGGCGCGGGTATGGAAATATTCCAGCCGAGCGGTAACATGGTTGTAGACATCGGAGGCGGGACGACGGATATCGCAGTCATCTCAATGGGCGATATTGTCACCTCCTCTTCTATTAAAATGGCTGGGGACAAGTTTGACATGGAAATCTTAAATTACATCAAACGCGAGTACAAGCTGCTGATCGGCGAACGTACTGCGGAAGATATTAAGATTAAAGTCGCAACAGTTTTCCCAGACGCACGTCAAGAAGAAATTTCCATTCGCGGACGGGACATGGTTTCCGGTCTTCCAAGAACAATTACAGTAAACAGCAAAGAAGTAGAAGAAGCCCTTCGTGAATCTGTAGCTGTTATTGTGCAGGCAGCGAAACAAGTGCTTGAAAGAACACCGCCTGAACTGTCCGCTGATATCATTGACCGCGGCGTTATCATTACCGGTGGAGGCGCGCTCTTAAACGGCCTCGACCAGCTGCTCGCTGAAGAGCTGAAGGTTCCGGTGCTTGTCGCTGAAAATCCAATGGATTGTGTGGCGGTCGGCACAGGTGTTATGCTTGATAATATGGACAAGCTTCCTAAACGCAAACTAAGCTGATCACTCAAACCTCATTCTGAAAAAGAATGGGGTTTTTTTATGAAAACTCTTCACGAATTGATGAGAAATGCCGATAATAGGATAAAATACTTATTTGTATTATAGAACGAATGTTCCTACATGACAACTGGAAAAAATGCCATTTTAGAGGTGGAAAACTTGTTAAAAGGATTATATACCGCAACATCCGCAATGATTGCCCAGCAGCGCAGAACGGAAATGCTTTCAAATAATATCGCAAACGCAAATACATCCGGATATAAAGCAGAACAAGGCTCGATGCGTGCGTTCCCTGAGATGCTTCTCAGCAGAATTGAAGCAAAATCTCCGGCCGGCACATCGAAAACAGAAATCGGTTCCGTTAATACCGGTGTATATATGCAGGAGCTTAAGCCTCTTTTCACACAGGGAAGCCTTAAGTCGACGGATCAGCCTACAGACATCACATTGATTGAACATCAAGTTCCGGTAAATGCAGAAACAAATGAAAATGCGGCCCTTTTTTATCCGGTTCAAACGGCGAATGGTGTCCGTTATTCCAAAAGCAGCACGTTTTCTTTAAATGAGAACAATCAGCTGACAATCAACGGAAATACCATTTTATCCACGACAGGACAGCCGATTACGGTCGATAATGAAAATTTCACTGTGTCTGAAAACGGTACTGTTACTGCGAACGGACGAACAGCCGGACAGATTGATGTCAGAATGGCAGAGGACGTCAGAAATCTAAAAAAAGATGGCAATGATTTGTACAGCACGGCTGACGGAAATGACCTGCCGAGTGCGGCTGGCAATAACCAAGTATCCTATTCATTAAAACAAGGCGTTTCCGAGCTTTCGAATGTTGATGTGACGAGCGCCTATACAGAAATGACTGAAGCGTACAGATCGTTTGAAGCAAACCAGAAGGTCATTCAAGCGTATGACAAAAGTATGGACAAAGCAGCCAATGAAATCGGAAAAATATAAGATAACGGAAGAAAAAACGGGGGACATCAACTATGCTCAGGTCAATGCTAACGGCATCAACAACCTTAAACCAGCTGCAGCAGCAGATTGACACAATCAGCAGCAACCTTTCCAACAGCAACACATCCGGCTATAAGGCTAAGGATACGAATTTCTCTGAGCTCGTCAGACAGCAATTCGATCAGGTTGATGAAAAAAATGAAGAAGTGGCACAATCCCGAAAAACGCCGCCCGGCTTGCGCCTTGGTGTCGGAGCGATGATGAATTCACGGCTTGTATCCGATCAAGGAAGCATTAAGAAGACGGAGCGCGATCTGGATATCGCTTTTACGTCTCCTTACCAATACCTCCAGGTTAACGTGAATGGCAATCGCCAATATACGAGGGACGGAGCGCTTTATTTATCGCCTTCCGCTGATAATGCCAACCAGCTTCAGCTCGTGACAGGCAACGGTCATCCCGTGCTTGATGAAAACGGCAATGCAGTAAACATAGACAGCTCAATGAAAAAAATCACGATCAATGAAAACGGGACCTTAACCGCATCTAACGGGAATACGGTGCAGCGGTTTAATCTCGGGGTTGTCCAAGTGAACAATCCTCAAGAGCTGAAATCCGAAGGAAATAATCTTTTCTCCATTGATAATGCAGCAGCCTTTGAAGAGCTGAATGGCGCAAACAGACAAAACATCGGCATGCAGCAGGGTGCACTTGAGATGTCAAATGTGGATATTTCTAAGCAAATGACAGATTTGATTGCGTCTCAGCGTTCTTATCAGCTGAACAGCAGAACGATCACAATGGGTGATCAGATGCTCGGTTTGATTAATTCTGTAAGATAATCGAAAGATGGGCGTTTTCAATCAGCCGCGCATAATAAAAAAGGCGGCTTTTTCGAAATCGTCCTTTTTTTTGTAGTATTCCGTGATGTCCTCCAAAAGCACCTCTAAATCCACCCAAGCTTCGATTTTTTCTAATTCAAGCACATATTCAAGCAAGGTATCATAAGGATCTTCAGCAGACGTATAGAGCGCTTCAAGTGTTTTTAGTTTCAATTGAATTGTTTGAATGTTTACCTTTTCAGATAATTCTTTCCCTTTTTGCAAAACCGCTTTTCCTTCTGAGATCTTTTCTGTTTTAAAAAGAGCTCTGACGGATTCATACACACAGTGCAGATAGGATACTGGAGAATTGGTTTCAAATTCATGATTCTTCAATACCTTTTTAAAGTAGAGAAGAGCTTCATGGTCCTTCTTTTCGGTTGCTTTTAAAAAGCCCAAATTATAATAAGCGTGGCACAGCAGATTATCGTCATTTACCTGCTGGGTTTTCCTGATGATTTCTTTGAAAAGCTGTTCAGCCTCATCATAGCGCTCTTGATCAATATAGTTTACAGCGAGGAGCAGTTTGCAGCTGATCACCTTTTTGACATAGCCGAATTGATGCAAGTAGATATTTAATGCTTTTTCAACATATTGGATGGAAAGCGGCGGTGATTTCATCAAGTAATAGGCGCCGGCGGTTTGATAATAAAAGTCAGCGGCTTCAAATGCGTTTTGAATCGCGTGCAGGTACTGCTCAGCTTTTTTAAAACCATTCACCGCATGCTTCGGAGCGGTTTTGACCATTTCATATAATCCTGAGAAAAAATGCAGATAATATTTCAATTCATCATCCATTTTGTCTTCCTGTTCATATAACTCATGGAATAATGAATCCATCCCGTCCTGGTTTTCAAAAAGGAGCTGGTGGCGTGCGAAGAACAATTGATAACGCATCCAAAGTTTTGTGTTCTTTTTAAGTTTCGGAAGGTGCTGGTCGATTTTCTCTTTAAGTGCTGCTGCGTCATCCATTTTACGTTTGCCAATAGCGGTATACCACTCGTCTAACATTTTTTGAATTCTTTTTTCAATCAACTTCGAAATCATTTTCCTACCTCTTTGCTAATGGTAAAATCTATAATTATCATATCACAACTTTTGACGGCTCTCATTGACAGTTGGTTACACTTTGGGCGCCGGTTGAAAAAGAGGTTAATTCATAATATACTTTTCAAATGTACAGATTAGATCATAAATGATTGCTATACATACTAACGCAGATGAAGGAGATGTCAAGAGAATGCTTGATACTCAGCAAATTAAAGAAATTATTCCTCACCGCTATCCGTTTTTGCTCGTAGACCGGATTACGGAAGTTGAAGAGGGCAAACGGGCAAAAGGCTATAAAAATGTAACTGCTAATGAAGAGTTCTTTAACGGACATTTTCCGCAGTATCCGGTAATGCCCGGCGTATTAATTGTAGAAGCGCTTGCTCAAGTCGGGGCTGTTGCGATGCTGATTAAAGAAGAAAACCGCGGCAGATTGGCGTTTTTTGCAGGCATTGACAATTGCCGGTTTAAAAAACAAGTGAAACCTGGTGACCAGCTTCACCTTGAGGTGGAAATCACTCGTGCGAGAGGCACAATCGGGCGCGGAAAAGGCGTTGCCAAAGTTGACGGCGAAGTGGTTTGCGAAGTTGAACTGACTTTTGCCCTCGGCGATTAAGTGAAAAGAGACAGATGGGCAGCGGCACATTTGTCTTTTTTTCTTTCAAAACAAAAAAAGCAGGTGATTGTATGTGGAAAGAGTTTAAGACCTTTGCCATGCGCGGGAACATTGTTGACCTTGCGATTGGTGTTGTAATAGGGGGCGCGTTCGGTAAGATCGTCACATCGCTCGTTAATGATATCATTATGCCTTTAGTTGGCTTGCTTCTGGGAGGGCTTGATTTTTCGGGGCTGTCCTTTACATTCGGTGATGCGGTCGTCAAATACGGCAGCTTCATTCAAACCATTGTAAATTTCTTAATCATATCGTTCTCTATTTTTATTGTGATTCGGACTTTGAATCAATTGAAGCGCAAGAAAGAAGCGGAAGAAGAGGCTGAGGCGGAAGCGGCGGATGCGCAAGAAGAGCTGCTGAAAGAAATCAGAGATCTGCTGAAGCAGCAAACAAGGTCACCGGAATAAAAAAAGACTGCCGTCTGAGACGGCGGTCTTTTTTATGGCAGAACATATTTCTTCAAAATGTCCATTGTCATGCTTTTCGCTTCTGTGCCGGTACCGTCAATGTTCGTCACGAAACTGTACACTCCGTTTTCGGTTTTGACAAAGCCTGCATACCAGCCGATGCCTGAGCCTGAACCGGTTTTTCCATAAAGCGTATAATGATCCTCATCTTCCTGAATCATCATCCGCTTCACTGTCTTCATTACGCTTTTATCAAATGGCAGTTTTTCTTTGTATAAGGCTTCCATAAAGTCCGTTTGTTCCAGAGGAGAAATCTTAAGCGTGCTGCTCAGCCAAAATTGGTCAATGCCGCCGCTGATATCTTGATTGCCGTACGCTATTTTATCAATCCATTCTTTCATTCGCTCTTCTCCGATGTCTCGGGCCATCGCTTGATAATACCAAACAACGGAGTATCTCATGGCAGATCCTAGCGTGTGATCCTGATTCCATACATCGAGCTCACGTTTTACACCGTCCCAGTATTTGATGTCATATTCATCTTTAACGGCGCCTGTTTGTAATCCAATGAGCGCGTTTGGGACTTTAAAAGTCGATTGCGGCGCAAATCTTTGTGTCGCGCGTTGATCGCCGTAGACGAATGTTTTTTCATTTTTCAGATCACGTAAGATAAAAGTTCCGTCGTGATCAGTGAAAAACTCATTGACATTCATTTTCTTTAGATTAGGACTCTTCCCGGCAGCAACAGCTTCTCTAGGTGTTTGCAAACTTGATGTCAAAAGGACAGCTGCGCCGATAAGTGATAAAACAACCGCTTGAATTTTTCGCTTATTCATACGTGTCACCTCAGCAAATGTAAAATAAGAGAGGGGGATTTCCACTCTCTTTTATATCTTCTGCTTAAACGCCTCGATCAGCTTCGCTCCTGTATAGCCCTCTTTTACAAGAGATTCCAGAATGGTTTCAGTGCCTTGCTGTTTTCTTGTCACCATTTGTCCGTAAATTAAAACCGAGATGCTTTCTTCCAGTTCAGCAATATTCTTCACAGCTGCAGTCAGCTGGGCGGGGCGGTTGCTTTTTTTCGTAATCGTCACAAACACTTTGACTTCAGCTTGTTTTTTTTGAAGCTGGTCAAAAAAAGACAAGTGCTCCTTCGGAACAAGCGCTTCAATCAGCCAGTGATTTTCACCGTCTTCTTTATTGATAATCAGTCCGTCAATAAGGGGAAACTGTTCAATTGACTTTTCTTCCTTGTCCACTCGTTCCACGTTCAGATCAACCAGTTTAAAGGTTTTCATTTTTATCTCACCCCATTTACTTACAAAGAATTCTTAAAATGAATTATAACACATATTCATTTTTCCGTGAAAACGCTGTAATGCCGGGAACAATATATTTTGTCCTGGTACAACATTTAATAATTTCTATTTTTTCATTATACTGTAACTGACTATGGATTACGGAGAGGTGTGTATGAATCGATTTCATTTAAAGGAAATTTATATTGACGGCACTCCGGCGGATCAGCGTTTGATTCAAACGAACGAAGCTTATATGTTAAGCCGTAAAGATATTTTTGAGGTTCATCTATATAGGAAAGAGAGGATGATTTTTTTATACGAAACTTATGATGGGATGGAACAGTACAAAATCCAGCTGTCGCTCCCGGAAAAGAAGCTCAGCTTTCAGTGGTTTGCATGGGACGGCTCTTCTTATGTCTGTATGAATACGCAGCATTGGCTGACATCTAAATTGTTTTTCCGGTTTTTAAAAAATACATATTTCTTTAGAGGGAAAAAACAAAAGCTGTTTTTAGCTGAGGGAAAAATGAAAACGAAAGATAAAAACAGAGGCTGAAATGCGGTTTTGAGCGTTTTTCTTTTCTCGTTGCATCGTCTACAATACGTGTAACCGCAAGGAGAGGAGGAATCGCAATGTTCAATCAGGTCATGCTTGTCGGACGTTTAACAAAAGACCCTGAGCTTCGGTACACTTCTGCAGGCGCGGCAGTCACACACATTACGATTGCAGTTAACCGCAGCTTCAAAAATGCTTCAGGAGAAATTGAAGCGGATTACGTCAATTGCACGCTTTGGAGAAAAACGGCCGAAAACACGGCGTTATATTGCAAAAAAGGCTCTCTCGTCGGCCTAAGCGGACGGATTCAGACAAGGAGCTATGAAAATGCGGAAGGTGTCAAAGTGTACGTAACTGAAGTGATGGCTGATACTGTTCGTTTTATGGACCCTAAACCTCGGGAAAAAGCTGCCGATTGACATCCACCTGCTCCTCCCGCTTTAAATCCCATTCACGATTACTTTTCTTCGCATCATCCCCTCTGTATTGACCAGTCGACCAGACTGGTTTTTTCTTTCTGTTTGAGATAGGAAAAATTGGTTCTTGTGATGCATTTTTACTTAATTTCACTTAATAATATTGATTGTTAATATATAAAAACTTATAATTACTTAAAGATAACGTCATATGAAAAGGAATGAGGGCGTGTACCAAGAAGAAAGATTAGTAGTGATTGTGGATTATCTAAAGGAGCATAACCGCATTACAACCGAGCAGATCTGTACGCTCCTTCAGGTGTCCAGAGATACAGCACGGCGGGATCTTGTGAAGCTGGAGGAACAGAATGCCATTATTCGCACAAGAGGCGGCGCCATTCTGCCGTCTGTGCACCAGAAAATCCAAGGGTATTCCGGCCGGCTGAAAACAGTGTCCGAGGAAAAAAACAAGATTGGCAAACTCGCCGCATCACTGATCCAAAATGGCGACCGGGTTATTTTAGATGCGTCTACAACCGTTCAGGCGTGCGCCAAGCACTTAAATGCAGACGACTGTACGGTTATCACCAACTCCATTAATCTCGCGGAAGTGCTCTCAGACAAAGATGGTATTGAGATCTATCTTCTCGGAGGCAAGCTTGAAAAGGAGCATCGTTTCTTGTACGGCGCCTCTGTGATTGAAAAGCTTTCAAGCTATCACGTCGATAAAGCGCTGATCGGTGTTGTCGGCATTTCTGAACACGGCATTACGATCGCGCATGAAGAAGATGGGCTGGTGAAGCGAAAAATGATTCAGCAGGCGAAGCAGGTGATCGCCCTTGCGGATTATTCGAAGCTGGGAAGCACCGGTTTTTATCAGTACGCTGAGCTGAGTGAAATTGATCTCTTGATCACAGACCGGCTGCCGGATCAGGCGTTTTGCGACTTGCTTGACCTTAATGGCGTCGAACTTCTCGTGACAGAGCAGGATGAAAGAAAGGGCTGATAAACGTGAAATTGATTGCGACCGACTTAGACGGAACCTTGCTGAACAGCAAGCATCAAGTAAGCTCAGAAAATGAAAATGCTCTGCGGCAGGCGCAGCGGGACGGGATTGAGGTTGTTGTATCAACGGGACGCGCTTATTTTGATGTCGTGTCCATTTTTGAACCGCTCGGGATCAAAACGTGGGTCATCAGTGCGAACGGCGCTGTCATTCACGACCCTGACGGCAGGCTTTATCATTCGGAAACAATCGATAAAAAACGGGCGTATGACATTCTCTCGTGGCTTGAGTCAGAAAACTATTATTATGAGGTTTTTACAGACTCAGCTATTTATACGCCGCAAAACGGCAGGCAGCTCCTTGATGTTGAGCTTGACCGGGTCAAAAGTGCGAATCCAGAGGCTGATCTTTCTGTTCTGATGCAGGCAGCCGAGGTGCAATACAGTCAATCGGGCTTCGCTTATATCGACACGTTTCAAGAGCTTTTTGAGGAGGATAAGCAGATTGATTTTTACAACATTCTTGGCTTTTCTTTCTTCAAAGAAAAGCTGGAGTCCGGCTGGCAGAGATACCAGGAGGATAAAGATCTGACACTTGTCAGCTCTGCTGATCATAACTTTGAGCTTTCCTCCAAAAAGGCATCCAAGGGGCAGGCGCTGGAAAGGCTGGCAAAGCGGCTTAACATCCCAATGAAGGAAACAGCAGCCGTGGGCGACAGCTTAAATGACAGATCCATGCTGGAGGCTGCCGGAAAAGGCGTAGCGATGGGCAATGCGCGGGAGGACATCAAAGCGATAGCCGACGCTGTAACCCTGACCAATGATGAACACGGTGTTGCCCATATGATTCGGCACTTGCTGTAAGGTTTATCTTTTGAAAAAAAGTGCATCCTGTACATAACCGGCGTAACGGATTCTGTGAAATTCGGCGTGACGGCGATGAACGGAAAAAAGCTGGCTCTTTTAAGGAGCCAGCTTTTTTGTGGTTATTGTGCCTGAGCTGAGGCGCTTAATGTAAATAATTCTTCGAGCTCATCTGTGGACAGCTCGGTAATCCAGTTTTCGCTTTGGATAATTTGGTCGTTCAGCGTTTGCTTCGTTTCAAGCATCATATCAATTTTTTCTTCAATTGTTCCCGTTGTAATCATTTTATGGACGTGGACAAACCGCTCCTGCCCGATGCGGTATGCCCGGTCAGTGGCTTGGTTTTCAACAGCCGGATTCCACCATCTGTCATAATGAATGACGTGATTGGCGGCTGTCAGATTGAGTCCGGTTCCGCCCGCTTTCAGCGATAGAATCAATGTCGGGTATTCTTTCTTTTGAAATTTCTCAACGAGTGTATCGCGCTCTTGCTTAGAAAGACTCCCGTTCAAAAACTGCACAGGTTCGCCGAAGGTTTTTTCAAGCAATCGCTTCATCATGTTCCCCATTTGAATATATTGCGTAAAAATGAGACAGCTTTCGTTTTGGGCGCGGATCGCTGTCATCAGCTCAAGCAATTTTTCAAGCTTGACCGAACGTCCGGCCAGCAGCTCGGTTTGGTCTTCCTTCAAATAAAGCGCGGGATGATCGCATATTTGTTTAAGCCGTCCGAGCATGCTGAGGATCAGTGCTTTTCGCTGCATGCCTGTCAGTGACGTCATATGTTCAAAAGTGTCTTTCACCAGCTGCTCATAGAGAGACGCCTGTTCGGCTGACAGCGGAATAAACTCTTTTTGCTCCAGCTTGTCGGGAAGGTTTAATGCGACGTCCTCATCCCGTTTTGTCCGCCGCAGCAAAAACGGCCGGATTAATTGCTGAAGCTGTCCGATTCTTTTTTCGTCCCGGTCCTTTTCGATCGGCAATACATAGCGTTTATGGAAACCAGTCAGACTGCCGAGATAGCCTTTATTCATGAAGTCGAAAATCGACCATAGCTCAGTCAAGCGGTTTTCCATCGGAGTTCCGCTCAGCGCGATATGGTGAATGCCCTTCAGCTTTCTGATTGCACGTGATTGCTTCGTGTGCGCGTTTTTAATATTTTGTGCTTCGTCAAGACAAATTGTGTTCCATGTCACCGAAGAAAGCTCTTCAGAATCGGCATGCGACAGCCCGTAGGAGGTTAAGACAACATCCGCGTTATCATAATAGCCGGTGAAGTCTTCTCCTTTCGGACGGCGCGGGCCGTAATGGAGAGCGACCGACAGATTGGGCGCAAAGGTTTGAAGCTCCCGCTGCCAGTTGCCGAGGACGGATGTCGGCGCGATGATCAGATTGGGCGTGTTTTGCCGTCCGCTTTCCTTCACATGAAGAAAATATGCGATCATCTGAATGGTTTTTCCAAGCCCCATGTCATCAGCCAGACAGGCGCCAAAACCGCTTTGCCGCAGAAACAGCAGCCAGTTCATGCCGTATTTCTGATACGGGCGGAGCGTGCCTTGAAAGGAGGGGCTGACCTCATGCTCCGGCAGATTTTCCGCTGTTGTCAGCTTTCGAATCAGTGATCTGAGCTGTTTTGACAAGTCGAATTGAATACCGGCAAAAGCGGATGTATCCATGATGTCTGAGTCCTCAAGCCCGCCTTCCTGCTGATCCATCAGCTCACGTGCCAGAATATCAGACATATGGAGCCCTTCTGATTCCGCTTTCTCCATCAGCCGTTTCATCTGTTTGATAAACTGCGGATCTATTTTCACCCATTGCCCGCGAATATTGACGAGGCGCCTGTTGCTCGCGACAAGCTCGTTAAATTCATCCTCTGTCAGCTCAATGCCGTTTGTCGCAAACCGCCAGTTAAAATCAAGCAGCGCATTCATGCCGACAAATGACTCGCCGCGCGGGGCGGAAGACACCTTTGCTTTAAGCATCATGCTGCTGTCTCTGACAATCTGCCACCAGGATGGCAGGAGGATTTCAACGCCCATATCGACAAGCGTCTCACTTGCCTCTGACAGGAAAATCCAGGCTTCTTCCTCTGAAATCAGCGTGGTGCCGGAATCAAATGACAGCCACGGAACCGTTCGATGAAAGCGGTCCTGCTCGCGTGCGATTTTATCGCTGTAGGCCTGCCACGATTTTTTGAGGCTCTTCAGCCCGTCAAAAAATACAACCGCACCGCTCTTTTTATCGCGTAAAAACATTTCGATTTTCCAGTCATCGCCGTCAAAGTCTGGTTCATTCAAGCGGAGGCCGACCGTAAACGGGGTTTGATCGTCAACCCAGCCGATGCCTTCGAGAAAATCCTCTTCATCCAGAAAATGTCCGCGAAATGTTGTGACCGCAGGTGATTTTTCTTTGATATTTTCCCATTTTTCACGCAGTTCGTCGTCATATTGAATATAATCCTGCACCGCGGCTGAAAACCATTCCGCAGTAAAGCCATCCAGTATGCTGTCCCGATCCTTCCAGCGGAAAACACCGTTTGTCCATGCTTCGTAGTCAGGCAGGAAATCGCCGTCCGCGATAAATTCGTAAATGGTGGACGCTGCCTCAATCAGCGGTTCCGTTTCTTCTGTGAGCTGCACGGAGCTGAATGAGTTGAACGAGTTCTTGCCGAGAAGCTCTACAGTCATCCATGGAGAAAGCAAAACCGCGGTTGTCCCGATGAAGCTGACATCCTCAAGGAAGGTTCCGTAAAATGAGGATTCGTGCCATTGAAACAAATGCTTTTTCATGTGGCTGTAGGGAAGGGGCTGCTCATTCTCATCAAAGGCTGAGAGCGTGAATGACCCGTCTTCCATTTGTTCGACGTGAATAAGTATTTCTTTAAGACTCGCCATCAATCAACTTTCCTTTCTGCAGTTCTTCTTGAAGGGCGCGCAGGCGCTTGTAATGTGAGCTCAGCTGCTGAATATAGCGTTCCCATACCTTCAGTTTTTTCGCTTTTTTGTAGAGCGTCCGCAGTTTTTTCAAATACCGGGCTGCTTCCTTGTAAGAGGTGCGGTTTTTCTGGTCGATAAAAAAGGCCACTTCTCTGTGGTATGCGGGTATAAGGGCTTCGGGATCGCTCGCCGCGATTTCTTTGAGCATCGTTTTATCCATCTCATAAATTGAAAAGCCAACAAGGCTGTGGATTTCGATCCACTCGGCGTAACGCTTTTTCTCATATAAATGATGGCTGTATTCTGTGAAAGTATACGGCAGACAGCCTGCCGCATAGCGTTCAAACAGCGCCTGGTCATTGGTTTGCTTCACATACGCGTTCAGCAGAAGAAACAGCTCGCCAATCACGTCACGAATTTCTTTAAACGGCTTATCCAGCTTCGTATAACCAATCGCAATCGATTCAATCCGGAGGTACCATGCTTTGAGCCGTTTCCAATCCTTTTTTGCGGTGATTTCACTCAGCCATTGGAACGTATACGGCAGCGCTTCCGGCGGAAATTGGTCGGTTTCCGCAAAAATCGCGTCATCATGTTTCTGCAAAAATTCTAAATGCAGACGCCCGAATTGCAATTCAGGAGAAAATCGCCGCCCGGCTTCTTTTTGCAGGATCTCTTGCTCACGAGCAACCCATTTCGGCCGCGGCAGCAGCGCACTCCAAATTTCACCGAAAATGCGGATGCGTTCATATTGAAAAATATCTTCCTTCAATAAGAGATCCCGAATGACATCCGGCGTTTTCTCCAGAAAAGGATCGAGTGCAAACGACAGCGCGTACGTTTTTAATTTATCAATTGAGCTGTAGATCGTGTCCATCAGCTGTTCGACATAAGGATTGAGGGAATAAAAATCATGCTCGGGGTCCAGTTTTCCTTCTTCAATCAATGTAAACATGCGAAGCCACACCGCGATCGCTGAATGAATCTGATACAGGCTTTTCAGCTCCGGTTTGTTCGGGGCATGCTTTTTCAAAGCGGACAGATAGCCGTAATAGAGGCCCTGCATGTTTTGGCTGCCTTCAGCCGTGCGTACCTGCCAAAGAGAAAACTCTGAATCGAAAAAAGCAAGCCAGCTTGAAAGCGACTCTTCATTAGGCAGCACCTTCTCCTGGAATTGACGCCGGACGAGCTCTTTGCTTTCTTCAAGCTTTTCCCTCTCCAGCCAGTGCTCTGTAAAAGTTCCCACTCGTTCAAACATTGCATATACATATAAAAAAACAGCCAGCTTATGGCGGCAGATTCTCCCAGACGGACATGAACAGCCGCTTTTGGCTATGACAAATAAGTTCAATGTGACCCGCACAGGCACAACATCCTGCACGTAAGCCGTAACTTCCGTCGGACTCACTGCTTGTAAACGATAGACTGAATCCTGCCGATATAAAATAAGGGCTTTTTTGATCAGCTGAACATTTTCCTCGCTGTAAGGAAGAAGCTCTTTTAATTGTTCAGCCGACGCCAGCACATCGTCTTTAGAAATCATATTCTGAAGCATGATTATCGCTCCTAACCGAGTCACGTAATAAAAAGATCCAATTTCTCTATTATATCGCAACACAGCGGCATGAAAAAGTTTTTCCTAAAATAGGACATAAAAAATGGGATGTGTCGAATGATGTATTAGAGATTGCAAAACGAGAGCCGGCATCATATAATAATCGTGTTTTCAACTTAATGGAAGCTGAAAGGAATAAAATGATGAGTGAAAAGAAATTGAATCAAGAAGAATTTCTGAAAATTTTGATGCATGCACATGATATTGGTGAGCAGTCATCTGAGATGACCACAAAGGAAATGCTTGAAAATTTGATTTCTCATATTAAAAATGGATACGCAACATAAAAATCCCGCAGGTTTTTAGCGGGATTTTTTTCTGAATAATGACCGGAAGTAGAAAAAGATTCAGCTCTGGCAAGACAATAAATAGAGCGCTTACAAGATGGAAGCTGAAAAACTGTTATTGTAAATTTTTGTCGAATATTGTCATGTGAAAAGATGGAGAAATGCTGTTTTAACGTTGTATAATCGTATGGAAAAGGATGTTATAAGCTGATTTGGAGGTATCATGGGAGAATCTACTAGTTTAAAAGACATACTATCAACGTTAAGAAAACGCATACTTTTGATTATGATTGTAACCGCAGCTGCGACTGCTGCCGGCGGATTCATCAGTTTCTTCGCACTTACACCCATCTATGAAAATTCAACTCAGATCTTGGTCAATCAATCGAAAAACGACCAAAAAGAAGTCCAATTTAACGATGTCCAAACCAATCTTCAATTAATCAATACGTACAATGTCATCATTAAGAGCCCTGCTATCTTAGACGAAGTGATTAAAGAGATGGGCTTGTCGATGACATCCCAAGAGCTGAATGAAAAAATTACTGTTTCCAGCGAGCAGGATTCCCAAGTGGTCAATATTTCTGTCAGAGACGGGAGCGCGGAAACAGCGGCTCACATTGCCAACACTGTCGCATCTGTCTTTAAAGACAAAATCACTTCGATTATGAATGTTGATAACGTAAGCATTCTGTCAAAAGCTGAGGTTTCTGGACATCCGTCGCCTGTATCGCCAAAACCGCTGCTGAACATCGCCATCGCGTTTGCGGCAGGATTGGCAGGAAGCATCGGACTGGCCTTCCTGCTTGAGCATTTGGATAATACGATCAAATCGGAAGAGCAGCTCGAAACGCTGCTGGACATACCGGTATTAGGGACGGTTTCCACCATTGCGAATGAACAGAAAACAGCGAAGAGCTTAAAAGGCATTCAATCTGATAAAGCGGGGAGTGGACATTTTGGTGCTTAGAAAAAGCAAGGGCTCATGGAGTCGCAAAAATGTCATTGCGCTGACAGAGCCGAAATCCTTGAATTCAGAACAATATCGAACGATTCGAACAAATATAGAATTTTCTTCAGTGGACCGCCAAATGAAATCTGTGATGATTACTTCTGCGTGCCCTGGAGAAGGGAAGTCTACCACAGCTGCTAACCTTGCTGTCGTATTTGCACAGCAGGGAAAAAAGGTTTTGCTCATCGATGCAGATTTGCGAAAACCTACAGTACATACCACTTTTCAACTAGAAAATATGACAGGCTTAACATCCGTTTTACTGAAAAAATCCTCACTGAAACAGGCCGTGCAAATGTCTCAGGAACAAAACCTTGATGTGCTGACGAGCGGCCCGATCCCGCCGAATCCGGCCGAGCTGCTTTCCTCCAAGTGGATGGAGGAGCTTGCGGATGAAGCGTGTGCGGCCTATGACATGGTGATTTTCGATACGCCGCCTATTCTCCCTGTAGCAGACGCGCAAATTTTAGGGAACGTCGCAGACGGTTCCGTTTTGGTTATTTCAAGCGGAAAGACGGAAAAAGAAAAAGCCGCAAAAGCAAAAGAGGCGCTCGATTCGTGCAACAGCAAGCTCCTCGGAGCCATTATGAACGGCAAGAAACGCTCGAAGCACTCTGACTACGGATACTACGGACATGAAGACAATTTCATACAAAAATAAATAACGTGCATACTGCCCGTTATTTATTTTTGTGAAAAAAGGAGGCTTAGAAATGATTGATATTCACTGCCACATCCTCCCGTCAATAGATGATGGGGCAAGTAACCTGGACGACAGCATCGAAATGGCCAGGGCGGCTGTTCGTGAGGGAATCAGAACCATCATTGCAACCCCGCATCATAAGAATGGTTCATATGAAAACGAGCAAATCGCTGTCAGAGAAGCGGCAGACCTGTTAAACAAACGTTTAATGAAAGAGGAAATCCCGCTCACCGTACTGCCGGGACAGGAAATCAGAATCTACGGGGACTTGAAACGGGATTTGGCTGAAGGGCGGCTGCTGTCACTGAATGACACGAAATATATCCTGATTGAGTTTCCGTTTGATCATGTTCCGCGATATGCCGAGCAGCTTTTTTATGATTTGCAGCTGAAAGGATACATTCCGGTTATCGCGCATCCTGAACGCAATAGCGAAATTCGCGAAAATCCGTCCTTGCTGTATCATCTTATAGAAAAAGGAGCGGCATCTCAGTTGACAACCGGAAGTCTCGCAGGAGTTTTCGGGAAACAGATGAAAGCATTTTCGCTGCGGCTGGCTGAAGCCAATCTGATACACTTCTTAGCCTCAGATGCTCATAATCTGAAAACAAGAGACTTTCGCTATCAGGAGGCTCTCCGTGTTCTTGAGAAAGAATTCGGTACGGAATATTCTTATATGCTGACGGAAAATGCTGAGCTTCTTCTGCAAAATCATGCGATTTACAGGCAGGCACCGAAGCCGGTCAAAAGAAGAAAACGATTCGGGCTCTTTTGATCTGCAATTCTCATTTCCCCACTTTCTTTGTGAGAACGATATAATAGTATATTGTATGATTGAATCATATTTCAGAAATCTGTACAGGTTGTTTCCGGGAGATCATCCGCATTCATGTCAGGATATTCTCATACGATAATACGGAAGCTGTAAAGCAGCAATTTAACTGTTGGAGGGAAACAATGAATATAACAGTCATTGGAACAGGCTATGTCGGTCTTGTGACAGGTGTTTCTCTTTCTGAGATTGGCCATCATGTAACTTGCATTGATATTAACGCTCACAAGATTGAAGAAATGAGAAAAGGGATTTCCCCTATATTTGAACCGGGTCTTGAAGAGCTGATGAGAAAAAATATAGCTGATGGGCGGCTGAGCTTTGAAACGAGCTACGAGAAAGGCTTAGACCAGGCAGAGATTATTTTTATAGCGGTCGGCACACCGCAAAAAAACGACGGACATGCGAATCTGGAGCATATTACTGATGTGGCCAAGCGTATTGCCCGGCACGTGACGCGAGATGCGATCGTCGTAACGAAAAGCACAGTGCCTGTCGGAACAAATGATTGGATTTACGAGCTGATTACCAAACATCTTGCGGAGCCTGTCAGTATATCGATCGCATCCAACCCAGAATTTTTACGTGAAGGGTCAGCCATCCATGACACGTTTCATGGAGACAGGATTGTGATCGGAACAGCCGATCAGGACACCGCCAGAAAACTGGAAGAGCTCTTTCTTCCGCTCGATATCCCGGTTTACCAAACGGATATCAGAAGCGCCGAGATGATCAAATATGCTTCAAATGCCTTTCTGGCCACTAAGATCAGTTTTATAAATGAGATTTCGAATATATGTGAAAAGGTCGGCGCTGATATTGAATCTGTCGCATACGGCATGGGACAGGATAAGCGGATCGGGAGCCAGTTTTTAAAAGCGGGCATTGGCTACGGCGGTTCTTGTTTCCCGAAGGATACGAACGCCCTTGTGCAAATTGCGGGCAATGTCGAGCATGATTTTGAGCTGCTGAAATCGGTCATCAGGGTCAACAACAATCAGCAGGCGATGCTGGTTGATAAAGCGCTGAACAGGCTTGGCGGAGTGACGGGAAAAACGATCACCCTTTTGGGGCTGTCATTTAAACCGAACACGGACGATATGAGAGACGCGCCGTCGATTGTCATTGCTAACCGCCTCGCCGCACTAGACGCCCATATCAAAGCCTTCGATCCCATTGCCGTCAGCCATGCGAAGCATATTTTGCCGCAGGCTGTTGAATACAAAAAAACGATTGCGGAAGCTGTTAAGGGGGCAGACGCCGTCATGATTTTAACGGACTGGGATGAGATTAAACAATTTTCATTAGCAGATTATCATGATTTGATGGAGCAGCCGCTGATTTTTGACGGGCGAAATTGCTATTCATTAGAAGAGGCTGCCGCCGCCGGAGTGGAATACTACTCTGTAGGCCGGAAAGCGGTTGTTCCGGCAGGGGCAATGTCATAGATGTAAAGGAAAGACTGGCGGGATGCCGGTCTTTTTTTTGTATCCATCTTTTATTGTATACGATGGATATATTCGCTAAGGTTTACCTATTGTTTGAAACTAGAGGGTGCTGCCTACAGATTTTCAGTTTGAGCAATACGCGGGCATAGGGACAGTTGAATTCTTTGATTAATTCGGTTGGAATACGCGTATAAAGAACATCCCATCATGCTTTTACAAATTGATTCAGATGATGATATTGATTTGTTGTAGGGAGACGTCGGCATCGCAAATCTTTTCAGCACACCTGATGATTTAAGGGGAAAAGACTTTTCAAACGTTCTGTACAATTGGGACTGCAGCTAATACAAGCTTTTGATCCAAAGGGTCACTCCTGATGCCAATAGGGTCAGAAGCGGAAATGAAATAAGCCAAACAATAAAATCAGGCGCGGCTGAGTCAATACAGAACATAAATATGACCAATAAGCAGAGCACTGTAAGCGGCATTGACCAAAGGCCGTGTTTTCTAAACAATAAAGTGCCTGCCATTCCAAATACAAAGAAGGACAGAAAAGGAAAAACCACGAAAAATAACATCATCGGACTGAAAAAACTCATTGTCATCCCTCCGTTTCACCTCTTAATCTTTACAAGATTTTACCACATAAGAAAATGAGCAGATCATCAAATCTGCCTCTTTCAAGTGTCTTTTTGACTAAGACTTTAGAATTTCTAACCATATAAAACGCTCGCATTGACCTTATAACGAACAAAAAAGAGACTTTAGACCTCCTTATCCAGAGCATTATAAGCCTAAATTAAGCCGTTTACCCTATTTAAGCCGCCTTCCGGCTATTTTAAAATATAATATATGGAAATAAAGTATGGAAAAGTCTATCTTCATCAGCCCCTCCATACGACTTTTTGAGTATTAAGAGGTGATACAGATGGGTTATGAAAGTGTATTAGCAAATATCAAAAGTTCACTTAACGGAAAAATTTCAGACGTTGAAGACAAGATTGAAAAGCTGAAAAAAGCAAAAAAGGATATAGACACACTGCAAGAAGAGGCAATTACTGAAATCAAAGAAATTGTGAAACCGGAATTAGGCAAGCATTGGACGGGAACAAAAGCTGATGATTTCGACAAGGGAAGAGAAGAGGCAAAATCGGAAGCATCCAAGATTGTGAATGATAAATATAACCATTATATGTCTTTAATTCAGATGGAGATTATTCAGTTGGAATCTATGAAATTTCTCTATGACAAAGAATTAAAGCTAGCGAATTTTGCTGGCGATACTCTTGCTAAGGGTGAAGAATTCTTGGAGGATGCTGTTAATCAAATTAAATCTATTAAATTGTGGTGATCTTTTTTATGTCAGAAATTAAATTGAAATACGATACCGTAATTAAAACATTAGAGTCTGTCAAAGATGCGCTTGCTGACGTATCAATCGGCGCCGCGGGGTCCAATGGAAAAAACAAACTCGATTATACGAAAAAATATCATGAGCGTGAGGAGAACATCAAAACCATGCTCGGAGATTACAAAAAAGCGGTACAGAAAAATATCGAGGATACGAAGGATAATGTTGATTCACTGAAAGAGCAGGATGAGGCGATCGCAGTAAAATAGAAGAGAAAGGGCAGTGCGATGAGTAAAGTATTTGAATCACAATCTTTAATCGATGAAGCGAAAAATAGAAAAAAGCAATATGAGACGCTGGAAGAGCAGCTGAACACGCTAAAAAAGGCGTTTCAGGAAGTTGCTGATTTAGGTGACGATTTTAAAGGAAAAGGCGCGGACAATATTAAGGACTTCTTTCAGGGACAGGCGGAAATCGCCGACAGCTGGCTGACGCTTGTTTCTGCTCAAATTGCGTTTTTAAACGGCATTTCCGGTGATATTAAAGATCAAGAACTCAGTGATTCATATGTGGAGACGTCATTTTTGGATCATGAGCTCCCCAATGGAGACTTAAAAGCCTCAGAAATTGTCTCCGCTCATAAAGCAGAAATCGATTCTATTTTGTCAGGCATCAGCGATATTATTGATCTCGACATGTACACGCTTGACAACTATGCAGATAAGATGGGAGATGCCCAAAAAATCAGGCGTGACACGATCACGGCAGTCGATAAGCTTGATGAATCCCTGACCACTGAATATCAAAATTTAGAATCTCTGGACAACGCAGTGCTCAGCAAATATTCTGTTCTTATGCAGGCCACCAGCAATGGGAAAAGCGCATCCCCTATGTACTATGACAAAAAAGCCTTCCACAGCAATGAAGTCTACAAAAGCGTGATTGATGTTGAAAAACAGGGAACAACCTATATTGACGCAAAAGCCCAGCAAGCCGAAGCAAGACGGCTTCAGGAAAAAGCGGAGGAAGAAGCGAACAAACCGTGGTACGAAAAAACATGGGACGGGATTTGCACCTTTACCGGTGAAGTCTCCGGCTATTATGATTATAAAAGAGCAACGGAAGGCGTTGACCCGGTTACCGGAGAAAAACTCTCCGCCGCAGAACGTGTGACAGCAGGAGCAATGGCCGCAGCCGGATTCATCCCAGTCGTTGGCTGGGCAGGCCGCGCCTTCAAAGGCGGAAAAGCGATCTACAAAACCGGAAAAGCAGCTATCGCGGCGGAACACGCTTTAGATGCCTACAAAACAGGCAAGTCTTTAGACATTCTAAAAATGTCAGAAATGGGCGCATACGGCCTTGTTGCGTCAAACGGATTCTCTGAAGCTGTCACAGGAAGAGATATGTTTGGTAACGAAGTGTCTGAGGAGAAGCGGAAGCAAGGGGCGCTGGAAGCTGCACTAAGCTTAGTTGGAGCAGGCGCATTGGCGAAAAATATTGATAAAGGCATCCCGCTTGCAACCCATTCAAAAGTCCAAAAAGCAAACAAGACACTCGAAAAAGTAAAACAATTCAAAGTCCCGACAAATGTCCGCGTGTACGCAGAACGCCCAGTAACTCCGGATGGCTTCACGTTCGGAATCCCGACAGTCCGTGTCGATGTGGAAACGAAATCTGTTAAAGATCTTGGGATTGTGAAGATGGCGAGTAGTGGTGGCGGGAATAGTAAGAAACTTTTCGGTCAAAATGGAACTCAGATTGCAAGTAAGACAACATGGCAAAATGGGAAGACAGAAAGAATAGACATTGAAAACCCAAATCCAGGGCAAAGAGAAGGTCAAATTCACTATCATGAGCCAAATAATAAAAAATGGTACTTTGATGTTGAAACAAGAAAGTTTTATGACCAAAAAACAGGCGAAGATGCACCTAGCAAAATTCAAAAAGTACTTAAAGACAAAAGCGTTCAGAAAGCTATAAATAAGGGATTGAAATTTTTAGGTGAGGATCCTGTATTTTAGTATAGGAGTGTAGATTATAATGGAATATACAAATAAAAATATGAAAAGACTAAAAGAACGACTTGAAGATTTGAGCAATACAAATAAAGTTGACCTATCTAATTTAAAGGATATTATTTCACCTAATATAGTTAAAGTAGACGATTGCTTTATTCTAGATCTAGAGGATGAGTTAACTGATAATCCAACTATAAATTGGAATAGAATTTTAAAAATGTATGGGGATAAAACGGGGTATGAAGCATCGTGTAATGAACTTCGCATAAACGATTATTTAGACTACAGTGATTTGTCCGGTGAAGAGATTTTACTTTATGCGCTTCAGATAGTGGATGGTTGGGAACACCATTTAAAAGAAAAATTCCCTGAACATAAATTTGTTGTGATTCTAAGTATTGATGAAAGTTTTGCGACACTTAGATTTTATAAATATAGAGAAGAGGAAAGCAGTTGGCTAAAGGCCGACATTGAAGAGTACGGTAACGAAGCTATCCTTGTAAAAGAAATTAACTCTGGTAATTAAATTTAACTAAAAAGCAGGTAGTTATACTGTACCTGCTTTTTAGTTTTTACTTTGTGAAAGCAAGAAACATTACAAATGATCAAGCTTTTACAGGATTAATGGTAAAACTAATTCAAAACTGTTGATTTATAGAGAAAAAAATTAAAGTTTAAGTTTTGTCAATAGTAAAATAAAATGATTCGAAAATGTAAAGGAGAGAATGTAATGTCGCAAGAACAGAAGTTAATTATATTAAATGAAATGTTTAAAAAAGAAGGCGGTGAAGAAGACGTTGAAGGGTTAACAATAATGATCGATGGGGTTATCAAGCAAGTTTTTAATAAAATAAAAAATGAAAGAAATTATAAAAGTAATAATGAAGTTATGAGAGATATTATTTTTGAAGGAATTAATAGTATAGTTAAAAAATCTTGAGGGTTTTAATGCAAAATAGAAACGCCTTCAGATCTCTTTTATACTTCACTTGGATAGCTACGGAAACGCTGGTTAACCGATGAGAAAAAAAGCTGCTGTCCACTCTACAAAATTCCCAAATGAGCATCAAGCTGGTATTCATGGAATAGGTTCAACAATAAACACCCAATTTAAAGGGAGAAAAAATAAATAGGCTAGAATTTACTAAGGTAAACCATGAAAATAGTTTATATCAAGTGACTGAAAACAAAACTAAAGAGGTTTTGTTAATGAGAAAACATATTAAATTAGATGTTCCAAAAGCTAATATACATCCCCTAAGAATAACACAAGGTTGGAAAGTGAATTATAATCATTTTGTTGAAATAGATCCAAGAACTTTAGAACCGGATGATGATTCCTGGTTTTTGTTCACAGACAGTTTGTTGCAGCTTTATCATGAACAATCCTCAATAACGCTTGATTTAGGCTGGGTTCCTGACATTTCTCCTGAAGGTAACTATCTGGTTTTAATAGTCAAAAATAATGATTGGGAGGAGCCTATTAAAGAATTTTCATCAGACGACTATAAAAAAGTGATTTTATATATTGAATATCATTTAAAACAAGTAACAACTACTTGGTGGAAGTAGTTAAATAACAAATGGATTAATGGATGGAATGGTTACTATTATGGAACATGGAATCAGATTTATTAATGAATATCCTGAAATTGGTGAGTTGCTTCAACGTCTATTTATGAATAGGGAATTAGACGAATGGTATAAGAACAAATGTGCAGAGAAAATAAAAGCGCCTGATGAATTTAGTCAAATAAAAGGTTTGAAAAAAATTGAAGTTAGAGATGTATACAATCCTTCTGGAGAAATCAATATCCACATGCAAGACCTTTCTGGGGAAAATGGATTTCATCTAGAACAGCAAATCAATATGAAAGTATCTAAATTGGTTCCTGTTTATGTACTAGATTATAGTTATTCCCTAAGACACGATTTAATTGATGGCGCTTATGATATTGTAGGGACCGCTGAATCTTTAGAATTCATTCAGGGAACGAACTATATCAATAAAATAATGCAAAAGAAAGGGTTTATCGAACTCAGTTATTTGTATGATTACTACGATACTGTGTATGAGTGGAGTGAATTGCCACATATACAGCCTTTCAACAGGAGATTAACATTAGGAGATGCCTTGTTTACTGATGTATTAGAATTGCTATAGTCATAAACTTGCCGTGTTGTCATCGGCAAGTTTTTTTACAATAATGAAGCTTTTTAAAGATAGGCCAACGAAGTACAAGGAGAAGCGGGATGGACAGAGATCATATTTCTCAATTACAGCCATTAAAAATCTGTGATGGCTGGTCTGTAGTACTGAACAATTTAAATTCAGAAAAAATAATGGAAGAAAAATGTGAATTACTAATACTGCAAAATGAAAAACGTAACGCCTTAATTAAGGTAATTTATGAAAGTGATCAATATCATATCAAAATTGTTAGCTTAAAAAAGGATAAGATTTATGAAGAAGACTCTTTTGATGAAATAGAACAATTATTAGAAGAGTTAGAATATCAAATCTGGAGTGTGGGAAGCGGGGGTTTAGAGGATTTGAAGCCGCTAACTAAACAGGTTCCCAATTTCTTAAGGCTAAAGATACCGGCTGGTTGGACTGTTGATTATATTACATTAAAAGATACTGATCCTGAGACTCTAGAGGCAAATGATGATGCTTGGTTATTTGACTTTAATCAAGACCTCCTACAGATTTCTCATAAGACAAAAAAATTGCTGCTTGACGTAGGGTGGTACCCAGAAGGGGATCCAACCGGAAGCTATGGCATTGAACTTATAAAAAACGAAGATTGGGACAATTCACTAGAAGAGGTAAGGTGTACTGAGCTTAAAGAATTAAGTAAACAATTAGATTATATTTTTATGAAAGAAATTAAAAATGAATATTAATACTATCTGCTTTCAATTTAACCGTAAATGAAAGAACGGAAAAAGATACTGGGGAAAAGCGGTAATGATACAGTTGTTCTTTAGGTAAGGTGGTATAATAAGTAATGAAATACGGGCGTTATCATAATAAAGTAAAAGAAGTTATTGTTTTTTCCAAAACCTTTTAAGTAGTTACATCAGATGATATTTCTTATTTTACTAAAATTATTAATGATAAAGATAAAGCGAAATACTATGCTTATGAAGATGTATTTGATGAAGATGAATATACGTGGAATGATCTAAAAGAAAATGAAATGAGTGAAGTATGGGACAAATATTATGAATTAGCCATGATCAAAAACCACAAAATTTAGACATATTACTAGAGATTTTTTCTGAAAATGTCAGAAGTGCTGCGACTGAATTTAATACTTTTTTTGAAGAGATCGTAGCAGACCTAAATAATTGTGCTATAAATAGGGCAATAAACGGGAAAATAGACAATTTTTTTGAAAAGCTTTTTAAAATTTATAAAGCGGGTTATTTTCCATGTGGTTGGGATAGAAATTATCCTAATGGGAATTTTATCGCCTTGAAAAAAGGTTATAAGCAATAAAGAATGTCAGTCTATGGTTGTATCGAAACGCAGGACGATTGAGCGAAAAGACTATTTTAAGAGAGGAAAACAAGTGAAATGAAAGTACATCAAATTCACGATTTTCATTTAAAAGATGAATCGGATTTTGTTCAAACACAACAATCCCTTATACATAAAATCAACCTATCACCCTCCATCACCCCAGACTCGATCAAAACCTGCGCAGGCGTCGACCTTGCCTATTGGGAACAGGACGGAGAACCGTATGGAGTGTGCTGTATCATCGTCATTGACGCTGATACAAAAGAAGTCATTGAAAAAGTGCACAGCATGGGGAAAATCAGTGTGCCGTATGTGTCTGGTTTCCTTGCGTTTCGCGAGCTGCCGCTGATCATCGAGGCGGCCAAAAAGCTGGAGACAGAACCGGATGTGTTTTTGTTTGATGGCAACGGGTATCTGCATTACAACCATATGGGCGTTGCCACCCATGCGGCTTTTTTTCTCAATAAGCCGACAATTGGGATTGCGAAAACCTATCTCAAAATCAGAAGCTGTGATTTCGTAATGCCTGAAAATGAAGTCGGTTCATACACAGATATTATCATTGACGGTGAGGTATATGGCCGGGCGCTGCGGACGCGGCGGGACGTGAAGCCTATTTTCTTGTCTTGCGGAAATAACATTGATTTAGAAAGCAGCTATCAAATCACGATGAGCCTGCTTAATAAAGAAAGCAGGCTGCCGATTCCTGTCCGCCTGGCTGACCTTGAAACACATGTCTTACGAACGTTTTATCAGAAAAATCACGGGTAACACTTGGGGCTCTAAGCCATCAAGTGTTTTTTTGTATGCTGTGTGCTTTCCTGCTTTATCAAAAACCTTGTCGTCCTTGCAGAGAGGTTTTATTTGAATGTTTTCCGCGTCAAATCGATAAAAGCCTTCAATGGCGCAGACATCCACTTGTCCTTATGCCATGCTAGTTGAGTAAAAACGAGGCAGTCGTTTTGCCAGTGGAGTTCTTTCATCCGACCTTCGGCAATATCGTCTTTTACTGTCATTTCAGGCAATAGTCCAATTCCAAGTCCGGCCATCACGCATTGTTTGATGGCTTCTATGCTGACGAATTCTAATTTGTTAGGGTAGACACCGGCGTCATGTAAAGCGTCCTCAAAGAGCGTGCGGTATGAGCAGCCGTCCTCTGTCAGAAGAAGGGTTTCGTTTTGAAGATCCTTCAATGTCACTGGTGAGTCTGCTGGAAAAGGATGGTCATTGGCAGCCACCATTTTGATCTCATCCTGAATCAGAGATTCAACGTGCAGTGCGTCTTCCGTCCGGTTCACATCCAAAATGAAGGTAATATCAAGCTGGCCCTGTAAGAGCTGTTCTTTCGCTTGTTCGTTGGAAATATACGGTTTGAATATGAGCTTTACTTGAGGAAAAGCCTGTTTAAAATCTTTTAAGATAGGGGGAAGGCGATATGTGCACTGGCTTTCTGTCGCTCCGATTTTCAAGGTTCCGGTTGTTTCTCTTACTTGATTTGCGGCCATTTTTGCTTCTTCTGTTAACGCAATAATCTTCTCCGCATAGGATTTGAATGTTTTGCCGGCTTCTGTCAGGATGAGCCGCTTGCCGAGCCGTTCAAATAAAGGAGTCCCGATTTCTTCTTCAAGTGATTTGATCTGAGAGGTAACGCTTGATTGTGCATAATTAAGCATTTTGGCGGTTAGGGTAAAGTTTACATGTTCTGCCGCCGTAATAAAGGTGATCAGCTGCTTCAATTCCATATGTTCTCGTCCTTTCTAAATCGGCTATATCGATTGGAGTAATCGAAATAATCATCTGTATTGATTAATGAATCCATTATATGATGGAGAAAATCATTCGTAAACAAAGGAGCAGATGCATCATGAAAATTGCGGTCATTAATGGCGGAACGAGGCCTGGCGGAAATACGGATATTCTTGCGGAGAAGGCTGTTCAAGGATTCGGTGCGGAGCACATTCATTTGCGGACATATCAGATCCAGCCGATTGAGGATCTGCGTCACGCTCAAGGCGGCTTTCGTCCTGTTCAAGATGACTACGATTCTATCATTGAGCGGGTATTGGTGTGCGATATTCTTGTATTCGCCACCCCCATTTATTGGTTCGGTATGTCAGGAACGTTAAAGCTGTTCATTGATCGCTGGTCACAGACCATGAGAGATCCGCGATTTCCTGATTTTAAAGAGCAAATGTCGGCAAAACAGGCATATGTGATAGCAGCCGGAGGAGACAATCCTAAGATAAAGGGGCTGCCGCTGATAGAACAGTTTGGTCACATTTTTGATTTTATGGGAATGTCATTTGAAGGCTATGTGCTGGGAGAAGGCAATCGTCCCGGCGATATTATATTTGATCAGCAGGAAATAGAAACTGCGGGCAGGCTATTGAAAAGAAGTGATGCCGTGTGAAGCTGCTGTTGTCCGTCATTGTTGGAATGCTTATTCTAGGATTCTTTTTATCTTGGAAAATGCCGCGATCTGAGGAATGGATACACGTCAAAACAAACTCATCTCAAGAGAAGCAATTTGCCAGAATGTCAGGAAACACGCTGCAAATCAAAAACGTGATCAAAAATGATGCAGGCAAAGAAACAATTTATATGACAAATGGCATTTCTGGCCCAAAATAAAAGCACCCTTTGAGGGTGCTTTTTTCTATAAATGAGGAACTACAAGCCCTCCATATAAAAATGCCGCGATAATCAGGAAAGCCGGATGCAGTTTGAATTTTGTCATGCAAAGGAGGGAAATGCCCGCAATCACTAAGGATTGAATCCAGCCGATGGCTTTGATGCCGTCTGCGCCGATTTGCCAAGTGAGAATAAGCATCATGACAGCGATAACTGGCTGAACAGACAGCGTCATGCCTTTGATCACAGGTGATTGGCGAAAGCGCTGAATGATGCGCAGCAGGACGATCAGCGCGAACGCGGATGGCACAACAGTCGCGATCAGCGCAATCAGAAAGCCGGGCCAGCCGCCTGCACTGTAGCCGACATAAGCGGCGATTTTGGTTGCGATCGGGCCCGGCAATGCATTCGCAAGTGCGAGCATGTTAGAGAATTGATCGTTTGACAGCCAGCCGCATCTGTTTACGACTTCTTCAAACATCAGCGGGATAGAGGCTGGGCCGCCGCCATATCCCAGAACGTTTGCGATAAAAAATGCTGTGAATAAAAACATAATGATCATGAGGCGGACATTCCTTTATCTTTTGAATGTTTATTTGTGATTTTGTCTTTCAGTTTAAAATGAAATGCTCCGTATGCTAAGAATATGATAATGACAATGCCGGGGTTGATCTGTAACAATTGCAGTCCGATAAAAGCGATGATAAAAAACAGGATTCCGGTGACCCAGCCAAATCCTTTGAGCGCTTTTTGTCCAAACTCATATGCCATAATACCGAGCATAACGGCGATAACCGGCGTCACGGCGCCAATCATGCCGGCGACAACCGCAGAGTGGCTTAAGACGTTTACTGCCGCAAATAAGGCAACCATCGCAAGGCATGTAGGCAAAATGTGGGCAAGAGTAGCGACAATTGCGCCTAGCGTGCCTTTTAGTTTGAATCCCAGATATGCCGCCATCTTGGTGGCGATCGGTCCGGGGAGTGCATTGGCGATGGCTAATATTTCTCCAAATTCATCATCATCTATCCATTTATATTTATTCACCGCTTCATGGCGGATCAGCGGAATCACCGATGGCCCGCCCCCGAAGCCTAAGATTCCGGTGCGCACCATTGCGGCCGTCATATCCCGATAAGGGTGGTTTTTCATTCGTTTCTCTCCTTTACAGCTTCATTCCCATACGGCTTTTGTACCGTTTGATCAGCATTTGGCAATCAACGCTGACGACACCCTGAAGCGGATACAGCCGTTTTGTTAAAAACTCTTCCATTTCCTGATCATTCGCGAAAATTCCGTGCATGTGAAGCTTGCTCGGGCCAGTCATGTGATAAAGGCTGGTGACTGCGGGTTCTTCTTCAAGCTTTAGAGCGACTTCTTCCAGGAATTGCGGCTCTACCTCGACATTAAAAAACACGGATACATGAATGCCGATTTTAGCTGGATTGATCACCGCTGTGAATTTTTCAATAACGCCTGCTTCAATCAGCTGATTAATACGTGATTGAACTGCAACACGTGATAAATCGACTCTTTTGCCAAGATCCGTATAAGAAATCCTTCCTTCCTCATGCAAAATGGTAAGGATCTGTTTGTCTATCTCATCAAGAACAAGGTTGGGGATTTGATATTCATTGCCCATTTGTTCCACCTGCTTTCGTTTGACTTTTAGTCAATATTTTATCATATAAGTTTCATTTCGTAAGAGTTAATTTAAATTTATTTTCACAATGAACAATAAAGTATTTTTATGTTTACGAAAAGGAGAAAGTTCGTCAGCTTTTCTTCCGGGTCAGTAGATGCGAAAACTCAGGCTCTCTATACTGAAGAAAATCTCTTGCAAAGGAGACTTGTGATGAACAGATCTATTATCGGCACTAAGCAAATGGTCGTCAGTCCGCATTACCTCGCATCACAAGCGGGAAACCGTATTCTGGAGAAGGGAGGAAACGCATTTGACGCCGCTGTCGCCGTGAGCGCTTGTCTGGCGGTTGTCTATCCGCATATGACGGGGCTTGGAGGAGATTCCTTTTGGCTGACCTTTCATCAAAAAACAAAGGCGGTAAGAGTGTACAATGGCAGCGGCCGTTCAGGAAAAAATGTGACGAGAGACGTGTATAAGGAGAAAAATGAGATCCCGCTGCGGGGGATCGACAGCGCAATTACCGTGCCGGGAATGGTCGATAGTTGGGATGCCGTGCTGAAGACATACGGACGGATGTCGCTTTCTGATGTATTGGAGCCTGCGCTCAATTATGCTGAAAATGGTTTTCCTGTATCTGCAGATCAGTGCCGGCATACAGCGGCGAATCTTGAACTGCTGGCGTCAACACCTTACACTGCTGATATTTTTACCAAAAACGGCAAAGCACCGGTCCCCGGTGAACGGTTTGTGCAAAAAGAGCTTGGGAACAGTCTGAACATGATTGCTGAAAGAGGAAGAAGCGCATTTTATGAAGGGGATATCGCTCAGCGGATTGTCTCGTATTTACAGCATAATGGCAGCTATATGACGCTTGATGACTTTACAGCACACAGGGGTGAGTGGATGGAGCCTATATCCTGTGATTACCGGGGGGGCACCGTCTATCAGGCGCCCCCAAATTCTCAAGGTTTTACGGGTTTACTGACGCTGAATATTCTGGAAAACTATGATTTCAGCCAAA
This sequence comes from Bacillus sp. XT-2, assembly GCF_025696525.1. Taxonomy (NCBI): domain Bacteria; kingdom Bacillati; phylum Bacillota; class Bacilli; order Caryophanales; family Bacillaceae; genus Bacillus; species Bacillus sp. XT-2. The sequence continues at coordinate 468,641 of NZ_JAHVOC010000002.1, forward strand.
TTGAACATGGTTCATTTACCTATTATCATGTGCTCGTGGAGGCACTGAAAAAGAGTTTTCTGGATCGGAATGCCGTTCTGACTGATCCGGTGTTTGCTGATATTCCGCTGGAAAGGCTTTTGGACAAAAGCTACGCCAAGCAGCTGGCGGAAGAAATCGGTTATATAGCTGAACCGGCGGAAAGCAGACCGATTGGCAGTGATACCGCCTATGCCGCGGTGATGGATTCGGATGGCAACGCGGTGTCGTTCATTCAAAGCCTTTACTTTGAATTTGGCTCGGCTGTTACTGCTGGGGATACAGGCATTCTCATGCAGAATCGCGGCTCATTTTTCTCATTGGATGAAAATCATGTCAACACACTTGAGCCGAGAAAGCGCAGTTTCCATACGCTGATGCCGGCTATGGTCTGTAAGAACGGGAAACCGAAGATTCTGTACGGTACGCAAGGGGGCGAAGGCCAGCCGCAGACTCAGACCGCGATTATCACCCGAATGCTGGACTATGGAATGCATCCTCAGCAGGCAATCAGCGAACCGCGCTGGGTATGGGGCAGAACGTGGGGCGAGGATTATGAAGGTCTCAGAGTTGAGAACAGAATCGCAGAGGAGACAGTCGACATGCTAAAAGAAAGCGGCCATCTCGTGGAGACAGTCAGTGATTATGACCCGCTGATGGGCCATGCCGCAGCAATCGCAGTGGATGAGGAGGGCTTTCTCCAGGGAGGAGCCGATCCAAGGGGGGATGGGGCGGCTGTTGGGATTTGACAAGCTAGAAAAATATACATATGTATATTAAGAGAGCAAGAAACAGGCCCGCATCAATCAGGTGGTACATATATTGTTTATCTTCAGGTCTATACCTCCATTCTATAAAAAAGCGTAGAGAATCAATCGAAATAAAAAATAAAAGAAGCATATATCCCACAGGGAAAAAGATCATAGAAAAAACAAACAAAATCAGTAAAAAGATTTCTATTAATCTCTGTGTGCTGCTGACTGGCTTGTACAGCCAGCCTGATTTATGGATACCGAACTTTTTTTTGATAAGAAATTGCAGTGCTGTGCTGAACGATACCATGACCAGAAATAACAGCCAAAAATGAGTACTCATACCAATCCCTCCTAAACTCATCTCTTTATACGTTCGTGGGAGAGAAAATGTTTCATAGAAAAACACCCGGGGATTACTCCGGGTGTTGCATTTTTACAGGATGTGTCTGCTGCTGAAAAATGGTTTTCATTTTATCCCATGCGATTTCTGTGTTTTCATCGAGATCAAAGAGGCCTGAATTGCCGATGATAAAAATGTCATTCCCAGCTTCCGCAAGCATGCGGAAGGTTTTTTCATTACAGGAGCCGTCAACTTCAATGGCATACGTATAATGATTTGTTTCTCTCCACTCTTTAGCCGCACGGATTTTTCCAGTCATTTCTGCGATAAACGGCTGCCCGGCAAAACCCGGATCAACGGTCATAATCGTCAGTTTATCAATCAAATGCACATAAGGGCTGATCCAATCTAGCGGAGTGGCCGGGTTCAATACAATCCCGACCTTTGCGCCATGATCTTTGATTTTGTGTATCAGCCGAAACGCCGAACGGTTAATGGTTTCGGCATGAACGCTAATGTAATCAGCGCCGGCCTCTGCTGTCATATCGATAAAATCCTCCGGCCTTTCAACCATCAGGTGGGCATCAATCGGGAGAGCTGTCATCGTTCTGAGCTGGCTGATGAAAAATGGAGACAGCGTAATGTTTTTGACAAAATGGCCGTCCATGATATCAACATGATACATATCGGCACGGCTGTTTAGAATGGTGATCTGCTCGTTGAATTTTGTTAAATCCATACACATCAGAGAAGGTGAAAATAAATGTTTCATGACGCATACCTCACTTTAATTGAAGAATTGTATGATCCAGCCAAGAAGAATCCCGATAATGCCGAAGTCTGAATCGCCGTAAGTCGTGCCTTCAAATCCGAGCGAGCCAAGAACCGGCAGAAGAAGCGCAGGCAGAAAAGAAATGAGAATGCCATTGGCAAACGCACCGAGTACAGCCCCCCGCACTCCGCCGGTTGCATTTCCATAAACTCCCGCAGCGGCTCCTGTAAAGAAATGCGGTACAAGTCCCGGGACAATAACACTGAGACCGAAGACCGGAAGAAGAAAAATAGAAACAATACCTGCCAGGAAGCTGGATAAAAATCCGATAATCACAGCGTTTGGCGCAAAAGGAAAAACCGTCGGACAGTCAAGAGCGGGTTTGGCGCCTTTCACTAGCTTCTCAGCGATGCCTTTAAAAGCAGGGACAATTTCCGCGATTACCATCCGAACCCCCGCCAAGATGACATATACCCCAGCAGCGAACGTAATGGCCTGCATAAAGGAGTAAACGAGGAAATGGCTTCCGCCGCTCAACGATGATTCAATATAATCCTTTCCGGCGAAAGGAGCGACAATAAAGAAAAGGAGTGCCATCGTTAAAGAAATGGAGACTGACGTATCCCGCAGAAATCCTAATGATTTCGGAACTTTGATATCCTCAGTCGAATGAGATGGATTGCCCGTATGTTTGCCGATGAATCCAGCAATAAAATAGCCTGCAGAACCGAAATGGCCGAGAGCGAGATCATCGCTTCCTGTAATTTTTTTTGTGTACGGCTGAAGGATGGCGGGTGACAGCACCATCAGCCCCCCAAGAATAATGGCGCCCGCAGCAATGAGAGGAACACCGCTGATGCCGCCGGTAATCAGTACGGCGGAGATCAATGAAGCCATGTAGAGAATATGATGGCCGGTTAAGAAAATATATTTAAATGGCGTGAGACGCGCCAGCAATATGTTAACAATCATTCCGAAAATCATAATGAGTGCCGTTTCCGTACCAAACGTTTTTTGAGCAATGGCGGATATTGCATCTGTATTTGGTACGACGCCTTTAATGTGGAATGCTTTTTCGAACATGCTGCTGAACACGGCTAGTGAATCTGAGACAATCGACGCCCCGGCGCTGAGAATGACGAATCCCATTGCCGTTTTCAGTGTGCCCGATACGGTATCCGCAGCGTTTTTCTTTTGCAGAAGCAGACCGGCTAAGGCAAAAAGTCCAATTAAAATAGCAGGAGTTCCCAGGAAATCGTTAATCAAAAAATCAAGCATCAGATGCACCCCCGTCGTCTATGTTTTTGTGTGTTACAAGTTGGTAAGGATGGCTTCTTTGATTTCTTTCTGGTCCAGCAGGTTTTTGAGTCCGACAACATTACGAGTTCCATCGTCAAGACCTGACACAATATCGGCTGATCCTAGATACAGATCCGCTTGCTCCGTTTTGCTTGAAGTGAGGTCTGTATGTGTAACATCAGCGCTGATGTTCAGTTCATCAATGATTTTTTTCACATTCATTTCAACAATAAAGCTTGATCCAAGTCCGTTTCCGCAAACAATTAAGATTTTTTTCATTCGAATCACTCCTAGTTTGAGTATTTTTGAATCATTGGCAGCACATCTTCTGCCGATTGAGCGTTAATCAGCAATTGAATGTTTTCGGGATCACCCAGCATATTCGTGAGCTGGGAGAGGGCTTTCAAATGGGTGTCATTGTCGATTGCCGCTAGCACGATAATCAGCTGGACTGAATGCTCGGGCCGGTCTGAAAAGGAAACGGCTTGGTTCAGTCTCAGAAAGCTCATGCCGATTCGATTCACACCGTCTTCAGGCCTCGCGTGCGGGATGGCTACATTCGGCGTAATGACGATATATGGGCCCAGTGTCTGAATCGTGGCAATCATGGCATCGACGTATTGCGGGGTAACAGACCCGTCATCCAAAAGCGGCTTTGCCGCCATGCGGACGGCATCCGCCCAACAGGGGGCAGAGTCGGCCATCGTTATATGGTTAGGTGTCATTAATTCAGCAAGCATTGGTTTGCGGTTCGCCTCCTTTTCATGTTTGTGCGGCTGTCCTAAATACTCGGTCAGTTCTTGCATCAGCTCTGTTTTATGAATGCCTTCTGCATGTTTTTCGATGATGCCCATGATGTCATGAACACTTGGATGGAAATGGGGAGCGCTGTTTGAGAGCGCATCTACTTTTTTCAGCAGGCTGATCTTTTCCTTGCTGTTCAGTATGGGATTAACGATGAGCACAGGCACCCCTCTGTCTGGGAGCGGAACAGTTGAGATCAGGACATCAGTTTCAAGCGTCATTGTTTCATAGACACGGCTTGATACGGTTTTCAGAATATCGACATTCGGCAGAAGATCTTCTATTTGGCTCTGTAAAATTTTTGAAGTGCCGATGCCGCCCGGGCAGACAATAACCGCTGTTTTTCTAAGTGAGGGCGCGACCCCTTCACGTTTCATCCAGCCTCCGAAATGCATGGCGATAAAAGCTGTTTCTTCACTGCTGACAGGTTTTCTTAATTCTTTTTGAAGGTGATGAACGACTTTTTTCGTTAAGCAGAAAATATCACTGTATTTCGTTTTGATGGAGGCAGCTACATCACTCTCATGAGGGGTGATATTATATTTAATCCTGTAATAAGCTGATTTCAAATGAAGCACCAGATGTTTTTTTAGATTTTCCGGGTCCTGAAAAAGCACGCAGGCGTAACGCTGGAAATCGACAATCATTTTGTCCGCGATATCATGTATCGCATCCAGCTCACCTGCAATGAGACTTGAAGCGGGGAACTGACTGATTTTAGCCCCTAACAGATGGATCGTGAAGTAGCACATCTCTTGATCAGAAATAAAGGCTTTTTCCGGCAGTTCCGCGGCCGCCGCCGCCCGAACGGCCGCTTCATATTCCTTCGTTTGCCTGATGGCGTATTGCTCTTCTTGTTCTAGAGTGATTTCTTTTCCCGCCTTTAATCTGATCAGAAATAACGTAAAGTGCACACTTAAGCCCGCGAGAACATGATCAGCAAATTTCATGTGAAGAAGCTTTTCGAAAGTCAGCAGCATAGACCGCATGGTTTGGATCTGCTGTTCACAAGCAGCCGGATCGGGACATAGATCGGTAACGGCCTCAGTGCTGCTGCTTTTTTGCATGAGCTGATTTGCGTATTCTGCCAGCAGTTTTCGTTTTTGCTGCTCTATTCCTGAGAAGAAATACCCCTTTTCTTTGGTAAAGGAAAGAACGATGCCGAATGTCTTCAGCTTTTCGCGAATATGCTTCATATCCTGAATAGCGGTGTTGCGGCTGACATGATTTTCGTCAATGAAGTTCTGCAAAAGTAACCGTCTGTTTCTCGTTAAAATGCGCAGGATCACTCTTGCCTGCCTTTCTGAGGGAGAATATTCATAGCTTGAATTTGTCAGCGTTTTCATTTCTGATGTCAGCATTTTTTTCGTTTGGTCTTCTAAATAAAATCCTGCTGAACGCCTTCTTTTGATCGGTGTCAGTCCGGTCTCTTTCAGCCAGCTGTTAATTTTTTCAATGTCATAATACAGTGTTCTCCTTGAAATTTTTAATTGCTCCGTTAATTCGCCGCAAGTAACATAGCTGGTTGTGTTGAGAACCTGATGAAGAATGGCTGATCTTCTTTGGTCTAAAGGCATGCCCATCAGCTCCTTATGTGCAGGTGATATCAGTCTGCCGTCCTTCTCTTCGTGCGGGCTTATTTCAATTGTAATGGGGAGCATCTGAATTTATAAGACCAAATCAGTGCAAACGGTTTGTGCAAATGTGATTCCTACAAACAAAAAAAGCCAGACACATGCTGCGCCGGCTTTTTTGAATAACGGTGTCTTTTTGACTAGTTTCTTCTATATAAATAGTCCTTTTATGAACTCGGACGAATCAATGTAAATTCTTCACCGAGCTTTGCATAATGGTTTCCGGCTAATCTGGAAGCCGGCTTTAATTCGTCCGTCAAAATATACCCTTTTTCTGCGTCATACACCTTCTCATCGAGGTGAAAACAGACAACTCTGCCAATAAGCAGATCAGCCGTGGTCACACCATGATCATTGTCGAAGGTGATATGCCGTTCGAGCTTGCATTCAAAACGAATGCGGGCTTCTTGAATGCCGGGCACCGAAACAGCCGTGCTCTCTACACAATGGAGAGAGGTGCGTGTCATTTCACTTTCGTCCGGCCCTAAACTTGCCGCCGTTTCATTGATGTCTTCAATGATGGCTTCATCACTGACATGGACGACAAATTCACCGTTTTCTATCGCGTTTCTGGCTGTGTCTTTTTGCCGGCCTTCTGATCGGTTAACAGAAATACTGAGTAGCGGAGGATCTGAGCTGACCACGTTATAGAAACTGAAAGGTGCCGCATTGATTGCCCCGCCTGAAGAAAGTGTTGTAACAAATGCGATCGGGCGCGGAATAACGGCTCCTGACAGCAGCTTATACGTCTCTTTGGCACTAAGCTCTTCTGCTTGAAATATGTACACAACAACACCGCCTTTATTGTAAGAGTACCATGATTATAACGAAATCCATTCAAGGAAACCAAATGATGCGGGTTGCATATGCTATGTCATGACATATAACTGATATAGGGGAATTAGAAAATAGGCTACCGTACGTATGCCGGAGCCTATGATGACAGTTTCATTATTTATATTTCTTTTTGACTACCCAGCAATTGCCGTCTTTCCAGAACTCTTTTTTGCTGTCGTAATCATCTTTTTTGCGATGATGATCATTTTTCCAGTGTTTTTTGCGAGAGCGGTACGACTTTTTGTAGCTGCGAGATTTTCTGTGTGAACAGAATGATTTTTTGTAGCTGCGAGATTTTCTGTGCGAACAGAATGATTTTTTGTAGCTGCGAGATTTTCTGTGCGAACAGAATGATTTTTTGTAGCTGCGAGATTTCTTGTGTGAGCAGTAAGATTTTTTATGGCTGCGAGATTTCTTGTGTGAGCAGTAAGATTTTTTATGGCTGCGAGATTTCTTGTGTGAGCAGTAAGATTTTTTATGGCTGCGAGATTTCTTGTGTGAACAGTAAGATTTTTTATGGCTGCGAGATTTTTTGTGTGAACAGTAAGATTTTTTATGGCTGCGAGATTTTTTGTGAGAGCGGTGCGACTTTTTATGACTGCGTTTTTTTCCACGAGGCTCTTGGTATAAATAAGTTTTTAAACCTTCTTTTTTTGCGGATTTCACCGCTTCTTTGATATCAGAATGGGAATAGTGGCCCAATTGAAATCCTCCTTTTTTTAATTTGTTTAAGGATGAAGATCCTTACTACACACATAGTACGCACGATTGTAAAAAGTGTATAAGTGTTCCGCTGAGATCTCACAAAAATAAAAGCCTAATTTTGAAGGGGGACTACGGATGAAGAATCAATCAAATTTGCCTCTTTATCAGCTGTTTATTCATCCAAAAGACTTACGGGAATTAAAAAAGGATATATGGGACGATGAACCGGTTCCGGCTGTGTTGAAAGTGAATCAGAAAAGATTTGATATCGACATCGCTTATCGCGGATCTCATATTAGAGATTTCAAAAAGAAGTCGTACCATATTTCCTATTATCAGCCGAAAACATTTCGCGGCGCCCGCGAGGTTCACTTGAATGCGGAATATAAAGATCCTTCCATGATAAGAAACAAATTGTCTCTCGATTTTTTCTCAGAGCTGGGGACGCTGTCTCCAAGGGCAGAATTTGTGTTTTTAAAGGTAAATGGAAAGAATGAAGGAGTGTATCTTGAGCTTGAATCCGTGGATGAATATTATTTAAGGAAAAGGAAGCTGGCGGACGGAGCGATTTTTTACGCGGTAGATGATGATGCTAATTTTTCTCTCGTGAGTGATTTGGAGAGGGAAACGAAGAAGTCGCTTGAGCATGGGTATGAAAAGAAGACGGGGACTGAGGAAGATGATTTTTATTTGCAGGATATGATCTTTAAAATTAATACTGTCCCTAAAGCCCAATTTAAAACAGAAGTGACAAAGCATGTGAATATTGATAAGTATTTGCGCTGGCTGGCTGGCATTGTGTTCACCTCAAACTATGACGGGTTTGTCCATAATTACGCTTTGTATAGAAGCGGGGAAACCGGATTATTTGAAGTGATTCCTTGGGACTATGACGCAACCTGGGGCAGGGATATCCATGGGGGGCGGATGGCTGCAGATTACGTAAGAATTCAAGGGTTTAATACATTAACCGCTCGCATTTTGGATGAACCCGATTTTCGCAGGTCCTACAAGCATCTGTTAGAAAAAACGCTCCGATCTCTCTTTACCATTGAATATATGAAACCAAAAATATTGGCGCTTTATGATCAAATCAGGCCGTTTGTCCTGATGGACCCATATAAAAAGAGTGATATTGAACGTTTTGACCGTGAGCCGGAAGTGATTTTTGAGTATATTAAAAATCGTTCACAATACATCAAAAGCAATTTAAGTATTTTGTGAATCCATGATTATAGGTATTCGCTGAAAATCAGACAATTAGGCTATTGAATTAGTTCAAGAAATAACTGTGACACGTATATATGCAATATATTTATCATCTATGTATAAATGACTAGGAGGGTAATGAATGAGCAAGAGGAGAACTAAAAATTATTCAAATCATGATATATCTTACTATCATTTTTTGCATTCAATGCAAGATAAAATTGTCACTGTATATCGAGGAGGTCCCGAATCTAAAAAAGGAAAATTGGTAGCTGTAAAATCAGATTATATCGCTTTACAAACTGAAAAAAAACCATTTATTATCAATTGGATCATGTAAAAAGTATTACAGAGGATACCAATAATAGCACAACAACAATTGAGACGGCAGAAATGGCTGATGCTGATGATTTTCACAGCTTAATCGGACAATTAATGAACCAATCCGTTCAATTAAATCAAGGTGGTCCGGAATCTAAAAAAGGAAGTTTGGTGTGGCTAGGAGATGATTACGCTGCGTTAAACACAAGTGAGGATGGAGTAGTTTATTTTAATATTCATCACATCAAAAGCATAAGTAAACATGAGTCCGCTTTAAATAAAGAAGGACATACGCCAAGTGTCTTGGAAGCTGATAACCTAAACGAAGTTTTTAAGAGTTTAACTCATAAATGGGTTTCGATTAATCGAGGAGGACCAGAAGCAATTGAAGGTATCCTCGTAGATAATGCGGATGGTCATTATACTTTAGTGAAAAATCAAGAAGTGCTTCGCATATATCCTTTTCATATCAAGAGCATCAGCTTAGGCCCAAAAGGCTCTAACAATCAAAAGAAAGAACATGATGATAAAGAAGAAAGCAAAAATGATATAGACCAGAAACAAAAACAAGAAGAAGAGGGGGACAGTAATTCGTTAACATCTTCAAAATCACATAGCTCATCAAGTTCGTCCAAATCAAATAAACGATCATCAAGATCTTCAGATTATCAATCATCAACATATGATCGTTCATCAGACACCAGCAGTTCGTCCAAATCAAATAAACGATCATCAAGATCTTCAGATTATCAATCGTCAACATATGATCGTTCGTCAGATACCAGCAGTTCGTCCAAATCATATCGGTCACCAAGATCTTCAGATTATCAATCGTCAAAATATGATCATTCATCAGACACCAAAAGTTCGTCCAAATCATATTGGTCATCAAGATCTTCAGATTATCAATCATCAACATATGATCGTTCATCAGACACCAAAAGTTCATCCAAATCATATCGGTCACCAAGATCTTCAGATTATCATAGCACCGGAAGCCAAAAGGAAGATTATAGCTATGAAACGATTGTCAAAACGATAGACTATCATTGGAAGCGCAAATTTTAATAGATAATGAAGGTGCATCAATAAAGTGATGCCCTTTTTCATTCAATTAAAGGGGGAGAATGGTGAAAGGTTTGAATCAATTTCTTGACACAGATGTTGATGTTGTCATTTCAGGAGATACAAGATTTGTTGGCACACTTATAGATATTGGACAGGATATTTTTGTTATATTTAATGGCTGCAATTATCTTTATATTCCTTTGCTGCATCTCCATCAAATGAACAAAGCAATAATAAATACGAATACTGGGAAACCAATTTTAAGAGATCCGGAAGATACAATAATGCAGGCGGAAAATAATAGTTTTTCTTACAGAAACACATTAAACAATGTGAAAGGCAAATTTATTGAAGTTTATGTAACTGGGGATCGGTCGATACATGGATATGTTACAAGTGTTTTAAATGATTATATTGTATTTTTTTCACCTGTATTTAAAACACTTTTCATATCTATGCATCACTTAAAGTGGTTTACCCCTTATTCAACAGAGCAAACGCCGTACACTCTTGACAACTCTCAATTGCCTGTCGTACCTTCCAGTGTTTCACTTGTACGTAATTTTGAGGAGCAGATCAAGAAATATACTGGCCAATTGGTTATATTTGATATGGGGGAAGTGCCAGAAAAAGTCGGTCTGTTAAAAGATGTATCTAATAATATCATTGAGCTGATTAACGCAAGTGGAAAGTCAATCATTTGGAAGTTAAATCATCTAAAGACAATGCATCTCCCCTAGCGTAGCCTCTACTGAAAATAAACTGCCCTCGAATAGCAGAAGGCAGTTTTTTATTTCATACACTGCTAAAGAAATAACCAACTGATCCAAAAATATAAACATGTTAACGTAAAAAGAACAGTCAGCGGAATGATTAAAATGGTTGTTTTTAAATATTCACCCCAAGAAATACTTTCATCATGCTGTTTTAAAATATGCATCCAAATAAGTGTTGCTAATGTTCCTATAGGTAATAATAAGGAACCAATATCACTGCCAATAATATTTGCCAAGTAGATGATTTTTGCTGTTGAAGGATTCAGGCTCATTTCTGTTAAAGTAAAAGTACTGATCATTAAAGCCGGATGGTTGTTGAATAGATTCGAAAAAACAGAGGTAGAGATACCTGATACAAAAGTAGCGTAGGAGAGGCTTCCAGAAACTATCGGTTTGAAATGATTTACAATTAATTCAGTAAATCCTATATTGTGCAGTCCATAAATGAGGACATACATAGTAAAAGCAAAAATAAAAATGTGCCAAGGTGCCTTGAAGAGCAAGTCTCTGGGAGAGGTTTTGAAATAAACCCATCTCCAGGCCAAAAGGATAATTGATCCGATGACAGCGACAAGAGGAACGGAGATACCGGTATATGACGCGGCAAATAAGCTGATTCTGACGAGAAAAACAAATGCGAGTACAAATAACATTATCTTTGTTTGATTTCGTTCCGGTATCGGAGCTGATGGCGAATGAAGGGGATGGTACCTTCTGTGTCGCAGAGACTGAAAATGGTTCGGTATATCCGGCAGGCTTTTAGGAAGACGTTTATAAAAGAAAATAAACAGTAGACAAGCCATAAAAATGAGTCCCATCATACTAGGGACAAACATCATGGCAGTGTGCAAATATAAATCCATTCCAATCATTTTGAGAGAAATTAAATTTACAATATTACTTACGCCGATCGGTGCGCTGGAGGCTGTAGCTATTAAAACGCCGCTTATGAGATAAGGGGTTTTTTGATGTTTTTTCAAACCTAAATATTTTAAAACCAGCAAAAGGATGGGGGTTGTGATCAAAACGCTCCCATCATTATTTAGGAAAATGGTCATTAAAAAGCAAAGTGAATTGGTTAACCAAAAAAGCTTGATGCCTGATCCCCTGGATTGTTGGAGCAGCTTTGCAGCCACCCAATAAAAGAACCCAAAACTTTCTAATGCAATGGCCATGATCATAGTGGCAAGAATTGTGACCGATGCACCCGTGACTTTTGATCCTATTTCACCTAAGTCGGTCAATGACACACTTCCGCATAATAACACCATTAAAGCGCCTATTGTCGCGGGGATAGCTTCATTTAATCCTTTCGGTCTCCAGAAAATAAAAATCATTGTTATGAAAAAAGCGAGCAATGTTAATATACTCGTGAACTGTGTAATATATTTCACCTCTCTAACTATCATTCTAAAATCAAACGATTGTCATACGCTTACTAGTATCCTTGCCAACTATTTGTACTGTATGTATACGTATACTGATATGAAGTTGTACTAAGCGATTATATTATATTAATTAAAATTCCATGAGAATCCCAAAAGAAAAAAGAGTTTGCAAGTATCATTTCAGGTACTTGCATCACTCTCTTTAGTTCTTAACTGCTGACAATTTGAAATATTAATAAATTGCTTCAAAAGCGGATTTTGATTGTCTTTGCGATAGGCGATAACCCATTCGGCATTCAGCTGTATTTTATCTATTGTTCGATAAGTCACATCCAAGTTAAATAATTTTTTAGCTGAGGAAGGTACAAATGTAATCCCGATGCCGGCGCTGACTAATCCAATGACCATTTGATATTCAGTCGCTTCTTGTACAATGTTTGGCTTAAAGCCAGCCTGCTCACAAAATTGGATGAAATCAACGTATAAAGTAGGCCATGCTTCCTTGGCTACAGTAATAATCGGTTCATCTCTCAAATCTTCAATTGTAATGGCTTCCTTAGATGTTAACGGATGTTGTTTAGGCAAAGCTAAAACACAAGGGCTGCTTTGGGCGATTTCAGTATGCAATGCTGTGTGCTGTAAAGGAGGATGAAGTATACCAATATCAATGTTGCCCTTTAGCAGCTCCTCTTGCTGCCTAAACGAGGATATTTCACGTAATTCTATTTTTACTGATGGGAATTTTTTACGATATTCCCGGACAATCGGCGGCAGAAATTCATATGTAGCTGATCCGACAAAACCGATAACGAGATGGCCGTGCTCGCCGCGAGCCGTCCGCTGTGCCAATTCAATCGCTTGATCAATTTGCATCAAAGCCGTGCGGCAGTGATTTAAAAATATTTCTCCGGCTGCGGTTAGCTCCACAAATCGTTTTGTCCTCTTCAGAAGCGTCACCCCGACTTCTTTCTCCAGCTGTTTGATCTGCTGGCTGAGAGGAGGCTGTGTCATGTTCAGCCGAAGCGCAGCTTTCCCGAAATGAAGCTCTTCGGCAACTGCGATAAAGTATTGAAGGTGGCGAAGCTCCATCAATATGCATTCCTTTCTTAGGTTAATAATTCGTAATACATATTAATCATAAGTCGAATTGATATTGGAGGTCAATTTCCAAAGAGTGTATAGTGAAACGTATCACAAGATTTATTTAAATTTTTATGTTTAAAATGCATAATAAGGAGTGAGGGTGTTGACAAAAGCAACAAAAGAACAAAAATCCCTTGTGAAAAACAGAGGGGCGGAGCTTGTTGTTGATTGCTTAGTGGAGCAAGGTGTCACACATGTATTTGGCATTCCAGGTGCAAAAATTGATGCGGTATTTGACGCTTTACAAGATAAAGGGCCTGAGATCATTGTTGCACGGCATGAACAAAATGCGGCATTTATGGCGCAGGCTGTAGGCCGTTTAACTGGAAAACCGGGAGTCGTTTTAGTCACATCAGGACCGGGTGCTTCTAACCTGGCAACGGGACTGCTGACTGCAAACACTGAAGGTGACCCTGTCGTTGCGCTTGCTGGGAATGTTATCCGTGCCGATCGTTTAAAACGGACTCATCAATCATTGGATAATGCGGCGTTATTTCAGTCGATTACAAAATACAGTGTAGAGGTTCAAGACGTAAAAAACATACCGGAAGCTGTTACAAATGCATTTAGAGCAGCGTCAGCAGGTCAGGCTGGGGCCGCTTTTGTGAGCTTTCCGCAAGATGTTGTGAATGAAGTCACAAACACCAAAAACGTGCGTGCAGTGGCAGCGCCAAAACTTGGCCCTGCACCAGATGATGCAATCAGTGCGGCTATCGCAAAAATCCAAACAGCAAAACTTCCTGTTGTTTTAGTCGGAATGAAAGGCGGAAGACCTGAAGCGATTAAAGCGGTTCGCAAGCTTTTGAAAAAGGTTCAGCTTCCATTCGTAGAAACATATCAGGCTGCCGGGACTCTTACAAGAGAGTTAGAGGATCAATATTTCGGCCGTATCGGTTTATTCCGCAACCAGCCGGGCGATCTGCTGCTTGAGCAGGCTGATGTTGTTCTGACAATCGGCTATGACCCAATTGAATACGATCCGAAATTCTGGAATGTCAATGGAGACCGGACGATTATCCATCTGGATGAGATTCTGGCTGACATTGATCATGCTTACCAGCCTGAGCTTGAATTGATCGGGGATATCCCATCTACTTTGGATCATATCGAACATGATGCTGTAAAAGTGGATTTTGCGGAACGTGAGCAAAAAATCCTTTCTGATCTAAAAGAATATATGCATGAGGGAGAGCAGGTGCCTGCAGATTGGAAATCAGACAGACTGCATCCTCTTGAAATCGTTAAAGCATTACGAAATGCAGTCGATGATAACGTCACAGTGACATGCGATATCGGTTCACACGCGATTTGGATGTCCCGTTATTTCCGCAGCTATGAGCCGTTAACATTAATGATCAGTAACGGTATGCAAACACTTGGTGTTGCGCTTCCGTGGGCAATCGGTGCTTCATTGGTGAAACCGGGAGAAAAAGTCGTTTCTGTCTCTGGTGACGGCGGTTTCTTATTCTCGGCAATGGAGTTAGAGACAGCGGTGCGCTTAAAAGCTCCAATTGTACACCTTGTATGGAACGACAGCACATATGACATGGTTGCATTCCAGCAATTGAAAAAATACAATCGTACATCTGCAGTCGAGTTCGGAAACATCGATATCGTGAAATATGCGGAAAGCTTCGGGGCAACCGGTTTGCGTGTCGAATCACCAGACCAGCTGGAAGATGTTCTGCGTCAAGCCATGAATGCTGAAGGCCCTGTTATCATTGATGTCCCAGTTGACTACAGTGATAACGTTAATTTAGCGAGTGACAAGCTCCCAAAAGAATTTGGAGAACTGATGAAAACAAAAGCTCTCTAGCACTCTGCGCACCAAGACACTGTTTTCGAAGAACAGCACATTACTAAAGGAGTGAAGGGAATATGAAACAAGAAAGCAACATTCAAATGCTGAGCCGCGGCAAAAAAGAACAGCCCGTTAGCCAAATTTATCAAGTATCAACAATGACTTCTCTTTTAGACGGAGTATATGACGGCGATTTTGAACTGTCAGATATTCCGAAATACGGAGACTTCGGTATCGGGACTTTTAACAAGCTTGATGGAGAGCTGATTGGATTTGACGGCGAATTTTACCGTCTTCGTTCCGACGGCACTGCGACACCTGTGCAAAGCGGAGACCGCTCTCCGTTTTGCTCATTTACGTTCTTTACACCGGATATGACGCACAAAATTGATGCGAAAATGACACGTGAAGAATTTGAAAAAGAAATCAACAGCATTCTGCCAAGTAAAAACCTATTTTATGCCATCCGTATTGACGGATTGTTTAAAAAAGTGCAGACAAGAACGGTAGAACTGCAAGAAAAACCATATGTGCCAATGATTGAAGCGGTTAAAACACAGCCGATTTTCAACTTCGACAACATCAGAGGCACAATCGTTGGTTTCTTGACTCCTGCTTATGCGAACGGAATCGCCGTTTCTGGCTATCACCTGCACTTCATTGACGAAGGACGAAATTCAGGCGGACACGTCTTTGATTATGTGCTTGAGGATTGCACGGTTACGATTTCTCAAAAAATGAACATGAATCTCAGACTTCCAAATACACCAGATTTCTTTAATGCCAATCTGGATAACCCGGATTTCGCCAAAGATATCGAAACGACTGAAGGAAGCCCAGAATAAAAAAAGCAAGCCCGCACATGTGCAGGGCTTGCTTTTTATTTGGCACTTTACCTGATTTTAGTTAAAATAACATTAAAATGATAAAGGTGTGGGTCTCATTGAAAATACTGGTTTTGGCTGTTCATCCTCAAATGGAAACCTCAGTCGTCAATAAGGCGTGGGCAGAGGAATTAAGTAAACATGACAATATCACTGTACGGGAGCTTTATAAGGAATATCCGGATGAAGCCATTGATGTTGCCAAAGAGCAGCAGCTATGCGAGCAATACGATCGGATTGTTTTCCAATTCCCGCTTTATTGGTACAGCTCACCGCCGCTTCTTAAAAAATGGCAGGATCTTGTGCTGACATACGGCTGGGCCTTCGGGTCAGAAGGGAAAGCTCTGCATGGCAAAGAGCTGATGCTGGCTGTTTCCACAGGAAGCGAAGCGGAAAAGTATCAGGCGGGCGGAGGGAATCATTATTCGATCAGTGAGCTCCTGAAGCCGTTTCAGGCGACAAGCAATCTGATTGGCATGACATATCTCCCGCCATATGTGTTTTATGGCGTGAAATACGCCAATGCTGAGGATATTGCGATCAGTGCAAAACGGTTAGCTGATTATATCCAGCAGCCTTTTTCTTAAAAAAGAAACGCCCTGTCCGGAATGGGACAGGGCTTTCTCTATTAAAAATCGGGTAATTCAGATAGGTTATTATCCTTTATGCCGTCTGGTTCACTTCTTAAAATGTCACGTCCGTATTTATGAAATACATCAACGTGAGCGATCTTTCCCGCTTTTGCTTCTGATAGCGCAGTGGGATAGTCCAGTTCTCTTCCTGTGTTCGTTTTCACCGCGATAATATTGTCTTCCTCATTTCTTCTGACCGCGATAATTTCTTCTTTTCCGGACGTATCAACTGGCTGATCGATATTTGTTTGTTTGGATTTATACGATTCATATGCAGCTTCAAATTGATCCATTTTTCCACCTCCATCCTTTAACGTAAACAAAAATGCTGTTGATCATGTATAGATTTCGACACGGCATACGACAATATTTCCTGAGAAATATTTTGAATGCGACAATTCAATCCATAATTAGCGAAGAAAAAAGGGATTCCGTTCTGTAAACGGAATCCCTTTCGGTTATTTTGTCATTTGCAGGTCCTTTGTTTTGATATAACCTGTCTTACCGCCGTAATCTACATAGACCCAATCAAAGTCAAAGCCGCCTTTTTTTGTTTTACTCCAGCCTAAAAAAGATACGCTTGTGTTAGCCGGGAGTGTCTTGATGCTTTTTCCTTCAGCGGATGTATATGCTTTCGTCTTTGTTTTGGTTTTTACCGTTGTCGCTGCCTTTACAATGTAATGAGTAGAGACAAAGCCTGTCTTTCCGTTTTTGTAATGAACCTTTGCCCAATCAGCGTTTGAAAACGAAATGAGCTTTAAGCTGTCGCCCAGATGAAGGGTGTCGGCTTTAGCGCTTGAAGCGGAGGCCTTTGTTCTGACATTCAGAGCCTCTGCTGAAACCAAGTAGGAATCAATCGGATAGCTGTATAAATCATCAATGCTTACGTTTGTTTCTGGCTGTTGTGCATGAATTGTGTTTGCGCCGCCTGCAGAAGCCGCAGTTATTCCGGCTGCAAGTGCAAGTGTAGACAGTACTTTCGTGGGTTTGTTCATTGCGTTCCTCTCCTCACATAAGAGAAATAATCATTTCTATTATTCCTTTCACGTTTTGGCCGGTTGCTAAACATAAAAAAGGATCAGATAAAGATCTGATCCTTTGCATTATTTTTTCGTTTCCAGTTTCAGAGGCGCTGATATTGTTTTCTTTACTTTCTTTCCATGTAAAATCTGATTCGCTGCTTCCGTTGCCAGTTTACCGATCAATTCAGGCTGCTGAGCGACAGTGGCTGAGAGCTTACCGTTTTTAATCGAAGAAATCGCATCCTTATTTCCGTCAAAACCGACGACTAAAATATCTTTGCCGGAGCTGTTAATCGCTTCGAGAGCTCCAAGCGCCATTTCATCATTATGAGCGAAAACCGCTTGGATATCCGGGTGTCCTTGGAGCAGGTTTTCCATGACAGTCAGGCCTTTAGTGCGGTCAAAGTCAGCTGATTGTTTTGTGACAACGTCCAGCTTTTGATCTGCGATTTTGTGAAAGCCTGAACCGCGTTCCCGTGTAGCGGAGGCACCCGGAACGCCTTCAAGCTCCGCCACCTTAGCACCTTTTCCAAGCTTGTCTGCGATGAACTCTGCGGCCATTTCTCCGCCTTTTACATTGTCTGAAGCCACGAGGGTTTCTACTTTGCCTTGTTCAGCTGACCGGTCGATGGAGACGACAGGCACACCAATCGAATTTGCAGACTCTACTGCCGTTGAAATAGCCGAAGAATCAGTTGGATTGATTAACAGGGCATCAACGCCTTGCTGAATTAAGTCCTCCACATCACTTGTCTGCTTGGAGGAATCATTTTGTGCATCGACGATGATGACCTTCATTCCACGCTTTTCCGCTTCTTTTTCAATTCCCTTTTTTAAAGAAACAAAAAAGGGATTGTTAAGCGTTGAGATCGACAAGCCGATGGTAAATTCCTTTTTATTATCTGAGTTTGACGGCTTCGCCCATTGGGGAGGCTCAAGCGAACAGGCGCTCAATACAAACAGTGACAGCGCCAAAATGACGGATACAGCCTTTTTCATGTAAAACCCTCCTATGCTGACTTTTTGCGGTCTAATAATACCGCGATTAAAATGACAATCCCTTTAACAACCAGCTGATAAAATGATGAGACGCCAAGCAGGTTGAGTCCGTTATTGAGTGTGCCGATAATCAGCACCCCGATTAACGTTCCGACAATGCGCCCGCGGCCCCCGGAAAGACTCGTTCCGCCTAAGACAACCGCCGCGATGGCATCCAGTTCATATGATTCTCCAGCTGTCGGCTGTGCTGAGTGGAGACGGGAAGTCAAAATCGCGCCGGCAAGGGCGGATAATAGACCGGCTAAAGCATAAATCATGACTTTTACACGTGTGACTTTTATGCCTGAGATGAGTGCCGCTTTTTCATTGCCGCCAATTGCGTATGTCCGGCGCCCGAACGGCGTTTTGTGAAGCAGCACCCAAAGGATAACAAAGGCGAGAACCATTGTAATTGCAGGTACTGGAATTCCTAAGAAATAACCGCGGCCGAACAGCTGAAAGGCATAGTTAGTGCCAAGCCCTGTGATCGGGTTTCCGTCTGTATACACAAGAGTAAGTCCGCGGAAGACAGTCATGGTCGCAAGCGTCGCGATAAAAGGGGCCATTTTCCCTTTTGTGATTAACAGTCCGTTGATCATCCCTAGAAGAGCGCCGATCAGACAGCCTATGATGACGGCGAGAATCGGGTCGACACCAGATACAATCATACCCGCGACTAAGGCGCTGGACAGGGCGAGAATAGCCCCGACAGAAAGATCAATGCCGCCAGTTAAAATAACGAAGGTCATGCCGAATGCGATCAATCCGTTAATTGCCACCTGCCGAAGCAGGTTTAAAATATTCAAAGGCTCCAGGAAGCTCGGGTTTAAAATCGATACGATCATAACGAGAATAAATAAACCGAGAAACGGGCCGAGCTTCTGCATGACGCCATCGAAGTGAATCTGTTTTTGTTTTGTTTGCTTCAGTTGTTCCGTTTTCATGTTACCGCCCTCCCGTGGCAAGTGTCATAATTCGTTCTTGTGTCGCTTCACGCGCTTCGATGTCTCCGCTGATTCTGCCTTCATGGACGACGATGATTCTGTCACTCATCCCGAGTATTTCCGGCAGCTCTGATGACACCATAATGATGCCGACACCGCGTTCAGTGAGCTCATTCATCAGCGTATAGATTTCCCGTTTCGCGCCCACATCCACGCCTCTTGTCGGCTCATCCAATATGAGCACTTTTGGGCCGATGCCAATCCACTTGGCAATCACGACCTTTTGCTGGTTGCCGCCAGACAAATGGCGCGCGTGCGTTTCTGGTGAAGCCGTTTTGATGGTCAGGCGTTTTATGAGAAGGTCTACAAACTCTGCTTCCCGCTTGTGATCAATGATGCCCTTTGGAGAAAAACTGGCCAAATTGGGCAGCGCAATATTTTCCCGAATAGATGTGTCGAGCAGCAGTCCTTCATCCTTGCGGTTTTCCGTAATAAAACCGAGCCCTTTTTTCATAGCATCATACGGATTTTTAATAGCAGTCTTTTTTCCTGCAATCCAAATCTCACCCGAATCGAGCCGGTCAATGCCGAACAGTCCTCTCATCATTTCGGTTCGTCCGGCTCCCATTAAACCGGAAACGCCGACAATTTCACCGGAACGGACATAAAAGCTGATATCTTCAAAGCTTCCTTTTGAGGAGGCGTTTTTCACCTCAAATATTTTGTCTCCGAGTGAAGGGACGCGTTTAGGATACCGTTCCGTCAACTCACGTCCGACCATTTTTTTCACGACCTCGTCAAAATTTGTTTCTGAAATGTTTGTTGTATCAACGGTTTTTCCGTCACGCATGATGGTGATTCTGTCGCAAATCGTAAAAATTTCTTCCATTCGATGTGAAATGTATACAATGGAAACACCGTTCTTTTTTAAAGCCGTAATGACGTCAAACAGCTTGCTGATTTCCCGTTCAGTCAAAGCCGCGGTAGGTTCATCCATAATGATCACCTCGGCATTTGTCATGAGCGCTTTTGCGATTTCAATCATCTGCTGCTGTCCGACGGAGCATTCACCCGCTTCTTGATCAAGTGAAAGAGAGACGGATAGTTTATCAAATTGTTCCTTTGCTAGCGCTTTCATTTTTCCGGTTTGTAAAATACCAAATTTCGTTGACATTTCTTTTCCGATAAATAGATTCTCAAGTACGGACATGTCCGGCCAGATATTCAGTTCCTGATGGATGAAGGCGATTCCGTGCTGCTCGGCTTCCTTTGGGTTGGAGAAATACGTCTCGTTACCATTTATGGTGATCCGTCCTTTGTCCAGTTTGTGCAGACCAGTCAGGATGTTCATCAGGGTGGACTTGCCGGCGCCGTTTTCTCCCATCAGTGCGTGAACTTCGCCGGGCTTGAGCTGAAAGGACACACCTGAAAGCACCTGGTTTTTTCCGAATGCTTTATGAATGTCATTCATTTCGATTTGCATATCGGTCCTCCTTTCTAGAAAAGCACACCCGCCTGCAGGATGCAGTTGGCGTATGGTGTGAATTCTCCTGTTCGTATGATAGCTTTAGCTTCTTTAGTCAGCTCCTTAAATTCCTCGTGGGGAAGGCAGTCAACTGCCTCTTCAGAAAAAAGGGTTTCTATAAAACTCGCATTTTCTGGATTGGATACCTTTATTTCGGATGCGACAATTACTTTTTCAACCGCCATTTCATCTGCCAGCACTGCGGTTACATCCCGGAAAGCCGGGAAACCCGGCTTCAGTGAGAGATCAATTTTCAGCACGCCGTCAGGAACGGGCAGCCCTGCATCAGCGATAACAATTTTGTCAGTATGGCCAAGGTCAGCCAATAGCTTGGCAAGATGACTGTTCAGTAAACCGTGTTTTTTCATGACAGCAGCTCCTCTACTTCTTTTCTGGACGGCATTCCGCCTTGAGCGCCGAAAGAACATACAGATAGGGAGGCGGCGCGGTTTGCGAACCGTAATGCAGCTTCAATATCTTTTCCCTCCGCCATGGCCACTGCAAGAGCCGCGTTAAACGTATCACCCGCCCCGGTTGTATCGACAGGCTCAACAGGAAAGGAAGGGATGATCCGCTCTTTGCTGCCGGATGAATAGCGCACGCCTTGTTTGCCTTCAGTGATAAAGAGCTTCGCCGGATAAAGCGCCAATGCTGCAGAAACCGTCAGCTCCGGAAATAAGATCGCCGCCTCATGTTCATTCGGCGTAAGATAGGTGGCATGGTCAATGGTTTCCTGCTTCAGCGGGCGGGCCGGTGCCGGGTTAAGCATGATCGGGATGTCGTGAGAATGGCAGTATCTGCACACTTCATCAACCGTTTCTTCCGGGATTTCCTGCTGAATCAGAACCATATCGATATTTTCAAGCTTTTCAAGAGCGTCTATCGCATAAGGTGGGGTGATCTCATCATTCGCACCTTTAACGACGACAATACTGTTATCACCTTCGGCAAGCACGATGTGGGCGGTGCCGCTTTCTTTATGTGTAACCGGTTCCATATAGTCGGTGCGAACACCGTTTGCTTTTAAATTATTCATGATGGCTGTTCCATAATGATCGTCACCAACCTTGCCAATCATAAAAACATTGGCGCCGAGTCTGGCGGCGGCAACAGCCTGATTCGCACCTTTACCGCCCGGCACAGTTTGAAATGAAGTACCCAGTACGGTTTCGCCCGCGTTTGGGCGTTTGTCTGAGGTGACCACCAAATCCATAGAACAGCTTCCAATTACACAAATATTACGCATCGTTTTCTTCCTTTCTTGTCGTGTTTCTTCTTATATACATGACGGGCATTTGAATCGCCGTTTCTGCGAGAGGCTGTTTTTTTATGATGCTCAAAAGAAGTTTAGCCGCTTCTTTACCCATGTCATATGCCGGCTGTTTAATCGTTGACAGCGGCGGAAACAGCAGCTCGCTTTGGGGAATATCATCGTAGCCGATAATTTGAATATCCCCGGGCACTTTTTTCCCGCGCCGCAAAGCTTCATGCAAAACAGCCGCTGCTTGAATGTCATTACTGGCAATTACCCCGTCTGTCTCAGGATATAAGACAAACAGCTCCTTTGCCAGTGCCTGTGCATCCTTAAAAGAAAAGGACGCCGTCTCGATGATCTGAAAATCAACACCCGCCTGCTGTAATACCTCTAAAGCGCCGTGAAAGCGGTCTTGGGCAGTCGGCAGGTGAGCAGGGCCCTTCAGGAGCGTAATGTGTTTGCTTTTTCCATGAACAATTGCTTCCGCTGCTAATTTTCCTCCGGTATGTCCGTCACTGGATACAGAAGGAGCGCCTTCAGGCGTTCTGTCCAGGAAAACGACTGGCTGATCAATGCCGCTGTATTCCTCAAGATGCGGATAATTTGTTGCAGCAATAATACCTGCGACATGATTTTGTTTAAAGGTTTGAAGGTATTCAAGTTCTTTATTTAATTCCTCGTCACTGTTGCCGAAAATAAGCCGATAGCCTTCCCGGTTCAATTCATCCTCCGCGCCGCGGGCAAGCTGGGGGAAGAAAGGGTTTGTAATGTCCGGAAGCAAAAGCCCGATCAGCCTGGATTCTCTTTTATAAAGAGACCTGGCGACTTCGTTCGGATAATAGTTCAGCTTCTCCATGGCGGCCATCACACGTGTTCTCGTTTCTTCATGGACATAGCCGTTGTCATTCAGGACGCGGGAGACCGTTGCAACTGAGACGCCCGCGGCTCCCGCGACATCTTTAATTGTAGCCAACACAGCTCCTCCTCATTTGTGTAACCGTTTACATAGATAGATTATCATGAACATTCCTTTATTGGCAATAAGAAAAAAATAAAACATGGCGATATAGCAAACCGAACTGTAAATGGTGTATAAATATGAGAATTTAAAGATATTCACGCTTTTTTTGACAAAGTCTTCACAAATCTGGATGAACATTTCATGAACGAATATTAAGTTTTATTAAAATTGTTTCAAAGTCATGCGTTTAGACCTGTAAATAGGGTGAAACAGATTAGACTATCCGCCCAGAAAATGTTTAATTATGTTAGAGAACCTGGACCTGTTTGTTTGCCGTTTTTATTGCAGGGGCCATTAGTCAATTTGGAATGGGCCTAATATTGTCTATTCCGTGCAGAAAGGATGACATTATGACCTTATCCTTAAGAAACAGGCAGAAATAATTTTATGTTCATAAGAACCGGAAACACGCATTGTATCAGCAAAAGCCTGATATACCGGGCCTGAAAAAAGATTGATTTGAAATGCATATTAAACTGAACATTCAAGGTGTGACTAAACGTCCAGAAGGAAATCATTTGGTAAATGAAAGCGCATTCGTTTTTAGTATTAAAAAAATCGATAAGATGTAAGTCCTGTCGATTTCCAAAAATAGAGAACACTTTGTAGGTACAAAATCTCTTTCAAAAGAGAAGTTTGGCTCAGTAGATTAGGGGAGATTATGTTACATAATGCCGATTGAGAATTCATAGTGATTCTATATACTGATGAATGAATTTACAACAATATAGAAGGAGATGTCGATAAGCAATGTGGTTACTCATTATAGCCTGTGCTGTCATACTGGTCATCGGAATATTAGAAAAACGGCGACATCAGAAAAACATTGATGCCCTCCCTGTTCGAGTGAATATTAACGGCATCCGAGGAAAGTCCACTGTGACAAGGCTGACAACCGGAATATTAATAGAAGCCGGTTACAAAACTGTCGGAAAAACGACAGGAACGGATGCAAGAATGATCTATTGGGATACACCGGAGGAAAAGCCGATTAAACGGAAACCTCAGGGACCGAATATCGGCGAACAAAAAGAAGTCATGAGAGAAACGGTAGAAAGAGGAGCCAACGCCCTCGTCAGTGAATGTATGGCCGTTAATCCGGACTATCAAATTATCTTTCAGGAAGAACTTCTTCAAGCTAATATCGGTGTCATCGTAAACGTGCTGGAAGATCATATGGATGTCATGGGGCCGACGCTTGATGAAATTGCAGAAGCGTTTACCGCTACTATTCCTTATAATGGCCATCTTGTCATTACAGATAGTGAATATACCGAGTTCTTTAAACAAAAAGCCAAAGAGCGAAACACAAAAGTCATCATTGCTGATAACTCGAAAATTACTGATGAATATCTTCGTAAATTTGAATATATGGTATTCCCTGATAACGCTTCTCTCGCATTGGGTGTAGCTCAAGCACTCGGCATTGATGAAGAAACAGCGTTTAAAGGAATGCTGAATGCGCCGCCAGATCCGGGAGCAATGAGAATTCTTCCGCTGATCAGTCCGAGCGAGCCTGGGCACTTTGTTAATGGGTTTGCCGCAAACGACGCTTCTTCTACTTTGAATATATGGAAACGTGTAAAAGAAATCGGTTATCCGACCGATGATCCGATCATCATTATGAACTGCCGCGCAGACCGTGTGGATCGGACACAGCAATTCGCAAATGACGTATTGCCTTATATTGAAGCAAGTGAACTGATCTTAATCGGTGAAACAACAGAACCAATCGTAAAAGCTTATGAAGAAGGTAAAATTCCTGCAGACAAACTGCATGATCTAGAGTACAAATCAACGGAAGAAATTATGGAATTGTTAAAGAAAAGAATGCACAACCGTGTCATATATGGCGTCGGCAACATTCATGGTGCCGCAGAGCCGTTAATTGAAAAAATCCACGAATATAAGGTTAAGCAGCTCGTAAGCTAGGAGGAAATGCAGACATGTTCGGATCAGATTTATACATTGCACTAATTTTAGGTGTACTACTCAGTTTAATTTTTGCGGAAAAAACAGGGATTGTGCCGGCAGGGCTTGTTGTACCGGGGTATTTAGGACTTGTGTTTAATCAGCCGGTCTTTATTTTACTCGTATTATTAGTCAGTTTGCTCACCTATGTCATTGTGAAATTCGGTTTATCCAAGTTTATGATTTTGTATGGACGCAGAAAATTCGCTGCCATGCTGATCACAGGGATCGTCCTGAAAATTGCCTTTGATTTTCTATACCCGATTGTACCATTTGAAATCGCAGAATTTCGAGGAATCGGCATTATCGTGCCAGGTTTAATTGCCAATACCATTCAGAAACAAGGATTAACAATTACGTTCGGAAGCACGCTGCTATTAAGCGGAGCGACCTTTGCTATCATGTTTGTTTACTACTTAATTTAATGTAAGGTGTGTCAAACGATGAAAAAAGAACTGAGCTTTCATGAAAAGCTGCTGAAGCTGACAAAACAGCAAAAAAAGAAAACCAATAAGCACGTATTTATCGCGATTCCGATCGTTTTTGTCCTCATGTTTGCTTTTATGTGGGCAGGCAAAGCAGAGACGCCAAAGGTTAAAACCTATTCAGATGACGTTCTTTCAGCCTCATTTGTAGGCGATATTATGATGGGGCGCTATGTTGAGAGAGTAACGGAACAAAAAGGGGTAAGCAGTATTTTTCAATACGTTGAGCCTATCTTTAAAGCATCAGACTACGTAGCCGGAAACTTTGAAAACCCGGTAACTTATAAAAAGAACTATAAAGAAGCAGAAAAAGAAATTCATCTGCAGACAAACAAGGAATCCGTAAAAGTCCTGAAGGATATGAATTTCACGGTCCTTAACGGCGCGAATAACCATGCCATGGATTACGGCGCACAGGGCATGAAAGATACACTTGAAGAATTTTCGAACCATAACCTCGATATCGTTGGGGCTGGATACAGCTTGAGCGATGCGAAAAAGAATATCTCATATCAAGAAGTAAATGGGGTAACAATCGCAACCCTTGGATTCACGGATGTATCCGGCAAAGGTTTCGCGGCTAAAAAGAATACACCGGGCGTGCTTCCCGCAGATCCGGAAGTCTTTATCCCTATGATTTCAGAAGCGAAAAAACATGCTGATGTCGTAGTTGTACAGTCACACTGGGGACAAGAGTATGATAATGATCCGAATGACCGTCAGCGCCAATTGGCAAGAGCTATGTCTGATGCAGGTGCCGATATCATCGTCGGCCATCACCCGCACGTCCTTGAACCGATCGAAGTCTATAACGGGACCGTCATTTTCTACAGTCTGGGGAACTTTGTGTTTGACCAAGGCTGGACAAGAACCAGAGACAGTGCGCTGGTGCAGTATCATTTGAAGAAAAACGGAACGGGACACTTTGAGGTAACGCCGATTGATATCCATGAAGCGACACCTGCCCCGGTTAAAAAAGGCAGTCTGAAACAGAAAACAATTATTCGCGAACTGACGAAAGACTCTAATTTTGCATGGAAAGTAGAAGACGGAAAACTGACTTTTGATGTCGATCACAGTGACAAACTAAAATCTAAATAATGGAGTGATATAAGATGAAATTTGTCAAAGCCATCTGGCCGTTTGTTGCCGTTGCAGTCGTGTTTATGTTTATGTCAGCTTTCAAATTCAATGATCAGCTGACTGATCAGGAAAAGCAGAAAATCGATACAGAAATTCATAAAATTCAACAGCAGGAAGAAACGGCAAACGCCGCTAAATAACACACAAAAAAAAAGAGAATGTCTTACGAGACATTCTCTTTTTTTATTTGCCATTTTGAAAGCCAGCATATTCATTCTGTAAAAATATGAAAAAGTCTCTTAACATATCTAGAAAAATACCGATGTTAAAACTGCAAATAGAGGAGGAGATAATAAAAGTGAACACACTGGCAAACTGGAAGAAGTTTTTGCTTGTGGCCGTTATGATTTGTTTTTTGGTTCCTATTATGACAAAAGCGGATATTGCGGAGGCTGATGCAAAATCTGACCTGATCATCAGTGAAGCAAAGAAACTGCTTGGGTATAAGTATAGATACGGCGGTGAAACTCCGAAAGAAGGCTTCGATTCATCTGGATTGATTCAATATGTTTTCGGTCAGGCTGATATTCATCTGCCGAGATCTGTGAACGACCAGTCAAAAGTCGGAACGGCAGTAAAGCCGGCAGATCTAAAACCAGGTGATATTTTATTTTTCAAAAAAGCGGGAAGCAGCGGGACTGCACCGACACACGCCGCTCTTTACATTGGAGACGGGCAAATGATTCACAGCACTCTATCAAAAGGGGTTATCGTCACAAATTACAAAAAAAGCAGCTATTGGAGCGGCTCTTACATTGGGGCGAAACGAGTCGCTGCCGATCCGGAGACTGCTGATGTGGCTGTTGTGCAGGAGGCCGAAAAATACCTCGGCATTCCGTACGTTTTTGGCGGAAGCACACCGTCAGAGGGCTTCGATTGCTCAGGGCTTGTGCAATATGTCTTTAAACAGGCGCTTGACATCTATCTGCCGAGATCAGCAGAGCAGCAGTGGGCAGTAGGCGAGAAGGTGGCGCTTCAGAACATTAAACCCGGTGATGTCATCTATTTCAGCAATACGTATAAAACAGGAATTTCGCATGCCGGCATTTATGCAGGAGGCGGAAGGTTCATTCAGGCGAGCCGGTCTGAAAAAGTAACCATTTCTTACTTATCAGAGGATTATTGGAAATCTAAGATGACAGGCATCCGCCGGTTTAACAACCTGACAATTCCGAAAGAAAATCCGATTGTGTCGGAGGCGACGCTCTATATCGGGGAAGTTCCTTACAAAAAGGGCGGGATTTCTCCAGAAACAGGATTTGATACTTCTGGCTTTATCCAATATGTTTACCAGAAAGCGGCAGGCATTTCACTGCCCCGATACGCGACGAGCCAGTATAAAGCGGGAACAAAGGTTGATAAGGCTGACCTGAAGCCGGGAGACATTGTCTTTTTCCAATCAACAAGCTTAAACCCGGCCATCTATATCGGAAATGGCCAAGTCGTTCATGTCACATTAACAAATGGTGTAACCATTACCAATATGAATACGAGCATGTATTGGAAAGATAAATACGCGGGAAGTATTCGGGTGCAATAAAAAACAAAGACTCCAGAATCTCTGGAGTCTTTTCTTTATGCATATTGGCCGGATAGAAGCTGATCTATAAAGTGGGCCACACCATTTTCATCATTGCTTTTCGTCACGTAAGTGCTTTTTTCTTTCAGTTCATCAATCGCATTTTCCATGGCGATTCGGTGTCCTGCCACTTCGAACATGGATAAATCATTCGGACTGTCACCAATCGCATAGATATCTTGCGTCTCAATTCCGTATTTGCCGGCAAGCTCAGTCAGCGCGCGCCCTTTGCCGGAAGAGGCCGGGAGAATTTCGATAATGTGCTTTCCGGAAGAGGTTTGCGCCAGTTTTTTATGATGCTTCAGTTCTTCCTTCGCATGTCTCAGTTTTTCCATATCAAAGGAGAAGCAAAGGAGCTTGTAAATGTTTTCGCCGCCGTCGAAAATCGATTCGATATGCGGGATCGGTTTGATGCCGAACTGCTTGAACTGGGTCATGGCCCCTTTCCACAATTCATCCATGTTTTCATCTGGATTGGCGCTCCTTAAAATGTCAAGCTCTGCTTGAAGCTTAGATTCGCCGTCAAAAGGAGAAAGCAGATGGTCATCTGTATAGACCTCGAAGTAAATATTTTTTGAGAGCAGGTAATCAGCGATCGCTTTGCCGGCCTCTTGATCCATTAATGTCCGGCTGATCAGGCGGTAGCCTTTGTCATGAACCGTTCCGCCATTTGCCGCGATGATAGGGATATCCAAGCCTTCCAGCAGCGCTTTAACATCAAACGTTGCTCTTCCTGTGCAAATGGTAACGAGGATACCCGCATCAAGCGCCCGCTTGATAGCCGCTCTGTTTTCATTAGAAATGATGCTTTCCTTATTCAGCAATGTACCGTCTAAATCAATCGCTATTAATTTCATATGTAGGGGAAACCTCCTTAATAATGAAGCTGCTTCGTGTAGTATGTTCAGCTTTCATACGAAACATAAACCATATAGGACAAGGCTAAACCTTACGATCCTATTTTTCAACAATGAAATATGTAAAACGGGATGGCTGCACGCCATCCCGTTCATTATACACCTAAATCGTTTTGCAGCTCTTCTTTCACTTCCTGCAGTTTTTCCTGATTCAATCTGAAATAGTAGACGCCGCCAGGCTCATAGTCATAGCCTGTCAGCTGGATGGATTCAACCGACTTCAGTGAAGTGATAAACGGGAACAAGCCAATGGCATCTTTAAGAGATAGATTCATTTTTAAGTTTTCTCCCATTGTATCCACAATATCATCATAAGCCGGAATGGAGCTAAGTGATTTTGATTTATCGATAATGGCTTTCAGCACTTCCATTTGTCTTTGTCCGCGTAAAAGGTCACTGTCAGCTTTACGTGTTCTTACGTAAGCCAGCGCTTCCTCTCCATCGAGCGTGTGTGTGCCTTGTTGAAGGACAACTTTTCCTTTTGTATCCTTTTTGATTTGCTGGATGACTTTATCGCTTTTTACGTTGACTGTGACGCCATTCAGCTCATTTACCACGTCTTCAAACGCGGTGAAGTTGCTTTCGACTACATAATCAACGGGAATATCAAGCATTTCTTCAACTGTTTTCACACTTAGATCTACGCCGCCATAGGCGTGGGCATGCGTAAACTTATCATAGCCATGGCCTGGAATATTCACATAGGCGTCTCGCGGAATGCTCAGCATTTTGGCTGTTTTTTCTTTGCGGTTAAAGGTAATCAGTACATTCGCATCACTTCTGGCCTGGTCTACCGTCTCACCGTTTTTCTCCCTGGCATCAATCCCTAAGAGCAATACAGAGAAAGAATCCTTTCCAGGATCAAACTCTTTAATCCGTTTTACAGATTGTTCTCCGCGGGCAAGACTGACGTGAGCTTCTTTAGAAGCGTTGTTCAGTTTGACATAAGCGTATGTGCCGACAGAACCTGCGGCAATGATGAGAAAAGCCATTACACCGGCTAATAATTTCACCCATTTTCGTAGGCGTCTCTTTTTCTTCTTACGTTGTGATCGTTCTTCCATATCAATACCTCACGTTTCATTAATATTTGAAGCGTACCATTCATTTTGCCGTAGGGCAACTGCTGATAAGACAATATTCGATAAAAATTCCTATATTTATATGTTTTTGTTTTTAGAGATTTATGATGATGTGCTGAATCACCTTCTATTGGACGCCACTGGGGAAAAAAATGTTTCGGTGCAGTTGAAAAAAACGCCAGTAAATTAATGGATATTGGATGTCTGTACGTCTGCATAGGTTTACTTGCCGGAAAAATAGGCTAAAAGATTTCTAAAAAACTCCGTGGACAGTACCATTGGATCACTGATTGGAGAAAGGGAGTCATTTCTATGAAGAAGCAGTCAAATATATGGCTTTATTTTTTCGGCGCTCTTGGTGGCGCTTTATACGGCTATGATACCGGCGTCATTTCGGGAGCCATTTTATTTATGAAAAAGGATTTAGGCCTCAACGCCTTTACAGAGGGACTTGTTGTCAGCTCTTTATTAATCGGAGCAATACTCGGTTCCGGAGCGGCTGGCAAGCTGACGGACCGTTTTGGCAGGAGAAAAGCGATTATGGCTGCCGCGCTGCTGTTTTGTATAGGAGGATTGGGAGTTGCGCTTGCGCCAAATACAGGAGTGATGGTGCTCTTTAGAATCATTCTGGGACTGGCAGTCGGAACATCGACAACGATCGTGCCGCTGTATTTGTCTGAGCTGGCGCCAAAAGAGAAACGGGGTGCGCTTTCGTCCCTCAACCAGCTGATGATTACGGTCGGTATCCTGCTTTCCTATATCGTCAATTACATATTTGCCGATGCGGAAGCGTGGCGCTGGATGCTTGGATTGGCTGCCGTACCATCATTGCTCCTGCTCATTGGTATTTTGTTTATGCCTGAGAGCCCGCGCTGGCTGTTTACAAATGGTGAAGAGGGCAAAGCGAAGAAAGTTCTTCAAAGATTGCGGGGAACAAAGGATATTGATCAGGAAATCCATGATATTAAAGAAGCGGAAAAAGAGGACGAAGGCGGTCTGAAGGAGCTGTTCGATCCGTGGGTGCGCCCGGCGCTGATTGCCGGATTGGGACTGGCGTTTCTGCAGCAATTTATCGGTACGAACACAATCATTTATTATGCGCCGAAGACCTTTACAAACGTCGGGTTCGGAAACTCCGCCTCTATTTTAGGAACGGTCGGAATCGGAACAGTGAATGTTCTTATGACTCTTCTCGCCATTAAAATCATTGATAAAATCGGCAGAAAGCCGCTGCTGTTATTCGGGAATGCCGGCATGGTGATCAGCTTGATTGTCCTGGCTATGGTGAATCTCTTTTTCGATAACACCCCGGCCGCATCATGGACGACAGTCATTTGCTTAGGCGTGTTTATCGTTGTGTTTGCCGTCAGCTGGGGCCCGGTTGTCTGGGTGATGCTTCCTGAACTATTTCCGCTTCATGTGAGAGGCATCGGTACTGGAGTCTCTACCTTGATGCTGCACGCTGGAACTTTGATTGTTTCACTAACCTATCCAATTTTAATGGAAGCGATCGGCATCAGCTATTTATTCCTGATTTATGCTGCGATCGGCATTATGGCGTTTCTATTTGTCCGGTTTAAAGTAACAGAGACGAAAGGAAAAAGCCTTGAAGAAATCGAGCAGGATTTGCGCGATAAAAACGGCCAGAGTGGATCGGCAGGTAAACAGCAGACAGCGGGAACGTAAATCATATTCAAAAGGGTGCTGCCAATAGGCACACCCTTTTTGCTGCTTACCTTCCAACTGTTCCAAAATTAATGATTTTGAACGAAATATCGTATGTGAACTCTGCCTCAGTGAACGTTTCATCCCAATGCCCTTTTACTTTATCCCAGTAATCCGGGTATTGAATCCGAACGTAGTCAGATAAAAAGATAGGGTCTGCTTTATACGTATGCTGCAGCTGATCCATAATCTGCTTGATATCGTGTTTCAGCTTTTTCTCAAAAATGTTTTCCAGCTTGCGCAAATAGCTCTCGCTAAAAGAGTTTTCTCTTGGACTCTGATCTTCTGTCAGAATGCCTGTTGTTTTGACTGAAATATGAAAGACAGGCTTTCCATTCTGAATGGCAGGTTTGATTTTTGATTTGGACTTCTTAATCTCAAATGTAATCGGATGTCCTTTTTCTTCCGCCGGCATGACGCCGCCTTGGATTGTCCCCATTACCCATGTCAGCGCTTGTGTTTCATCCGCTGAAAGAAATCCGACGAGTTTATTGCTGCCGCTTTTAATAATGCCAGCCCCGTCATACTTTGCTTTTCCCTTTTGGTTTTTCACGGCTTGGATGAGAAAACTGTAGCCGTTTTGGCAATAGATAGAAGCTCTTCCGATCCGAAGCGGCATCATAATTTTTCCGTTATATCCGCTGTTATTTGTCAGATCAATCAGCTTTTCGGAAGGCATCGGCAGCTGCTGCTTTGGACTTCCTTCCGTGAAAATTTCTCCAGCTTCCCCTCTGGCTGCCATCAAATAGCTGCTTCGCCTCAGCTCATCATCCCGGATAAAATGGTTGAACACTTGATCCATATTTTGATTTTTCATTAGCTTTTCTCCCAAAAGAATCACTTTTAAATGGTCGCTATAGATAGGAGGGTCCTTGATGGATACATCACTGACCGCTTCGAGAATGGTTTTCCCGCGGGAGGTCACATTGACAAATTCCGGTTTTCCTGATGCTTGGCTGTCTTCACTTTGGGGAAGAAGGTTTTGATAGGTTAATTTATACTGATGGTCATCAGTTTCATCGATAGCAAGTCCCCTGGCGAAAGACAGTTTTTCAATATTTTTGACATCCCAGCATCCGCAGAGCAGCTGCAGCATCAGAAACATTGCTGCAAGCTTTATTATTGTTTTCATTGCAGCTGACCCCTCCCCAGCTTCTTCTGTACCCAGCTCAAAAACCAGATGAGAAATGGTATGATAATGACACCTAAAAATGCATATCCGAGAAGTGAACCGTAATAAAACACGGCATTAAGATCGTCAGGAAGCATTGTGAAGAAAAATGTAACAGCCAGCAGTGCAGCAAGCAGCCACGGATTGTTTTTATTTTTTAGGTGAAAGACATCTGTTAATCCGATATGCGCGCCTTTAAAAGAGCCGAGCATACATGCAAATTGCTGAGCTGTCCAAGTCAACTGTAAAAACAGGTCAAATCGTTCAATAAAAATCCCTGGGATTTCTAATGCGTGGATGAGTGAAATGGTCGGCCACGTCACTGTTTTAGCTTCAGCCACACTCATACAGCCAATGACAATAAACAAAGTAATGCTGTAGAAAACAGTTGAGGTTGCAATGCCCAAAGCGACAGCTTTTTTAACCTTCTTCGGATCTTTCATAAAGGGAATGAGATAAAAAATGACTTCAAATCCTGAAAAATATAAAAGGGTTTTAGGAAATAAAGAGAAAAAACTTTGGTAACCGCCTTCAAAAACGGGTCGGATAAAATCTAACTGAAACAAACGAAAGCTAAACATCAGAAGCATCAGAAAAATAATAATAGTGATAGGAAAGATATACGCATATACCTTCGCAATGGGGTAAACACCTCCGGCCACATGATAGATGGCAACCGCCAGAAAAATAATGACGACAACCGCCATCGGCGTGTTTTTTAATAGAAAGAATGCGACAACCTCTCCTAAGACCCGGGCTTGAAAGCATACGATACCGATAAAATAAAGGGTAATAAATAAATTCAAAATGAAACCGATAAATTTTCCGGCTGCAATGCTGTTGAGCTCAAAAATTGTTTTCCCGCTGTTTCGTTGAAGAAAAGGCAAAAATAGCAGAGCATAAATAATAAAAATAACGCCCTGAAGCAGGATCATAATCCATCCGCTCGGACTTTCGGTTTCAGCGGCTGAGCGGGGAAGGGTTAAGACACCGGCACCGATCATTGTACTGCTTACCATAATAAGCGTCTGCATAAATGTAAGCTTGTCCTCTGATTGCATCATAGCCATCACCTTTGTCTGTTTTTATCTTTTGTGTCTTTACGGGTAGGTCTCCTTTTTAAAAATAGGGTAGGGATGCGAATCACAGTGTCCTTTAAATCTTGTCCGGGCTGTGCCATTATGGGAATAATGTAATCTTGGCCAAAGCTTTTCAGTCGCATCAAGTGGCCGATCACAAACAGAAAGACCATGATGACGCCATACATGCCGAGCATCGCGGCACTTATCATACCCGCAATGCGAATAATCCGCAGCGGAAAGTTATAGGCGTATGAAGGAACAGTAAAGGATGCCAATGCGGTAATTGATACAACTATGACCATCAGTGCGCTGACGATTTGCGCTTGTACGGCTGCCTGTCCAATGACAACGCCTCCAATAAGCCCAATCGTCTGCCCGATCGGTTTTGGCAATCTTAAACCGGCTTCCCTGATCAGTTCTATCGTAAATATCATAATAAAGGCTTCGACAAAAGGCGGAAAGGGCACATTCAGCCTGCTGCCCGCAATCGAAATGGCCATTCTCGTCGGCAAAAGACCGGTGTGGAAGGAAACGAGAGAAATATATAAGCCGGGTAAATAAATGGTAATCAGGATGCTTGAATAACGAAGCAAACGAATAAGAGACATTGTAATCCAGCGCTGGCTGTAATCATCCGGTGAATGAATAAATTCATCCACCGTTGCCGGTACAATCAATGCAAATGGTGTACCATCTACTAATATGGAGACCCGTCCTTCTAACAATGAGCTTTCTACACGATCAGGCCGTTCAGTGCTTAAAATCGTGGGAAAGATTGAAAAGGGTTCATCTTCAATGAGCTGTTCAAGTGTGCCTGATTCGGGCAAATCATCTGTCGTGATGGATTTCAGCCGTTTAAACACTTCTTTTATGACATAATCAGGTGCAATATCCTGAATATAAGCGACAGCTATCTTTTTTTTCGTCCTTTTGCCTATTGTCATTTCTTTTATTACGAGATTAGGGTCACTCGTCCGCTCTCGCAAAAGTGCCGTGTTTGTCCGCAGTTTTTCAATAAAGCCAATCTTCGGCCCGCGTTCCACGATTTCTGAGGAAGGCTCTTCAAGGTTGCGCGTCATTAACGTTTTCGTATCAAATGCCAGCCCCGCGCTGTAACCATCGGCCAGCAAAATGGTATGTCCGGAAAAAATGAGCTGCTGTATTTCTTTTATTGTAGAAACAACGCTGTGATGATAGCCGAAAAAGAAAGCGGATAAATCTTCAATCAAGCCTTCTTTTTGAGCTAACGATTCTTTTTGTAAAGGAGAAATGACGTATTGCGCCAGAAGCTTATTTTCTGTCAAACCGTCAATATACAGCAGGCAAGCCTTCTGTCTGCTGTCTCCGAAAGAAAACGTATAAAACATGATATCGTCGTTTTGCCCCAATTTTTTTTTCAATGTTTCTACATTGTGCTGGAGATCAGAGTCGATTTGCATAGTTTCTCTCCTTTATAAAAACATATTGACGGTTTTTATTAATTTGTATCAAAAAAGGAGAATTATTCTTCATAAGGAAAAGGCTGAAACAAACCTTCTTGTGAAAGTGATATAATAAAAAGGAAGCGTTTTCTCAAAAGGGGTCATTGATACATAATGCTTTGTACATATGTTGTCATTGAAAAGCAGACAGACATAGGGGCGTTTGTAAGGGGCACGCATCGGGAAAATAATGATCAGCCATTTAAAGGGGAGGGGTACGGATCATGACGCAATCACCGATTTTTTTCAAGCCAGTGTTTAAAGAAAGAATCTGGGGCGGCACCGCTTTACGCGATGTCTTCGGGTATGACATTCCATCAGAAACAACAGGGGAATGCTGGGCCATTTCCGCTCATCCAAAAGGACCGAGCACTGTTGCGAATGGCCCGTATAAAGGAAAGACATTGACCGAGCTTTGGGATGAGCACCGGGAATTGTTCGGAGGCGTGGAGGGAGACCGGTTCCCGTTACTGACGAAGCTGCTGGACGTAAAAGAAGATATGTCGATTAAAGTCCATCCCGATGATTATTACGCTGGAGAGAACGAACAGGGAGAACTCGGCAAGACGGAGTGCTGGTATATTATTGACTGCAAAGAAAACGCAGAAATCATTTACGGACATACGGCGCGTTCAAAAACTGAGCTTGTCACAATGATTAACAGCGGTGACTGGGAAGGCTTGCTGCGAAGAATCAAGATTAAGCCGGGTGATTTCTATTATGTGCCGAGCGGTACGATACATGCTTTATGCAAAGGGACGCTTGTGTTAGAGACCCAGCAAAATTCAGATGCCACATATCGGGTCTACGACTATGACCGTCTCGAAACAAGCGGCAAGCCAAGGGAGCTTCATTTTGCAAAAGCCATTAACGCGGCGACCGTTCCCCATGTGGACGGATATATAGATGAATCAACCGAATCAAGAAAAGGAATAACAATTAAAACGTTTGTCCAAGGGGAATACTTTTCCGTCTATAAATGGGACATTAATGGAGAGGCTGAGCTTTCGCAGGATGAGAGCTTCTTGATATGCAGTGTAATAGAAGGAAGCGGTTCGCTTACGTATGGAAACGAAACATGCCCGCTTAAAAAGGGCGATCACTTTATTTTGCCTTACAATATGTCCGACTTCACAATTAAAGGCACATGCACACTGATTGTGTCACACATGTAAACTTAATCTCACTTAGAGATTAAGTTTTTTATTTTTTCAAAAATGGAATGGATTGACCTATAAATAGAGCATACGCGTGCCGATAAATAAACTAGTTTTATATACTCATTGAATAAGAAAGAGGAGAAGGAATGAAAAAGAGATTAATCGCACCGATGCTTCTGTCCGCCGCGTCCCTTGCCTTTTTTACCATAACCGGCTCTGCACAGGCTGCAGCGTATACGGACTACTCGATTTATAAGGTGGAGCCGGCAAAAACATTCAGTACAGAAAGCCAAGCCTCTCAGGCCGCCGCCAAATTGGAAAAAGACACAGGCTGGGATGCCTCCTATCAGGCTTCAGGAACAACAGCAACCTACCAAATTACCGCTACAGGCATACATAGCGAAGCACAAGCTAAAACCGTGCTGAGCGGACTGACAAAACAGACAGCCATTACAGGCACATCCAGTCCAGTCGGCAGCAAACAGCCGTATATGACCATCACGTCCGGCGCAATACCAAGTGAAAAACAGGCCAACACCCTGCTGGCCAAGCTTAAGCAGGAAACAGGGGTATCCGGCGCTGTGAAGATGTCCGGCACAGCCCAGTTTTACATGAACGTGGTTACCTCGGAAATAGCAGATGAGATGAAGGTAAAGGAGCTTATCCAAGGCCTGACAAAGAAAACGGGGATAAAAAGCACGTACCAGCCCGTTACTCATGAAGTGTCTGTAACAAGCATTCAATCAGGTGCTATTATCGGAGACAGCAAGGCTGCCCAAGTCAAAAACACATTCCAAAAAGAATCAGGACTGAAGGCATCATTAAAAGAAACAGCGAAAGGCCAAGCCTATTACACGTTTACAACAGCCTCTATATCAGGTGAAGCAAACGCCAAGACTTTGTTACAGCAGCTGAAACAAAGCACCGGAATTACGGGAAGCTACAAGTCAATCAATCAAAAAACTACAGCAGACGTATACAATGTCCAATCGGCTTATTTCAAAGGGCTGAATACAGTG
The DNA here is from genome assembly GCF_025696525.1 of Bacillus sp. XT-2. Lineage (NCBI taxonomy): Bacteria > Bacillati > Bacillota > Bacilli > Caryophanales > Bacillaceae > Bacillus > Bacillus sp. XT-2. Next base: position 506,647 of record NZ_JAHVOC010000002.1, read on the forward strand.
AAGGATGCCATCAGCCAAATCAAGAAAAACACTGGGGTGTCCGGATATTATCAAAAGGTCGGCAAAAGCACATCATATACGGTAAACATGAAGAATTTGACAAAACAGCAGCTTCAAAAGGTCGACGCATTTTTCAAAAAGAAAAAATGGCATTACACGTCATCTGCCGTGAAAAAAACGGCAACATCATCTGCCTATCAAATTACGACTGCACAGATTTTAGGTGAGCAGCAGGCCAACAAAGCTGCAAATTTCTTCACACAGAAGAAAGTAAAGGCAACGAAAAAAGCGACTGGAAAAAAAGCCGAAAACCAATATCAGCTCATTTCTGAAGAAACAACAGACCAAGCAAAAGTTACAAAAGGTTTGAACGTTTTAAAGAAGTATAAGCTAAGTGCTGCAGCAAAAACAGTAAAAAAACAAACTGCCAACACGTTTAAAATTACAACTGAATCTCTGCTGGATGCGGCAAAAGTCAATGAAGCCATCACGTTCTTTAAATCAAATCAGATTTCAGCCGCAAGCAAAAAAACGGGTCAGACAGCAGGAAGTAAATATCAAATCATCACTGAGGCGATCATCAGCCAAGAGGACATCGATCGTGTACTTGCTTTCTTCAAAAAAAATAACGCCTCTGGCACAGCCGCGAAAACAGGCGCGACAGCATATACACAATACAAAATCCTGACATCTCAGCTCAGCAGCAAAACAGCATTGAACAATGGACTGAACTATTTTAAAGCTCAGCAGTTAAGCGCGAACTACACGACCAAAAGCAACACGCTTTATAAAATTAGCCTTAACGAGCAATTCACAGGCAATAGCGCAGCTTCAGCGGCATCAGCGAAGCTGAAAAAATTATATGGATGGACATCATCCATTGTAAAAATAAAAAACGGTCCGCAAATCATGAAAACGAATTATAATCTCTCGCTTCGTGATATGGTTCAAAAACAAATGAAAGTCAGCCCGCAAACCGACGGTGCAGCTTACGTATCCCTCGAGTATATCAATACAGCAACCTCTACGGTTACAGCTGATGTACTCAACATCCGGTCAACGCCGGCAGTCAGTCCGACGAACGTCATCGGCCAATTAAAAAAAGGCGATAAAGTGAAAATCATCGGCCAGACAAACGGCTGGGCCAAAATCAATATGGGGTGGAGAAACGCTAGCAGTGATGAAGTAGGACAATACGTTGACCCAAACAACTTTTCCATGGACAGCAAATACTACTTCCAATTTCTTAAGCTGTCACAGACAGCCGGCCTCAGCGTTGCCGAGGTCAATCAGAAAGTGCTTGCGGGCAAAGGCATTCTGACAGGAAAAGCAAAGGCATTTATCGATGCTGCAACTAAGTACAGCATCAACGAGCTATATTTAATCTCACACGCTCTCCTTGAAACAGGAAACGGAACATCCGATTTGGCCAATGGTTTAACCTATAACGGAAGAACCGTTTATAACATGTACGGAATCGGCGCATACGATAGCAACCCGAACTACTACGGCGCCAAATACGCATACGAGCAAGGCTGGTTCACACCAGAAGCCGCCATTATCGGCGGCGCCAAGTTCATAGGCTCATCCTACATTCATAACACAGCCTACAATCAAGACACGCTATACAAGATGAGATGGTCAGCTACAGCTGCACACCAATATGCAACAGATATCGGCTGGGCGTACAAACAAGTAAACCGCATGTACAGCCTGTATTCATTACTGGATGGATACACACTGTATTATGATGTTCCGGAGTATCAATAAATAAAAAAACACCTTTTGCCGCAGCAAAAGGTGTTTTTTTATTATCTTTTAAGAACTTTATCCTCTAACGGTTCCTCTTCCTGAGGGAAAACAATTTGATCAATCACACGTTCACTTGCTTTCCCATCCAGATCATCAAAGAAATAATGTACAAATGAATCAATTTGATCGAAGTTATATTTCTCTTCTTTAATAATAGAAATCATTTGATCAGACGTTTTCGCAAGCGGGCCTGGGATAAAGTCAAAGTAATCGTAATAGAAATCACGTTTCCGAATATAATCATCAACATCATAGCTGAAGAAGATCATCGGTTTATTTAATAAAGCATACTCAAAGCATACTGAAGAATAATCCGTAATCAGAACATCCGTCACAAGCAATAGCTCATTGATTTCTCTGAAAGAAGAGAAATCATAAAAGAAATCGCTGTACTGATAAGGGATATTGGCGTCGTTCCGAACGAACGGATGTATTTTAAATAAGAAGATATATTCATCCTTTAATTCATGATACAGACGGTCAAAATCAAGTACCTCAAAAGGATAATGGGCTGATTGCTGTCCATTTCCGCGGAAAGTAGGCGCAAAGAGGATAACCTTCTTATCTTTAAGGAATGGATATTCCGTATAAAGACGTTCCTTCACAAATGCTTTTTTCGCTTCATCAAAGAAGAAGTCTGTTCGCGGAACACCGGTAGCAATCACATTCTCAATGTCCACGCCAAAGCCCTCTGCATAGTGCTTCCGTATATTTTCAGAGCTGACAATAACCTTCGTGTAGTTTCTGTGGTTTTTCGAATGCGGTGACGGTCCTCCCGGCAGTCCGATTCGGCTGTAGCCGAATGTCTTAAAGGCGCCGACAGCATGCCACAGCTGGACAAGATCAGCATTTTTACGGATTTTTAACGGATAAATAATCGGATAAAAATCATCTATAAAAATGATCTTGCTAGTCGCAAAATGATAAGCCATTGACATTAGTTCAGACAGGCTTTTTCTGTCACGTATGCTGCTCTTTAAGAAAAATTTAAAATCAAAGTTTTCTTCCCGCTTCAGCAGTTCCTCGTAAACAAATTCAAAGTTGCCTGTCAAATCAAGACGGCTGTCGGAAGCAAAGACGATCTTGTTCGACTTAATTGGAAGCAGGCGGAACACATCATAAGCAAAATGGAACAAGCTCGTATTCAGCTTGCGCAAAAAGCGGTTTGCTTCTTTTCCGGTATCAAGCTCCAAAAGGCTCGGATCAATTTCCTGCAGTTTGTTGCAAGACAAATTAATCGTCTTTTCGCTCTCATCATAGTTCACGATCAAATTAAACTTCATGAGCTTTTTAGCTGAATGAAATTCCATCTTTGTCGCATATACATCATTAGAGAGGAAACTGCTAACATTTCCGACCGTATGCACTTCCTGGTGTTTGATATTTTGGTCATCGACTGCCTCGATTTCGAGAAAGAGCTTATACTCGCCTTGTGGCAGAGGCTTGTCATTCATCAATTTAGAAAAGTTAATCTGTTGTGAAAATCCTGCCCATTTATAGGCTTCAGGCACATTTGAAGTATTGATCGATAACTGCTCTACAGGACAATCGCGCAACGAAACAGCTGTGAATAAAACACCGTTGTTCACCAATAATAAACGTTTGCGGACCTGATCCTCTTTTTGCAGAGGCAGACCCTTAATATACATATAACCCGCAATCTTAAGGATCGACCCATTCCAAGAAAACTCAGAAATTTTTCTGACAGGCACTTGCTGATTTTCTTCGACACGCTTCGTTTTATCAAAAAGAGAAAAGACTCTGTTATCTGTTGGATGAACGACCAGAGCTGTATTTTCTTTTTTCACTTTCTTTCTTGATCTGAAAAGTCTGTTCTTAATCTTTCTGGCAAGCTTCACTTTGTACCTCACTTTCTCCTAATCGGCACCAGATGTTAAAAATGATGAAATAAAATCGGCTACCCGCTCTGAAGATTTGCCGTCTTGATGGGTAATAAACTTCTGTGAAAAAGCTTCAATCCGCTTCGTATCAGCTTCATGCACATTCTCGATGTCTCGAACAAGCGATGTAGTGTCCCTAGAAATCGGCCCAGGCACAAATGATTCAAATGGATAGTAGAAATCACGTTCTTCTAAATAGTCTTCTAAATCCGGGCAGTAAAAATACATCGGACGCTTCAGCAGGCTGTATTCGAAAATGACTGAAGAATAATCGGTTATCAGTCCATCAGAGATTGCCATCAAATCATACAAAGAGTACGAATCGGATAAATCCAGCACAAAATCATCCTCTTCCGTACGCGCGTGCTGGCGCATATACGGATGAAGATGGAGCATGACGACATAATCTTTATGGTTTAGCGCTGATTTTAATTGTAGCAGATCAAGCGGGGTAGCGTAACCCTCTTGATGATGTCCGCTGCCTCGAAAGGTAGGAGCATACAAAAGCTTTTTCTTATGCTTAAGTTCAGGATAAGCCCGATCAAACTGATCTTGAACAGTGCGAATATGTTCCTGATCATAAAAATAATCCGTTCTCGGTATACCAAGCGGCAAAATCTGCTCTTGCTCCATTTGAAAAGCTTCAGCAAAATGCGGAACGGCAGCGGGTGCGCTGACAATCGCATAGTCATAGTTAGAATGCACAGGAACGATCTTCAGGTAATCGGAAGAAGGTCCAAACGGCTTGTTCACAATGCTGTAGCCAAATTTTTTAAACGCACCGCAAGCATGCCAAAGCTGGATGGCTACTGTTTCCTTTCGTTTGGGAACAACGTACAAAGGAAAATAATAATCATCCAACAACAGCACACGGCATGTGGCAAGATGATATAAAGAGCTGAAAAGATGAAGCAAATACGAAGCTCGTCCGATCAACCCCTTATCCATCTTGCGAAATAGCAGGGTAATACGAAGAGACGGATCTTGCTCCAGCTTTTCATAGACTGCTTTGAAATTATCACTTAAATGATCCTCACGATAGGAAGCGATGACAACTTTGTTATGCTGTACTGGTAATAAAGCGCTCAATAGTTTATAAGCAGTGCCGAATACTCCTTTTATAATTCGTGTAAGGAATGTTTTCACTGTTTAAATGTCCCATTCAATAACAGTTTTTCCCCAAGATGAAGTCAAATCTGCTTCAAATGCGTGTGTAATTTCCTCAATACTGCGTACCGGGAAGCGTCCGCCGACTAATGTTTCTAAATAATCAACGACTTCTGGGTATTGAGCTAAAAAGTCTACAGTACGGGCAAAATCCTCGCGTCCGCTGCGGCTGCTGCCGATCAGCGTAATCCCTTTTTCAAGCACCATTCTTGTTTCAATTTCAACTGGGTATTCCGATACGCCTAAGAGCGCTACACATGCTTCAGGATGAACATGGGCGATGATCTGTTCAATCGCGCTTTCACTGCCGCGTCCGCCTACACATTCAAAGGCATGATCGATTCTCACATCCTCAGGAATGTCGTTGATTTGATAAGCTGCATCAACAAAAGAGAAATGATCAAGTTTATAAGGCGTTTTTCCGAAAATAAACACTTTGCTGTCCGGGTATTTCTTCTTCAAAAGAAGCGTCATGATAAATCCGAGGTTTCCGTCTCCCCAGACACCAAATGTGTCACGCTTCTTATGCGCCATCCGTTCAAATCGGGAAAGCGCATGGACTGCAATGGTGATTAGCTCGGTAAAAGCTGCTACATGCGGATTAATGCTGTCCGGAAGTTCAACGAGCCGATCCGCGGCCATAAACATGTAATCCTGCATGAAACCGTCATAACCGCTGGAACGGAATCTGCTGGACCGCAGATAATTTTCCGCAATCACTTCATGCTCTTCAACCGGTGTATTCGGCACCATGACAACCCGTGTTCCGACTTTAAAAGTGCCGGTCGGATCAAACATCACTTTTCCGATTCCTTCATGGATCAGGGCCATCGGCAGTTTTTTATCCATGGCTTCTTTGCCGCGGGAACCAGTGTAATAACGCTGGTCGGCAGCACAGATGGATAAATGGGTAGGCCGGACGACGACCTTATCTGAATGGACAACTTTATCTTTATACGTCACTTCAAATTGTCGGGCAGAAACTAAACGATACGTTTGATTAATCATTGTGAAATTCGCTCCTGTAAAATGGCATTTGCCACTTTTAAGTCATATGGTGTCGTTACTTTAATATTAAAGACTTCACCGCGAACCAGCTTCACTTTTTCACCAGCTAGTGAACAGATTTTACAAGCGTCAGTCAGTACGGCTTTTTGATCATCTGAGAGCTGATTATAAAGTTCGACCAATTTGCTGATGCGGAAGCTTTGCGGTGTTTGTCCCTGATACATATTATCGCGTACAGGAATATCAGAGATAAACTCTTGGTCTTCTGAAGCGATAATTGTGTCAATGGCTGATATGACTGTGTCGACAGCGCCATATTGAAGAACAGCATCAATGTTTTCCTCGATAATACGATGAGTCAAAAATGGGCGCACAGAATCATGGGTAATAATCACATCATCATCCTGAATGCCAAATTCTTTTTCGATGTAACGGATACCGCTCATAATTGATTCATTGCGGTCGCTTCCGCCTTCCACCACGACAAGGCGATCATCGTTTCCAATGAATTTCTTTAAAATATCTTTTGTATGGTTAATCCACTCTTTAGGTGAAACGATTAAAATCTTATCGAAACGGTCATTTAATAAAAATTTTTCAACCGTATGAATAATAATAGGACGTTTATTTAACGGCAAAAACTGTTTTGGCATATTGACATTTCCCATGCGGGAACCTTTTCCACCGGCTAGAATCTCAGCATAAATCATAAAATGACTCCTTCCTTACCACAACTCATAATGTTTTATAAAGGGTTTTCATATTATTTGCAATACCGATCTTTATTATATATAAAGATCAGCATGATTTCTCGTTTATATAGCGTAAAAGCTGCTTGCTGGCATTTCCTTTAGAGTACAGATTCCATTCATGGGAAAAACGCTCCACTTCAGATTGAAGCTTGTTTATATCTTGCATCTGTTCTAGGAGCATTTCTGAATCAATGCAAGGCACCCCAGGTATCATCTCTGTATAATTTCTAATCAAACCGCGTGTTTTGTCGTAAGCAACCATATCATACGCATAAAACAGAATGGGTTTGTCCAACAGAGCAAATTCAAAAGGAACTGAAGAGTAATCCGATATTAACAGATCGCTCATTTTTAAAAGGTCTGCAAGAGGGAGATCTGATACATCTTTTATCCACTCATTATTGACAGGTAAATCTGCAGATTGTTTCATAACAGGATGCAATTTTACCGCAAGCAAAAATTCTCCTTTTAAATCATATGCCAGCTGTTTTTCTGAAAATGGCAGCGAAAAGCTTTCAAACTGATGATCCCTGAAAGTCGGGGCATACAGAATGATTTTTTTTCCTGCCGGCAGATGGTGTTTGCATTTTAGTTCATGACCGTTTTTGCCGGCCTCATAGTAAGCATCAGTTAATGGCACGCCAAATCGAAGAAATTTATCCTCTGTGATATCGAAAAATTCCTTGAATATGTCGGCCATGTGTTCAGAACCGACGACAATCCGGTCAAATGAAGCATATACCTTACGAAAGCGTCTCACGTCAGACCGGGAACGATTCTGAGTATTGATATCCTTTAACCCAAAGCGCTTAAACGCCCCGTTCGCATGCCAGACTTGTATGCACTCAATATCCGGCCGGCTGGCCAAAACAGTTGTTAGAACAAAATAGTTATCAACAACCACGGCTTTACTGCTCAGCATAGAAAAGACCGCTTTACATATATGAAGCGGGTGTTTTTCATTAATAACTGAGACGGAGAGTGCCGGGAATTCATCCGCCAGTGATTTGGCGTGCTGGGTAAGCAGCACATTAATGTTAAAGGAATATTGTCCCTCCTGATATTCCTTTAACAGAGCACGGGCATTATCAGGAAAAGAGACAAGCAGGGTCAGTTGATTCCCCGGTTTTACCCAAAAGAGTAAAGCGCCAATGACTCTTATGAACAAAGAATAAAAAAACGCAAACAAAGATTGAGGGTTCACCCTGTCATCAGCTCTAATGGGCTGTCAAAGATTATCCGCTGATACAGCGAATGATTTATATATTTCATTTAAACCATAGCTCCTTTAAAGACCGTTTACAAATGGCGTGATTGATCTTTAACCTGCCCTGTATATTGCGGCTTGGCTGAAGCTCGTTCATGCTTCAGCACGGCTGTAACATATTTAGGAATGCTCAGCATTCTTCTCCAGCGCGAAGGGTTGGTGATCAGCCTGTACATCCATTCAAGGTGAAAACGGATAAAAAACGACGGCGCTCTTTTTACATTGCCGCTAAACACATCAAAACTGCCGCCGAGCCCTACAGCTACAGCTTGAGGGAATAAATGCCTGTATTTATGGATAAAGAACTCTTGAACAGGGTAACCTAACGCGACAAACACCATATCCGGCTTTGCAGCAGCAATCTTATCTGCCACTTTACTTTGATCCTTGACATAGCCGTCAGAGTATCCGGCAATTTCAACTCCAGGATAATCACGGCGGACTCGTTCGATTGTTTGCTCAATAACATGTTTTGCTGCACCGTAAAAGAAAACACGCTTTTTCTTTTGGTGAGCCTTATCCAACAGGGACGTAAACAAATCATAGCCGGCTATTCTGGATTGAAGAGGTCTTCCGATTAACTTGGAGACCATAACAACACCAATACCATCCGGCAAAATAAAATCAGCAGATGAAAGAACTGTTTCATATCGCGGATTTTGCATCGCTTCAAACCCGATCTCTGGATTTGCCGTAACAATAAACGCTCCTTTGGCCTGATCCAAATATGAAGTTTCCAAATGGGATACAAATGAAGACAATTCACCGTCTACAAAATCTAATTGATTAATGGGTTTCGTTTGCATTATGTCAACCCTCCTTTTCATCTATATGTCTATAAAAAACATGTGTCATTCGTATAGTTTGTGTAAAGACCATAATTCATCACTTTACCTGAAAACATCTTACCCTATCATACCACAAAAATCTTTAGGAACTTTTAACATTCACATTACAATTCCTTCACGTTTTGACGATGAATTAATATGAGGAGGGTGTACAAAATAAATGACGTAACACAAAGCAAATCGTTTCACTCAAATTGATGACAAAAGAATCGATGTTTCCATAAACGAAAGCTTGGTATAATGAAATGAGATAAGGCATTAGACCTGTAAATTTTATACATCAGCATAGATTTATCCCAAATATTATTAGCAATTGACATTTTTAAAGAGCCTTAACTTTTATAGGAACTTATGCTATTATTGTTCATTATTAATGGTACGTAAAATTTATGTCGAAATTATAAACAGTTTGTTAAGTTTTTTGGTTTTTATCTGGCACTCTCAGTTGAAAACGGTTGGAAGGTGATGTTATCTAATGAAGAAAGTGATAACGTACGGAACATTTGATTTATTTCACTATGGACATATGAAGCTGCTTGAACGAGCAAAAGACCTCGGAGATTACTTAATCGTAGGCTTGTCTACAGATGAGTTTAATTTGCAAAAACAAAAAAAATCGCATCATTCTTATGAACATAGAAAACTCATTTTAGAAACAATCGATTTTGTGAATGAAGTCATTCCAGAAAAAAACTGGGAACAAAAAATCTCAGATATCAAAAAGTACGGAATTGATACGTTTGTCATCGGTGATGACTGGAAAGGGAAGTTTGATTTCTTAAAGGAATATTGCGAGGTCATATACCTTCCAAGAACAGAGGGCATTTCAACTACTCAAATCAAAAAAGACATGGCTAGTCTATAGAAGTACTAATTAAAAGAGGCTTGAAGTAATGTTCAGTTGCTTCTTTTTTTCTTGTTTACGGAGAGAAACATTTAATTGTTTGATATTTAAGGAGTCTAAAATGAAATCAATGATTTTTAAAAAATATAGAAGTCTATTGGTCGTTGTATACTCAATTGTTTTTAGAATAATTGGGCTATTGCCCAGAAACGAAAGGCTAATAATTTTCGAAAGTTATTCGGGAAAACAATTTAGCTGTAACCCAAGAGCAATATTTGAATACCTTGAGGAAAATAAAGATAAATATGATTACCAATTATTCTGGAGTATAGATAAAAGAAACAAGGATTTATTTGAGAATTTGGATGTAAATTATTTAAGAAGATTCTCTCTAAAATGGCTATGGTATATGGCTACAGCGAAATATTGGATAACAAACAGCCGCTTGCCATTATGGATCCCAAAACCGAGAAACACCACATATGTGCAGACTTGGCACGGAACCCCCCTAAAAAAACTCGCAAATGACATGGACGAAGTACATATGCCAGGCACGACGACTGAGCAATATAAAAAAAACTTTCTAAAAGAGGCTAGTAAATGGGATTATCTGATTTCCCCTAATGCTTACTCTACAGAGATTTTTAGAAGTGCTTTTCAGTTTAAAAAAGAAATTATTGAGTCTGGTTATCCTAGAAACGACGTATTATATGCAAAAAATAAAGATGTGATTATCAAAAAAATTAAAAGAAAATTAAATATTGACGATAATAAAAAAATCATTTTATATGCACCTACGTGGAGAGATAACGAGTTTTATGGCGTAGGTAAATATAAATTTAATTTACAACTGGATTTAGAAGCATTAAAGAATGAATTTCAGAACTCTGCTGTTTTTTTATTGAGAATGCATTATTTGGTCCGAGAAAATTTTGATTTACAAAAATACAGTCATTTTGTTAAAGATGTTTCGCTATATCAAGATATTAGAGATTTATACTTGATAAGTGACATTTTAATTACTGACTATTCGTCTGTATTTTTTGATTTCAGTAATCTAAAAAAGCCGATGTTATTCTATACGTATGATTTGGAGAACTATAGAGATATACTGAGAGGTTTTTATTTCGACCTGGAGAAAAATGCTCCAGGTGAAATAGTAGAAAATAAAGAAGATCTATTTTTAAAGTTGAAATACGTTATAAATAATACCTCTTTACCAAAAGAATATAATCATTTTTACGAGGAATTTTGCTCTATGGAAGATGGTTTTGCGGCCAAGAGAGTTATTGAAAGTATTTTATAGAGCGGGAAGGAGGTAAGTGGTATATTCTCATTAATTATTCCAGTATATAATGCGGAAAAGTATTTACTTGAAACTATAGATAGTGTCATCAATCAAACAATTGATTTCGAAAAGTATATTCAATTGATTTTAGTTGATGATGGTAGCACGGATAATAGTAAAAAAATTTGTGAAGAGTTACAAAAAAAGTTTCCTAATAATATTGATTATAAAAGAATAAATAACGCTGGTCCATCTGCTGCGAGAAATATTGGACTAAGATTAGTGAATGAAACATCTAATTATATCGGATTCCTTGACTCTGATGATAAGTTATCAAGTGGGGCGCTCCACCATATAAAGGATTTTTTTGAGACAACAGGACGTAATGTAAATATTGCCGTATTACCAATATACTATTTTGGCTCCAGAGAAGGCGAACACAAGTTAAATTACCGTTTTCTTAAAGGGAATAGAGTAATTGACATTTTAAATGAATATGATGCTCCTCAATATTTCATAGGGGGGAGCTTTTTTAAAAAAGCTCTTATAAATAAATACGGCTCAACATTCGACGAAAATTTAGACTTTTGGGAAGATGCCCTTTTTATGAATAAACTAATATTAAATGAATCATGTTACGGGGTTGTAGCAAATGGAAAGTATTTTTATAGAAAAAGAACTGAGAAAAATTCATTAGTTGATACTTCTTGGCTATCACAAAAACGTTATACAGCTTTTTTGAAAAATTCATACTTTGTTTTGTTTAAATGGTCTAAACAAATCTATGGGGAGATACTTCCGTATGTACAATATCTAACAGCTTACCATATTAAATTATACCTTTATCCAAATAATAGAGATTCAGCTATTGAAATAATGGATACAGAAGATTTTAATCAGTTTATTATTGAGTTTAAAAATATTTTATGCCAAATAGAATCTAAGTATATTGTAGAACAGGACATGAATAGTTACTATAAAGAACTTTTGTTAAAGTATAAACAAGAAAAATATTCCTTCTCTTCTAGTATTGATAAGTTAGCAGATAAAAACGTAACAATCAATGATGTTAAATTTAGAGGGGTTTATTTAGTTTTACAAGGTCACTTTGTTAATGAGCTTTATGAAATGAAAAAAGAAGACAGAATTTATCTTAAGTATCTTCATAAAAAAATATATGCCAAGCAAATTTTACTTGATGAGAAAATAGAAATATGGGGTAATAAAGTTAGAGATTATAAATATGCTGGTTTTAAATTAAAACTTCCTATTTGGATATTAAAATTTTCAATAGGCCTAGAGGGGAAAAATTTTAATATTATTTTAAATGAAGTCAATATATTTAAATCCCTCGGTAAAAAAATATTACGTACTAAAAAAGCATATTTCGGAAAGGCCAAATGACATGAACATATTAGATGTAATATATGACGAAAAAAGGGGAAGTTTGAAGATTCTTTGTGATCGTAATGGATATGAAGGTTCTAACGATTTTTACTTCGGAAAAAAGGAAAATAGTCGAGATACGGAGCTTCATGAACAGATTAAACTTGAATATGAAGACATAAATAAAAGCTCTTTATGGTTATACGTTAATCTTAACGAAGTTTTTACTTCTTGTAATGTAAGCGAAAGCTATTGGTCAATTTATATGGCAACCACACTAGAAAATATACCATTGAAGTTTAATAGCTCTGAAAAAACTACTTATGCCTATTTTGTTCCTCATCAACATTCTATTTTTAAAGTTAGGCCCTATATTGCTAAAGACAAATCTTTAGCGTTTTTTATAAGGCCTATCGAATTTGTACCCGTTTTAAAGAATCTTAAACAAGATGCAAATCATTTTCATTTGAAAATTGAGTGTACTGGGGCAGACTATGATCGTTTATCAAAAAGACAATTGTCGTTATCTCTTCTAAAACGGGATCAACCTAGTCTATATTTCTATTCAAATGAAATAAATATAGCAAAAGAAGAAAACATATCAGAAATGCTATATTTCTCTATCCCAAAAGATTTGTTAATAAATGATGAACTTTTTGATGTTTTTATAAAAGCAGAAATTCCTAAAGATAATGATAATAAGTTGTTATCGAATCAAAAAGAGATATATTTAAAAGTTAATGTAGATAGCTCTTTAATAGAAGTGCTTCTTGAAAATAATTATAACATTAACGAGTTTTATACTTTAAAGGCTAATATAAATCCTAAAAGTCAACTTTCCTTTGAGACAATAAATAACAACTTCAGTCCAACTTTAATCAGAGTGGAAAACACTGGGGATGATTTGAAGTTTTTTATGGAAGTGGGAGAAGATAGCTTAGCTTACAACTTGCATTCAAATCTGTCTTTTGTATTAAAAAGAAGAAGAGTCCTAGGAAAAGAAGTTGAATATTATGACGAGATAGCTCTTCCAATAGAATTTAATGAAGGTCAGTTTATATCTAAAATAATAAAATCGAATATTTTGTCTAAGTCTTACCTTAAAGGAAACGACGTTTGGGATGCTTTTATTAGGTTAGACAAAGAAAGTAACATTATAGAAAATGAAGTTAAAGTAAATAAAGAAACATCTTATTCATTTAGCTATTTTAAAACAAATTCAAGGTGCTTAAAAAATTCCGAGGGCAAGTTTTTTGTTAATGGGAAATCTAATCTTTCGCTTTTTATTTCAGACCGGCAAACAGTAGGGACTAGACCGATACGAATTGCTGTGATGGGTACTTGCTTCAGCAGAAACCCTTTTAACTCCAGAGAGTATTTCAACCCTGGATATAAGAAGATTTATGAGTGTGTTTATACTCAGTTCCACTCATCAATAGTAAGCTTGGTTTCTAAACCGATCGCCTTTAATCAGGAAGAATTTAAAGATATAAAAGATCAAGATATAAACTTTGTTGAGACAGATTTCAAAAAAGATTTTTTTGAAAAACTAAAGGCATCTCAGCCTGATTACTTAATTATTGACCTTTACTCTGATGCTGCAAAATCACTTATTCAGTTCAGTGAACACCAATATGCCAGTGCAAGTTTTATAATTGAAAAAAGTCATTTTTTTAAGAATTTAAAAAATTCTGTTATTATTAATCATAATGATAATAGCAAATATTTTGAAGTCTTTAAAAAAGCACTTAACGATTTTATTGCTAAAGTAACAGAGATTTTACCTGAATCTAAAATTATTCTAAATAAAGGGCGTTTTACTTATAAATATAGAGATATAAATGGTGAAATTAAATTTTTTGGAGATCAGGAACTAATTGAAAGAAATAATTATTTTTGGGATAAAGTTGATAACTATTTTGAAAATATGTTACCTAATGTTAATATTATTGACCTGACAAATACACCTTTTATAGGTGATGAGCGATACCCTTTCGGAAAGTCGTTTTCTCACTATGAATCAGCATATTACAAAAAATTTATGGATAGATTAAATTCAATTGTGCTTGAAGATATTCAAACTGAACTAAAATCTAAACAATAAATGAATTTAATAAGGAGAAATTAAGTTGGATTATCCATTAATCAGTGTAGTTTTACCTGTTTACAACGTAGAAGCATATGTAGAAGAATGTCTGGAATCTATAATTAGTCAGACATTAGGATTTGAGAAGATAGAAGTTATCTTGGTCAATGATTGTTCAACAGATGGCACCGCCACCATTTTAGATAAATATGCGGAACGGTTTAAAAATATAAGAGTGATTCACTTAACCGAAAACTGCGGAGCGCCAGGAAAGCCAAGAAATATTGGGATTAACGAAGCTAAAGGTGAATACATTATATTTTTGGATCCTGATGATTACATTCCAGCAGATGCTTATGAAAAATTATATAAGGTCATGGAAAAAAATAATTCAGATTTCGTTATGGGCAAAATGCTAAGCTTTAATGACGAAAATGGAAAAACACATGAGCACATAACATTTAAAAATTATTTTATGCACAAGCATTATAATGATGTAAATATAGAGACTGTTCCGTTCTTCCTTCAAGTGAAAACAGCTGTCTATTTAAAATTAGTAAAAACAAGTTTCTTAAGAGAGCATAATATATTATTTCCAGAGGGTATGAGGAATGGGGAAGATAAAATTTATGATATGGCTCTCTTCACAAAAGCAAAAAAGTTTAGTTATATACCTGAATATATTTATTACTATAGAACAAGAAATGATGCAAACAATCTATCCCTGACACAGCAAAATATTAAAAACACCCTTAAAAATGATGTAACAGCTGCATTGAAAATCAAAAAAATTCTAAATGAAAAAGAATACTCTTATTTTCAAATAAATGCTTTCAGGTCTCTTTTGTGGAAAATCTGTGATCCTGAATTTAACAAAGTTCCTGTAGCTGAAAGACTTGAAATATTAGAAATGATTAGACCTGTTGTACAAGGATTTAACCCTGATATTACTGAAAAATATTTTTCTATTGAAAAACCTTTGCTTAGTTTGATTGAAAAAAACTTCTTACTAGAAGCTTTGGAATACAATTCTATGATCGTCTCAAGAAGATGGTGGTATAGTACAGGAATAGAATTGCAAAAAATGTTTAAGCGGCAGCAGGCCATAAAAAACTCACTTTCATGGAGAATAACTAAAATTTTTAGAAACAAAATTAAAACAAACAAGTTGAAATATAAAATTAAGGAGAAATTGGTTAGTGATTGAGACTACATTATTGATTCCTGTTGGCACTCAAGATAACAGCTTAATACAAACATATATTGACTTTGTTAAAGGTCAAAGTATGAATTGGAATAGTTTGGAGATATTTTTCGTTGTAGAAACTGATATAGCTGATCAAAATCTAGATGAAAATGTATATTTAATTAGTAATAAAAATTTTGATATTTCATTGATTAAGGGAGAGTATGTATTCCTTTCAAACATAGAATATCGTTATGATTCAGGTTTATTGAAAAGTCTTACTGAAAAGATGAATACAAATAGAGTACCTATAATAAGCGCAAATAAATTGTTTAATAACAATGAATTTGAAAATATTATTGCTTCGAGGATAATGAAAAAACAATATTTGATTGATACTTATTTCTTTTCGACAAATATTTTTAATCGTGACAACTTAATTCAATTCTTTTTTGAGCAAGATACAATGAACATTGAAATGGATTTTTTAGGCGAGTGTTTTGTAGATAATGAATTAATAGAATATAGTTATCAATGCACTATCAATTCATTAAAAAACATTGTCAGTATGAAAAATAAGCAATTTTTAGAGACATACGGATTTTTGATACTAGAAACATTAATGTCTTATGCAGATTCCAATGTTTTTTTGAATAATTTATTAGATAAAGATCACAGTGATGCATACGATACAATAAAAAAGGTAAGTGAAGTTGTTAGTGTAGAAGATATTTATGACTTCAATGAAGTAGGTTATGGAACTTTTTTTAAATTGATCCAGAAAGACTGTTATTATGAAGCAACAGAGTTTATGAAGTTGTTAAAAAGTAAAAGACACTGGTTCAATCAATCAAGAACTTATAAATCTTATTTTGCGAGAGTTCCGTTATTTGAAAAATCGTTATCTTGGAAATTAACGAAGCCATTGAGAGATTTAAAGTATCAATATCGTCATATAAAGCACCTGATAAATAAATATCTTCTTATTTTTCTTGCATATATAGTGAAGCTGATATATAGAAAAGATGTATGGTTAGTCGGGGAGAGATATGATCAAGCTGAAGACAATGGATATTCCTTTTTTGAGTATTGCAGAACAAATCACCCAGATAAAAAGATCTTTTATATTATTGATAAAGGATCTCCGCATGCTGAAAAGGTAGAACGATTAGGAAATATACTTTATCATTCTAGTTTTAAACATAAATTATTTATGTTTTTAGCAAACGCATATATAAGTGCATGGACGTTTCAGGAAGGTTTATATCCATGGCCTTCAAAAGTGTATAACAAATATTATAAAAGAATTTTAAATGAAAAATATAATATCTGTTTGCAGCACGGCTTAATCATGTATAACATTTCACCCTATTTGCATAAAGAAAAGTATAATCAAGATCTTGTTATTAGCAGTTCAGAAAAAGAAAAAGAAATTATCCTTAATACTCTAGGTTACAATAGTGATGAAGTTATCGTAACCGGGCTTTCAAGATTCGATAAATTAGCGAAAAATAAATCGAATAAAGACCAGATTTTAATTATGCCGACCTGGAGAAGAAGTTTAGTTCAAATGAATAAGCATAACTTCTTGAAATCTAAGTACTTTGTAGCATACCAAAGTTTACTTAAAAATGAAAAATTTCTCAATATGATAGAGGAAAAGGGTATTAAGGTCAAGTTTTATATGCATTATCAAATGCAAAAGTATATAGAAAATTTCAATGTTGACCATCCGCAAATTGAAATTTTAACAAAAAATAATGCAGTAGTATCTGATTTGATTAAAGAAAGCTCATTATTGGTTACAGATTATTCATCCGTTTCTGCAGATTTTTTGTTTATGAATAAACCAGTTGTTTTTTACCAATTTGATCCTTATGACAATCATTCTATCAGAGTAAATGAAATTAAATCTGAAGACATTGGTATAGTGGCATCAGAAGAAGAAGCTGTTATTAATAACATAATTGAGATTTGTAATCGAGATTTTATAATAGATAAGCAATATAAAGAGAGCTCTAAAAAGATCTTTAAATTTAAAGATGATCAAAACAATGAACGAATCTTCAATGAGATTCTAAAATCTGTAAAAAAAGCAAATTGATGAGAACTATGAAAAAGACCGATGGAGTATATCTGTCGGCTTTTTCTATACATTAAATTTTAGATTGCTGCAATGTGAAAAAAAACTTATTATCTGTTACAATATTCATCGGTGCTTTCAAATTTCTTTAACCGAAAGATCCCAAAAATCATTTAAGTCTAAGGAAGATAAACAATGAATGCATTAGTAAGAATCGTAAAAGAGCAAGTGACATCGTTTCCTTTAATTTTGCGCTTGGCTTCGTATGAGACAAAGTCTCAGTATCAGATGAATTATCTTGGTGTATTATGGCAGTTTTTAAATCCCCTCATTCAAATGCTGGCGTACTGGTTTGTATTTGGCATGGGAATTCGTAACAGTAAGCCGATTATAACGGGTATCGGAGAAGTGCCTTTTATTGTTTGGATGCTGGCTGGTTTGATTCCATGGTTTTTTATTAGTCCGACGATTCTTGATGGATCAAACAGTGTGTTTAAGCGGATCAATATGGTTGCGAAAATGAATTTTCCGATCAGTTCGCTGCCATCTGTCGTGATTGCTTCAAATTTATTTAGTTATTTTGTGATGATGGGTGTTTATGTCATAGTTCTGTTAGCAAGTGGTATTTACCCAAGCTTGCATTGGATACAATATATTTACTATTTAATCTGCATGATTGTATTTATGTTTTCGTTTAGTTTGTTTAACTCTACAATCAGTGTGCTTGTCAGAGATTATCAATTTTTGCTGCAGGCCGTTACCAGATTATTGTTCTTCTTGCTTCCGATTTTTTGGAATATATCAGAGCAGCTTGGAAAAAATCATCCGAACCTTCTGCCTGTGCTTAAACTGAATCCGATTTATTATTTGATAGAAGGATTCCGGAACAGCTTCTTAGACGGGAAATGGTTTTTCCAAGATATGAAATACACGCTGTATTTCTGGCTGTTCACTTTTCTTTTATTAACAGTAGGTTCTATCCTGCACATGAAATTCAGAGACAAGTTTGTTGACTTTCTTTAATACGTAAGGAGATTGTACGATGAAACTAAAAGTTTCGTTTCGAAATGTTTCAAAGCAGTATCATTTGTATAAAAAACAATCGGACAAGATTAAAGGATTGTTTTTTCCGGCTAAGGATAATGGTTTTTTTGCTGTGCGGAATGTCTCCTTTGACGTGTATGAGGGAGAAACAATCGGCTTTGTAGGGATAAACGGGTCGGGGAAATCGACCATGTCTAACCTGCTGGCTAAAATTATTCCGCCGACCAGCGGTGAAATTGAAATGAACGGCCAGCCGTCGCTGATTGCGATTGCGGCCGGTTTAAATAATCAATTAACGGGTCGGGACAATGTCCGGCTCAAGTGTTTGATGATGGGTCTAACAAATAAAGAAATTGATGACATGTATGACAGTATCGTTGAATTTGCGGAGATTGGCGATTTTATTAATCAGCCGGTTAAAAACTATTCCAGCGGGATGAAATCGCGTCTCGGTTTCGCGATTTCCGTTCATATTGATCCGGATATTTTAATTATTGATGAAGCGCTCTCCGTAGGAGACCAAACGTTTTATCAGAAATGTGTAGACAGAATTAATGAGTTTAAAAAACAAGGAAAAACCATTTTCTTTGTCAGCCATTCCATCGGCCAGATTGAGAAAATGTGTGACCGCGTTGCTTGGATGCATTACGGCGAACTTCGGATGTTTGATGATACAAAAACCGTTGTGAAAGAGTACAAAGCATTTATTGACTGGTTTAATAAGCTCTCGAAAAAAGAAAAAGAAACATATAAAAAAGAGCAGACGGAAGAGCGCAAGAAAGAAGATCCTGAAGCCTTTGCCCGTTTCCGCAAAAAGAAGAAAAAGCCAAAATCACTGGCCAACGCAGTACAAATTGCGATTTTATCTATCTTGTTAGTTTTTGTTGCGGGCACGATGTTCTTTGATGCCCCGCTTCGAACGATTGCTTCGTTTGGCGCAATTCCGCAGAATGAAGTCAAGAATCATCATAGCGATGCAAAGGGCAAGATGGAGGAAAGCCTAACTGCAATGAATAAAAAAGGCTTTATAGCTGATGAAGAAGTGACAGTCTATAAAGACCAAGATCTGAAAAAGAAGGCCAGTGTTACACTGCCTTTCGGTACTGCAGTGACGGTAAGCGCAAAAGGTAAACAAGCAGCAAAGGTTAAGTTTCACGGACATTCTTATTTTGTGAAGCAGAATGCTGTTGCGACTGATGTGAAGAAGGCGGAATTGCCGGCTTCTGCTTTTACACCCCATGTCCAGCAAAACGCAGCAGCTTCCTATGAATACTTCCTGAAGTTCCTCGGAGACAGCAGTGACAGTATTCAATCGAAATTGAACGGCTTTACAGAAGGAGAAACAGCTGACGGCAGAAAGACTTTGGATTTTGATTATGAAAAGATCAGCTATGTATTGGAAAATAATAAAGCTTCACAGCTTATCTTTCACAACATTTCTCCCATTACTCCAGCGTCATTATCATTAAGTGATGGTGATGTATTGTATGACAGCAGCAAGAATCGTTTTCTTGTGAATACAGCAAATCAGATCTTTACAGTTGATAATGAAGAGCATACGTTGACTTTAATGTCGAAATAAGAAAAGGCTATTGGATGAATGTCCAATAGCCTTTTTGTTTAGATTTCTTCTTTGTTTAATAAGTTTTCCATGAATGGAACGAGCTGTCCGCGGAGTTCTTTATCTTGCATCGCAAATTCAAGAGTTGTTGTGATAAAGCCAAGCTTTTCACCAACATCATAGCGTTTGCCTTCAAAATCGTAAGCAAACACTCTTTGAATTTCATTCAGCTTTTGAATGGCGTCTGTCAGCTGAATTTCTCCGCCTGCGCCAACCTGCTGCTCCTCTAAGTACATAAAGATCTCAGGCGTAAATACGTAACGGCCTAAGATGGCAAGGTTAGAAGGTGCTGTGCCTTTAGACGGCTTCTCAACAAAGTTTTTCACCTGGTAACGGCGTCCTTCACTTGTCAGCGGGTCGATAATACCGTAGCGGTGAGTTTCTTCTTCAGGCACTTGCTGAACACCTATAATAGAAGAAAGTGTCCTTTCATACTCATCCATTAACTGGCGCAATCCTGGTTTTTCCGCCTGAACAATATCGTCTCCAAGCAGAACCGCAAAAGGTTCATCGCCGATAAAGTTACGCGCGCACCACACAGCATGTCCAAGCCCTTTAGGCTCTTTTTGACGGATGTAGTGGATGTCAGCCAGATTGGAAGATTTTTTCACTTTTTCAAGGAGCTCAATCTTTCCTTTTTCTTCAAGGTTTCTTTCAAGCTCAGGAGAGTAATCAAAATGATCCTCAATCGCACGCTTGCTTTTACCTGTTACAATAATAATGTCCTCAATACCGGACTCAACAGCTTCTTCAATTATGTATTGAATGGTTGGCTTATCTACGATAGGAAGCATTTCTTTCGGCATTGCTTTCGTAGCCGGCAAAAATCTCGTTCCGAGACCGGCTGCAGGGATTATGGCCTTACGTACTTTTTTCACTTTCAAAGCACCTTCCTTAATTATGATTTTGACCTTCAGATTATTCTGTCCAATCTGAGTCTTGTTTCTTTTCACTTGATTACCCAATTTTCAATTTAGTTAAACATATTTAATCATATAAGAAAAAACCAAATTAAACAAGGAATAACAGGAACGTTTTAAAGCTTGAAAAGTATCATGATGAATTGATAGTGTTATTTTAAAGCGGCATTCTGCTTATAAAATACATGTAAGTACTGTAACAAAAAGGATAGTAATCAAAACTAAATTGTATATAATATTACTAATGGACTTTACTATTGGAGGATAAATACATGGACTTAAAAATGAATGTGAGACTCCCTGAAGCACAATATATCTTTACAACATCTTCGGTGAGGGAAACATTTGGCGGACTGACTGAAGCGATGCTTCAGCGAGGAAGATTATTTTCAGAATATGCTGGTCAGCCTACGAAAGTCGTTAGCTTTAATTATGATCCAAATTATAAACATATTATTTCAAGTTTAAAGCAAAGAGAAAAAATTAACGATGATATCTCTATTATTAATATTTACGAATATTTTAAAGGAGATGAGGAAGAAAAACTGCCCGCAATCAAACATCCCGTTGAGGAAGATGGGTTAAAACATCATAAGGATCCGGAGAAAAACGCCTATCGTTATTATAAGAATGGACTTTATGTGCATTATAAACGTTTTGCTGATGACGGAAACCTGATTTTGGCTGATTATTTTAATGAAAATAGAAAAAGGACCAAACGTGAAGAGTACACCCAAGACGGTTATGTACACCGTGTTACATATATGGATTTAGAATATAACAAGCCAAGACAGGAACTGTTCTTGCGAAATGATGGTACTTGTTACATGAGCAAATGGCTCACCATGACAAAGGATAAGAAATCAGTTAAGGTGGAGCGTGTTAACCTGTTTGACAGAAATGGAGATTTTCTTGCTGTCTTTTCATCTAATATGGAATTGCAGCATTATTTTCTAGATCAAATTATAGGAGAAAAACGAACTTTTCTTATTGGAGAAGAGCGGGGAACAGATCCAATTACAATGGCTTATAAAAATCCTCATATTTATAAAGTATTTTTAACTCACAATATTCATGTGAGAGCTCCACATCATTATGATTCTGTCTTGAGACTCGGCAACAGACCTGTTATGGAAAATATGAGCCATCCTGATGCAGTAATATTCCTGACTGAAAAACAAAAAACTGATATAGTTAAAAGATTCGGCGACCGTTCGAATTACTTTGTGATTCCTCATGCCCACAAAAAGCCTGATACGCTAGCGGATTTTAGTGATAGAGATCTTAAACGTGTGGTCATGCTGGCTCGTTATCATGAGCAAAAAAATCTCAGCCATGCAATTAAAGCATTTCAAATCACTGCAAAACAAGTTCCTGACGCGCGTCTTGAGATTTACGGATTTGGTGAATTGGAAAAAGAACTGCAAAAATTGATTGAAGAATTAAATCTTCATCAGAATGTATTTTTAAAAGGATTTACGGAGAATCCCAAAGCTGAATTTAAAACAGCCGCTTTCTCGGCTTTGTCCAGTGATTATGAAGGCTTTGGTCTAGTAGTGCTGGAGAGCTTGGCAAATGGATGTCCGGTAGTTTCTTATGATTTAAAATATGGTCCAAGCGATATGATTAACGATGGCGAAAATGGATTTTTAGTAGAGGACAAAAATATAAAACAGCTGGGTCAAAAAATGGCAGAATTGCTGCAGCAGCCCGAAATGATCAAGGCTATGAGTGAAAATGCGTATAAAAGCGCTGATAAATTTAGTGAACAGGCGTTTATGCAGCGATGGAGAGATATGTTTTACAAAGTTATAGAGAACAAACCACTAAGAAATAATTTATCAAATATGGAGTTTCATTTAACTGACTACGATTGGGAAGATAAAAATCAATTTCAGGTTAAAGGATTTGCCTCATTTACAGGTCAGGTTCCAACTGAATCATTACAGCATTATCATGTATATTTTAAGGTCTATAATCGCGATACGAAAGAATTTGATGTGGTTGCGGCAACAGCAGAAAGAGATCATGATAATCGTCTATTGGTAACTGGTATGTTCCATCTGGAGAATTTGGTGAGTACATCGGGCGTTTTGGATGTATCATTAGGGATCGAATGGGATAACAGTTATTTTGAAAAAAGAATCGGCTATTCAAAAGACGATCTGAAAAAACTTACCGCTCACAAAGTGAAAGGTTTTCATGTTCAGCCTTATTTCACTGAAACCTATCATAATTTAAGCTTTCGGGTGAAACAGCCGGCGGGCTTAGCTATTTTTAAAAGATAATTTGTAAAGATAAGTTCCGCGGAAAGAGAGGAACGGGAATGAGAAGGATTTTTTCACTGCTATATGAAATCGATGTAGACAAAGGCGGGATTACAAGTGCAATGTTATCCCGCTCTTATGTGTTGACAGAGAAGGGGTATCACATTGACTTAGTAACACTTGATAAAAAAAATAATTATCCTGAGATCGAACAGCAGCTTAAACTGCAGGGAAGAATGCATCCCAATGTACGTATTCTAAACGTATATCAATTTTATAAGGATCAGCATCTGGATGTTAAAGCTGCTCATGATTTAAAAGAGCATATTCAACTCTCCTCGCTTGTAAATGAACCGAATTTTAACGTTGACTCAACCCATTATGAACAGAAAAAAGAAGCTGATTATTTCTTAAGGGGCTTGTTAATAAAACAGAAAAAATGGGATGAAAATGAGAATCTGATATCAATCGACTACTATAATGAAAATAGATATAAGATCAGGAAAGAAGAATTTGATAAAGATGGATGGGTAGATAGAGAAATTATTTTCTCTCCAGAAACAGGTAAACCTAATCAAATAAGATATTTGGCGCGTGATGGATTCTGCTATTTAACTGAATGGTATAATGCAGAAAAACTCGAAGGTATTTCGTTATTCAGCCGCCAGTCACCTGAAGTGAAAAAATTTAAGGATAATCATGCTTTTCATACATTTTGGTTAGAACAGCTTTGTGAAAAAGAAAATATGCCGATTATTATTTGTGATGGAGTAGGTAGCGCGTCAAAAGTGAATGCAATGAAAGCGGGTATAGCGAAAAGGCTTTACTGTGTTCATTCAAATCATCTGGATTTCCCGCATACCTTGGGCAGTCCGGTAAGAAAAAACCATAAGTATGTAATGGAGCATATAAAAGATTATGATGGATTAATCGTATTAACCCATGAACAAAAAGAAGATATTCTAAAAGATTTCGAAGCAAAAGATAATATTTTCGTTATCCCCCATGCGCCGAGAAAGCTAAATATACCTGAAAAAACGGAAAAGAAGGAAAATGAATTTGTAATGATTGCTAGGTATCATGAGGAGAAAGGTATTGAAAAAGCAATTGGAGCAATGGACATTGTAAAAGGAACACATCCTAATATCGTGTTGAATATTTACGGTAGCGGCCCGCATAAACCTCAATATGAAGAGCTTATCAAAAAGAAAAAGCTAACTAATGTGGTACTTCATGAATATACTTCAGATCCGGCCAAACAATATAAACAGGCATTGGCAACATTATTAACTTCTAAATTTGAAGGGTTTAGCTTAGCTATTTGTGAATCTTTTTCTTGTGGAACACCGGTTATCAGTTTTGACGTCAAATACAGTCCAAGAGAATTGATTGCACAAAATAGTGCCGGATTAATCGTTGAATACGGGAATGTAGAGCAATTGGCAGAGAGCATCATTTATTTGTATGAACATCCTCAAAAAGCACTTGAATTTGGTGAGAATGGGAAAAATACCATTGAATCTCTTTACAGTCAAGACCGGCTAATCGAGAGATGGGAGCAAGTATTTGAGCATATTGGCTAATAGTTCCGGCCAGATACTGCAGTGATTTGTTCTCCATATGAGTTCATTATGCCAAAGAACATGTTATCATAGAAATAAGACAGCTAAGTATATGAACTTGTAAGGATGATAGATGATGTTAAAAATATCTGTAGCAGTCCCATGTTATAATTCAGAACCTTTTATTGGCCGTTGTATTGAAAGTTTAGTCAACCAGTCTCTAGCTGATAATGAATACGAGATTATTTGTATAGATGATAAATCAACAGATAGAACAGCAGAGGTCCTTAAAGAATACGGCCGGCAATATACTCACGTTAAAGTGATTGAAAGAACTGAGAATTCTGGCGGACCTGGGAAACCGAGAAATCAAGCAATAGATGTTGCAAAAGGTAAGTATATTTTCTTTGTTGATTCTGATGATTATTTGGGTGAGGAAGCACTTGAAAGACTGTATAATTATGCGGAGGAAAACCATTCCGATATTGTTCTTGGAAAAATGAAAGGGGTTAACGGAAGACCTGTTCCTGTCTCTATCTTTAAAGAAACGAATCCCAATGTAGATCTTGTCGATTCCAATCTTGTTTACTCTATGGGACCGACTAAACTTTTTCGAGTTTCTATGCTGAGAGAGAACAATATTACATTTCCTTCTGATATTCAAGCAACAGAAGATCAGGTATTTGTCATGAATGCTTATGTTCATGCTCAGACTATTTCTGTATTAGCTGATTATAACTATTATTATGCTGTATCACGAGAAGGAAATCATATGACGTTTGCCTATGTGCCACCGAAAGATTATTACGGAGCTATGGAAGCGATCATTAGTATTATTAAAAAAAGCAGTCTGAGTGAAGAAAGAAAAAAGCAATTAACTGCTAAATTTCTAAACCGTCATTTTCAATTTTCCAGAACAACAGATTTTACTTCTGTTATTGAAAGTGAAGAAGAACAAAAAAATTGGATGCACCATTTACATTTATTTATACAAAAAAATATTTTACCTTGTATAGATAACCTTTTATTGAATCACATAAGATTAAGATTATTCTTTATAAGAAAAAATGATTTTTATGGTTTTAAACAGCTAGAACAAGAAGAAGCTAATATTCATAAGTTTGCCCAAGTTGAAGGTAAGAACATCATTGTAAATTACCCAAGTGTCTGGAAATATAATCTTTCTAAAGAAGCTCTTGTTATGAATTATAAAAATACACTTATTCATTTCGTGAATGAAATGAAAATTCAGCAAGAGTACTTCGTCATTAGCGGCTCCATTTATCATTCGGCGCTCAAGAATCAATCAGATGAACAAAGATTAGTGGGAGTATGGGTTCATCGCAAAAGTAAGGAAGAGAAAAGATTTATTCCCACAAAAACAGAGGGGTCTCATTTTGTTTTTTCTTTTCCTTTTAATGATATGGCAAAAGATAAAGCAGATATCGGGATTTGGGATTTCTTTATTGAATCATCAATTAATGGATATACAAAGCGTGCTCGAATAGGACACAATAGAAATCCCTACCCTTATGGAAATCATGCTAAATATGTCGGTAATAACGGTCTATATGCGTATAGCATGCGGCCATATTTTACGAAGCACTATGACAATTTGTCATTAGAGTTAAAAAGGCAAGGAGCTCTTCAAGTTGAATTTACAAAAGAAGATTGCAACAAACTGCTGGCGATTGATTTTCCAAATCAACAGCTGTTTTTCCCTTCAAGTTCTAAACTATTGTTTGAAGTAGATCATCAGGAATTTTTGGTGCCGGTCAAAGAAATAGTAATTGATGAAAACAGAACGATAATCAAAGTTAAACGTCGTCATATTCAGCATAAATTTCAACCAGGTGAGATGAAGCATGGATATATGAAAATCTTTATCAATTCATATCAGACATTATTAAAGCCGCTTGATAAACGTTACTCCGCTTTCTTTTGTTCTGGGGAAGTGGAAAAGAAATTGCTTTTCTTTAAGCTGAAAAAGAAAGTTGATTATGTAATCATCTCAGACCAATCCAAATTCTATCTAACAGCCCGTTAAACAAAGAAACCAGGTGACAATTATGAAAAAACTAAAAATCATGACCGTCTTCGGAACCAGGCCGGAAGCGATAAAGATGGCGCCGCTCGTGCTTGAATTAAAAAAATACCCTGAAATAGAGTCCTATGTAACGGTGACTGCCCAGCACAGACAAATGCTGGATCAGGTGCTTGAAGCGTTTCGGATTAAGCCTGATTTCGATTTGAACATTATGAAGGAGCGGCAGACGCTGGCAGAAATTACGTCAAATGCACTTGTGAAATTGGACGAGCTGTTTAAAGACATCAAGCCTGATATTGTGCTTGTCCACGGTGATACGACGACGACATTTGCCGGAAGCCTTGCCGCGTTTTATCATCAAATTGCTGTCGGGCATGTGGAGGCCGGTCTTCGCACAGGCAATAAATATTCTCCGTTTCCGGAAGAGCTCAACCGACAAATGACCGGTGCTATTGCTGATTTGCATTTTGCACCGACAGGACAGGCAAGAGACAACTTGTTAAAAGAAAACAAAAAGGCCGATTCTATTTTTGTAACGGGCAATACAGCGATTGACGCGCTTCGCACAACAGTTAGGGAAGGTTATTCACACCCTGTCCTTGACCAGGTTGGTGAGGATAAGATGATTTTGCTGACCGCTCATCGCCGTGAAAACTTAGGTGAGCCGATGGAAAACATGTTTAAGGCCATCCGCAGAATTGTAGAGGAATATAATGATGTACAGGTTGTTTACCCTGTGCACCTTAACCCTGTTGTCCGGGAAGCGGCTCAAAAGCATTTTGGCGACTCTGACAGAGTGCATCTGATTGAGCCTTTAGAAGTGATTGACTTCCATAACTTTGCGGCAAAATCCCATTTCATTTTGACTGATTCCGGCGGAGTGCAGGAAGAAGCGCCATCGCTCGGGAAACCGGTTCTTGTGCTTCGTGATACGACGGAGCGCCCTGAAGGAGTGGAAGCAGGGACGCTTAAACTTGCAGGGACAAATGAGGAGAACATTTATCAGCTTGCAAAAGAGCTCTTAACTGACGCCGATGAGTATCAGAAAATGTCCTATGCTTCAAATCCGTATGGTGATGGACAGGCTTCCCGCCGGATTGTAGAGGAATTGCTGTTTCACTACGAATATCGGAATGAACATCCGGACTCTTTTACGGGTAAATAAAAAAGAAGCTTTGCACATAGGTGCGAAGCTTCTTTTTGTTTTAGCTTTCTAAGCTTTCTTTCAGTTCATTTGTGATGTCAGCTAGCTCGCTCTCATCTGCTTTATAGTAATAGACGTCATTGATTCTTGTGCCTTCGCCTTTCAGTTCGTGCTGCTTGATATGTTTTCGGGCGCCTTTGTAATCGGACTGGATATCCCACATATTATCAAACGTCAAATTGGTTTTCACATTATTTTCAACGACCTTAAACATATCTCCAAACTTTGTAACGGAAGAAATATTTGCCCCTTTGTTAATGATTCCTTCGATCACTTGGCGCTGACGGTCCTGACGTCCGAAATCTCCTCTTGGATCTTCTTTTCTCATTCGTGTATACGCTAATGCTTCTTTTCCGTTCAGTGTGATTTCTCCTTTGCCGAATGAATAACCGTCATAGCTGAACGCAAATGTGCTGTTAACTGTGATGCCGCCGAGTGTATCAACCACGTCTCTAAAGCTTTCCATGTTGACTTTTACAAAATAATCGACCGGAACATCGAGGAAGTTCTCAACCGTGTCAACTGTCATTTGTGTGCCGCCATATGCGTACGAATGGTTGATTTTATCCATCGTGCCTTTTCCGATAATTTTTGTATACGTATCACGGGGAATACTGACCATATCTGTGGTGTTCGTTTTTGGGTTAACGGTCATATAAATGAGCGTGTCGGCGCGTCCTTTATCGCCGGAACGTTCATCCACCCCCATAATTAAAACAGAAAACGGGTCTTTTTTATTGATATTAACCTCTGTATCCCTCTTTTTGGATTTATCAATACTTTCATGAATACTTGCCACAGTTGAAGCGGCTTTATGCCATAAGTAGTATGCATAACCGCCTGTACAGAGGACGAACACTGCCAGTATGGTTAAAATGACAAGTAAAACCTTTCTCTTTTTCTTTCTTTTTTCAACTCTCATAAAATAATGTCCTCACTTTTTTGTAATCTAGTTCGATTATAAGTTTCTTAATATTTGAAAACAACTAAAATTTGTCTGGTTCTTTACAATAGACGACGGCTTGTAACAAATGTTTCGGTAATTTAAGAAAATCCGCAAAAAATTTTCGTTGTTTTGAAAGAAATCTTAAAATAAGCTTAAAATTGTCGATAAAAAGAGGAGAGGTGATATAGGAATGAAAAAAATCGCTATTTTAATGTTCTCAATGCTGCTTCTTTTATCTGCCTGTGGCACAGCTGAGAACAAAACAGGTTCAGAGACAAATTCAGAAAGCCAGGATTCGGCTGCTGAAGAGACTGTAACGAAGGAAGGCACGTTTGCCGGTTTAGCAGACAGCCATACGATTGCAGTCACTATTGATGGTAAAGAAACTTCGATTCAGGTTGGTTCAGACCTTCAGGACAAAATGAACAGCATTTCAGAAGGACAAAAAGTTGTTGTCAAATATACTAAAGGAACAAATGGCGTCCTAGAGCTTAAAGATTTAGAGACGAAGTAATTTAACTTCTTAGGGGGTTTACATGTTTTGAAAAAAATGAAGCTTTTGCTTCTATCGTCAGTCACTGCAGCGGCTTTTGCATGTCCGGCATTTATGCAGTCTGCAAAAGCCGCTGATAAAACCATTTCGGTAAAGCTGAGTAATTATGTAGGCAGTAAGTCAAGTCTGGATGTGGATATAACAGGCGGTTATGAGATCTCTGGTTCAAGAATTGCAGATACAGAGCGGTATGGGGGAGCTACTCGTTTTGATGTTGCCAATAATGTTGCTTCAGCGGGCTGGACAAACCCTACAACTGTAGTCATTGTGAACCGAGATGCCTTTGCGGATGCGCTCTCAGCAACACCGCTGGCTAAAAAATACGATGCTCCGATTCTGTTAACAGATGCGAATTCTTTAACACCTAAAACAGAAAGCGAAATTGCGAAATTAAACCCTGATAATATCCTCATTATTGGCGGGACAATAAGCGTTTCTAAAAATGTAGAAAACACATTGAAAAAATATGGTTCTATTGATCGGATTGGCGGGGCTACCCGTTATGAGGTTTCTAAAAACATCGCCGACCGCATGGGGAATTACAGTCAAGCTGTAGTGGCAACCGGCATGGTCTTTACAGACGCCCTGTCAATTGCGCCATATGCTGCAATGAACGGTTATCCGATATTACTTGCGGGAGACAATAACATCCGCAGCGACTATAAAATTCCGAGCAAGGTTACAATCGTCGGCGGTCCGTTGAGTGTCAGCACTGGCGTGGAAACGACATTAAAAAAACAAGCGACTGTGAAACGGATTGGCGGGGTTTCCCGTTATCAAGTATCTTCCAATATCGTAAAAGAATTAAATATGAAAGCAACAAAGGTTTTCTTGTCGAACGGCCAAACCTTTGCGGATGCATTGACGGGGTCTGTGCTTGCAGCAAAGCAGGGAAGTCCTTTATTGCTTGTTGAATCCGGCAGCCTGCCGTCACCAGTCGCTGATGTAGTGGCGGAAAAAGGGACACAGTCATTTGCTCTGCTTGGAGGAAGCATCTCCATCAGTGATTCGCTGAAAAATAACCTGGCTGATACCTTTGCGGGGACAGGGTATTCAGTTAAATTGTCCGGCGGGAACCTAGTACTCTATAAAAACAGCACTGCCATTAAAACTTTAGGTACTTCTTTTACCGCAAAGCCTAAAAAATACGCAACAACAAATTCTATTAGCTTGAATGGAACGCCGTATCTCGGAAACATGAAATTTACGATTGAGTCCGGCAAGTACGTTCGCCCGATCAACGTGGATATCCCTTTTGAGGATTATTTAAAGGGTGTTGTTCCGCACGAAATGCCGGCAAGCTGGCAGAAAGAGGCGCTAAAGGCTCAAGCTGTCGCAGCGAGAACCTATTCCATCAGCTCGGCCGGAAAAGAAGTGAAGGATACTACTGCTTTTCAGGTATACGGCGGCTATGACTGGAATTCGAAGACTTCTGAAGTGGTAGAATCCACAAGAGGAAAAGTCTTGAAATACAATGGGAATTTGATTTCAGCTACGTATTCATCAAGTAACGGCGGATATACAGAAGCGAGTAGCGAGGTCTGGAGCAGCCAGCTTCCTTATTTAATCGCCAAAAAAGATACGTACGACCCGCAAATCAGCTGGTCCCTGTCATTAAACAAAACCCAGCTTGATAAAAGCAGTCTGAATCTGAAAAGCCCGGGATCGTGGTGGACCTCTAAAAATGAAACAAACTCTGCCTATTTAAGCGGTTTGAAAAGCTGGTTTATTAAAAATAAATACAGCAGTGCCGAGTCTATCAAAATCACGAAAATTTCCAGTGTGAAATTCAGCACGGCAAAAACAGCCGGCCAGCGTCCGGAAACAGCAGATGTAACATTTTCATATTTCGCAAAAGAGAAATCAAATGGTTACATCCTTTCGAATGGAAGTTTGAGTGAAAAAACAGCGACAATTTCTGTACCGACGACACAGCTTAGAACAATGCTTGGCGCTTCAAATATGAAGAGTACATATGCGTCTGTCTCAAGCAATACAAGTGCTTTTATCATTAGCGGTAAAGGTTACGGACACGGTATAGGCATGAGTCAGTACGGGGCCAATGCCAGAGCTGCTGCCGGGCAATCATATACAACGATTTTAAGTTTTTACTATCCGGGAACGATTCTATCAAACTATTAATAGATTGATAGAAGTTCAGGGAGGCGCTGCTGCCTCCTTCGTTCGTTATTTGATGTTTGAATCATTATCAATCTTTGGAGGGACTATCTTTGCGGATCTTTCTTAAAAGCATACCAATCCTGATATTGGGAGTCGTGTTGTTTGTACCAAATGCTTTTGCGGCCAATTCTGTCACAAGACTGGATGGGGCAAGCAGATATGAAGTTGCTGTGAATGTTTCAAAACAAGGCTGGAGCAGCGCGGGCACAGTTGTTGTGGCGAACGGAACAGCCTATGCCGATGTATTAACTGCAGCTCCTCTGGCTTATAAATACAATGCTCCTATCCTATTAACTGAATCATCTAAACTGACTGCGCCGACTAAAAACAGAATCAGCCAGCTCAAACCGAGCAAGGTCATCGTAATTGGCGGAACGATCAGTGTTTCCAACAATGTTGTAAATGAAATGAAAAACCTGGGTGTTTCCACAGTGGAACGTATTGGCGGAAGAAGCCGCTATGAGGTTGCCCAAAACATCTCTAAGAAATTGTCTTCAAATTCTAAAGCAGTCATCGCCAATGGAACGGCATATGCTGACAGTCTGGCAATCGGTTCTTATGCTGCACGCAACGGAATTCCGATTTTGTTAACAACGGCAAGCTCAATCCCGACACCGACAAAAAATGCGATGAGCAGTAAAGGAACGTCATCGACTATTGTGGTCGGTGGTGAAATCAGTGTCTCAAAAAGTGTTTACAGCCAGCTTCCTTCTCCAACAAGAATCGGCGGAAACAGCCGTTTCGAGGTCGCTGCAAACATAGCGAAAAAGTATTATTCTTCATCAAAAGCCGCTTTTGTCAGCAATGGCTATACATATGCCGATGCTTTAGCGGGTTCTGTCCTGGCGGCCAAGCAAAATCGTCCGATGTTATTTACGGATGCCGGTTCACTGCCGACTGCTACAAGAGCAGCCATTGGGTCAAATAGCAAGAATACGTTCACTGTACTTGGGGGAACCATTTCAGTTACAACAAATGTTGTCAACCAGCTGAAAAATGTAATGGTAGGTAAAAAGGTATTTGTAGATGCTGGACACGGAGGATACGACAGCGGAGCGGTCGGGAACGGATTAAAGGAGAAAGACGTTAACCTTGCCGTTGCAAAGCTCGTAAACAGCAAACTTTCTAAAGGCGGAGCTATACCGATTATGGCCAGATCAACGGATGTATTCTTAGAGCTTTCTGAACGTGTTGCAAAAGCCAAAAGCAACAATGCAAACCTGTTTGTAAGTATTCACTCCAATTCAGCGAGCCCGGCTGCTACTGGAACAGAAACATACTATTATACAAAGTATGAGTCAGACAACAGTAAACGCCTTGCGACAGAAATACAAAACCGGCTCTATAAAGCGCTGAATACTCAAAACCGCGGCGTGAAAATCGGAAACTTCCATGTGATCAGAGAGTCGACGATGCCAAGCAGTTTAGTGGAGCTGGCATTCATATCAAATGCAAATGACGCTAGTAAGTTAAAGAGTGCTTTATACCAAGAAAAAGCAGCGCAAGCGATATATGAGGGAATTATCGGCTATTATTAGAAATAAGCAAACAGATTAGTCAGCAGACTAATCTGTTTTTTTGTGCATTTATTTATTATAGACTTCTCTAAACGTGGAAATAAATAGATTTACAATAAAGAAACAAAAGTCAAAACATTCAAATAAACATTAACAATCCATTTACAACCAATTAACATCCGTCTGCTAAACTGACTGGCATAGGTCATCATAACATCCCAAACAAATCGTGAGGTGTGTGTCAGTGGGTGCAGAAAAAAGCATGAATGTGAGTCGCGAATTCTCAGTGCAACAAGCATCATTTGCATTATCAGAAAAAACGGCTCGTTATTTGGCAGTAAAGCGCGTGATGGATATTTGGTTTGCGCTGATTGGATTGGTAGTTGCGCTGCCAATGATTGCGGTATTTTCAATATTGATTTGTTTGGAGACGCCGGGGCCTGCCATCTATACGCAGGAGCGTGTAGGAAAAGGCGGGAAACCTTTTAAGCTTTATAAGCTTCGTTCCATGAAAATAGATGCCGAGAAGTCTGGGGCGGTTTGGGCGCAGAAGCAGGATCCGCGGGTGACACGAATTGGAGCATTTATCAGAAGAACGCGAATTGACGAGCTTCCTCAGCTGTTTAATGTGCTGAAAGGCGATATGAGCATGATTGGACCTCGCCCGGAACGTCCAGTGTTTACGGAAAAGTTCCAGAATGAGATTCCGGGGTTTACACAGCGTCTGGCTGTCAAACCGGGATTGAGCGGCTGGGCGCAGGTGAACGGCGGTTACGACATGACGCCGAAGGAAAAGCTTATATTTGATTTATATTACATTCGCAATCTGACTTTCATGTTGGAATTAAAAATTATGTTAAAAACTTGTAAAGTAGTCTTGACAGGTGATGGTGCAAGATAAACATCTGCATTCGCCATCAAACTGAGCTTAAAAAGAAGTAGGGAATATGATGCCAAGTATTACAAAACAAATCATGAGCGGCGCAAAGTGGACAAGTGTTTCAACAATCTGTATTACAATCATTCAAATCGTTCAGTTTGCCTTGCTTGGAAATATGATGACCTTAACGGAATTTGGACTCGTCGGCATGATCACAACGGTTACAATATTCGCCCAGATTGTGCTTGATATGGGATTTGGCGCCGCGTTAATTCAAAGAGATGACGCCACGGAGCGCCAGCTGTCAACATTGTATTGGCTGAACATTATGACCGGCATTTTGCTGTTTGTGCTTTTATATGTGTGCAGTCCCGTCATTGCGGGATTTTATCAAAGAGAAGAGCTAGTGTTTCTCATCAGGATTTTGGGGATTATGTTTTTGATAGCTCCGATCGGACAGCAGTACCAGTATATGCTGCAGAAGGAGCTGCAATTTAATACGTTAAGCAAAATAGAGATTTTTTCAAATGTATTGTCCTTCGGATATTTAGCGATAGCGGTTTTTATGACGGATGCGATTTTGGCGTACGTGGTTTCTCAGGTGCTGCTGCAGTCCAGTAAAGGGATTTTATTCTGGGCTATATACCAAAAAAAATGGCGCCCATCCTTTGTTTTTGATCTAAGGGGAATGAAGGAGTTCTTCTCCTTTGGAGCCTTTCAGCTTTCATCCCGTCTTGTGAACAGGCTGGGAGCGAACATCGATATGATCTTAATCGGCCGGTTTATCGGTGCCGAAGCGCTGGGCATTTATAATCTTGCCTACCAGATTGTCACCATTCCGGTTTTGAAAATTAATCCGATTGTGACGCGGGTCGCGTTTCCCATTTTCGCCAAAAACAAATACGAAAACAGCGTGATCAGAGAAGGCTTTCTGAATATGACAAAAATGCTTGCGCTTGTATCGTTCCCGCTGTTAATCGGGCTCGTATCCGTATCAGACGCCTTTATCGCAGCTGTTTTCGGAGAAAAATGGCTTGCTGCTGTCCCTGTTCTGAATGTTCTTGCCATCGTCGGGATACTCAGGGTGCTGATGAATCCGAATGGTTCTGTGCTTCTTGCTAAAGGAAGAGCGGATTTGGCTTTTTATTGGGACTCCGGCGTCATGCTGCTGTATGGTTTGTCGCTGTTTGCAGCTGTTCAGACGGGAAATCTTCTGACTGTCGCTTGGGTATATGCCGTCATCAGCGTTTTCAATTTTCTAATCGGTCGCTGGCTGCTGGCATATGTCATTAAGCTCAATCTTTCAGCTTATTTTAAAGCCGTTATGAAGCCGTTTCTGATCACAGCGGGTATGGCCGTTGTCGCGTTCGGCGCGAGTTTAGGAACAGAACGCTTCAGCATGCAGGCGGAAATGAGGCTGGCAATTTCGGTGGCGGCCGGGGCGCTCTGCTATCTCTTTCTTTTGGGTAAAGCGTACCCCCAGATGAAAAGCAAACTACTAAGAAAAGGACGTTTGTCATGAAGATTTTGTGGATCACAAGCGTATATCCAAGCAGTCTGAAACCCGGCGAGGGTGTGTTTCATGAAACACAGGTGCAAGAGCTGCTGAAGCTCGGGCTGGATATCACCGTGATATGCCCAAGACCTTTTCACCCTGCGCCTGTCCGTATGCTGAAAAAGGCATACCGAAAAAAGGATCCCAGACCAGAATATGAGATACGAAAAGGAATCCCGGTTTACCGGCCTTTCTATCCCGCTGTTCCCGGGCAGCTGAAATGGGCTCAGCCACACCGGCGCATTGGGGCAGCTGTTTTAAAAACCATTAAACAGCATGATTTGAACCCTGATCTGATCCATGCGCACTTTGCTATGCCGTCGGGCGGGGCTGCGGCAGTCGTGTCAAAGACAATCGGGATTCCGTATATTTTGACTTTGCATGGCAGTGATGTGAATGTCTATCCTCACTACAGCAAAGGCGCGTTTAAAGCCTTCAAAACTGCGGTTGGTTCCGCATCCGCAGTTCTTGCAGTCAGCGAAAAGCTTCAGGAAGAAACCAAAAAACTTTCTGGCTTTGACAGTACGGTTTTGCCGATCGGCATACAGCTCAGCCGTTTTCAGGAAAATGATCAGACAAAAGAAGAAATCAGAAAAAACCTCGGGCTCCCGCTTGACCAGCGCCTTGCTGTCTATGTGGGCAGGCTCGTTAAGGAAAAAGGCATTTTTGAATTGTCAGAAGCCATTGAGATGATGGAGGAAGCGCCTCGAGCTGTTTTTGTGGGAGACGGCCCCGCAAAATCTTTGCTGATGCAAAAGGGACATATTGTAACAGGCCAAGTGCCGAATCACAGGGTGAGAGAGTATTTGCTCGCCGCAGATATGTTTGTGCTCCCTTCTTATAGCGAAGGAATGCCGACAGTTGTGATCGAGGCGCTGGCACTGCGGGTCCCTGTCATCTGTACAGATGTCGGTGGAGTGGCTTCATTATTCGGAAAGCACCGGGATTTGCTGATTGAACCGAAATCAGCTCAAGCCTTAGCAAACACGATCTCTTTATACGCACAAGATCAAATATGGCAGCCGGATGTGGCAGATGAATTATATCAAATCATTCACACTCAATATGACGCCGGGAAAAATGCCAGAGCGCTGCATGATCAGTATCAGATGGTTCTGAAAACACCTGTTTAATCGTAAGTAACTGCGACCAATATAAATAGGAACATGAATTTACAGGAGAGGGATGAGGGCTGTGAAAAAAATTGCTGTCATTGGAACAGGATATGTAGGACTCGTATCAGGCACCTGCTTTGCGGAAATCGGAAATAAAGTGATTTGCTGTGATATCAACGAATCAAAAATCAGAAGTCTGAAAAATGGAGTAATCCCAATCTATGAACCAGGACTTGCAGATTTAGTTGAAAAAAATGTATTAGAACAGCGTCTGTCTTTTACTAACGATATTCCGTCTGCCATTCGGGCTTCAGACATTATTTATATTGCAGTCGGAACCCCGATGTCTAAAACAGGCGAAGCTGATTTAACGTACGTCAAAGCGGCTGCGAAAACGATCGGTGAACATCTCACCGGCTACAAAATCATTGTCAATAAAAGCACAGTCCCAGTCGGTACCGGAAAACTGGTTCAATCTATCGTTCAAAAAGCTTCGAAGGGAAGATGCTCCTTTGATGTTGTATCCAACCCTGAATTTCTTCGGGAGGGCTCAGCGATTCATGACACGATGAATATGGAGCGTGCCGTCATTGGATCAACCAGTCATAAAGCCGCTTCCATCATAGAGGAACTGCATCAGCCTTTTCATGCTCCTGTTATTAAAACGAATTTAGAAAGTGCAGAGATGATTAAATATGCTGCAAATGCATTTTTGGCTACAAAGATTTCGTTTATTAACGATATCGCGAACATTTGCGAGCGAGTCGGCGCGGACGTCTCAAAAGTTGCTGACGGCGTCGGGCTCGACAGCCGGATCGGCAGAAAGTTCTTGAAAGCGGGTATTGGGTTTGGCGGCTCCTGCTTTCCTAAGGATACAACCGCACTGCTTCAAATTGCCAAAACGGCCGGATATCCATTTAAGCTCATAGAAGCCGTCATTGAGACAAATGAAAAGCAGCGCGTTCACATTGTAGATAAGCTCTTAACTGTGATGGGAAGCATAAAAGGGAGAACAATTTCCGTGCTCGGATTGGCCTTCAAACCGAATACAAACGATGTGAGGTCCGCTCCAGCTCTCGATATCATTCCAATGCTGCAGCAGCTGGGCGCACAAGTGAAAGCATATGATCCGATTGCCATTCCGGAGGCATCAGCAGTCCTTGGCGACCAGACCGAGTATTACACAGATGTGTATGCTGCGATGGAGGGAACCGACGCATGCCTTATTTTGACCGATTGGCCGGAAGTAAAAGAAATGGAGCTTGTAAAAGCAAAAATGCTTTTAAAACAGCCAATCATCATCGATGGCAGAAATATATTTTCACTCGAAGAAATGCAGGCTGCGGGATACATTTATCACTCCATCGGCCGTCCTGCGGTTCGGGGAACAGAACCTTCCGACCGCTACTTTCCGGCTTTGCCAATGGAAGAACTGGCTAAGGATTTGGGGAGTGTCAATTTATAAAAAGAAAAAGGGTTACTTGTTTGAAGTGCCGGCTGCTTAGGCTCGGCCGCCGGCTCCTGAAACATCAGGAAAGGGGTTAAGCATGTGAGTATCAAACGTTCAGCGGTTCATACGCTTGCGTTACTGGCCGCTGTCATATTGGGGATCGTCCTATTGCTGGGAGCCATCCGCACAGATACAGGTCTTACGCAGATGGCTGCCGTTCTCGCTGTATTGGCTATCGGCCTGTTTGCGCTGACGCTTGCAGCATCATTTACAACAAAAGAACAGCTGTTTATGGCCGTCATCTATATTTTGATTGCCTGCACTTTTTTAAATAATGCTTTTTTCGCGATTCATCTTGGATTCTTTAGTTTGTTTCTTTATCGGCTTTTGCTCATCGCAGCCGGCTGCCTCCATCTTGTGGGGGTACTGCGGAGCCGAACACATATTGAAAGGTGGAACGGGCTGCAAGTAAAAGGAATTTTGCTCTTTTTCGCCTTTTGGTTTTTATATGGCCTTATTTCCTTGCTATGGGCCAAATCAGTTACAGACGGTCTGAAATATTTAGCCCTGCTGGCGATGGGGATATTTTTTATTTATCTTATTGTGATGTATGTGCAAAAAATGGAACGTCTGATGATTATTTATTCCATCTGGCTGGTGATGACGGTATTTCTGATGATCATCGGTTTTTACAATCATATCACGCATCATCATCTCCCGAGTTCGACTTTGTACAGCGGACCGGAATATAAGCAGCATTATCCGACCTCAGTCTTTTTTAATCAAAATGATTTTGCGACATTTTTGTCGATCAGTTTCTTTTTTTACATCGCAATGGTGAAAAACATAAAGAACGGTTACTTAAAGGGAATTGGCCTTGTGCTCTCGCTTGGTGCATTGTATTTAATCTTTGCGACTGGTTCCAGAGCCAGCCTGCTGGGCGTTTTTGCGGGAATAGCCGTCTACATTTTTATTGTCTTGCCGCCTGTTCTGAAAAAAATCGCTATTTGGCTGTCGGCAGCAGGAATTGCGGTCTTTGCGGCTCTTTTTGCCAGCCGGATTTTCGCAGTGTTTTGGAAGCTGTTTCTGGCTCCTCAGACGTCTCATTCATTCCAAGAGACACTCCCGTCCAATGTGGCCAGGGCCAATCTGTTAAAAAACGCATGGCACTTCTTCCTTGACTCATACGGATTCGGAGTGGGCGCAGGAAATGTGTCTTATTATCTTGAGCATCATGCTTTATATGATACTGATAATGTGACAGAGGTGCACAATTGGCTGGTAGAGATTCTGGCAAACTTCGGCTTGCTTATCATGCTCGGCTATCTGGCCATTTATTTATACCTGATATGGGTGCTTTACAAGTTTTATGAAAGAAAAATGGAAAATCAGTCAAGACTGATCACAGAAGGGCTCATCACAGCTATGGTCAGTTTTCTGGTATCCAGCATCAGCCCAAGCTCTGTCTCAAATTTATTTTTCCATTGGGTATTTCTGGCGCTCGTCATCGCCGCGGTGAATGTCTTAAGGCGATCCAGGCAGCAGCTTGAGCCCATATACCGGTAAACAGACTACAAAAAAGCAGGGAGACTTATATGAAGGATATAGTGATAAGATTAGCCCGGCGCATAAAGAAAAATATCATCTGGATTATATTAGTGCCGCTTATTTTAGGTGCGGCGGGATATATACTGCCGTCCCAAATCGCGGATAAAAAGAGTTACACAGCTGAGGTTACTTTAGCTGTGGGGAGCTATGATCATCCGGTTTATAACAGTACAGAAGAGATTCCGCTCCTGCTGAGGAGTGATGCTTTTTTGAAGGAGGCGCTTCCTGACGAAAAAGATGAAGATCTTGCGGAGATCAAAGAGAAGCTCACCGTGAAATCGGAGTCTAAGTCTTTACTGTCTTTGAGCTATGCCGACCAGGATCAGGAAAGAACTGAATCGGTGTTAAATGCTGTTTCCTCCACCTTTCTCAAAAACGACCAAAAGCTGTTTGAGGAAAGAGAAGCCGTCATCCGCCGCAGCATAGACGCGCTGGAAGGTGAATCGGTGAGCGAGGATTCCAAGGTGGATAAAGAAAGATTTTTGTATGAGCTGAAAAACACACAGCTTAATCTGAAAGCGGCCAGTGCCGTTGATTCTGAAACCGTAAGTGAGGCATCAGGCGGAGGAATGTCCCCGAAAAAGAAAGCGGTTCTGGGTGTTCTGATCGGCATAACGATTGCCTTTATGTTCGTTGTCATTCCTGAATTTTTCAGAGAGTCCTTTTAAAATCATACGATGGAGATGTGATCATGACCAACTGGAAACCTCTCGTATCTGTCATTACACCTTCTTATAATGCGCGTGACTATATTGAAGACACGATTCATTCAGTGTTAGATCAGAGCCACCCTCATTGGGAAATGATTATCGTGGATGATTGCTCAACGGACGGCACACGCGACATTTTAAAGCAGTATGAGAAGATAGATGAAAGAATTCATG
This sequence comes from Bacillus sp. XT-2, assembly GCF_025696525.1. NCBI lineage: Bacteria > Bacillati > Bacillota > Bacilli > Caryophanales > Bacillaceae > Bacillus > Bacillus sp. XT-2. Next base: position 547,629 of record NZ_JAHVOC010000002.1, read on the forward strand.
TAATCTTTCTGGAAGAGAACAGCGGAGCCGCGATAGCAAGAAATAAAGCGCTGGAACATGCCCAAGGACGCTATGTGGCATTTTTGGACAGTGATGACAAATGGAAAAAAGACAAACTGAAAAAGCAGCTTAATTTTATGATGGAGCGGTCCTGTGCGTTTTCTTTTACAGGCTACAGTTTAATGTCGCAGGACGGGGTGCCGATGGATAAATTCATTCATGCTCCCGAAAGCCTGACATATGATGATGCTCTTAAAAATACCATTATCGGCTGTCTAACGGTGATGATTGACAGGAAACAGACGGGACAGATCCAAATGCCGAATATTAGAACGAGGCAAGACTTGGCAACATGGCTGTCTCTTTTAAAAAAGGGTTTTACAGCTTACGGAATGAATGAGTGTTTAGCTGAATACCGGCTTGTCAATAATTCGATTTCAAGCAACAAATGGAAGGCTGCAAAAAAAACATGGTTTGTCTACAGAGAGATCGAACGGCTCCATTTAATGAAAGCGACATGGTGTTTTGTTCAATATGCGAAAAACGCGGTGAAAAAAAGACTGTAACCGCAAACAGAGAGAAAAGGTGATGAAGGTGGAAACAAAAGCAATGATTCACGTCATCGTGGCTACTGCTGAATGGGGAAAAGATCAATTGAGGTACAGACGGCATCGATTGGCTGAATTTTTAGCTGCTCAGGAAGAAACAAAGGAAGTCATCTGGGTCTGCCCGGCTCCGCGCACCCAAAGGATGGAATTGCAGCAAGTTCAATCCGGCATCCGGCAGTTTGCCGTAAAGGACTTACTGCAAAAGAAAATGTTTCGCTTCGGACGGTATACCGATGTGTTTTATAAGCATAAGCTCTCACCTTTATTAGAAGAGCTGAAATCCGCTTCAGCCAGAGGTGAACGCTGCTGCTTATGGTACACGTTTCCCGGATTCCCGCTGCTGTCTTCCCTGTATCCTTGGGATCAGGTGATTTATGATTGCAGTGACTTGTGGGCGGCGCCGATCAGCGGACGTTCCAATATGCTTTCCGAGTTCAGGCGGAAAGTCATCAAAACAGCGGAGCTGCGAATTATCGAGCGTGCCGATTCCATTACTTGTTCATCGGAGTACCTGCACAATGAAGTTGACAAAAAGCTGACAGCGGGACAAGAAAAGGTTCATACCGTTGAAAACGGTGTTGAATATGACCTGTTTTCAGAACATAAAGCGGTTCCCGATCGAAGCATCTTGCAGGGAAGAGAAGGGGCTGTACTGGGGTTTATCGGCGGGATTAAACCAAAGCTGGATTTTAAATTGATTGAAGAAGCAGCTCTGAGAAAACCTGATTGGACATTTTTATGGGTCGGCCCGGACGCCACCAATGGTGACACAGCGTTTCAAGAGCTTTTGAAGCTTTCCAATGTGATATGGACGGGGCCGGCAGATCCGAAAGAAGTTCCGCACTTTATGGAACTGATTGATGTCGGTATTATGCCTTATAAAAAGTCATCCTATAACCAAGCGGTTTTCCCGCTTAAGCTATTTGAATTTTTAGCAGCAGGAAAGCCGGTCGTCGGCTCTAACCTTCCGTCAACTTCTAAAATGCAAAAACCGTATATTTACGAATATATGGAAGGCAATGACCATAATGATTTTATAGCTGCGTGCGAGAAAGTGCTTGAAAAAGACGGAGACGAGACATACAAAGAGATGCGGCGAAACATTGCCCGCACACAAGACTGGAATGTTTTATTCAAACAAATCATGAAATATACAGGCATTCAAAAACATGCGTAGTCCTTTAATTGGGATGCGCGTTTTTTGATTATACGTGTTTCTTTTTGATGAAGCTTGTTATAATAACTAAGGAGAAGGTATAATGGAAGGAACGGTTCTCTATATAAATAAAGACTTCATATAATTCCAAAGGAGACTTCTTTATGCTTGACGAACGCATGATTCGCATTGTTGTTGCGTTTATTGTCTCGCTGCTAACGGTTTTAATCATAACCCCAATCGTAAAAAGGATTGCGATTAAAATAGGTGCAGTTGATCAGCCCGGCAATCGAAAAGTACATGATAAAATCATGCCCCGAATGGGCGGGCTGGCCATATTTATCGGGGTGGTTACAGGTGTGCTTGTATCCGGTATATACACAGAAACAAGAATGACGGCTATCACAGTCGGGGCATTTATCATTATTGTGTTGGGAATTCTTGACGATAAATATCAATTAAGCGCAAAAGTTAAATTTATCATTCAATTAGGCGTAGCTATTATGATTGTAAGCACAGGCTTAAAAATGGACTTTTTCTCAGTGCCTTTTTTAGCTGAACGATTTGAATTGGGCTGGATGGCATATCCGCTGACTGTATTATGGATTGTCGGCATCACAAACGCGATGAACCTGATTGATGGATTGGACGGCCTTGCAGCAGGTCTTTCTGTTATCGGCCTGTCCACGATTGCAGTTATGGCGCTATCTGGCGGAAAAGTACTCATTCTGTCACTTTCATTAGTTGTTATCGCAAGTACGCTCGGATTTTTGTTCTACAATTTTCATCCGGCAAAAATCTTTATGGGGGATACGGGATCACTGTTTTTAGGGTATGTCATTTCCATTCTCTCATTGTTAGGGCTGTATAAAAGCGTAACATTGTTCAGTATTGTCATTCCGATTATTATATTAGGCGTGCCGATTTTTGACACAACATTTGCAATCATAAGACGGATACTAAACAAACAGCCGATTTCGGCGCCCGATAAATCACATATCCACCACAGGCTGATGGCCTTTGGCCTTTCACATCGGATGTCGGTCATTGTCATCTATCTGATTGGATTTATTTTCAGCATCAGTGCAATCGTGCTGAAAAGCGCTACAATTTGGCTTTCCCTGTTTATTATCTTTATCTTAATTATATTTATGCAAATAATAGCAGAAGTTACGGGACTCGTGAATGAACGTTTTAAGCCATTTACAAAATTCTATAAACGTCTTGTGAAAAGAAATTAAAACACCGGTTCTATGAGCCGGTGTTTTTTCTGCGCAAAAAAGCCCGATCCGTTAAAGGACCGGGCTTTTTTTCAATATGATGAGTCAGTTGTTGAATTTGTTGTGCCGTTTGAGCTTGTGCTGCTGTCATTTGTGTAGCCGCTTCCGCTCGTAGTGCCGTCTGTTGCAGTGCTTCCGTCAGTGCTTGAACTGCCAGTGCTGTCTGATGTTGAGCCATCGGTACTGGAGCTGTCAGTGCTTGAACTGCTCGTATCAGGAACATAATCTAGATGTTCTTGAAGCGTTTTTCTGACGTTTTCCAGATTCGCAGCATCCGGTTCAAAATAATACGTGTTGTTAGGCCCTAAATACAAATCAGAACCAGTAATTGACAGCGTGTCAATTTTCTTGCTGGTAAAGCCGCTGTAAATTTGCTGTAAGGCTAAACCTTCAGTAATGCGAATATTGGTTTCTACGTTTTCACTGGCTGTTTCTGCGATTTTATCAATTTTTGCAATATTGCTTGCGCTGGACATCCGATCGATCAACGCGTTTAAAATTTGTTTCTGTCTGTCATTACGGCCGAAATCTCCGCGTTTATCCTGCTTTCTCATGCGGGCATACGCCAAGGCTTTTTCACCATTTAAATGCATCTCGCCTTTTTTGAAATAAATACGTTTGCTTTCGTCCACATCGCTTTTTTCATCAAAGTCGAAAGGTACATCTACATCAATACCGCCAACTTCATTAATAACATCTTTAAATCCGTCAAAATCGACTGTTACATATTTATCGATTGGGATTTGCAAGAAGTTTTCAACAGTTTCAACAGTCTCATCTTTTCCGCCTTTGCTGTAAGCGGAATTGATCTTTGTTTTGCTGCCGGTTGTGTCACTTGCTAATTGCACACGTGTATCGCGCGGAATGCTCAGCATTTTCATGGTTTTATTTTTTGGATCAAGGGTAACTACAATAAGAGAGTCAGATCTCCCTTTTTGTCCTTTTGTCGCGTAATCTTCGATTCCCATAAATAAAATAGAAAATGGTTTTTTCTTCATATCTACAACTTCACTGCGAAGATTTGATTTATCTCCGCGGGAAAGCGCATCGTATGAATCATCCGCAGCGTTAATGGTTTTATATAGTTTATATCCTCCGAGACCTACAACTACCAATAATGCAAGGACGAACAACAACATAATCCTTTTTAAAATTTTTCTGCGTTTGCTCTTTTTCTTTTTGCGCACACGCACTCTAACGCGTTCAGCCATTATTCAGTCTCCTTTATGTGATTGACGGCTTTTTCAAGATACGTCAACTCTCCCTCTGTAATATCACTTTTTCCATTTGTTAACTCTGTCATCCACTCAGAAAACGATTGTGTTTCTTTTTCTTCTACATATGCTTCGAATTCTACGTTTTCTGCATAATGAATTTCTTTTAATAGAAAAGGTGATTCCCTTAATTCATTTTCAATCTTGCCAAGCCAAGTATAATCTGCGGAAGTATGCATAACCCTCATAAGCTTCCGTTCTACAACACCTATATGGTTTAATCCTTCAGACACTGACTTCCCATAAGCGCGGATTAAACCGCCTGCTCCCAGCTTTATGCCGCCGAAGTAACGCGTAACGACAGCACAAGTATCCTTAAGTCCGCGTTTTTTTAGCACCTCGAGCATAGGTACTCCTGCGGTGCCGCTCGGTTCTCCGTCATCATTGGCTTTTTGGATATGATCGTTTTCGCCAATTACGTAAGCTGAGCAATTATGAGTTGCATTCCAGTGCTGTTTCTTTATTTTCTGTATAAATTCCTGTGCTTCTTGTTCGGTAGAAACACGGCTTAAATGACAGATAAAACGCGATTTTTCTATAACAATCTCGTGTTCTCCTGCTTCTTTCACAGTAAAATAGCTGTGCAGCATGCTTGCTGACCCCCTGCTAAGCATAAAAGACCGCCTATACAAATTCGTACAGTCTTTAGAATTTTTGTGCGTATTTTGTTATCATAAAGAGTAAGAAGGTACATAAAATTGTTTTTTTCTAGAATATACGCATTCTTTCATTATAATTCGACACAATTTGCAGATCAATTACATTTATAATAAAAATATATGACAACACCGTGACGGAGGGAAATTATGAATAAAACAAAGATGGATTCCAAAGTTCTGGACTCTATTTTGATGAAGATGCTGAAAACCGTTGACGGGAGCAAGGATGAGGTTTTTCAAATCGGGGAGCAGTCACGCCAGCAGTATGAACAGCTGGTCGAAGAACTGAAACAAATTAAACAGCAGGTTTATGAAGTCATCGAGCTTGGTGATAAACTTGAAGTGCAAACCCGCCATGCGCGAAACCGTTTATCCGAGGTCAGCCGCAATTTTCATAGATTCAGTGAAGAAGAAATCCGCAACGCTTATGAAAAAGCCCATAAGCTGCAAGTAGAACTGACGATGATCCAGCAGCGTGAAAAGCAATTGCGCGAACGCCGGGACGATTTGGAACGCAGACTGTTAGGCCTTCAGGAAATCATCGAACGCTCAGAATCACTAGTGAGCCAGATTACGGTCGTGCTGAACTATCTGAATCAGGATCTTCGGGAGGTTGGGCTGCTTCTTGCTGATGCGCAGGCAAAACAGGATTTTGGCTTGAGAATTATTGAAGCGCAGGAAGAAGAGAGAAAAAGAGTCTCGAGAGAAATTCATGATGGCCCTGCACAAATGCTGGCAAATGTTATGATGAGATCGGAATTAATTGAACGGATTTTCAGAGACCGAGGCGCTGAAGACGGATTCCAGGAAATCAAAAATCTCCGCCAAAATGTGCGGAATGCTCTTTACGAAGTGAGACGGATTATATATGATTTAAGACCGATGGCCCTTGATGACCTAGGCCTGATTCCAACTTTGCGGAAATATCTATATACAACCGAAGAATATAACGGTAAGGTGAAAATACATTTTCAGTGCATCGGCGATACGGAGGACAAACGACTCGCGCCTCAGTTTGAAGTTGCGCTCTTCAGACTCGCACAGGAAGCTGTATCCAATGCGTTAAAGCATTCTGGATCTGAAGAAATTACAGTCAAAGTTGAGATTACAAAGGATTTTGTGATTTTAATGATAAAAGATAACGGCAAAGGATTTGACCTGAAGGAAGCGAAAGAGAAGAAAAACAAATCATTCGGCTTGCTTGGAATGAAAGAAAGAGTAGATTTATTGGAAGGGACCATGACTATAGATTCAAAAATAGGTCTTGGGACATTTATCATGATTAAGGTTCCGTTATCTCTTTGACTATGATTTGTAAAATAGAGCCAAAAGGCATATTGACCGAATACCAGAGTATATAGAACAATAATACAAGGAGGCGTGGCTTGTGACTAAAGTAAACATTGTTATTATCGACGACCATCAGTTATTTCGTGAAGGTGTTAAGCGGATATTGGATTTTGAACCTACCTTTGAAGTGGTAGCGGAAGGAGACGACGGAGATGAAGCGGCTCGTATCGTTGAGCACTATCATCCTGATGTCGTGATCATGGATATCAATATGCCGAACGTAAATGGCGTGGAAGCTACAAAGCAGCTTGTAGAGCTGTATCCTGAATCTAAAGTAATTATTCTATCAATTCACGATGACGAGAATTATGTAACACATGCCCTGAAAACAGGTGCAAGAGGTTATCTGCTGAAAGAGATGGATGCTGATACACTAATTGAAGCGGTTAAAGTAGTTGCCGAGGGCGGTTCTTACCTTCACCCGAAGGTTACTCACAACCTCGTAAACGAATTCCGACGTCTTGCAACAAGCGGAGTTTCTGCTCATCCTCAGCATGAGGTCTATCCAGAGATTCGCAGACCATTACATATTTTAACAAGACGGGAATGTGAAGTGCTGCAAATGCTTGCAGACGGAAAAAGCAACCGCGGCATCGGTGAATCATTGTTTATCAGTGAAAAAACTGTTAAAAACCATGTCAGCAATATCTTACAAAAAATGAATGTAAACGACCGGACGCAAGCCGTGGTGGTCGCCATTAAAAATGGTTGGGTAGAAATGAGATAGCATGAAATTGGACTTGCCTTTTTGAGGCAGGTCTTTTTTTAGGCTTCTGTTTCCCTTACAATAGAGTCATAAATTGATAAGGCAGGTAACGAAGCTATGAATATTGCAGTAGTAACAGATAGTACGGCATATATTCCAAAAGAAATGCGTGAACAAAATCATATACACATGATTCCTCTCCAGGTTGTTTTTGGGGATGAAACATATCATGAAGAAACAGAAATGGACTGGAGAAGCTTTTACCAAGAAGTGAAAAAGCATACAGAGCTTCCATCCACTTCTCAGCCTGCGATCGGCGAGCTGGTTGCTTTGTATGAAGAGCTCGGCAAGTCATATGATGCGGTGATCAGTATTCATCTTTCTAGCGGAATTAGCGGAACGTTCAGCAGTGCAGCTGCAGCGAATACAATGGTCGATAATATTGAAGTATACCCGTTTGACTCAGAGATCAGCTGTCTGGCTCAAGGTTTTTATGCTCTGAAAGCAGCTGAATTGATCAGAAATGGAGCGTCATCGCCGGAAGACATTATAAAAGAACTGGAAGAAATGAAAAAAACCGTTCGGGCATATTTTATGGTGGATGATTTAACTCATCTTCAGCGAGGCGGACGATTAAGCAGTGCTCAAGCCTTTATTGGGAGTCTTCTCAAGGTAAAGCCTATTCTGCATTTTGACAATAAGGTAATTGTGCCTTTTGAGAAGATCCGCACACGCAAAAAAGCAATTTCGCGGATTTACGAGCTTTTAGATGAAGACGCGAGTAAGGGCATGCCGATGAAAGCTGCCGTTATTCACGCTAATCGAGAAGAAGAAGCATCGAGTATTATTGAAGAGCTCTCTGCAAAATATCCGCATGTTGATTTTTATAACAGCTACTTTGGTGCGGTTATAGGCACTCATCTTGGTGAAGGTGCAATAGGAATCTGCTGGTGTTTTAAATAAATGATGAAATCTCCGTTTTAGAAGCGGAGATTTTTTTATATTCTCTTTTTAGCTGTTAGACAGAATATTTTCATTCCGGCATAATATCTCGCAAGGAGGCCGTACTATGCAGACTAAGACATCAGAATCGAACAGCCCATTCTCTAAAGAACTGCAGCAGCAGCTTCAGGGCCGTCATCTGCTTAAAACAGAAATCCCATTTTCTGACGAGATCATTGATTGGCATATCGAGCATGGTTATATATCTGCCGAGGAGTCTATATCAAAAAATAAATGGGGATATAGATGCAATAGATGCGGTCAAAATGATCAACAGTATTTTTCTTCGTATCATTCATCAGGAGAAGATAAAGTATACTGCCGCTCTTGTGTCATGATGGGCAGAGTGAGTGAGGATATTTCTTTATATTCCTGGTGCAAGGAGGCAGAGGCAAACTGGAAGCCTATAAAACTGACTTGGGATGGAAAGCTTTCAAGCGGACAGCAAAAGGCCGCTGACGTCTTAATTGAAGCAATTTCGAAGCAAGAAGAGCTCCTTATTTGGGCTGTTTGCGGCGCAGGTAAAACTGAATTATTATTCCCGGGTATAGAATCGGCATTAAATCTAAGACTGCGTGTTTGTATTGCGACCCCGCGCACCGATGTTGTATTAGAGCTTGCTCCGAGACTGAAGGCTGCATTTCAGGGTGCTGATATTTCAGTTCTATACGGAGGAAGTGATGACAAAGGGCGTTTATCTCCGCTTATGATTTCCACAACCCATCAGCTTTTGCGTTATAAAGACGCATTCGACGTCATGATCGTTGATGAAGTGGATGCTTTTCCATATTCCGCTGATCAAACTCTTCAATTCGCTGTTCAAAAAGCGAGAAAGAAAAACAGCACTCTTGTTTATCTAAGCGCAACACCTCCTAAAGAATTAAAAAGAAAAACGTATAAAGGTGAGTTAAAATCCGTTCGCATACCGGCCAGATACCATCGGAAGCCATTGCCTGAACCGCGCTTTCAGTGGTGCGGAAACTGGAAAAAGAAATTAACCCGAAACAAAATCCCAAATGCGGTAAAAAGATGGATAGAACAGCATGTGAAAGAAGGAAAGCCCGTTTTTTTATTTGTTCCTTCCATTTCTGTTCTGGTAAAAGCTGCTTCCTGTTTTAAAAACATGAATTATCGAACAGCGGCTGTACATGCGGAAGATAAGCTCAGAAAAGAAAAAGTGCAGCAATTTCGAGACGGTCAGTTTGATCTGTTAATCACAACAACAATATTGGAAAGAGGTGTCACAGTTCCTATGGTCCAAACAGGCATCTTAGGGGCAGAATCGCCCATCTTTACGGAAAGCGCGCTTGTGCAAATCGCGGGAAGGACAGGACGGCATAAAGAACATGCAGACGGCGATGTCATTTATTTTCACTTCGGAAAAACAAAGAGTATGATTGAGGCAAGAAAACATATAAAAATAATGAATGAATTGGCTTTAAAAAATAAATTGATAGACTAGTTAATATTTAAAAACATGATACAGTATACTCATATAACTAATGAGGAGCTGTAAAAATGCTTGTCAATTCAAAAGAAATCATGATGGAAGAACTTCTTGACCGATATATGGATCAGCTTCATATGACCTGCACTTGCCAAGTATGCAAAAATGATGTACTTGCACTTTCTTTAAACCAAGTAAGACCAGCTTACGTCACTGATTTAAAAAAGATTGCATATACGAAAGCTGAGCTGGTAGATAAACAGAAAAACACGGCTATGCTTGTGATTTTGGCTGAAGCAGCTGCTGTGGTATCGGAGAATCCGAGTGATCAATGCGAAACGAGACAGGAGGAGGCTCTAAAAAACTGATCTGTCTATTATGTGATTCACAATTTTCTCAAGCTGTTTCATGGTGCTCACTATTCTTATTAAAACCTGACGACAGGGTCTGTCAGTTCTGCAGAAACAAATTACAGATCATCAAAGGGGCTATCTGTCCGCTTTGCGGCAGGCCTCAAACCGCTCATGAAGTGTGTGCGGATTGCGAGGCATGGAAATCAAGAATAGATGACGGCTTAAGGCTCAGTCAAAACCGTTCTGTTTACTTATATAATGACATGATGAAAGAAACGCTCGCCCGAATGAAATTCAGGGGAGATGCAGCGATAATAAGCGCTTTTAAAAATGACTTTTCCTCAGAATTCTCTGCTGTCTACCCAGATAAACGCCTTGTGCTCGTTCCCATTCCGTTAAGCGAAGAACGGAAAGCAGAACGCGGCTTTAACCAGTCACAAATGCTTGCTGAATGCTTAAACCGGCCCATCCTCAATCCTCTCATCCGCCTGAATAATGAAAAGCAGTCTAAGAAAAAGAAAACGGAGCGCCTGCTTTCAGAGCATGTTTTTGAAACAAAAAACAGCTCCGTTGAGGGTATGGATATCGTTTTAATCGACGATCTTTATACTACGGGCGCCACTTTGCACTATGCTGCCCGCTGTTTATTGGAGAAAGGCAAAGCTGGTTCTGTGTCATCTTTTACCTTAGTGAGAAGCTAAATGATTCAATTTTTGTGCCGATATAATGTCTAGAAATTACTGCAGGCATATTAATGAATAAGGAGTAAACATGATGGGTGAACTGGCGAATTGTCCGAAATGCAATGCTTTATTTTTAAAAACAAAGCTGCAAACCGTGTGTCAGGCGTGTATTAAGGAAGAAGAAAAATCATTTGAGACTGTGTATAAATTTTTAAGGAAACAGGAAAACAGGCAATCAACACTGAGCCGCATAACTGAGGAAACAGGTGTGGAGGAAGAGCTGATTTTAAAATTCATCAGGCAAAAGCGAATCCAAATTACTCATCTGCCGAATTTGGCATACCCTTGTGAAAGGTGCGGGACATCGATTAGGGAAGGCAAGTTCTGCAAGGCTTGCCAGTCCGATATAAAGGATCAAATAGATCATCTGAACCAAGAATCCGCATTGAAAACAGAACGGGAAAATAGTAAAAAAGACACATACTATGCCTATAATACCAAAAACAGCTGATTCCCTAAACTAACTGAAAACGCAGTCGATAAAAGGGTTAGATTGTTTAAAGACTGCAACGGAAAGCGAGAGGAATCCTATGAAAATCAATCAATTTGGAACACAATCCGTTAATCCATACCAAAAAAATTATGAAAAGCAAGCGGTGCAAAAAACTGCTGCACAGCCTAAAGATAAAATTGAAATTTCATCACAGGCTAAGGAACTGCAAAATGCATCCGACGCAGTCACTGGTTCACGCCAGGAAAAAATTGAGCAGCTTAAAGCGCAAATTGAAAACAGGTCATACAAAGTAGACGCAAATCATATAGCGAAAAATATGATTAATTTTTATAAAAAGCAATAAAAAAGGAGAAAGCCCATGTCAGCAAAGCCAATTATTGAACAATTGAAGCGACTTTGCGTTCTGCATGAGCATCTGCTCACGCTGTCTGAGGAAAAGACGGAAGCGCTCAAAGCCGGCAAAACAAAAGAGCTTTCTAACATTTTGACAAAGGAACAAAAGTATATTCAAGCTATCGGGCAGACAGAAGATGACCGGATCAAAGCGACTTCCGCCTTTCTCGGATTCAGCGAAAATAACACCATTTCTGCTTGTATCGCCAAAACTTCAGGCAGTGAAAAGGAAGAGCTGGAACAACTATATGAAGCTCTTTCTAACGTTCTCGGACATCTGAAAGAAGTGAATGAGATGAATAGGCAGTTGACGAGAGACGCGCTGCAATTCATCTCTATTTCGTACGATATGCTGGTTCCTAAGGAAAATAATTTCAATTACAGCAAATCAATTAAAGCTGAGCTTCCAAAGAGCAGCCGGATGAAACTTTTTGATTCAAAAGCTTAGCAGAAAGGAATTCAGAATATGACATCTACCTTTATGGGTCTTGAAACTGCAAGGCGGGCGTTAAGCGCTCAGCAAGCAGCGTTAAGCACTACTGCAAATAATGTGGCAAATGCCAATACTGATGGTTATACAAGACAGCGAGTCTCATTAGAGGCAACGGACTATTTCCCTGCTGTATCAAAAAATGCAGAAAAAACTGCGGGACAAATGGGAACGGGTGTACAAGGCAAGTCAGTTGAAAGAATCAGAGACATCTTTCTTGACTACCAATACCGCCTCCAAAACAGCAGTTCTGGATATTATGACACGAAGGCTAAAGCCCTGTCCCAAATGGAAGGGATTATGAATGAGACTGGTGGCAGCGGATTAAACAGTGTGCTAAATTCATTTTGGAATTCTCTGCAAGAACTATCCAATAATGCAAATGAGGACAGTGCGCGTTCTGTTGTCTCTCAAAAAGGACAGGCTGTTGCTGATACGTTTAATCATATTTCTGAGTCCCTTACAAAAGTTCAATCAAATTTAAAAGCAGAACTAGATACTAGTGTACTAGATGTTAATTCACTGCTATCTCAATTAAACAGTCTCAATAAGCAAATTGCACAGGTAGAACCAGTCGGTCTGCTTCCGAATGGTTTATACGATCAACGTGATTTGCTGATTGATAAATTATCTTCAATTGTTGATGTCAAAGTGAGCTACAACAAATCAGGCGGGAATGCGCTTGCTTCTTCGGAAGGAACTGTATCGATCGAAATCCTGGATAAAAATAAACAGTCGCTGGGAACTGTTCTGGACGGAAAAAATTATGAGGTTTCAGAGCTGAAAGCTAACTATGATAATGAAACGGGCTTAGTGACAAGCATTTCAATTGGAGACACTGCGGTTCAAGCTGAGTCGTTCAGCAGCAATGGATCACTGTTAGGATTTATACAGTCTTATGGATATGTCACGGCAGACGGCAAAGAAAAGGGCATATATCCGGAGATGCTTTCAGATCTTGATAATATGGCGCTCGAATTTGCAAAAGCTTTCAATGAAGTACACCGAAATGGTCTGACAGAGAGCGGTGAACAAGGCGGGGACTTTTTTGATTTTACCGGGGGTGAAACTGAGCCGGCAAAAGGCGCAGCAGGTAAGATTAAAGTCACTGACAGCATAAAAGATTCAAAAGGCGCGAATATCGCTTTCTCACTTACTGGAGCAGCAAACGATAATTCAAACGCAACGAATTTAGCAAATGTGTTAACTGGGGACATCACCATTAACGGAAAAGAAACGAGTGTGCTAGATTATTATGCTGGTCTCATTGGCGAGCTGGGGATCAAAGCTCAAGAGGCGAATCGGCTGGCATCTAATACAGAAACACAGCTGAATGATGCAGACATAAACCGTCAGCAAATGAGCGCTGTTTCTTTAGATGAAGAAATGACCAATATGATTCAATTCCAACACGCATACAATGCTGCCGCAAGAATGGTAACGTTACAAGACGAAATCCTTGATAAAGTAATTAATGGCATGGGTGTCGGGGGAAGGTAGGTAGATCAAATGAGAGTAACACAAGGCATGATTCAGCAAAACTCATTGAGATATATCGGTTCAAGCTACTCAAAGCTGGATAAACTTCAATCACAGATTTCTTCCGGAAAAAAAATCTCAAAAGCTTCCGATGATCCTGTAGTAGCTATGAAAAGCTTAAAGTACAATACGCAGTTATCTCAAGTTCAGCAATACCAAAGTAATGCTTCTCAAGCCTTTACTTGGCTTGAAAACACAGAAACAAACATTACTGAAGGAATTGACATTATGTCAAAGGTCAGAGAGTTAGCTGTTCAAGCTAAGAATGACACAAATGGTGGAGCAGAATTGCAAGCTATTGGTGTAGAAGTAAAACAATTAAAAGAACAGCTCTTAAATATTGCTAATACACAAGTGAACGGCAGATATATCTTCAATGGCACTAATTCAGATACACCTCCAGTTAAAGACAACGGTGACGGAACTTATACGATTTCTGATACGGCTGACGTTATTGTCAATATATCGGATAATATGTCATTAAAGGTAAACTCAGATCCGAAGGCAGCCTTTGGCGGTACTTCTGGAAGCGGACAAAATGTGTTTGAAATGCTAAATTCATTTGAGACAGCACTTAATTCAGGTTCTTTGGACGGTATAGACAGCGTTTTAGATGATATTGATCAATTTTCTGACGGTATGAGTTCAGAACGATCTGATATTGGAGCGAGATATAATCGTCTTGAACTGATTAATACAAGACTTTCAGCTCAAGAAGAAACAGCTACAAAAGTGTTGTCAGACAATGAAGACGTAGAACTGGAAGAAATAATAACTGAATTTATTGCGCAGCAAAGCGTGCACAGGGCTACTCTGGCTGTAAATGCGCAAATTGTTCAGCCTACATTGATCGACTTTTTAAAGTAAGCGGCTCTCAGGAGTTCGCTTTTTTTATAGTTTAGGAGGTAGAGTGATGCAAATTCCCAGATTGATTATGCATAGTGTTCAAGGGAAAATTGGTTTAACAACGACGCCCGCCAGCTTAAAAATGGAGCAGCCGCAAGCCGATCTGGAGATTGAACAGCCAAGCGCGGAAATGGAAATATCGGTGACACCTGGAAAACTTACGATTGACCAAACGCAAGCATGGGAAGAATTAGACAGAAAGCATGTATTCAAAAGAATCGAAGAAGCTGCCCAACAAGGGCATGAGGATGTAATGGAAGGGATAGCCCGTACTGCAGAAGAAGGCGACGAGCTTATGAGAATTGAAAATAAGGGGAACCCAGTCGCTTCACAAGCAAAGAGAAACTCTGAGATGCACCAAATTCAATTAGGCGAACATTACGCTCCTTCTCTTTCAAGGGTGAAAATACAATATACCCCGTCACAGCTTGATATTCAGATTACGCCGCGAAAGCCTGTTATTCAGGCTGAACCGCATAAGCCGATTGTTGAATATATGCCGGGAAACGTTAAGGTTGACATGCTCCAATACCCTGATTTAAATATAGAGGTAGAAAACCTAAAAGAATCACTCGAAAAGTAAAAAGAAAAGGATCGTGAACAATGATCATTCATACTAAATACCATGGCCAAATGAATGTAAAAGAAGAACAAATCATTCTTTTTGAAAACGGGATTCCAGGCTTCTTAGAAGAAAAACAGTTCGTCATTCTTCCGCTTTCAGAAGACTCTCCATTCGTGGCGCTGCAGTCCGTCACTTCAGAGAATCTTGCGTTCATCGTTGTAAGTCCGTTTATCTTTTTTAAGAATTATGAATTTGACCTTGATGAATCAACTGCTGAACTTTTGGATATCGATAATATTGAAGACGTAGAAGTCATGACATTATTGACCATGGCAGAGCCATTCGAAAAAACTACTGCTAATTTATTAGCTCCTATTATTGTGAATCGCAAGAACATGCTGGCTAAGCAAATCGTTTTACACGACTCCCCATATACGACAAAGCATCCGATTGGAGGAGAATCATGCTAGTTTTATCGCGGAAAATAAACGAAGCGATTCAAATAGGTGCTGATATTGAAGTAAAAGTGATTGCGGTTGAGGGTGACCAAGTGAAAATTGGAATTGAAGCCCCAAAGCATATTGATATTCACAGGAAAGAAATTTACTTGACCATTCAGGAAGAAAATAACCGTGCGGCAGCGTTATCCAGCGATGTGATCTCCGCATTATCCTCACAAAAAAAGTGAGGATTTTTTTTATTTTTGTATTAACAAAATCAGAGACAATCCGATATTAATGATGTAGCCGGGAGGAGACGCAAACACTCCGCCAGTTACAAAAAAACAAGGCACAAGGACGTGCCTTAACAACATATTCAGGGAGGAACAAAACAATGAGAATTAACCACAATATCGCAGCACTTAACACACTAAACCGTTTGTCTTCAAACAACGGTGCTAGCCAAAAGAACATGGAGAAGCTTTCTTCTGGTCTTCGTATCAACCGTGCGGGAGATGACGCAGCAGGTCTTGCGATCTCTGAAAAAATGAGAGGGCAAATTAGAGGTCTTGAAATGGCTTCTAAAAACTCTCAAGACGGAATCTCTCTTATCCAAACAGCTGAGGGTGCATTGACTGAAACTCATGCTATCCTTCAACGTGTTCGTGAACTAGTTGTTCAAGCAGGAAACACTGGGACTCAGGACAAAGCAACTGACTTGCAGTCTATCCAAGATGAAATTTCAGCTTTAACAGATGAAATCGATGGTATTTCAAATCGTACAGAATTCAACGGTAAGAAATTGCTAGATGGCACTTACAAAGTTGACGCAGCTACTCCTGCAAATCAAAAGAACTTGATTTTCCAAATCGGAGCAAATGCTACACAGCAAATCTCTGTAAATATTGAGGATATGGGTGCTGATGCTCTTGGAATTAAAGAAGCTGATGGTTCAATTGCAGCTCTCCATTCTGTTAATGATCTTGATGTAACAAAATTCGCTGATAATAAAGCAGATGCAACTGATATTGGTTTCGATAATCAATTGAAAATTGTTGATGAAGCGATCAACCAAGTTTCTTCTCAGCGTGCTAAACTTGGTGCGGTACAAAACCGTCTAGAGCACACAATCAACAACTTAAGCGCTTCTGGTGAAAACCTGACAGCTGCTGAGTCTCGTATCCGTGACGTTGACATGGCTAAAGAGATGAGCGAGTTCACAAAGAACAACATTCTTTCTCAAGCTTCTCAAGCTATGCTTGCTCAAGCGAACCAACAGCCGCAAAACGTACTTCAATTGTTACGTTAATTTTGAAAAAGACCTTGGCGTTTGCCGGGGTCTTTTTTTATATTCCTAACTCCAAATCTTCCCCCTGGCTGTCTATAACTCGTGATATAATAATCGGATTCTCCACTAACCTATAAAAGTATTTCCAAACAAGAATTCTAAAACAGATGAGTTTTTTTCCATAAATATGTGTAATCTTATCTCGACTTAGTCGATATAAACGATAGATTGGGACATAGGGGATGATCAATTGAACATTGAAAGACTCACTACGTTACAACCTGTTTGGGATCGTTATGATACTCAAATACATAATCAAAAAGATAATGAGAAGAGTCAGGTTCCCGTTCATCAAGTTTCATATACCGACCTTACTGAAATGGTAGAAGAAACGAACAAGCTTTTGGAACCTTCGCAAGTCCACTTGAAGTTTGAGCTCCATGAAAAACTAAACGAATACTATGTAAAGGTAATAGAAGACTCTACAAATGAAGTTGTCCGCGAGATTCCGCCCAAACAATGGCTTGATTTTTATGCGGCTATGACTGAATTTCTTGGGTTATTTGTTGATGAAAAAAAGTAGATTAGGAGTGGTTTGAAATGGTCACGAGAATAACAGGTCTGGCGTCAGGTATGGATATAGATGATATCGTATCAAAGCTGATGCAGACAGAAAGAGTGCCGCTTGATAAACTGACGCAAAAAAAGCAGCTCCTTGAATGGCAGCGTGACAGCTATCGAGAAGTCAACTCAAAAATAAAAGAATTGCAGGATTATATGTCTAAAAATACAATGACATATCCGAGTGTGTATCAGAGCAAAACTGTAACAAGCTCAAATGAATCTGTTCTGACTGCTACAGGAAGTGCAAGCGCGCCGAACTCTTCCTCTACTGTCGAAGTAGCAAGCTTGGCAACTGCCGCAACATATAAGGCAAGCAATTATTCGGGATACACACAGGGCGATTATAATTTGACGTTTAACGTGGTTGCCCCTGGCGAGACAGCAGCGAAATCAGTGAATATAAGTGTGACGAGTGCCGATACAATTGATAACGTTATTTCTAAGATTAACAGCTCGGATTTAGGAGTATCCGCATTTAAAGATAAAATTTTTAATGGCACAGAGTATGTAGAAACGATTGCATTTTCTTCAAAAGCGACAGGCGCAGGAGGCAGCATACAGGCAGCAGACGCGGCAACGGCAGACTTTATGTCTGGCCAGCTGGGCTTTTCATTAGATACTGATAATAAGCTCACTGCTTACAAAGAAGGAACAAATGCAAAAGTCACGATTAATGGCTTTGAAATGGAGAAGCTGACAAACAACTTTACGGTTAACGGCGTAACCTACTCAATTAAAAATACAACCGCTGCAACAGGTCCCGTTACTACATCTGTTTCTACCGATGTTGACGGTATTTATAACAAAATTAAAGATTTTGTAGATAAATATAATGAGCTGGTTGACAGTCTGAATGAAAAGCTGCAAGAAACGAAATACAGAGACTATACGCCGCTGACGAGTGAGCAAAAAGAAGCAATGTCTGATAAAGAAGTAGAGCTCTGGGAAGAGAAAGCGAAGAGCGGTTTGCTTAGAAATGATACTAGTATAAGCACCGGAACAAACCAGTTGCGGACTGATTTTTATTCTCAAGTAAATGCGAATGGTGAATCCTATCAATTGACACAATTCGGCATTACCACTTCAAGCGCTTATCTCAAACGGGGTCATTTAGAAATAGACGAGGATAAACTAAAAGCAAAAATAGAAGAAGATCCGCAAAGTGTTGCTAATTTGTTTACGAGCGGATCGAGCGAAAGCAACTATAGTGATAAAGGTATTATGAAACGTATCGGCGACACACTGAGAAGCACAGTGAAAAGCATTGAAGCAAAAGCCGGCAATTCAACAATGGGAGCAAGCGACTATTTAATTGGGAAAAATTTGCGTTCCATCAGTACTGAAATCACCGATATGCAGGACCGATTGAACACAGTAGAAAACCGTTATTATAAAAAATTCAGTGCAATGGATTCTGCGATTCAAAAAATGAACGAACAAGCGTCCTATTTATCACAGCTACTTGTACAATAAATGTAATTTGGAGGATGACACATGGCGATCCAAAATCCTTATGCAGCTTATCAGCAAAATTCAGTGAATACCGCTACGCCCGGGGAGCTGACCCTTATGCTGTATAATGGCTGTTTGAAATTTATAAAACTTGCATCTCAGGCCATTGAGAATAATGATATGGAAGGTAAAAATGAAAATCTGATTAAAGCGCAAAATATCATTCAGGAATTAAATGGTACACTTAACCGCAACATAGAGCTTTCCGGTTCAATGGGTGCGATGTACGATTATATGTATCGAAGATTGGTACAGGCAAATATCAAAAATGATACGAGCATGCTGGCTGAGGTAGAGGGCTATGTAAAAGATTTTCGCGATGCTTGGAAACAAGCCATGCAAAGTGAACGGAAGGACCGGCACGGATCAGGCGGGATCGCATGAAAAACATAGATCAACTATACACTGAGACGGAGAGTATGCTGTCACACATACAAAATACACCGGAAAGCGATGAACTTTTAAAGCAAATTGAAGACTTTGTGTCTAAACGGTCTGAACTTATTCAGGGGATATCTCTTCCGCTTTCAGAAGAAGAGCGAAAGCAGATGAAGCTTGTCTTGACATGGGATCAGCTTATTGTGAAGGAAATGGAAAGACTGAAGCAGTCAATCGCAGCAGAACTTCAGCAGGTGAAAAGAAAACGTGCGATGCATACGACGTATTTAAATCCTTATAACAACATCACGATTGACGGCAGATATTATGACAAGCGTAAATAGGTGAGTGCCTTGAAGAGCATTGAGGATTATACGCTTTTATCAGCTTATTATCATCTTCTTTTTACAATTGAGGAAGGGCTGTGCTATTTGATAGAGGCGGAACAGAATTTATCAAAAACAGAAGGGGATCGGATCTACCAAGATCTGATCCAAGCCTTTTTTTATTTGGATTCAACCCATTCAACTCTTCTTTTCGTGATGAACACACGGTGCGCAGAAGTATGCGTTAAGGCTTTTGACGAGATTTTTGCAGAATTTGATCAATTGGTTTCTTTCTCATTCCCCTCTCATGAATTCTGCGAGTATTTAAAAGGACATTTTCTGATTCACTATAGGAAATGGATGCTGTCCATTCATCGATGTATGGAGCCCTTTGTGATTAATTGACTTTGTGTAAGGCATTTTTTCTTATTGCCAGCATATACATATACCTCCCGTAACCATAGAAACATTAGCATAAAACGGCATAATTCGACAAAGTTCACTGAATTTTCACAAAAGGTTTACGTTTCAGCAGGAATTGTAAAGGGTAAAGGAGAAATAGATACATATCCTTAATAAAAGGGAGGCGTTCTTTGATGAACTATAACATCAGAGGAGAAAATATTGAAGTGACACCCGCGTTAAAGGATCATGTCGAGAAGAAGATCGGCAAGCTGGAGCGTTATTTTGAGCATAGTGTAAATGCCGATGTGAACGTCAACTTGAAGTTTTACAATGACAAGGAGTCCAAGGTTGAGGTTACGATTCCGATGACAGATCTGGCGCTTCGGTCTGAAGTGCATAACGAGGATATGTACAATGCAATTGATCTCGCTACAAACAAGCTGGAACGTCAAATCCGTAAGCATAAAACAAAAGTAAACCGCAAATTCCGTGAGCAGGGTCTTCCGAAATCTTCAGTGGCAAACGGCCTCGGCTCTGATACAGATATTGCGGTTCAGGACGAAATAGAAGAAGATGAAAGCTTAGAAATCGTCCGTCAGAAGCGCTTTAATTTAAAGCCGATGGATAATGAAGAAGCGATCTTACAAATGAATATGCTCGGCCATAACTTCTTTGTTTTCACAAATGCGGAAACAAACCTTACAAACGTCGTGTACCGCAGAAATGACGGGAAATATGGCCTGATTGAACCGACTGAATAATGAAGAGCAGCCTTCCGTGATTTTCGCGGAAGGTTTTTGTTTTTTCTTATTTGCAAATTCTTTGGAAATAAGAGAAGGTATGATATGATAATGAGAGGTATACATGGACTAGTAAATTATTTATACATGCTTGTCAAACAGGCATGTGATGATAGAGGAGCGTTATAAATGCTTGGAATTTTAAATAAAATGTTTGATCCAACAAAACGTACGCTGAATAGATACGAAAAAATAGCTAACGATATTGATGCGATTCGGGGAGACTATGAAAATCTCTCAGATGATGCGCTGAAACATAAAACAATTGAATTTAAAGAGCGCCTTGAAAAAGGGGCGACAACTGATGATCTACTTGTTGAAGCATTCGCAGTGGTTCGGGAAGCTTCTCGCCGCGTAACCGGCATGTTCCCGTTTAAAGTCCAGCTTATGGGGGGCGTGGCTCTTCATGACGGAAATATCGCGGAGATGAAAACAGGGGAAGGTAAAACATTAACGTCTACTCTGCCTGTTTATTTAAATGCCTTATCTGGAAAAGGCGTGCACGTCGTGACAGTCAATGAATACTTGGCGAGCCGTGACGCAGAGCAAATGGGGAAAATTTTCGAGTTTCTCGGCTTAACTGTCGGACTGAATTTGAACTCAATGTCGAAAGATGAAAAAAGGGAAGCTTATGCGGCTGACATCACTTATTCTACAAACAACGAGCTCGGCTTCGATTATTTGCGCGACAACATGGTTCTTTATAAAGAGCAAATGGTGC
The DNA here is from genome assembly GCF_025696525.1 of Bacillus sp. XT-2. Classification (NCBI taxonomy): domain Bacteria; kingdom Bacillati; phylum Bacillota; class Bacilli; order Caryophanales; family Bacillaceae; genus Bacillus; species Bacillus sp. XT-2. The sequence continues at coordinate 569,048 of NZ_JAHVOC010000002.1, forward strand.
AGCGTCCGCTTCATTTTGCGGTAATTGATGAAGTCGACTCTATTTTGATTGATGAAGCGAGAACACCGCTTATCATTTCAGGACAAGCTGCAAAATCGACAAAACTGTACGTACAGGCAAATGCTTTTGTACGCACGTTAAAAGCAGAGAAGGACTATACGTATGATGTAAAAACAAAAGGTGTACAGCTCACAGAAGAAGGAATGACAAAGGCTGAAAAAGCGTTCGGCATCGACAACCTGTTTGATGTGAAAAATGTGGCGCTCAACCACCATATCAACCAGTCCTTAAAAGCGCACGTTGCCATGCAGAAGGATGTTGATTACGTAGTAGAAGACGGTCAGGTTGTCATCGTTGACTCTTTCACGGGTCGTTTAATGAAAGGCCGCCGCTACAGCGAAGGGCTTCACCAGGCGATCGAAGCGAAGGAAGGGCTTGAAATTCAAAATGAGAGCATGACCTTGGCGACGATTACGTTCCAAAACTACTTCCGGATGTATGAAAAGCTGGCCGGTATGACGGGTACGGCTAAAACAGAGGAAGAGGAGTTCCGTAACATCTACAACATGCAGGTTGTGACGATTCCGACAAACCAGCCGGTTGTTCGTGATGACCGTCCTGATTTAATTTACCGTTCAATGGAAGGGAAGTTTAAGGCCGTTGCAGAAGATGTTGCCCAGCGATATATGACAGGACAGCCCGTTCTTGTCGGTACAGTTGCGGTTGAAACGTCTGAATTGATTTCAAAGCTGCTCAAAAACAAGGGTATCCCGCATCAGGTATTAAACGCCAAAAACCATGAGCGAGAAGCGCAAATCATTGAAGAGGCCGGTCAAAAAGGCGCTGTGACGATTGCGACAAACATGGCGGGGCGCGGAACAGACATTAAGCTTGGCGAAGGAGTAAAAGAGCTTGGCGGACTAGCCGTTGTCGGAACGGAACGCCATGAATCACGCCGGATTGACAATCAGCTGCGAGGACGTTCAGGACGTCAGGGTGATCCGGGGATCACACAATTTTATCTTTCTATGGAAGATGAATTGATGCGCAGATTTGGTGCTGAGCGGACAATGGCAATGCTTGACCGCTTTGGTATGGATGACTCCACTCCGATTCAAAGCAAAATGGTATCCCGCGCGGTTGAATCATCTCAAAAACGCGTTGAAGGAAATAACTTCGATTCACGTAAACAGCTTCTTCAATATGATGATGTTCTCCGCCAGCAGCGTGAGGTTATCTATAAGCAGCGTTTCGAAGTCATCGACTCTGAAAACCTGCGTGAAATCGTAGAAAATATGATCAAATCTTCTCTCGAGCGGGCAATTGCGGCCTATACACCAAGAGAAGAGCTTCCTGAGGAGTGGAAGCTTGACGGTCTTGTTGAGCTTGTTAACACCACTTACCTTGACGAAGGCGCGCTTGAAAAGAGCGACATCTTCGGCAAAGAACCGGATGAAATGCTTGAGCTCATTATGGATCGCATCAAGACCAAATATAATGACAAAGAGGTAAAATTCGGCGAGGAACAAATGCGCGAATTTGAGAAAGTCATCGTGCTTCGCGCCGTCGATTCAAAATGGATGGATCATATCGACGCAATGGATCAGCTTCGCCAAGGGATTCACCTTCGTGCTTACGCGCAAACAAATCCGCTGCGTGAGTATCAAATGGAAGGCTTTGCGATGTTTGAGCATATGATTGAATCCATCGAGGACGAGGTTGCCAAATTTGTGATGAAGGCTGAGATTGAAAATAATCTGGAGCGTGAAGAGGTTGTACAAGGCCAAACCACGGCTCATCAGCCGCAAGAAGGCGATGAAAACAAAAAAGCAAAGAAAGCGCCGGTTCGTAAAGTGGTTGATATCGGCCGAAATGCGCCATGCCACTGCGGAAGCGGAAAAAAATATAAAAATTGCTGCGGCCGGACTGAATAGTTCGTTCGGGCAAGTTTGCTGACCGCGGCGCCTTGAGCGCCCGCGGATCTTTTAATGAGGTGAATGGAATGGAATTATCAGAAATCAGAGTTGAGCTCGAAAATATGGCTTCTCGTTTAGCGGACTTTAGGGGGTCTCTTTGACCTCGAATCAAAGGAGACCCGCATTGCTGAGCTAGATGAGCAAATGGCTGATCCGGAATTCTGGAATGATCAGCAGAAAGCTCAAACGGTCATCAATGAAGCAAATGGTTTAAAGGATTATGTCAATTCCTATAAAAAATTGAATGAATCCCATGAAGAACTGCAAATGACTCATGACCTTCTGAAAGAAGAGCCGGATCAAGATCTTCAGCTTGAGCTTGAAAAAGAGCTAAAGGCTTTAACGAAGGAGTTCAATGAGTTTGAGCTTCAGCTTCTTCTCAGTGAGCCGTATGATAAAAACAACGCAATTTTGGAGCTGCATCCGGGTGCGGGCGGTACTGAGTCACAGGATTGGGGCTCTATGCTTCTCAGAATGTACACCAGATGGGCTGAGCGCCGCGGCTTTAAAGTGGAAACGCTCGATTACCTTCCTGGTGATGAAGCCGGTATTAAGTCAGTCACATTACTGATTAAAGGGCACAACGCTTATGGATATATCAAGGCGGAAAAAGGCGTCCATCGTCTCGTGCGGATTTCTCCGTTTGATTCATCAGGCCGCCGCCACACTTCATTCGTATCTTGTGAAGTTATGCCTGAATTCAACGATGAGATCGATATTGATATCCGTACGGAGGATATTAAAGTTGATACGTACCGTGCAAGCGGAGCAGGCGGACAGCACGTCAACACGACAGACTCAGCTGTTCGGATTACCCACTTGCCGACAAACGTGGTTGTGACATGTCAAACAGAACGTTCACAAATTAAAAACCGTGAAAGAGCGATGAAAATGCTGAAGGCAAAGCTGTATCAGCGCAGAATTGAAGAACAGCAGGCCGAGCTGGACGAAATTCGCGGTGAGCAAAAAGAGATCGGCTGGGGAAGCCAAATCCGCTCTTACGTATTCCATCCGTATTCCATGGTAAAAGACCATCGGACCAATACAGAAATGGGTAACGTTCAAGCCGTAATGGACGGAGATATTGACGTATTTATTGACGCATACCTTCGTTCTAAACTTTCGTAAGCAGGAAACACACCTGGTGTCTACAGGTGTGTTTTTTTATTGCCTGCATATCCTTGCTTTCACTGCTGCTTTAGCATATTACCACTGTGTTTGGGTGTTATTTACATCTAATCGGGGAAGGATTAAAATGCTATCGGAGAGCATAGGAAGAAACGGAGGAAGGTTGTAATGATGGATGTACGGAATAAAAGTCTTCGGGTTATAAGGGATTATGTATACATACTGATAGGGGCAGCAATTACAGCAGTGTCCTTTAATGTCTTTCTGCTTCCTAACAAAATAGCCGCAGGCGGTGTCAGCGGGATCAGTACCATTTTACAGTCATATGGTTTTGAAGCGGCCTATGTGCAGTGGATCATTAATATTCCCTTATTTATTGCCGGCATCATTTTGCTTGGCGGTAAATTTGGACTCAAGACACTCGCAGGTTCTGTCTTTTTGCCTCTTGTCGTGTTTTTGACGAGAGACATTCAGCCTGCTACACATCATGAGCTTCTGGCGGCGATTTTTGGCGGCGTCGGCATCGGGATTGGAATCGGCATTGTGTACTTAGGCAAAGGATCAACCGGGGGAACGGCATTAGCGGCTCAAATCATTCATAAGTACACAGGTCTCTCATTAGGGACCTGTCTCGCGATCATTGACGGTTTGATTGTTGTTACGGCGATGATCGTATTTAATATAGAGCAGGGACTGTATGCCATGCTTGGGGTGTATGTATCAAGCAAAACCATTGATGTCGTCCAAGTTGGCTTCAACCGCTCTAAAATGGCGCTTATCATTACAAAACAGGAACAGGCCGTGAAGGAAGCTGTGTTTAAAAAAATTGACAGAGGCGTTACGAAAATTTCTGCAGTCGGCGGATATACTGACGATGAACGACCGATTTTAATGTGCGTGGTTGGCCAAACTGAATTCACGAAATTGAAACAAATCGTCAAACAGATTGATGAGACTGCTTTTGTGATTGTAGCAGATGCAAGCGAGGTGCTGGGCGAGGGTTTCAAACGCGCTTAAACGGGGTTATAATATGGAAGAGATCGTAAAGGAGTTGTGCTTCTCAACATGAAATCAAAACTATCGATACTAATGCTTGTATTTGCCATTTCTGCCCTGCTGGCTGCCTGCGGTTCTAACGATGCAAAAGAAGAGAAGACAGACAACGGCAGCAAAACAGAAGCCTCTGCGTCTGAAGGGGAAGAATTATATCAGCAGAGCTGTGTAGGCTGCCACGGCAAGGATTTAGAAGGTGTCTCAGGACCTAATCTCCAAGAGGTTGGAGGCAAATACAACGAAGAAAAAATTGAAAGCATTATTAAAAACGGACGGGGCAATATGCCGAAGGGGCTTGTAGATGATAAGGAAGCCGCTTCAATTGCCAAATGGCTGTCAGAGAAAAAGTAAGAGGAGAAAATCTTTGCCGCGATTCAGGCAAGGATTTTTTTATGCCGAAATCATGATGAATGAAAAGAAACTGTAATAGTATTATGTCTAAATTTGACGTATAATGAAGTGTGTTGAAAATCAAACTTTCAGATTTTTCATCTTTTTACAAATGAATGGGTCATAAACTGTCGAATGCTTTCGAAGAGTATGACCGTGCGACATAAAATGATATAAAAGATTAGGTGATTTCATGATAGAGATGAAAGAAGTATACAAAGCCTATCCGAACGGTGTAAAGGCGCTAAACGGGATTTCAGTTACCATTCATCCCGGAGAGTTTGTTTATGTTGTCGGACCGAGCGGAGCGGGTAAATCTACTTTTATTAAAATGATATACAGAGAAGAAAAGCCGACAAAAGGGCAAATTTTACTCAATCATAAAGATCTCGCATCAGTTAAAGAAAAAGAGATTCCTTTCGTGCGGCGTAAAATAGGTGTAGTCTTCCAGGACTTCAAGCTTCTCCCGAAACTTACTGTGTTTGAGAATGTGGCTTTTGCCCTTGAAGTAATTGGAGAACAGCCGTCTGTCATTAAAAAACGGGTGCTTGAAGTGCTTGATTTGGTGCAGCTGAAGCATAAAGCGAGACAATTCCCTGACCAGCTTTCAGGCGGGGAGCAGCAGCGTGTCTCTATAGCCAGATCAATTGTGAACAGCCCTGATGTTGTCATTGCAGATGAACCTACGGGAAACCTTGATCCGGATACGTCTTGGGAAGTCATGAAGACGCTGGAGGAGATTAATAACCGCGGAACAACAGTCGTAATGGCGACACATAATAAAGAAATCGTAAACACCATTAAGAAACGTGTCATTGCAATCGAAGATGGTATCATTGTGCGTGATGAGTCAAGAGGGGAGTATGGTTCTTATGATTAAAATTCTCGGGCGCCATTTGCGTGAGAGTTTTAAATCTCTCGGGAGAAACACATGGATGACGTTTGCATCCATTAGTGCAGTAACCGTTACGCTGATTTTAGTCGGCGTGTTTTTAGTGATTATGCTGAATTTGAATAACATGGCTACGAATGCTGAAAAAGAAGTCGAAATCAAGGTATTGGTTGATCTGACTGCAGATAAGAAGGCACAGGACAAGCTGCAGAACGAGATAAAAGACCTGAACGGCATTCAAAGTGTCACTTTTTCATCTAAAGAAAAAGAGCTTGACCAGTTAGTTGACAGTTTTGGAGACAGCGGAAAATCCCTGACGATGCAGGATCAGGAAAACCCGCTGAATGACGCGTTTGTCGTGAAAACGACCGATCCGCATGATACCCCAAGTGTCGCGAAAAAGATAGAAAAAATGGATCATGTTTACAAAGTTACTTACGGAAAAGAAGAGGTCAGCCGTTTGTTTAAAGTGGTCGGCGTTTCCCGCAACATCGGAATCGCGTTAATTATCGGCTTATTGTTTACGGCGATGTTCTTAATTTCCAACACCATCAAAATTACGATTTTTGCAAGAAGAAAAGAAATTGAAATCATGAAGCTTGTTGGTGCGACGAACTGGTTTATCCGCTGGCCGTTTTTCCTTGAAGGATTGCTGCTCGGCGTATTCGGTTCAGTCATTCCGATCGCGCTTGTATTGAGCACTTATCAATATGTTATCGGATGGGTCGTTCCGAAGGTTCAAGGATCATTTGTCTCTCTTCTTCCATATAATCCGTTTGTATTCCAAGTCTCGCTTGTATTAATTGCAATTGGCGCAGTGATTGGAGTATGGGGAAGTCTGACTTCCATCCGCAAGTTTTTGCGGGTATAAACATAAGAAAAGCCATCCCGATTGCGGGACGGCTTTTTTCTTTTGCCTTCTTTTTCTTCTATGATTACATGAAATCTCCATCCTTTACATATACTATCTCTAGGTTTTGCAAAGACAGTCTGGCATACAGGAGGAGTAAAGGATGAATCAAAAAATAATCGCTGTGATAGCGGCGGGGAGCATGCTGTTCGGAGGCGCCGGCGTATATGCGGGAATGAACCTGCTGGAAGCCGAAAAGCCCGAAGCCGCAGCTGTTGCCGCAACGGCTCAAGCTGACTCTGATCGGGCTGCAGCTATGGATAAAATTGAAAAAGCATATGAATTGATTTCGAATGAATATGTAGAAAAGGTTGATAGAGAAAAGCTGCTTGAAGGAGCCATTCAAGGGATGCTGTCTACATTAAACGATCCTTATTCCGTCTATATGGACAAGCAGACGGCAAAGCAATTTTCTGATTCTCTTGATTCCTCTTTCGAAGGCATCGGGGCTGAGGTTGGAGTGGAAGAAGGCAAAATCATTATTGTATCTCCATTTAAACAATCTCCTGCGGAAAAAGCCGGGCTGAAGCCGAATGATGAAATCATCAGTATTGATGGAGAATCGATGGCGGGCAAGGATTTAAATGACGCTGTCTTAAAAATAAGAGGAAAGAAAGGTTCCAGCGTGTCAATAAAGATTCAGCGGCCCGGGACGAAGAAGCAATTGTCATTCCGCATTAAGAGAGCTGAAATTCCGCTTGAAACGGTGTTTGCTTCAGAGAAAAAAGTGCAGGGGCATTCTGTCGGGTATATCGCCATTTCTACTTTTTCTGAGCATACGGCGGAGGATTTTGCAAAAGCATTGGGCAAGCTTGAGAAAAAAGGAATTGAAGGCCTTGTGCTGGATGTTCGAGGAAACCCGGGAGGATATCTTCAAAGTGTTGAAGAGATTCTTAAGCATTTCATTACAAAGGATCAGCCGTACATTCAGATTGCTGAACGCAATGGAGATAGAAAACGTTATTTTTCAACATTGACCCATAAAAAAACATACCCTGTCAATGTCATCACAGATAAGGGGAGCGCCTCTGCTTCTGAAATTCTTGCAGGCGCATTAAAAGAAGCGGGGCATTATGATGTTGTAGGTGACACGTCGTTCGGAAAGGGAACTGTTCAACAAGCTGTACCGATGGGAGACGGCAGCAATATTAAATTGACGCTTTACAAGTGGCTGACGCCAAACGGGAATTGGATTCATAAGAAGGGTGTTAAGCCGACCATTGCGATAAAGCAGCCTGATTATTTCTCCGCAGGTCCATTGCAGCTAAAAGAGCCTCTTAAAGCTGATATGAACAATGAAGATGTGAAACATGCACAGGTTTTGCTGAAAGGACTCAGTTTTGATCCGGGTCGGGAAGACGGCTATTTCAGTAAAGAAATGAAAAAAGCGGTTTTGGCCTTTCAGGATCAAAACAAGCTCGCAAAAACGGGTGTGATTGACAATCGCACCGCGGAGAAAATAAATCATTTAATTGAAATGAAAAAATCAGATGAAAAAAATGATTTGCAGCTTCAAACGGCGCTTAAATCATTATTTGTCAATTAAAGGAGATGGTGTTCCATCTCCTGTTTCTTTGTGCTTAATGAATAAATAATCCATAAGTCACATAAAAATTGAGTTTTTGACAAGATATTAAAAAATTTTTCACAAATAAACATTTATAAAGGACCGAGATTACCCGATATCAATATATGAGAGAGACTTTCTAACGAGAAAATATGCATTTAAAATGAAACTTTTGCAAGTTGCCTAGTCTTTGTTTACTTCATACAATATAAGAAGGTTCTAAAAAGAACAGTAATCAGGTTTATGGCAGCTGAACTACAGGTATTTAAAAGAGAAACGTTAGCGAGAATGCTTGTTAGCACTCCAGTACTGCTGCTTATACTGGCCCGTGCTTATCTGTACAAAGAAAATGGGGGTTCACAATTGAAGAGGGCAAGTATTGTGCGTGAAAAAAATATTATGAATTAGTGGAACAATTAAAAGACAGAACACAAGACGTAACATTTTCAGCTACAAAAGCACTAAGTCTTCTTATGCTGTTTAGCAGGTACCTAGTGAATTACACAAATGTTGAATCGGTCAATGACATTAATGAAGAATGTGCCAAGCATTATTTTAATTACTTAATGAAAAACCATAAACGATTAGGAATCAATCTGACAGATATAAAGAGGTCGATGCACCTGATCAGCGGGTTATTGGACGTTGATGTAAACCATTATTTAAAGGATTTTTCACTATCGAATGTCACGCTGTGGATGACGCAAGAGAGATAAACCCTCCTGAGGATATCCAAGCCATTTAATATTTGATAGAATATGAGTAATATGTTTGGCTTGAGGCGGTGAAAGATAGTGTCTGTTCAATGGGGATTTGAACTGTTAAAAAGTGCGGGCCTGTTCTTTTTGCACCCGCTATTCTGGTTTTTTGTCATTGTAAGTCTGGCTTTCGGATATGTGAGGATCAAACGTGAGCGAAAAACCTTTCATACAAGAATAGCAGACATTTATGATGAACTGAAATTTACATATACAAAAGGGTTAATTCCCGGTATCCTTTTGTCTATTGTTTTAGGGGTACTCGGAATTTCTATTCCTCTCGGTATGCTTGCGATTATTGCCGTTATGACTGCAGCGGCAGCGCTCACTCTTCGCGCAAACTGGATGTCTGCTGCATATATCGTCAGTGTGAGTATGCTGATAGGTTTTGGACTGCAAGTGAATCAGGCTGAACCTTTTCTGGATCGGTTTCCGCAAGGCTTTGCGGTCATGTGGCCGGCCCTGGCGGTGTTTTTGGGTTTATTGGTTATCGCTGAAGGAGCGGTTGCATATCGTTCTGCCCATGTGAAAACATCACCGGGATTGGTCGTCAGCAGCCGCGGTTTGCCGATCGGTCAGCAGCTTGCAAACCGTATATGGCTTTTACCGCTGTTTATTCTTGTACCTGGCAATGGATTAGAATCACACCTCAGCTGGTGGCCTGTGTTTTCTGTTCCCGGAGGGTCATTCCATTTTCTGTGGATACCTTACTTTGTCGGATTCGGCCAAAGGGTGCAGGGTTCCCTTCCTGAAACCAGTATAAGAATCACAGCGAAGCGAGTCTGTATACTCGGGCTTATTGTCTCCGCTCTCGGTGCAGCGAGTTTGCTGTGGACGCCGCTTGCGGGTGCAGCTGTCTGTGCGGCTGTATTAGGACGTATTTTTCTGTCCGTGAAGCAAAGGGTAAACGACAATGCAGCACCGTTTTATTTCTCCAAGCGTGATCAAGGCTTAATGGTGCTTGGTATTATACCAAATACACCGGCTGAAGATTTGGAATTAAAAATCGGAGAAATTATTACGAAAGTCAACGGCGTGCCCGTTAAGCACGTATCAGATTTTTATGAAGCGCTCCAGCGCAACCGTGCGTATGTGAAACTTGAAATTATCGGTCTGAACGGGGAGATTCGCTTTGATCAGCGTGCGTCTTATGAGGGAGAACATCATGAATTGGGCATTCTGTTCGTAAAGGATGACCGTGAAGATGAAGCAGCCGCTTTGCCTGGATCATAAAAAACAGCCCGGCACCACATATTTTGTGTGGCGCCGGGCTGTTTTGTTTTACGCTGAATTTTGTTCCATGCGTGCCGTTTCGTCAGATTTGATGCCTAACGAAACAAAAACACCAATGATGGATACCGCGAAGAGAATAATAAATAACGTGTGATACCCAGAAATCAGGCCAATTAAGGCTGACGAAATAATGCTTCCGAAATAACGGAAGGTCGAGAAAATACCGGAAGCCACTCCGGACATCGTGGGCTCTACTGTGGCAAGGGATGACACCTGCATGCTGGTCAGTCCGACTCCGGATGCAAGCCCTCCGAGAATAAGAGAGATCATCAGGAAGAAAACGGAATGGGAGCTGCTCAAGAGCAAAAATAACAAATTGGCTCCGGCCATCATCGCAAATGAGAGAAATATGATTTTTTTCGCACCCCATTTATGATGGAGCTGAGCGCCTGCCCAATTGCTCGCCGACATAAATATCGAAAAGACGGAAAGCGCCATGCCGCTGTTAGACGTATTAAGCCCAAACTGGTTTGTCATGAATAACGGCATAATCAATAAGACGGCATACATCATTAGATTGCTTAACAAGACGGATAGATTGGCATTTGTAAAGGTTGAGCTTTTAAACAGCGCAAAATCAATGATTGGATGCTGTGTGCGTTTTTCCCGTCTGAAAAAAAGCGGGACAAAAAGCAGTATCAATATGCTGTATAATGCATAGCCCCATGAAGACTCATTTTTCGTCAGCAGGATAATCGAAACGATGCTGCCTGCCAGCAAGAGAGAGCCGATAATATCCAGCGGCGCCTCTGATTTGTTTTCTTTATATTGAGGAAACATGGTCAATGCTGTAAATAAAGCAATGGCGAGAAACGGGATGTTGACCCAAAAAATCGAATGCCAGCTGAAGCTGTCAATCAAAAGAGAGCCGATAAACGGCCCGAGAGCGGCGCCCAGACCCGCGCCGAGCCCGAAATAGCCAAATACTTTCGGAAGGCGTTTCTCTGATACAACGTGCCGGATAATGGCAATGCTGTTTGGCGTGAGCAGTGCCCCGCCGACAGCCTGCAAAGCCCGAAATACAATTAACAAAAACAGGCTCGGCGATAGAGCGCAGCCTAATGAAGCAATCAGAAACAGGCCGACGCCCCATAAATACATGGTTTTATTGCCGTACATGTCACCGAGTTTTCCAGCTATTGGCTGTGTGACGGCCATGACGATTAAATAAACGGTAACCACCCAAGTGATGCTTGCGATGGATTCGTTATACGTATGTGATATAGATGAAAGCGCGACTGCGATCATCGTTGAGTTAATGGGAACCAGGATGGCCCCCAATAAAAGTGAGACGATCAGCGCCCATTCTTTTTTTGAGCTCATTGGGATCCTCCTTTTGTTTTGCCAAGGAGCTAACGGGCAGTAATTCCTTTGACGAATACAGCTGTACTATGCTCCAGCATTTTTTCCTGGGGCATTGTAATCACTCTGTCTCCTAAATGAAGACGGTGTACAAAGTAACCAAAAATCATCGAAATAAATACATCGGCATGTTCCGATTCATCTCCTGTCTGGATAGCCCCTTTCTCACCCATGCTTGTGAGATAATCAACTAAAAGCTGTTTCATAGATTGGGGATATTCAGTCACATGGTCGATGACATCCTGAAACATGGCCGGTTCACGAAAGCTGATTTTAATTATATCTTTTCTTTGTTCAAGCTCTTCCAGCAGACAGGTTCCGATATGCAGCAGGTCTTTATACAAATCACCCTCTGTTTGCTCAAAGATGCGATTTCGATTTGCAGAATGCTGAGAAAGCAGAGCCTCGACAAGCCCCTGTTTGTTTTTAAAATTCCTGAAAATCGTCGCTTCACTTACGTTTGCTTTTTCTGCAATTTCTTTTGTAGTCGTTGCACGATATCCTTTTTTGACGAGCAGCTGCATGGCAGCGTCAAGGATTCTGCGGTTTGTCGGTCTCAATACATTTCACCTCACGAATATACTGGCAGGACAAGTATACACCTGCCCCGCTTGTATAATAAAGAGGGTGGGCGCATCAGGACCGGCTGACAACTGTGATTTTGCCGCTGTTTCCGTCTACAGTGACGATGTCTCCATCTCGAAGCCTTTCTGTCGCTGCACGTGTGCCGAGAACAGCCGGAATGCCGTATTCCCGTGCGATAATCGCTGCGTGAGACAAGATTCCTCCGGTGTCTGTAATAATGGCTTTGGCATCTTGAAACAGGCTGGTCCATAGCGGTGTCGTCATTTTGCAAACCAGGATGTCTCCAGGCGCGAATCGAGAAAACTCACTGGCATCCCGAATCAATTTAACCGGCCCTGTTGCGATACCGCTTGATGCTGCAATTCCGAAAATATCATTCTCCGTGTTTTTTTCATCTTCTATGACAGCACCGACAATTTCTTCAGCCGCTTTCAGCTGCGCTTTTGTCGGTGTACCGAGATAAGCAGGCGCCTGTGCCAGCTCATACTCATGAAAGATTTGTCTCCGTTTTTCAGCCTTCTCTTGAAGGGATACGGGATGAAGGAGCGCGTTTTCCACCTCGTCATCATATAAGAACCAAAGGTCTTCTCGATCTCGGATCACACCGCTTTTTGCCAGCAATTCTCCTACCTTCAGCAAAAAGACTCTTGCCTTGGCATCCAGCATAGCATCAATGTAAAAATGATGATCATCTTTAATATTGGACGAATTCAGCGTCCATTGATAATAACGTTCAAATTCTTTCTGCAAAGCGGAATCCTCAATGCTTTGCAAGAATTCATTGTACAACTTCTCACGTTTTTCAATGGTCTTCTTAAATTCGTTGTCAAAATGATAGCCATTGCGGACGTAGTTTTGAATATGAGTCAATGCGTAATATGGATTCTCTGCCCAAGTCTGTTCAATCAGATCGTGGCTTTTTACAGATCTCCATCCGTATTCCTGTAAAAATTCATTGATTTTTTGCAGGAAACGTCTGCCCTCGTCGATTTGTTCTAATTTCTTCTGCAGCTGTTGCGGCTCGGTATGCTCAAAAATGGCTGTCAGACTCGGATTTTCTCGTACTTCAACGGAGAATTGCCATAGGCCGCGGTCTGTTTCCAGCGATTTGTTCATGACTCCTGTCAGCATTTCATAAAAATGTGAGTTTTCAGCTTCACCCTGAATGTTTTGATACATTGCTTGCAGTTTGTTCGTCAACAGAATTTGCGGGAAAACGATATTGAAGTGTTCCTCATAGGCCGTGAGATAAAAGGCCTTCAGTTTTTTAAAGGCCTCCAGCGCACTTTCCGGAGTGTGTTCCGTTTGTGTGAGTTGGTCCAATGTCCGGTAAAACGGAAGGTACGTGTTATGAATGATGTCGTACATGCGCTCGGCCAATATCGGAAAAAGCTCTTCGGCACTGTCCTCAGGAGGCTGTTGTTGTCCGCCTTGATTTTTTGAATAAATATGTCCCCGGTAAACTTTTACTTCATCGACGATGACACCGATCGGGAACTGCTGCATACTTTTCTTTAAGCCGTATTCAAGTGCGGGCACAATAAAAGATGAAAATAGCGGACTGACCGGGCCTTCGATGTTGGACTCCATATTGAGCCAAAAATCATCCATATCCTCGCCGGTGATCATGAAGTTCCGTTCTTCCTCAGCCGCTTTTTTATCCTGTTCAATGGTGGTAATTGGCCGTGCCTGCAGAAGGTACAGTTTATGATTGGCGATGCCGAATTCTAAATCAACAGGATATCCGTATAGGGCTTCGGTTTTTTTGGTGATTTCAGCCAGCTCAATTACCTGTTCATCTGTAAGGCAAAAACGGCTGCGCATGTCTTCGCTCGTTTCTTTTTCGGCAATGCCTTCTGCTGCGGACTCCATGTAGATCTCTTTTAAACCCATTTCTTTCTGAATCTCAAATGAAGCTTTATGAACGATATACGTGTCAGGAGTGACGCTTCCTGATACGACCGCTTCTCCCAGGCCGTAGCTGGCGCTGATTAATAACTCTCTATCATCATGGGTAACGGGATTTTGGCTGAAAATCACACCCGATATTTCTGAATTAATCAGGCCCTGCACCACAACACCCATTAACGGCTCTGCGATTTGATTGTTCATTTTCTTCTTATAGCGGCTGACCCTGCCTGAGAAAAAGGAGGCCCAGCATTCTTTCACCTTAGCCAGAAATTCTTCTTCTGTTTTTATATTTAAATAGGTTTCATATTGACCGGCGAATGAAGCGCCCTCTAAATCTTCTGAGGCTGATGATGAGCGGACGGCCACGGAACGATATGATTCTCTCAGCTCGTAAAAGGAGCTCGTCAGCTCGTTCTTTAGCTCATCTGAAAATGCTCCGGCAATAATGGCATTTTCGATATTTTCGCTTGAATCATGAAGCTGATTATCCTCCATAAAACGGGCGAGAGCGTTCGTTTGAATGATAAACCCATCTGGAACAGGAAGTCCGTGTTTGGTCAGTTTAATCAGATTCATGCCTTTTGCTCCAGCCAGCTGACTGGATTCTTCAGCTTGGCGAAATAACACAGAGTACATGTTTAAAACCCCTCTTTCCTTAGTATTTTTCTCTCTATCTTTTATTTTTGGGAGCCAATGTTCAAAAAAATGATAGTGAACACTATCACTCAATTGTAGATTTATAGGAAAATGTTGTCAAACGCAAAAAGCCCTAAATCAAATGAATATTTAAGTTAGTTAGATGATCATGAAAAATAAAACTGAGCGGGTCTGTTTGCTTATTTTTTCGTATTCGCAAATCGTTTCACTGAGCTTTCAGATCGCTGTTGGTCAAGCTTCCTTCACTTAAACGAGACTTAATACCTACCTTCCTGTTGATTTGACAATCAGTACAGTTTCAGCTCTCATTCAGCCGCACTAAAGTCAATTTTTCTTTATATTTGATACCGTCTATTTTGCCTGCCGGTAATCTATTATTTTATTATGAACATTTCTTCTGTCCGGGTTGAATAGCTGGATTTGGGTCTTGCCAAAAAATCGGATGAGGCATCTGTCTATCTATAAGAAGAGAGTTTTGCGGCAGGGCACGATGAATTGAACTGAAAAAGGGTATGGTGTAGAAAGAGGGAACCATTGCACGATTGTCCGATTCTTCATTTTTTACTATAATCAAATCAGATGAAGAATCCCTGAGGAGGGTTTTTGTGATTACAAAAGCCGTTTTTGCATTATTTTTCCCTTTTATGCTTGTCGTCCTATTTACGAGAGTGACCTTTAACCATTACGTGGCGATCGCTCTTACAGCTGCACTGCTGTTTGCTTCTTATTTAAAAGGCTATACAGAAACGTATTTTATTGTGGGATTAGATGTTGTCTCCCTTGTGGCCGGCGGACTTTACATGGCCAAAAAAGCTGCTGAGAAAAAAGAAGAATAAACCGGACATAATGAATATAAAGATGAATTCCTGCTTTTACGTTTTAAAAGCAGGTTTTTTATACATGAAAATATCTGGAAATAAAAAACCACCGAACTTTAGTTCGTATTTTTGGTGATTTTGCTTTCCATTGTGTTACTATATCTATAGGAAGATTTCGTTAAAGAAACGGAGGCTTATTTGTGAAAGATCGCTTTGAGTTAGTCTCAAAATACCAGCCCCAGGGAGATCAGCCGAAAGCCATTGAAAAGCTTGTCAAAGGCATTCAGGAGGGCAAGAAGCATCAGACTCTGCTGGGTGCAACAGGAACGGGCAAAACATTTACGGTGTCCAATTTGATTAAAGAAGTCAATAAGCCGACACTCGTCATTGCCCATAACAAAACCCTTGCCGGACAGCTTTACAGCGAGTTTAAGGAATTTTTTCCGAACAATGCTGTCGAGTATTTTGTCAGCTACTATGATTATTATCAGCCGGAGGCGTATGTGCCTCAAACGGATACATTTATAGAGAAAGATGCCAGCATTAATGATGAAATTGATAAACTCAGACACTCCGCTACATCGTCTCTGTTTGAACGGAGAGATGTGATTATCATTGCGAGTGTGTCTTGTATTTACGGTCTCGGTTCGCCTGAAGAATACCGTGAAATGGTTGTGTCATTGCGTCCTGAAATGGAAATTGAGCGCAACGAGCTGCTTAGAAAGCTTGTTGACATTCAATATGCCCGCAACGACATTGATTTTCAGCGCGGTACGTTTCGTGTGCGCGGAGATGTAGTGGAAATTTTCCCGGCATCCCGTGATGAACACTGTGTAAGAGTCGAGTTTTTCGGAGATGAAATTGAACGGATTAGGGAAGTGGACGCCCTGACCGGAGAAATTTTAGGCGACCGTGAACATATCGCGATTTTCCCGGCATCCCACTTCGTTACGCGGGCCGAAAAAATGGAAAAAGCGATTCAAAATATCGAGAAGGAGCTTGAGGAGCAGCTGAAGGTCATGCATGAAAACGGCAAGCTTCTGGAAGCGCAGCGCTTAGAGCAGCGGACGAGATATGATCTTGAAATGATGCGGGAAATGGGATTCTGCTCCGGCATTGAGAATTATTCAAGACATTTGACGCTTCGCCCGCCGGGTTCAACGCCGTATACGCTTCTCGATTATTTTCCTGACGATTTTATGATTGTGGTGGATGAGTCGCACGTGACGATTCCTCAGGTGCGCGGCATGTTTAACGGAGACCAGGCGAGAAAGCAGGTGCTGGTGGATCACGGATTCCGTCTTCCGTCAGCGCTTGATAACCGCCCGCTCCGGTTTGAAGAATTTGAAAAGCATATGCACAATATCGTCTATGTGTCAGCCACACCAGGGCCGTATGAAATTGAACATACAGATGAAATGATAGAGCAGATCATCCGTCCGACAGGGCTTCTTGACCCGCTTATTGACGTGCGGCCGATTGAAGGCCAGATTGATGATTTAATCGGTGAAATTCACGCGAGAGTTGAACGGAATGAACGGGTGCTTGTAACGACTTTGACGAAGAAGATGTCAGAGGACCTAACCGATTATTTAAAAGAAATCGGCATCAAGGTTAATTATCTGCATTCAGAAATTAAGACGCTTGAACGGATCGAAATTATTCGTGATTTGCGTCTCGGCAAGCATGATGTGCTCATTGGCATCAACCTCCTGAGAGAGGGGCTTGATATTCCGGAAGTATCCCTGGTTGCGATTTTAGATGCGGATAAGGAAGGCTTCCTGCGTTCGGAGCGTTCGCTTATTCAGACGATCGGACGGGCGGCGAGGAACGCGGAAGGCCGTGTCATCATGTACGCCGATAAAATGACGAAGTCTATGGAAATTGCAATTAATGAAACGAAACGCCGGCGCGAGCAGCAGGAGCGGTTTAACGAAGAACACGGCATTACGCCGCAAACGATTAATAAAGAAATTCGTGACGTGATTCGTGCGACTGTGGCTGCTGAGGACAAAGCGGAGTATAAAACAAAAGCTGCGCCGAAGCTGTCGAAAATGACGAAGAAAGAGCGTCAGAAAGTCGTCGAACAAATGGAGCACGAAATGAAGGAAGCCGCCAAGGCGCTTGATTTTGAAAGAGCCGCGGAGCTTCGCGATTTACTTTTAGAGTTAAAAGCGGAAGGATGATGAAAGAATGGCTATGGATCGGATTGAGGTGAAGGGAGCAAGGGCGCACAACCTGAAAAATATTGATGTGACCATTCCGAGAGATCAGCTTGTCGTTGTCACGGGCCTGTCTGGTTCAGGGAAATCCTCCCTTGCCTTTGATACCATATATGCAGAAGGGCAGAGACGATATGTTGAGTCGTTATCCGCCTATGCCCGCCAGTTTTTAGGGCAAATGGATAAGCCTGATGTCGATGCGATTGAAGGGCTTTCTCCTGCCATCAGCATTGACCAGAAAACAACGAGTCGAAACCCGAGATCTACTGTCGGTACGGTAACGGAAATTTATGATTATCTGCGTCTTTTGTATGCGAGAGTAGGAAAGCCGCATTGCCCGGAGCACGGAATCGAAATCACGTCACAGACCATTGAGCAGATGGTGGACAGGATTTTGGAATATCCGGAGCGGACGAAGCTTCAGGTGCTGGCGCCGATTGTGTCCGGCAGAAAAGGCGCTCATGTAAAAGCGCTTGAGCAGATCAGAAAACAAGGCTATGTCAGAGTCAGAATTGACGGCGAGATGGCCGAGCTCTCTGATGAGATCGAATTAGAAAAGAATAAAAAACATTCAATCGAGGTTGTCATTGACCGGATTGTGGTAAAAGAAGGCGTAGCAGCCCGTCTGTCGGATTCATTGGAGACAGCGCTTCGATTAGGTGAAGGGCGTGTCATGATTGATGTGATCGGTGAGGAAGAGCTGATGTTCAGTGAGCATCATGCCTGTCCGCATTGCGGATTTTCAATCGGTGAACTTGAGCCGCGGCTTTTTTCATTCAACAGCCCATTCGGAGCGTGTCCAACGTGTGACGGTCTAGGTATGAAGCTCGAAGTTGATGCAGATCTTGTCATTCCCAATCAAGATTTGTCGTTGAAAGAGAATGCAATTGCCCCTTGGACGCCGATCAGCTCACAATATTATCCGCAGCTTCTTGAAGCGGTCTGCACCCATTACGGCATTGATATGGATGTACCGGTAAAGGATCTGCCGAAGCATCAGCTGGATAAAGTCCTTTATGGAAGCGGAGATGACCTGATTTATTTCCGTTACGAAAATGATTTCGGGCAAATACGCGAAGGTGAAATCCAATTTGAAGGCGTATTGCGCAACATTGAAAGACGTTACAAGGAGACAGGCTCGGATTTCATCCGTGAGCAGATGGAGCAATATATGTCCCAAAAGGCTTGTCCGACTTGTAAAGGTTATCGGCTAAAGAAAGAGGCGCTTGCGGTACTGGTCGACGGACGTCACATCGGAAAAATTACCGAGCTGTCTGTCGGAAATGCCCTTGATTTCTTCAAAGACCTTACGCTTTCTGAAAAGGATATGAAGATTGCCGATCTGATTTTGCGGGAAATTGTGGAGCGTTTAAGCTTTCTGGACAAAGTCGGACTTGATTATCTGACACTGAGCCGGGCAGCGGGAACATTGTCCGGGGGAGAGGCGCAGCGGATCAGGCTGGCAACTCAAATCGGTTCGCGGTTATCCGGTGTGCTTTATATTTTAGATGAGCCATCAATTGGTCTGCACCAGCGTGATAACGACCGTTTAATCAGCGCGCTGAAAAACATGAGAGACCTGGGGAACACACTGATCGTCGTAGAACATGATGAGGATACGATGATGGCAGCCGATTATTTAATTGATATCGGCCCGGGTGCCGGCATCCACGGAGGACAAGTTATTTCCGCGGGAACTCCGGAAGAAGTCATGGCAGATCAAGATTCGTTAACAGGCAGTTACTTATCAGGGAAGAAATTTATCCCGCTGCCTCCCGAAAGAAGAAAACCGGACGGCCGCTATATTGAGATTAAAGGCGCTTCAGAAAACAATCTGAAAAAGGCAAATGCCAAGTTTCCGCTAGGGACGTTTACAGCGGTTACGGGTGTATCAGGATCGGGAAAAAGCACCCTCGTCAATGAAATACTTCACAAGGCATTAGCGCAAAAGCTTCATAAAGCAAAAGCGAAGCCAGGCAGCCATAAAGAAATCAAAGGCCTCGAACATTTAGACAAAGTCATTGATATTGATCAGGCGCCGATCGGAAGAACGCCGCGGTCAAATCCTGCGACATACACCGGTGTTTTTGATGATATTCGCGATGTATTCGCACAGACAAATGAAGCGAAAGTCCGCGGCTATAAAAAAGGCCGTTTCAGTTTTAATGTGAAGGGCGGACGATGTGAAGCCTGCCGCGGAGACGGGATTATAAAAATTGAAATGCATTTCCTTCCTGACGTATACGTGCCATGTGAAGTGTGCCACGGCAAACGCTACAACCGGGAAACACTTGAAGTGACATACAAAGGAAAAAGCATTTCTGATGTGCTTGATATGACGGTCGAAGATGCTCTTTCTTTTTTTGAAAATATCCCGAAAATTAAGCGCAAGCTCCAAACCCTGTACGATGTTGGTCTTGGTTATATTACGCTCGGCCAGCCGGCGACTACCTTGTCAGGCGGTGAAGCGCAGCGGGTGAAACTTGCATCTGAACTGCATAAACGCTCAACCGGCCGCACGCTGTACATTTTAGATGAACCGACAACAGGTTTGCATGTCGACGATATCGCCAGACTTCTTGTCGTGCTTCAGCGTTTGGTTGATAATGGGGATACAGTGCTTGTCATTGAGCATAATCTTGATATCATCAAGACGTCTGATTATATTGTTGATCTGGGGCCCGAAGGCGGAGCCGGAGGCGGCACCATTGTCGCGTCGGGAACACCGGAGGAAATCACTGAAGTGGAAGAGTCGTATACAGGGCGTTATTTGAAGCCTGTTATGGATCGTGACAAGAAGCGCATGAAGTCACTCTTGGAAGCGAAAGAAACTGCAACATCTTAAAACCCTCTTTTCAGAGGGTTTTCACTTTTCTTTGCAGTATTTATTAAAACGTCTTCTTATACAGCTGCCGGCTCACATTCATTAAATCTTGAACAATATGAGTGCTGCTGCTGTCCAGGAGAACTTTTATATATTGAATGTCATGAGAGATGGGAAGAGGTCCGTGAATCTGTTCAAGCTCGGCTAACATTTCACGGTTCATTCTTTTTTGTTCATGAATCAGTTTTAAAACGGATTCTTGTGTTACTGTATAGTCACTGGGATCTTTCTCCATTGCTTGTCCAGCCTCCTTGATTGCCGTAAGCTTTTTACATATTGTAATCGGTACGGCTGAAAGATTCTACTTCTAAAACTTTTTAAAATCCAATTTCCGTAAATGGAAGCATGTCTAAAGGATGATTTTGAAACCTCTGGAGGTTTTATACGTATATCTATCTAAGTAAAACGTCCTGACTTATTGTCACGGATGATTAACGATGGGAGTGGAATAAATTGAACCGTAACCAAGCCATAATTGCATCACTTTGTTATTTCAGCGTCTTTATCGCGCCGGTCATTGTGCCGATTGTCGCTTATTTTGTTGTTGATGAGAAAGAGACAAAACATCACGCGATACGTTCTCTGCTTTCTCACATTGTTCCTTTTGCCGGCTGGCTGGTTTTATTTATCGCTTTTCTTGGCGGGGCTATTGCCATAGATGGGGACAGTGTGATGCCTGTATTTGTGATGATTGGCGGTGCAATCGTATATTTCTTAGTTGTGATTGGCATTATGATTTGGAACGTCATTCAGGGCATTAAGGTGCTGCGTGCAGCATAAGTAGATCATAGGGAGGAGATCGAATGAAGCAGGAAAAGGAACGAATCCTCAAGCTTGTGGAGGAAGGAAAGCTGACGGCACAGGAAGCACTGACGCTGATTGAAAAGCTCGACGGCGACTATAAGGAAAAAGAAGAAAAAATCACGGCTCTGTCAGTTAACGTTCATGAAGAGGATGAGCCATTCACAGCGGCCAAAAAAGAGGGCAACAAGCCGTCTTTAGGGGCGAAGCTGTTCGATTGGATTGATTCTGCTGTGAAAAAGGTCAAAGAAGTTGATCTTGATTTAAACTTCGGGCATTCGTTTGACGTACAGCATATTTTTCAATTTAAGGATACTGATTTTTCCAGTGTGGAGCTCCAGATCGCAAACGGCAGCGTAAATATTGTTCCGTGGGAAGACGAGGATATCAGAGCGGAATGCCAGGCGAAGGTATATCGCACTGACAGCCAAGAAGCAGCAAGAGACGCTTTTCTTCAGCATATTGAATGTGAAATCAAAGGAAATAAGTTTTTTATCCGTACAGAAAAGAAAACGATGAAAACCAATGTCACATTGTATATTCCTCAGAAGGAGTATGATAAGATTCGGGTGAAGCTGTTTAACGGACCGATCAGAGGGGAACATTTACATGTAAAAGAGTTCTCGGCGAAAACGACAAATGGCGTGCTGTCGTTCTCGAATTTGACGGCTGAAAAAGCTTCGGCAGAAACGGCGAACGGCCAAATTAAGCTAGCCAATCACAATTGCGGCACGATAGAAGCGGAAACCATTAACGGGCTGATTGATCTGCGCGGAAAAAGCGAATCCATTGATGTTCAAAGCTTTAACGGAAATATCGCGATTACTGTAACAGAATCAGACTGCCGCTCGATTTACACAAAAACGACGACTGGAAATGTGGAGCTGTCGATTCCGGATGATCTTGCGGTGAAGGCTGAACTGAAAAGCAATCTCGGCTCGCTGTCCCACGAATTAATAGATGTTGACATGCTGAAAGAAAAAAATGATACCATTCAAAAAGAAATGATGTTCACTTCTAATCAAGCACATGATCAAAACATCGCCGTTTTCTCCGAATCATTAACTGGCGCCATCAAATTAAAGTATACACAGAGGTGATCGAATGAATAGATTATATCGTTCAGAAAAAAACAGGAAAATGGCCGGCGTCATCGGCGGCCTGGCGGAGTATTTCAACTGGGATGCGTCACTCCTCAGAGTGATAACCGTCATTTTAGCCGTTATGACAAGCGTTATTCCTGTTCTGCTCATATATATCATTTGGATTTTTATTGTTCCGTCAGAAAGGGATATGAAGTAACATGGTCAAATGGGCAGTCAGCATTTTAGTAAATGCTTTATTATTAATCGTCATTGACGGTTACATTGATTCCATTCATATCAGCAGCATCGGGGCAGCGATTATTGCCAGCCTCATTTTATCAATCTTAAACGTGCTGATTAAACCGCTCTTGATTATCTTTACGCTGCCTGTCACAGTTGTGACGCTGGGTCTCTTTTTGTTTGTGATTAATGCCATCACCTTGATGATGACAGCGTCCATTATGGGTGACAGTTTTCAAATTGACGGCTTCGGATCAGCCATCTTGGCATCTGTTGTCCTGTCGGTGTTCCATTTGCTGATTCAAAAAGGCATTTTAGAACCGCTTCGAAAAAAATAAAAGCTGCCATACAAATGGCAGCTTTTTTACATAAGATGTTTTTCTTGTTTGATGTCATGTTTCGCCTGATGCATATACGGCAGAAGGCAAAAGCTCAATATGGCAAATGCGATACCCAAAAGGCCAAAGGACATGACAGACGGCATCCGTGTCAACAGATAAGCTGATATCATCGGGCCGGCCGCCATACCTGTATATCTGACAAAGTTAAAGATTCCGATCGCGCTCCCCCTGTTGTGTTCAAACTCATTGGTGATCATCGTGGAATACAGGGGAGGAATAACCCCCATCGAGACACCGAACAGCGCCAATGTGAGAGCCATAAGAATGATCGAGACGGAATGGGTAAAAGCAAATAAAATGATGCTGACCGCTGCAATTGAATTGCTGTAGACAAACAATGTACTTAAAGGAACTTTTGCCTGTATGTTTTTAAACAGAAAGGTACCAGCGATTGTGCTTAACGCCAGAGGCAAATATAACAGTCCCGCTATCTGTACATCCATATGATAATGTTCCGTCAGCAATATCGGAAGATAGACAATAACCGCAAAATAAATGAAAAAGAGAAAAAAGCTTAAGGTCAGAATGACATTTCCAGCTCTGTTTGTGAAAATGGATTTATAATGAGTAAGCAAACTGCTTGATTTTGCATCTTGCTTTGATCCGCTATGAGAATCCTTAGGGAAGAAAATGCTGTTTGTTGCTAATAAAATAACAGAGATCACCGTCAGCATCCAAAAGATCCCTTCGTGTCCGTAAGCCCCGCCGAGAAATCCCCCGAGGACAGGAGCAATAGCCGGGGCGGCCGAAAGCTGCATTTGATACGTACCCATGGCATTTCCGCGATCATTGCCTGTAAATAGCTGGCCGATTGTGGTGGCTGCAATGAGAGGGAGTGCTGCGGAACCGGCTGCCTGTACGATTCTAAAAATAAGAAACAAAGTAAAATCAGTGGTGACGGCACACACGAAACTGGCTGCCGCCGTTGCCAGTATTCCGGCAAGCAAGACATAACGCGCGCCTTTAAAATCGATGATGGCGCCCAAAATAATTTGCATAATGGCTGTCACAATCATAAAAACTGAAATTGTCAGGTTTACGAGGGTTACAGAGACATGGAAAGATTCTTTAATAATCGGGATGATGGGTGAATACATATTTTGGCTTAAAGAAGCAAAAAATGCGCTGAAACAAACAATATACAAGATCAGCATTGCTTTTGATTTCGTTTGAGCCATAAAACAACCCCCTTTTTTACTTTACAGGTTTCTCTGAAGTATCATCTGTTTGCTCAGCTTCAAGTCTGGAGGTAAGCTGTTCTAAAAATTTCAATACAGCATTCTGTTCATCTTGTGAGAATGAATCAAGGAATTGGTAAAATGCCAGCTCCTTTTTTTTGTGCAGTTTTTCATGCAAATCAAAAATCTGTCTGCCTTTACGGGTTAATTTGAAATAGACTTCTTTTTTGTTATCAGTCAGCTGATAGCGATTGATAAATTCTTCTTTGATCAGTTTTGTGCTGATTTTCGTTACGTTCGCTTTTGATAAGTTCATTTTTTTGGCAATTCCCGTATTATTAATCGGTTCATGTTGGCCAATACAGTCAACGACATGGATGCTAGTGATGTTTTTGGGAACATCAATCACATCTTCTTCTGCGGCCTCCTTAAAGAACTGCTGAAGTGAAGTATTCGCTTTTTGTTCATTAAGATGCAGGAGCCGAACGTATATGTCGTATATCAGCTGTTTTGTCAGACCGGACATAGGCTACCTTCTTTCTTTGAATGAATGGTTTACCAGGAAATAATAAAAATTGTTTACCGGTGAACGATTTGATTTTATCTGTACTTGTTTTTGTTGTCAATTGCTGGTGCTTAAGGAAGCTTAAAAATGACCAGTAAAAATAGTGTGAAAACCATGGCATTTACACTTATTTTCAATTTTTTAGGGCTGATGATATTGACACATGGCAGAATAAGGGATGGAATGACCGATGTTTACTGATAAACATTAATTGTGGTAATCGTCTATGAAATGAAAAAAGGTTATTTCTGAAAATGATCCGTTGAAGCTTTAAGTGCTGTCTATCAATAATCCATCTCATTTTAAGAGGTGAATGAGATGGAAGCTGTACCGTGCTTATCTCTTTTTAATGCGAACTCTTGTATCGCTTGAAATCATTCATTATGAAGGCTGTTATCCATCAATCTGCCTCTCTGATTTTATCGTTAACCGGTTTAACTTCAAGAGGCCGATGTCTTTTTGTTCTTTTTGCACAAAAATTAACTCATAAGCTTCCCTGTTCAGACGCAAAATACGTGAAAAGGGAGGTGTCGTGATGAGAAAATACACAGTCATAGCTTCTTTATTATTGTCTTTTCTGTTTGTTCAGTCTGGCGGCTATCATGAAGCGAGGGCTTTGCCCGTCATAAAGCAGGAACCGTTCCAAACGCCTCATTACATACCCTTGCTTGAAAACCCTCCTCAAATTGAAGTGAAGGCTGAAATGAAGGGCAACCTGATCATTCAGGCGCACGTGAGTGACAGTGAGTATCAATCGTTTTCTGCCTTTTTGTTTTATAAACAAAGCAATGAACTGGGCTATAAAATGGTGCCGATGGACCCAACCCCTGGAGCTATCCGCCAGTTTTTGGCGCAAATTCCGAAGAGGTCAATCTGGAATAGCGAGCTCGAGTATTACATTGTGTTCTCGAATGGAAAGCAGCAGGTGGAGTCAGAAACGAAGACACTGAAGCTGGATGGATTTCAGGCTGATCTCGCCCATATCCCGGAGCTGCTGATCACCGAGCTTGCGGTTGATACAAAAAATACCGGGCGTACAGACGGTTATGAATTTATTGAGGTATATAATACAACCGACAGAACAATTGATTTTAAAGATTATCACATCCGATATCGCTATCCGAAGGAAGGGCCGGACTCCGATTTGATTTGGAGACCTGATCAGCGGGTCGTCATTCCTTCTGGCGAAACCTGTGTATTTTGGCTCAAGCCTGCCGGACATCCTGAGTTGACAGCGGATGATTTTAACCGGCACTATCAGACACATTTGAGAGAAGGGGAAAATCTGTTGGTGCTGGAAGGAACAGAGGGCATGGCGAATACCCGGCCGCGTGCGGTTGCGATATCGACGAATACAGGGAAGGATATTTCAGTTGCGCACTACAGAAAGCATGCGCTGCGCCGCCTGTCGTCTGTGCTTTATAAATATCCTCTCGATGGAACAGCGGAACTGCTCAACATTTCAATAGCAGAAAAAAATCCGTCGCCAGGCTCGGTTTTACAGGCGCAGGTTCCAGAGCAAAAACGAAAAATGATGCTTGATAAAGAAAAGCCGGTTATAGAAGATTTAACAGACCGCAAGCCTGTCCGTCCGGCTGAAAGCATTGAACTGCGGGCTGACATACGTGACCGCAGTTTAGTGAAAACGGCCGCCTTTTATTATCGGACAGATGAAAACAAACCGTTCAAACGCATTTTCGCTGAAAAAGACCGCAACGATCATTTGTACCATTATATTGTCTACTCACCTGAGCTGATCGGGAAGGATCAGCTTGAGTATTACGTCGTAGCCGGTGACGGGATTAATGAAGCGAAGACGCCTGTCAAAATGATTGATATTAAGCAAACAAGCAAGTCGCACGGTTTGCGGATGAATATAGAAAACAGAGATACACTTTCGGGGACACAGTTTCTCAAAGCGACTACGGATGGGCGGACTGACAGCATTAAGTTGTGGATTGACGGAAAAAAACAACTGACAGAGCCCGCCATGGAAAAAGAAGTATATTTTGCGTTCGATACCCGAAAAACGAACCTTTACTTTAAAAATGCTGTAACGATGGACGGCAAGGTGCTAAAAGTCTTCGATGATACGACAAATAAATACCGCACCTACTCTGTCCCTCTGCCGGAGACGCTGCTTCAAAAAGGGAATCAGCTGCAGCGTATCACGATACGATCGGGTTCAAAGGTATCTCCGTTTGATACGGCTGAAAACCGTGATGACTTTTTAGTCAAAAATGCCCGATTGGTATTATCGGATGGAACGGTGATCAGGGATGAGCGTATTTCTCCCGAGAAGGAGCTTTTTATTGGGGATAATCAGCGCTCAAATAAAAGCTGGCCGTTTCAATTTCATTTGCCTGACGGACTGTTTACGTCACAGCTGCTGAAGTGGGATACAGAGAAGCTGACTGAAGGAGCCCATCATATTGCAGTAAGCGACGGGAATGAAAACCTGAGTTTTGTAGTGCGGGTTGATAATTCAGGGCCGCACATCGAACCGAATGTGACGGACGGACAGACGTATAAAGGAAATCTGGTTCTGCAGGCAGATATGTTTGATAAATGGAGCAAAATAGAGGAAACAGAGGCATTTTTAGATGGTGACAGCATTACGCTCCCATATCATACGTCAACTTCTGAGCTGTCTCCGGGCAAACACACGCTGAAAGTCTCAGCAACAGATTTGGCTGGCAATAAAACGGTTATTGAGCGGACATTTAAGACAGAGCGGGAGCATCCGGACCAGCCGGAAATCGTAAATAGCGATGCCGATACGCACAAAGCCAAGCTTTCGGTGCGGGTGAAGGATCCGACGAATGATGCGATGGATGTGTCTTTTTACAGAGGCTTTCAATATACCGCGCAAAACAGAAATAATGTGAAAATTTTTAAGCATGCGTCACTGACTGAACCTCCGAAGAGCTTTGTCCCGGAAAGCGAGACGCCGTTTACCAATGAAGAAATGAATCGGGTGTCAGGAGCTGACGGAAAAACAGTATCAACTGAAGAGAAGGAGCTTTTTCCTTATCACCGTTTTGAAGTGACGGT
Organism: Bacillus sp. XT-2; assembly: GCF_025696525.1. NCBI lineage: Bacteria > Bacillati > Bacillota > Bacilli > Caryophanales > Bacillaceae > Bacillus > Bacillus sp. XT-2. The sequence goes on from NZ_JAHVOC010000002.1 coordinate 596,778, forward strand.
TGACCCGTCCATTGATGAGAATGATTTAGCTGAAGCCGTTTGGAGAGGAAGCTCTCTGCCAGGGAGAAAAGTGACAATGTACGCTTGGAATTACCGGACAAGCCAGTGGCAGCCGATTGACAGCTTCGTTGCCAAAGATGACAAACAGTTCACGCTAAAGGCGTCTGTCATCGCTTCCGATTATGTACGGAAATCTAAGGTGAATATCATTGTTCAGGACGAAATTCCTCCTGCGAAGGATATGTATACCTTTGTCTGGATGTCAGACACGCAATATTATGCAAAAAGCTATCCGCATATTTTTGATAAGCAGACTGCATGGATCAAAAATACCCAAAGGAAGCTGAATACGAAATACGTGTTTCATACAGGGGATATTGTAGATGATTCCGCGGATATCAGACAGTGGAGAAACGCTGATCAATCAATGCGTGTCCTGGACAACAGCGGAATTCCTTACGGCGTGCTGGCCGGAAACCACGATGTCGGTCATAAGGACGGCTCCTACAGGGCATTTGGCAAATACTTTGGCAGCCACCGTTTCGATAAGAGACTGTATTATGGCGAATCGTACAAAAATAACCGCGGGCATTATGACTTCATATCAAGCAGCGGCAATGATTATATCATGCTGTACATGGGCTGGGGCATCACGGACGAAGACATCGCATGGATGAATCAAGTGCTGAAGAAGCACCCTGACAGGACAGCTGTCTTAGCTTTTCATGAATATTTACTCGTAAGCGGAAACAGAAGCCCGATCGGCGAGAAAATTTTCAAGAAAGTTGTCAAGCCGAACCCGAATGTCGTGATGGTGTTAAGCGGACATTATCACAGCGCGATGAGAAAAACAGATGAGCTGGATGATGACGGAGACGGAAAACCGGATCGTCTCGTACATCAAATGCTTGCTGATTATCAGGGCGGGCCCGAGGGCGGCCAGGGATATTTGCGTTTGATGCAGTTTGACCAGGCAAACAATGTGGTGCATGTATCCACATACTCTCCGTATTTGGATGATAAAAACTTTTATGATACAGATAGTTACGGCAACAAGGATGAGTTTACGCTGGAGCTTGATCTGAAGCCAAGAATGAAAAGAGTAGAAACCGATTATTTTGAATGCAATGTCTATACAAACGAACAGCTCGGAAAACGCGAGAAAGTGAAAAGCGGGGAAACCGCCGAATTCCTTTGGGAGAATCTAGAGCCGAGTTCTGTTTATTATTGGTACACCATTGTGGAAGACAGCTTTAACGGAAAAACGAAATCACCGATCTGGAAGTTCAAGACGAAAAAAGAAACCTATCGTCCAGCGCCAGACCAGTTTGATTTTCGCCGTGTCTCCAATCCTTAAAAAGGGGTTGGAGATTTTTTTATGACAGCCGATCCATGTAGTGAACAAAAGTATAACGGTCGCCCCTGTATACAGATTTTACATGCTCAAAAGCAGTCCCGTTCTGCAAATACGTTGTTCGTTTAATCAACAGGACTGGCGCCCCCTCTTGGATGCCGAGCATGCTTGCTTCATCCTGTGTTGCGGCGCTCGGTTCAAGCTCTTGTTTGGCGCGGGAAATCGGCGTGCTGTTGTACCTTTCGATATGCTCGTAAATCGACGACTTGAAATGAGACTGATTTAATTCACCTGCCAGCTCAAATGGGATGTGTGAGGCTTCGATCGCCATAGGAATATCATTCGCCAGCCGAACCCGTGTGATTTTGTGGATGCGGGACGGGTGCCCGCACCCTAGTATGGCGGCCAGCTCCTCAGTCGAATCGATAAGCTGATAATCGATGAGCCTGCTGCTCGGCCTCATACCGCGGCTTTTCATATCTTCGGTAAAGCTTGTAAGCCCTTGGAGCGCTTGCTCCATTTTTAACTTGCTGACAAAGGTGCCCCGGCCTTTCTGGCGATAGAGAAAACCTTCATTGACCAAATTAGAAAGCGCTTGGCGCACTGTCATCCGGCTGATCCCGAATTGCTCGGCATATTCCCGCTCGGAAGGAAGCGGCATATCCGGCTTCAGTTCTCCGCTCTTTATTTGGGCTTTTAATTGCTCCATAATCTGATAATAAATCGGGATAGGAGATTGTTTATCGATATTCATAGCGAAAATCCTTTCAATGCCTGAATCCCGCGGCTTCTTGATCAATCAAAACCGAAACGTTAGGATGCAGATGCAAAGCAGACGCAGGGAATTCCTCGTTGACTTGTCCGTCCAGCAGCCGTTTGGCAGCTTCGGCTTTGCTTGTGCCGGAGATAAGCAGAAGAATCTGCTTGCTTGAGAGAATCGTTTGAATCCCCATTGTAACGGCTTTTTTTGGCACACTGTCAATGGAGGGAAAATATCTGGCATTGGCCTGACGGGTTTGTTCATTTAATGCCACGACATGTGTGCGGGACTGGAATGATGTACCTGGTTCATTAAAGCCGATATGCCCGTTCCGGCCGATGCCGAGAAGCTGAATGTCCGCTCCGCCAAGTGATTCAATCAATTGTTCGTAGCGTTTGCACTCGGCTTCCAGGTCACCTGCGTTTCCATCAGGAATAAAATGCCGGCTCGGTTGACTGTCGATATGCTGAAAGAAACGGTCATTCATATAGCAGTGATAGCTGTTTGGGTCATCACCGGAAAGCCCGGCGTATTCATCTAAATTAATCGTGGTGATGTTTTGAAAAGAAAGATTCTCTGTTTGGTGCAGGCGGATCAGCTCGCGGTACGTGCCTTCCGGTGTCCCGCCTGTTGCTAAACCGAGAACGGCATCAGGCTTTTCCCTGACTGTTTCAGCCACAATGCCGGCAGCTTTTTGGCTTAATGCCTCATACGATTGACATTCGATTACTTTCATATATGATCAGCCTCCTTGGATTTAAATGCAATGTTTCCGCGGCAAACGGTGAGAAGCACCTCACATTCACTGCTGACAATTACAAGATCCGCATCTTTTCCCTCTGTTATACTGCCTTTTCGGTCAAAGATGCCAAGCTGTTTGGCCGCGTTTGCTGAAGTTATATTTGCTATATCCGTCCAAGAGCAATTCGTAAACGCGCGCATATGCCGGGCGCTTTCATTCATTTTTAAAATCGAACCGGCAAGCGTCCCGTCCGAAAGAAGAGCTGTTTTTCCCTTTACTGTCACACTCTGTCCGCCGAACTCGTAGACTCCGTCTTTCAGACCTTTCGCCCGCATCGAATCGGTGATCAAGATAAGCTTGCTGCTGCCTTTTGCTAAAAAAGCAAGCTTTGCCGCTAACGGATGGGAGTGGATACCGTCAGCAATAAGCTCTGTGACATAACCCTCATGGGCAAGGGCTGTTCCGATCACTCCGGGTTCACGATGATGAAACGGGCTCATCGCATTGTATAAGTGAGTCATATGGCTGGCGCCTGCTTCAAAGGCTTCCAAAAGTAATGCGGAGTCTGCATCCGTGTGTCCCATTGACGCGATAATCGACTCATCCTTTAAATAACGGATCAGCTCAAATTGCTGGTCCTCCTCCGGCGCAAGCGTGACGATTTTGATCAGTCCGCCTGCCTCCTGCTGCCACTTCTTGAAAAGTGCAAGATCTGAGGGCCTGATCCATTCCTTTGGCTGCGCTCCGGCCCTTTTAGGTGAAACAAAGGGACCCTCCAAATGAATTCCGATCAATTCCGCACCTAAGGAAGAGGATTCCTCCGCAGACTTCCAATCTCTCGCATTTTCGAGAGCTTGAGAAATTTGGCCGTGCTCCTGTGTGATGGTTGTCGCTAAAAAACTCGTTGTGCCTTCCTCAGGCAGTCTTGAGGACATGGCATCGAGCGCGGAGAAGCTCGCATCCATTGTATCTGCGCCATAGCCGCCGTGAATATGGATATCAATCATTCCCGGAAGCAATACGGCATCCTTTGGGCCTTGAATTTCCTTTGAGTACTGCTCTTTTGGCCGTTCTGTTGAGACAGCGCTGATTTTTCCGTCCTTGACTCCAACATAGCCGTTTTTGATCACTTCATTTTCTGTCACGATACTGATTCCGCTGAGAAGAAGACTATCTGCCATAAATGATCCGCCTTTCTGGAATATGAATACGTTTATTTTACTCTTTTTCAGACTAGTGATCTAGACCAGCTGACACGTTTGCCAGTCTTTTATAAAATCTGTTTTAGGTTCAAGCCCGAAAGTGATAAAATGAAATTATTGTTGAGCAAGCTCGGGTTATCCCGGAACAGGAGGAACATATCGTGGCAAAGGTTCGGACAAAAGATGTAATGGAACAGTTTCATTTGGAATTAATCAGCGGTGAAGAAGGTATTAACCGCCCGATTACGATGAGCGATTTATCAAGACCAGGCATTGAAATTGCCGGATATTTTACATATTACCCCAGGGAGCGCGTACAGCTTCTGGGGAAAACAGAGCTCTCTTTCTTTGAACAGCTGCCGGAAGAGGATAAAAAGCAGCGAATGGACTCTCTATGCACGGATGTAACACCAGCTATTATTCTGTCTAGAGATATGCCTATCCCGCAGGAGCTCATTGACGCTTCCGAGAAAAACGGCGTGCCTGTCCTCAGATCGCCTTTGAAAACGACAAGACTGTCAAGCCGATTGACCAACTTCCTAGAAAGCAGACTTGCGCCAACCACAGCCATTCACGGTGTGCTTGTCGATATATATGGAGTAGGGGTGCTGATCACAGGGAAAAGCGGCGTCGGAAAAAGTGAAACCGCGTTGGAGCTTGTGAAAAGAGGCCACCGCCTTGTTGCTGATGATTGTGTTGAAATTCGGCAGGAGGATCAGGATACCCTTGTCGGAAACGCCCCTGAGCTCATTGAGCATCTGCTTGAAATTAGAGGGCTTGGCATTATTAACGTCATGACGCTGTTTGGTGCCGGTGCGGTCAGAAGCAATAAACGAATTACAATTGTGATGAATCTTGAACTCTGGGAGCAGGGCAAGCAATACGACCGTCTTGGACTCGAAGAAGAAACAATGAAAATCATTGATACAGAAATTACAAAACTCACGATCCCTGTCCGTCCGGGACGAAATCTCGCGGTCATTATTGAAGTGGCTGCTATGAACTTCAGATTGAAGCGGATGGGCTTAAACGCCGCTGAGCAATTTACCAACAAGCTGGCGGATGTCATTGAAGACGGTGAACAAGACGAATAGGAGTTGGCAATAAATGAATGAAGCGATAGAACCACTCAATCCGATAGCGTTTCAGCTGGGGCCGTTAGCCGTCCATTGGTACGGAATCATTATCGGCCTCGGTGCTTTGCTGGGGCTTTGGATTGCCATGAGAGAAAGTGAGAAACGAGGACTGCAGAAAGATATTTTTATCGATCTCGTCCTTTTTGCGATCCCAATCGCGATTATTTGCGCACGGATTTATTACGTTGCATTTGAATGGGATTATTATGCCGAACATCCGGGGGAAATCATAAAAATCTGGAAGGGCGGCATCGCGATTCACGGCGGCTTAATCGGTGCCATTTTGACAGGCTATGTCTTTTCGAGAGTGAAAAACATTTCTTTCTGGAAGCTTGCGGATATCGCGGCGCCAAGCATTTTGCTCGGTCAGGCGATCGGCCGCTGGGGAAACTTTGTCAATCAAGAGGCACACGGGGAGGCGGTCAGCAGAGCCTTTTTAGAAAACCTGCACCTGCCTGAGTTTATCATCAATCAAATGTACATCAACGGCCAATATTATCATCCTACTTTTTTATATGAATCACTATGGAGCTTTGTCGGCGTTATTATACTGCTTCTTTTGCGCAGAGCGAATTTGCGGAGAGGCGAGCTGTTTTTAACCTATATCATTTGGTATTCAATCGGAAGGCTCTTTATTGAAGGAATGCGGACTGACAGCTTAATGCTGACGAGTTCGCTTCGCATCGCTCAGGTGATCTCAATCGTATTGATTGTTTTGGCTGTAGCAGCCATCATCTTCAGACGCGTCAAGGGGTACTCGGCGAAGCGTTACGCAGAGTAGACGGTAACAAAGGGGGATGAGGGATGAAGAAGATTTTTCTGGCCGGTCTTGCGGCAGGTCTTCAAACAACATGGACACTCGGCAAAGTCATTTTTCCGGTAACGCTGGTGGTCACTTTGCTTCAGCATACGCCTGTCATGGATTGGCTGGTACGGCTGATTACACCGGTGATGGGCCTGTTCGGGCTTTCCGGTGAAGCGGCGATCCCGCTTGTTCTTGGGAATATGCTGAATCTGTACGCGGGGATTGCCGGGATATTGACACTGGATTTATCCGTGAAGGAAGTTTTTATCTTAGCGGTGATGCTTTCATTCTGTCATAACTTGATTATCGAATCGACAGTCGCAGCAAAGGTCGGGATCAGGATTGGCATCATATTGGCAGTGCGCATTGGTTTGGCAGCTGTTTCTGCAATCGTCATCAATCTCATCTGGCATGGCGGGCAGGAAACAGCGCAGTACGGTTTTATCGCTGCAAGGGGTGATGCGCCTGACGGCTGGCTGGCGATGCTGGCCGAGGCTTTAATGAAAGCCGGTCTTGGCGTTTTGCAGCTGGCGGCAATTGTGATCCCGCTGATGATCATCATTCAATTTATGCGAGACTTAGGCTGGCTGCACACGTTTTCGAAGTGGCTGTCTCCGTTTACGCAGATGCTCGGCATGAATAAAAATACCTCGATGACAATGGTGGCCGGCTTGACAATCGGTCTGGCCTACGGAGCGGGTGTCATGATTAAAGCAGTCGAAGATGACGGCGTTGGCAGGCGCGACATGACACTGGCCTTTATTTTTCTCGTTGCCTGCCATGCCGTCGTTGAAGACACACTTGTCTTTATTCCGCTTGGCATTCCAGTTTGGCCGCTTCTGCTGATCCGGGTCACTACGGCTGTGCTGCTGACGATGGCTATATCGTATACGTGGAAAAAATGGAAACCCTCAGCGGTTGGAAAGGAAGCAGTATGACTGATAAACAAGTTACGACAATTCTGTTTGATTTAGACGGAACCCTTATTAATACGAATGAATTAATTATCGCGTCATTTTTGCATACGCTGGAGCATTATTACCCGAGCCGCTATAAACGTGAAGATGTGCTTGCGTTTATCGGCCCGTCTCTTTTTGAAACGTTTTCTTCAATGGATGCTGAGAAAACTGAAGATATGATCAGCATGTACAGAACATACAATCACCAGATGCATGACACACTTGTCACTGAATATGAAACGGTTTATGAAACGCTGGATGAACTAAAAAAAGCAGGCTTTACATTAGGAATTGTGACAACAAAATTAAGAGATACTGTCAATATGGGCCTTAAGCTGACGGGAATCGGCGAATTTTTCGAAACCGTTGTTACACTTGATGACGTCACGATGGCAAAACCTGATCCCGAGCCTGTTCTGCTGGCGCTGAAACAGCTGGGAAGCGAGCCTGCGGAAGCCATCATGGTCGGCGACAACTATCATGATATTCTGGCGGGTAAAAACGCCGGCACAAAAACAGCCGGGGTCGCTTGGACGATTAAAGGCCCGGAAGCGCTGGCGAAACATGAGCCTGACTATATGCTTGAGAAAATGAGTGATCTATTACAAATCGTTGGAGTGAAGTAATCTGTGAGAAAAACAGACCGGCATCCGGTATCAGGTGCTAACTCACTGTGGCATGTCTATCAAACGGTGCCTTTTTTGAAGGTAGTGAAGAATTTCATGATCATTCAAATCGCGAGATACACACCGTTTATAGGGATGAAAAACTGGCTGTACCGTACATTTTTGCGGATGAAGGTCGGAAAGCAGACATCCTTTGCCCTCATGGTGATGCCCGATATTATGTTTCCGGAAAAGATCTCAGTCGGAACGAATTCAATCATCGGATACAATACGACCATTTTGGCCCATGAGTATTTAATTCAGGAGTATCGAACCGGTAAAGTCCTGATCGGAGACGAAGTGATGATCGGAGCCAACACGACCATTCTGCCAGGCGTAGAAATAGGGGATGGCGCAGTCGTGTCCGCCGGAACGCTTGTCCATAAGGATGTGCCAGCCGGAGCATTTGTCGGCGGAAATCCGATGAAAATCATATACACAAGGGAAGAAATGCAGGAAAGAATAAAAAGCCCGCTGAATAAATAGCGCGGGCTTTTTTTTGTATATTAAAATTGGGTATTGTTTTTTTCCGTTACGTGCTGGACGCCGATCCATTTCTTGCCGACGTTGGAGTATCTTGTGTTCGTCATGGTGACAGTGCTCGTTTTACTGTCCGTACGGAAAATCGCTTCCTTCATGTTTGTGATGGTGCATCTGTCGATAATGACATCGGTATGGAAGGTCGACCCGCCCAGCTGTCTAATAAACTTTCCGCCGTTATCCGCAGTGAAGTTTTTCACTGTAAACGTGCTGGCTTTATTGATTTGAAAGATTTTATCAGAAGCTTTTTGAGCAGAACCGCCGTCAATGGTTACTTTTCCTTCCTTCTTCACAGTTAACGCGTCCTCACCGACATCTTCCCACGTCACATTCTGAATGTTAACGTTTCCATAAGTGTGCACGCCATCAGCAGCAGGAGCTCCGAGCACTACATTTTTCAGAGTTGCTCCGTCTTCCACACGAAAAACAGGCTTTTGGTTTTCGGATTGGCTTCCGTCACCCAATTCTTTTCCTGCTACAAACCGCTGTCCCTTCCCGTCATATGTTGTATTTTTTGGCACGATAATTGTTTCATGAACCACTTTGTCAGCTGCAAAAGCAGTTGATGTCTGAAACTGGCTGAAGCCCATAACCAAACTGAACATAAATAGGATAGACACGATTTTTTTCAATGATAAAATCCTCCCCGGGTATCTTTAGTTTTGTAAGAGAAGCGTCAGCATCTTGCACCGGCTTCTCTCACATAGATCGGGGCAAGGCTGAATCTGTTTTAATCATAAAAATAGCCAGCCTGAAAGTAAAGACAAATTTGGATGGAAAATGGAAAATGCGTCATTGTTACCTGATTTAAACATCAAGCATGAGTATTGGCGTATTTGCTCAGGAGAGAGCATAAGAAAAGCTTGTGAAAGCGGGCAGCTTTACTTTTGAACGACGATGGCTTGGCTGCCCATTTGCACCCACGCTTTTTCGAAGCTGGTCCGGTCTGTTTTTCTGTTTTTATAGCCATAAGGGTCATTCACATACACGTAATTTTCATCATAACCCGTGACGGCGACACTGTGTTCGCTGTACGTGATATCGATCGTTCCGTTTGGCGTTTTCCATGTCTGCATGTTGTCAACCGGCGTAAAGTTGGCTGTCGTGATAACCCAAACCGGGTTGCCTTTCTCAAGCTGCTCATAAACAGCAGAGATGCTTTTTCCTGTCAGATCAGAAACGCTGTCCCCCGCATAGGTTTTAGCGAGCTGATAGATCGGGCCGTGATAGACACCTAGCCCCGGGCCGTTCGCCATATCACCGACAAATCCGTCATTCGGATCACCTTTTAATCCGCTGCTGTATGTCAAAGGCACTGTTGCGATCTGGTTTGCCAGTGTATTCTTTGTCACGTTGTATCCCGCATAGTGCAGCACCATCGCAAGGCTCGTCACCTCACAGCCATTATAGAGCTTTGGGGCATCCATCTGATTGAAAAGCGTGACGTCCATCGGCTCAGCGCTTCCTTTCAGTTTCTTCTCTTTGTTTGCTGCTTCAGATTCATTCTTCGTTGCACCTAAATCAATTTTGAAAAACGAAATATCTATATCTTTTGCATATATTTTGATGCCGAAGAAAATGACAGCAGAAAGTATGATCAGTACACATAACGTTCGCAGTGTTTTCATCTTTAACTCCTTGTTCTCTATTTGATTTGTATTATAGCATGCCAAACATCAAGAATTTGAGATATGACCTACCTTTCATCATTTATTCATGACTTTTTCATATTTAGGAGGAGGATTTCTGAACGAAAAAGATTCGTGCGAAAGTTAAGCATTGATTTCCATTCTTTCATCTGCTAACATATTATCATATTAGCGAACTAAAGGATTCGGAATTTTCCTTCAAACAATTACGGAGGTGCTCGGGTTGATGTTTATGTTTGAAAAACCGCACGGCATGAGAGATACACTGCCCGGTTTATATGAAACGAAAAAAAAGGTGAGGCAATCGTTAACCGATATGATAGATAAATGGGGCTATCAATTTATGGAAACACCGACGCTGGAGTTTTACGATACGGTTGGTGTGCAGTCAGCAATTGAAGAGCAGCAACTGTTTAAGCTTCTGGATCAGGATGGAAAGACACTGGTGCTTCGCCCGGATATGACAGGGCCGATCGCAAGGGTGGCGGCATCAAAGCTGCTGAAACATGATCATCCCCTCAGAGTCGGCTATGCGGCAAATGTGTTCAGAGCCCAGGAACGCGAGGGCGGACGTCCTGCCGAGTTTGAGCAGGTTGGAGTGGAATTGATCGGTGATGGCACGACAAGTGCGGACGCAGAGGTCATTGCCTTAGTAGTCGGTGCGTTAAAAAATGCCGGCTTGACTTCATTTAAAATTGCAATCGGCCACGCGGGCATTGCAGATGCCCTGTTTGTCGAGGTGCTCGGGAATGTTGAACGAGCGGACGTACTGCGGAGGTTTTTATATGAAAAGAATTATGTCGGCTACAGAGAGCACGTCAAATCTCTTCCGCTTTCCTCCATTGATAAAAACAGATTGCTTGAGCTTCTCGAATTGCGAGGGAGCATAGAAGTATGCAGACGTGCTGAAGAAATCGTCGATTCAGCGCAAGGTAAAAGTGTGGTTGATGAACTGAAGGCGCTGTGGGAGATTCTTGAGGACTACGGATGTACGGAAAATGTCCGTCTTGATCTGAATATGGTCAGCCATATGAGCTACTACACTGGGATTTTATTTGAAGTGTACGCGAATAATGTCGGCTTTGTGATTGGCAGCGGCGGCCGTTATAACAAGCTTCTGGGACATTTTAATTCACCGGCGCCGGCGACGGGTTTTGGGCTTCGGATTGACCGGATGATTGAAGCGCTCCATATGAAAGACGAACCTTGTGAAATGGATGCTGTCATTTTCAGCAAAGAACAGCGGGTGCAGGCCATCGCTTTTGCAAATGAAGAGCGTTTGAAAGGTAAAAAAGTTGTTCTTCAGGATTTACTGGGGATTGAAAATATTGATCAGATGACAAAATCATTTGCGAATGTCACCTATTTTATCGGTGCCAGAAAGGAAGAGCAAAATGGGTAAGTTACTCACAATGGCAATGCCGAAGGGGCGAATATTTGAAGAAGCAGCAGGGCTGCTGCGGCAGGCGGGATACAAGCTGCCGGAAGAGTTTGAGGATTCCAGAAAGCTGATCATCGACGTGCCGGAGGAAAATCTCCGCTTCATTTTAGCAAAGCCGATGGATGTCACCACATATGTGGAGCACGGCGTGGCAGACGTCGGAATTGCGGGGAAGGATGTCATGCTGGAGGAAGAACGCGATGTATATGAGGTACTGGATTTGAAAATCAGCAAATGCCATCTGGCGGTTGCCGGACTTCCAGATACAGACTGGAGCGGCGTCGCGCCGAGAATCGCCACAAAGTATCCGAATGTGGCTTCCAGTTATTTTAGGGAGCAGGGAGAGCAAGTCGAGATTATTAAACTGAACGGCTCTATCGAGTTGGCACCTCTTATCGGGCTTGCGGACAGAATAGTCGACATCGTATCTACGGGACAGACGCTCAAAGAAAACGGACTCGTTGAAACAGAGCATATTTGTGATATCACCTCCCGCTTTATCGTCAACCCAGTAAGCTATCGCATGAAGGACGATGTCATCGACGAAATGGCATCCCGTTTATCTCTTGTTGTGGAAGGAGAAACGGCAAAATGAAAATCAAAACGATCAGCGGCGCGGACCGGCTTTCGCTCAAGCGGTCAATTGATGCCGGAACGGAAGAACAAAGAAAAGCGGTCCGATCCATTATTGAACATGTAAAAGCAAACGGTGATCAGGCCGTTCGTGGCTACACGGCCAAGTTTGACGGCATCAAGCTTGACAGCGCATTGGTCACAACAGAAGAAATTGAAGAAGCATACAGCTTGCTGGATCCCCAGCTGCTGCAGGTGATCAGGCAAGCGATCAAAAACATTACTGAATATCACGAAAGGCAGCTTCAGTCTTCCTGGTTTTATCACAGAAAGGATGGCACAATGCTGGGACAGAAAGTGACTGCACTTGACTCTGCCGGCGTTTATGTGCCGGGCGGAACTGCCGCATATCCGTCATCTGTTTTGATGAATGTCATTCCGGCGCTTACAGCGGGCGTGGAAAGAATTGTTCTTGTCACACCTCCGGGAAAAGACGGACGGCTGTCTCCGGGAGTCTTAGCTGCCGCTGCCGAGCTGGGCATTAAAGATATATACAAAATGGGAGGGGCTCAGGCAATTGCGGCGCTGGCGTACGGAACAGAAACCATTGAGCCGGTGGATAAAATCACAGGCCCGGGAAATATTTATGTCGCGCTTGCCAAACGAGAGGTGTTCGGTGATGTCGATATTGATATGATTGCCGGACCGAGTGAAATCGTCGTGCTGGCTGATGAAACAGCTATCCCGCGGGAAATTGCCGCTGACCTGCTGTCACAGGCGGAACACGACATGCTCAGCTCATGTGTGCTTGTCACAGATTCCATGCCGCTGGCTGAGGCCGTTTCAGCCGAGGTGAACGAGCAGCTTAAAACCTTGCCGCGCAGAGATATTGCGGAAGCTTCAGTGAGAGATTATGGATCTATTTATGTGGCTGAAACGATAGATGAAGCGGTCAATACAGTCAATACGCTCGCCCCGGAGCATTTAGAAATCATCACACAGTCTCCCGAAGCTTTGCTTGGCAATATCAAGCACGCAGGTGCGATTTTCTTAGGCCGATACAGCCCTGAACCGGTCGGAGATTATTTTGCCGGACCGAACCATGTGCTCCCGACAAATGGAACGGCCAGATTTTCAAGCCCATTAAACGTCACGGATTTTCAAAAGAAATCGAGCATTATTTCATACAGCCAATCAGCCTTTGAAGAACATGCGGATAGCATTGCGGCTTTTGCCAGACTGGAAGGATTAGAAGCGCATGCGAGATCAATCGAAGCGAGAGAACGGAGGAATTCAAAATGAGAAAAGCGGAGCGCGCCAGAAAAACAAACGAAACAGATATTGAGCTGGCATTCGCAATAGACGGCGAGGGACAAGCGGATATCAAAACAGACGTGCCATTTATGACACACATGCTGGATTTATTCACGAAACACGGACAATTTGATCTTTCCATTAACGCGAAAGGCGATGTTGATATAGATGATCACCACACGACTGAAGATATCGGCATTTGCTTAGGGCAGGCTTTGCTTGAAGCACTAGGCGATAAAAAAGGAATTAAACGCTACGGCTCGGCGTTTGTGCCGATGGATGAGGCGCTTGCTCAGGTGGTGATTGATTTAAGCAATCGGCCGCACTTAGAAATGCGTGCTGACTTTCCGGCAGCGAAAGTCGGAACTTTCGATACTGAGCTTGTACATGAATTTTTATGGAAGCTGGCGCTTGAAGCACGGATGAACTTGCACGTGATCGTTCATTACGGCACAAATACGCACCATATGATAGAAGCTGTTTTTAAAGCATTAGGACGCGCGCTTGATGAAGCGACAACGATTGACCCGCGTGTCAAAGGGATTCCGTCAACGAAAGGGATGCTGTAAATGATCGGTGTGATAGATTACGGAATGGGCAATTTATACAGCGTCTCAAAGGCGCTGGAGCGTGTCGGCGTGCCGTACTTTGTTTCTGGCATGCCAGAGGAGCTGAGGAAAGCAGATGCTTTCATTTTGCCGGGAGTCGGGTCATTTGGGGATGCGATGGACAATTTGCGCAACGCCAAACTCGATCAATTCATTCACGATATGGTATCAGAGGGGAGACTGCTTCTTGGGATCTGCCTTGGCATGCAGCTATTGTTTGATGAGAGCGAAGAGCATGGAACCGCTGCAGGCCTCGGTTTGTTAAAGGGAAAAGCAGTCAGGCTGAAGCCGGAAGATCAGGAGGGAAACAAGCTAAAGGTTCCGCATATGGGATGGAACCGCCTTTCCTTTCATAACGAATCTCCGCTGCTGGCAGGAGTGGAGGAAGGCTACGCTTATTTTGTCCATTCCTATTATATAGACGGAATGGATGACGGCGCGCTTTTGGCAAGCGCCGAGTACGGTGTGCGGGTGCCTGCGGTTGTCGGAAAAGAGAATGTCTTTGGCGCCCAGTTTCACCCGGAAAAAAGCAGCACGGTCGGAATGTCTATCTTAATCCAATTCACAAAAATGGCAGCAGAACAGAAGGTGAAAAAATGAGTGTTTTTACATTATACCCGGCCATTGATATGAGAAACGGCAAATGTGTACGCCTCGTTCAAGGTGATTACAGCAAGGAAACTGTATACGGTGATTCACCGTTCGACATGGCCTCTTTATTTGCGAGTGAGGGTGCTGAATGGATTCATCTTGTTGATCTTGACGGCGCGAAGGAAGGAAAAAAAGTAAATGACCGTCATGTCATCGAAATTGTACAAAAGCTCAATCTGAAAGTCGAAATCGGCGGCGGCATTCGTTCGGAAAGCGACGTCTACGATTACTTATCGGCAGGAGTCGATCGCGTGATCCTGGGAAGCTCCGCTGTTTCTGATCCGCCGTTTGTAAAAAAAATGCTGAAAGAGTATGGCGAAAGGATAGCCATCGGGCTGGACGCAAGAAACGGCTTTGTTTCAACAGAAGGGTGGCTGGAAACATCAAGTCTTAAGGCGGCTGAACTCGGCAAAGAGCTCGCCAACGAAGGCGCAGAAGTTTTTATTTTTACTGATATCGCGACAGACGGGATGCTGTCAGGCCCCAATCTCGAAAGCACAGTGGAACTCGCAAAAGAAACCGGAAAATCTGTCATCGCCTCTGGCGGAGTCAGCTCCGTTGCGGACCTTGAAGCTCTTGCCCGTTATCATGCGAATGGGGTTTCTGGAGCGATTATCGGAAAAGCACTGTATATCAACCAGTTTACACTTGGCGAGGCGCTTGAAAGGATGAAGGGGAAATGATAACAAAACGGATTATCCCATGTCTTGATGTGAAAGAAGGGCGCGTTGTCAAAGGGATTCAATTTCTTGAGCTGAAGGATGCCGGCGACCCTGTCGAGCTGGCGGAAGTATACGATCAGGAAGGCGCGGATGAACTGGTGTTTCTTGATATTTCTGCCTCGCATGAAGGCCGCAAAACGATGGTTGACGTCGTAGAGCAGGTTGCTGCAAAGCTTGCGATTCCGTTTACAGTCGGAGGCGGCATCAATCAGCTTAGCGATATGAAAACGATTCTGCGTGCCGGCGCGGACAAAGTTTCTGTAAACACGGCAGCTGTTCTCCGTCCCGAGCTGATTACCGAAGGCGCGGAGTTTTTCGGCTCTCAATGTATCGTACTCGCCATAGACGCCAAGTACCACGAAGAGTCTGACACGTATAAAGTTTACACGCATGGCGGCAGAAAGAAAACGGATTGGGAAGTTACAGCATGGGCGAAGGAAGCTGTCAAACGCGGAGCCGGAGAAATCCTCCTGACCAGCATGGACTCAGATGGGGAGAAAAAGGGTTTTGACCACAGGCTGACAAAGCTCGTGTCAGAAGCTGTTCCGGTTCCTGTCATCGCCTCAGGGGGAGCAGGAAACGCGCAGCATATGCTCGAGGCTTTTACAAAAGGGGAAGCGGACGCCGCGCTGGCTGCCTCCATTTTTCATTATAAAGAAACATCAATTAAAGAAGTGAAATCATATTTGAAAGAGCACGGGGTGAATGTGAGATGAAACAGGCAGATGAACTACGTTTTAACGAAGACGGATTAATCCCTGCCATCGTCCAGGACGCGGCAAGCAAAGAAGTACTGACACTTGCATATATGAACAGGGAATCGTACGAAAAAACACTTGAAACGAAAGAAACGTGGTTTTACAGCCGCTCGCGGCAAGAGCTATGGCACAAGGGAGAAACATCGGGGAATACGCAAGCCGTCAAGGGCATTCGATATGACTGCGACCAAGATGCACTGGTCGTGCTTGTAGAGCCGTCCGGTCCGGCATGCCACACAGGCAGCTACAGCTGTTTTACAAAGGAACAGACAGAAGAACAAACTTCCGGCCGATTTGACATCTTAAGCGAGCTGGAGCACGTCATCGCAGAACGCCAAGCGGAAATGCCTGAAGGAGCTTACACCACTTACCTTTTCGATGAAGGCGTCGATAAGATTTTGAAAAAAGTCGGTGAAGAAGCATCAGAAGTCATCATCGCCGCCAAAAACCGTGATCACGAGGAACTGAAATGGGAAGCGGCAGACCTGCTGTATCATCTCCTTGTCCTGCTCAGAGAACAAGCATTACCGCTGGATGATGTGCTGGAAGTGCTGAGAAAACGCCATTCTGAATAGTAAATGGAAAGAGCCTATGGATAACGGCTCTTTTTTTATTGTAAGAAAAATGTAATGGGTATTTAGTAATGCAATAGGTGTTTCACATTCCGAATGGATAAAAGAAGGTCAAAACCAAGTCTGATTTCCTATTTATCCAAATTCCGCCATGATGTAACATGGAAAAGGATAATATAATCACCCTGCAACCGGGTCAATAGTATTACTTTTGAAAAATAGAATGATCCCACAAAACCCTTGGAGGTTCGTAATGAAAAAGATTATCTTTATTTGCTTCAGCTTATTACTTGCCCTGACAGGAGGATGCAGTATGAACGACAACGAAAAAAACAGCAAAAACAATGAAAATAAAACAGAAGCCGTAAAACCAAAAGACATGGATCCAAAAGACCTGCCGCAAGTTCCCGCGTTTCAGGACGAGAAAACGAGAGAGTACATGGTGTCAACGAAGGAAGAGGAGCCTGGGTACTATTTGCTGGAGTCTAAGTTGAAAGGATTTAGAATGTTGTTTCCGGAGGATGGGGAGTATCTATCAAGAAGGTCATCTTTAACTGGGAAAAACAAAGAAAGTATTGGATTTAATAGTTATGATAAAGACACCAATGTAATGTTTGATGGCCATGTAACATATTACAAAGAAGAAAGTTTTGTGAATGAACCTGAGACAATGCTAGATATTGTTAGTGGAAAAAATGATTATAAAGGTGAATACAAAAAAAGTAGCAAAAAGAAAACGGATATCTACTTTGCTAAGAAAAAAGACATCTTTGACGATATTGATAGAAAATATAATTATTCATACAGTTACTTCGGGTATGTGAAATCTACAGAAGAAGATAACTTAGGATTAGAATACGCCTTTACTTTCGGATGCAAAAATGAAAATCAACCATGCTCCTTAGATGAAGAAAAGGCTAAAAATAAAGTAGAGAAATTAATTAATTCTATCACCTTTTTAATAGATAAAAAGGAGAAATAAGATGGAAAATAAAAATGTATTTGAGAATGAGAACGTAAAGTTACGGCTAATTGATTTAGAATATGACTATAAACAAAAGTTTGCCTCAATCAATGCAAGTGAAGTTAAGGAAGCCAAAGCGGATTTCGAAGCAGATGTACGGAGAATTTATAAAGAGGAAACCCGCCACGATCTTCCGGAGAATACAAAAATTGAAATATATACCTCCAGTGAACTTGTAAACCAGAATACAAGTATAGAAAGTTCGACCAGAGAATCAGGTTACGATGGGACGGCAATCCATATAATAGATAAGAAAAAACATATCGATCAGCTTCATATTATTTCAGAAGGCAGTGCTGATAATAAGGATTGGTCGTATAACTTTTTTGGTCTTTTTTTAGGAATCGATCATAGTCAGTATGAGGCTACAAAGGAGTTTACTAAAAAAGCAAAGAAAGCAGCAGGTGACTCGGAGGATTTAAAAACATTCGCCTTAGGACATTCCCTTGCTAATAATAACCAAGTAATGGTGCAATTGATTAATGGAGACTATGATGAGGTTTATGGTGTAAATGGGGCTCAAGTCAGTATCGATCAATTACTTGAAACGGATGAAAGTTTATATAGATATGTTATTAGGAAATTTAGTTATAAATACGAAGATATTGATTCTATCCCATCAGAAAAGCTAAAAATAGAAATCCAAAAATATTATGAAGACAAAGGCGTCACAGCAAACATCACCCAACGCATCTCAAAAGATGACCCGCTGTACGGAGTCAGCGGCAAGGCGGATTTCATTACATTCGGCGATGTGAAGATGGCGGATACGAACACAAGTGTGAAAGGCATCAGAAACATTATGGATGGGATTCCTGATGAAGACGTAAGGTCGATGCAGGAATACCTTCAAAAATATAAGGACGACTATGAAAAAGACGGCTTAAACGGTTTTGTAAAGGCAGCCAGCGGAATAGACATAGAATTGATAGAAAAAGTAAAGCATACAGACGGCGTTTTAGCGAAAGCAAGTGTTGTTTATGAAAATTTTGATGATGTTAAGCAAATGTATGGCCGAATTAAAGAGCAGCTGCCAGCCTTTTTAGGTTTTCTTCACACCCTGTTGGGAAACAGCGGGCCTATTGTAGATCAGCTTGCTGAAAATGGTTATATTGATGATACACAGAAAAAAGTCATAAAAAAAGAGTTATCTAATCTTAATGCGAGTATGAAAGGTATAGAATTACAATACGATGATTTCATTGATCATCTAAAGCATGGCCAATTCACGCAAGCTCTAAATGATGTTGGTAAAATTGTGGAGTATGTAAAATCAATGATTTCTTCTTTTGAAACACTCGACACAGAAACAAAAGACGCATTAAAACTCATCGTCGACGGCCACAGCATCGTTCAAATGCTGAACGCATTATCAAAGGAAAAAGGATTTAGCTATAAGGGTTCTGATATTTACTTTACAGGGAAGGGCGGCTCGGGAGAAACGATTAAAGTCAATATCTCTTCCGCTGTCAGAATCTATCAAAACGGCATGAAGATAGTTGAAGATATGGAAGATGCGATTTCCGCGTACCAAAAGGTATTCCGTCAGGAAATCGATGATGAGTTTATAGACAAAAAACAGGCAATCATCACGTCGATTCAACATATGGAAGAAAACCCTTCGCATTATGCCTTCGATCTTCAATTCCGGCTTGCGGCCGGTTTCAGTCACACATTCGATAAATTAGAGAAAATATCAGTTCATGAATCGTTCCATACAGGTGCTCTCCCTGCTAATGACGGAATTGTTGCAGAACTAAAAAAACAGACATCGGAAAAAAAGAATTTTATCAAAAATATCCGCGAGAGCATCGAAAAGCTATTTGAAAAAGAAGAAATGATCTCACAGCTATTCGATTTTCAGCCTTAGGAGGAATAGACAGAGTGACTTCCTTATTTTCAGAAAGTGAAACAGAAGTTGTATCAACCACCTATATGTTTCTAACCCATGACGAAATGAAGGGGAAAGCAAGCAGTCTCAATAAACCCATCAACGACATTCTCAGCCTGACTAAAAAATTTGAGTCTGCATTAAAAGAAGAAATCAAAGGGCAAAAAGGAATGATTGTCAAAAAAATAAAAGAAGAGCTTGAATCGAAAAGCGAAAAGCAGAAAACTGCACTTCAAACGATAAAAGAAGAGCATACTGCAAAGGTTGACCGGTTCAAGATGATCATTGAAGACCTGAGACAGCAAGAGGTTACCTTAACGTATCGAAAAAAGAAGCCTGAAAAGGATCTATAATATGAAACGTCTCCTATTCGAGTCATGAATAGGGGATTTTTATTTTCAGTGTACAAGAAAAATATACTGAAAAAGTCTCTCTCCATTGTTATGATTTAGAAAGAGTAAAAATAATCCTATTATATTCCGTTCAACCTTGCTGACCGCGTAAAGGGATTGAAACAGGAGGAAAAATACTATGTCAACACAGCTACCTAAAAGAAAATTCAAAGCCTTTTTTGCATTAGTGAAACAGACAAACCCATCCTATGGAAAGCTCGCTTTTGCGCTGATTCTCAGTATTGTGACAACACTGGTCAGCCTGCTGATTCCTTTATTAACGAAGCAGCTTGTCGACGGTTTTTCCATGTCAGCGCTGTCCGGCACGCAAATCGGGCTGATCGCGCTCGTTTTTCTTATTCAGGCCGCTTTAAGCGCCTACGCTACATACGCGCTAAACTATAGCGGGCAAAAAATCATCTCTGGGTTAAGGGATTTATTATGGAAGAAATTAATTAAGCTTCCTGTATCTTATTTCGATACTAACGCTTCCGGTGAGACTGTCAGCCGGGTCACGAATGATACGATGGTGGTAAAAGAGCTGATCACCAGCCATATCAGCGGATTTATAACAGGCATCATTTCGGTCATTGGATCACTCACCATCTTATTCATTATGAACTGGAAGCTGACGCTGCTTGTTTTAGTAGTTGTCCCATTAGCGGCGCTGATTTTAGTGCCAATCGGCCAGAAGATGTTCTCCATTTCTCGGGAAACTCAAGATGAAACCGCACGTTTTACAGGGTTGCTCAATCAAATACTTCCGGAAATCAGGCTTGTGAAGGCTTCAAATGCAGAGGAAGTCGAATACAAACGCGGAAAGCTGGGGATTTCTTCATTATTCCAGCTGGGGGTTCGTGAAGCGAAGGTGCAATCGCTTGTTGGGCCGCTTATTTCTCTCGTATTAATGGCCGCACTCGTGGCTGTTATTGGATACGGCGGTATGCAGGTGTCATCAGGCGAATTGACTGCCGGAGCACTCGTGGCTTTTATTTTATATTTGTTTCAAATCATAATGCCGATGGGCCAGATTACAACGTTCTTCACACAGCTGCAAAAATCAATCGGTGCAACGGAACGGATGATTGAGATATTGGCAGAGGAAGAGGAAGATACCGTCACAGGAAACCAAATTGACAACGCGCATCTGCCTATCCGGCTTGATCAAGTGTCCTTTGGCTATAAGCCTGAGCAGCTGATCTTGAAGGATATCAGCGCCGTGATTGAAGCGGGAAAAGTAACAGCAATTGTTGGGCCGAGCGGCGGCGGGAAAACCACGCTGTTTAAGCTGCTTGAGCGTTTCTATTCTCCGACTGAAGGGACCATTCGGCTGGGAGACGAGCCGGTGGATACGTATTCGCTCGAATCGTGGCGTCAGCATATCGGCTACGTGTCACAGGAAAGTCCGTTAATGTCGGGAACGATCAGAGACAATATTTGTTATGGGCTGGAACGTGAGGTAACGGATGCCGAAATCGAAAAAGCAGCGGAGATGGCATACGCTCTTAATTTTATACAGGAGCTGCCGAATCAGCTTGATACTGAAGTGGGTGAACGCGGCATTATGCTGTCGGGCGGACAGAGACAAAGAATTGCGATTGCCAGGGCGCTTCTCCGTGATCCGAGCATCCTGATGCTTGATGAAGCCACTTCCAGCCTCGACAGCCAATCTGAAAAATCAGTGCAGCAGGCACTTGAGGTGCTGATGGAAGGCCGGACAACTATTGTTATCGCTCACCGCTTATCGACTGTTGTAGATGCTGATCAGCTATTATTTGTTGAAAAAGGGGAAATTACGGGACGCGGCACGCACCATGAATTAATGGCTTCCCATGACCTTTACAGAGATTTTGCTGAACAGCAGCTTAAAATGAATGCGGATTTAGAAAACAAAGCCGGGTAAATTCTGGTCGATTCAGCCAGTAAAAAAAAGAGGAGGGATTTTCCCAATCCTTCCTTTTGAACTATTGAGGGGCTTACGATTTATGGTATACTACTGACGGTAATATTGTATAAAACGGAGGGTAGTTGTGGGAAAACACACTTCTGAACATAAAAATCACGCACAAATTGTCCAGCTGCTTCAAGATGGACATTATTTTTTTCATAAAGGTTTGAAAGCGTATAAAGAACGCAATCTGAAGCGGGCAAGCAAACTGATCCAGCGCGCGGTTCATTTGGAGCCGAAGGATTCAGAGATGCTTTCGCAGCTTGCGGTCATTTATTCAGAGATGGGGCAATACCAGGAATCAAACGATCTGCTTGATTATATTTTGGCGAATCTGGAGACGGAAATGCCGGAATGTCATTATTTTAAAGCAAATAACTTTGCCCATCTGGGACTCTTTCAGGAAGCTTATAAAGAAGCTGCTGCTTATTCAGACGCTGATCCGGACGGTGAATTTTCCGAAGAGAATGATAGTCTGCTTGAACTGCTTGATTTAGGAGACGGCGGGCCTGAGGATTCTTTATATGATCAGGATGAATTGCTCATCAAACAGGACCGGGCGAAGTCCTTGCTTGAAAGCGGTCAGCTTGCTGAAGCTGTTGCGGCCCTTGAGGAAATCACACACGAATATCCTGAGCTTTGGTCCGCTTATAATAATCTCGCCCTTGCCCACTTTTATTCCGGCAATGTTGTGAAAGCGAAACAAACGGCTTATCAAGTGCTGAATCATAATGAAGGAAATCTTCACGCATTATGTAATCTTCTCGTTTTCTACTATTATGAAAGAGAAGATGAAAAGGTGGCAGAGCTGAGTGATCAGCTTTCAAATGTATATCCGATGTTATTTGAACAGCGCTATAAACTGGGTGCCACTCTGTCGCTTGTCGGCCGGTATGATATTGGGTACAAATGGCTCAGATCACTATATAAAAGCGGTTTTGAAGGAGACGACACATTCTACTACTGGCTCTCGTGCTCTGCTTACTTTACGGGCCATAAAGAATTTGCCGAAACGGTATGGAGAAAAGTCGAGTCGCAATATCCAGGAGCAGACCGTCCGGCTCCGTGGATTGAGCGGCGGGAAGTACTTCCTTCGTCAGTAGAACAGCGATTGGCGGCCTATTATATCAGCAGCACCAAGGGTGAAACGGAGCATCTTGAAGCCGTGATACGCTCGAAGCGCATCACCGCTCCTTTTGAAAACCATTTTGTTAAGCTGCTCTTGAACGGAGATTCCGCAGCAGCAGATGTGTCAGAGGATGCGCTTTTCGCTTATCAAACGGTTAAATTGCTGGAAGAAGCAGAACAAGATGAGATGAAAACAGAAGTCATGAGCTGCTGGGTATTCCATGTGATACAGCAAATCCGCGCAGCGGGGCCGCTGAAAAATGTGAGCGGATGGGCTGCGGCTATCTACTATATTTGGAAAGAAGCCCATGGCAAACATGACACCAAAAAAGAAACAGCAGCCCAATTTGGCATCTCTCCGGCTACTTTGACGAAATATATGAAATATATTGATGATATTTTAGAATAGTATATTGATTGAGAGTTGATTCGCAGAATCAACTCTCTTTTTATTCTAAGAAGTATATTAAGAAAGTAATATCGACAGGTTTTTATCAATTTAAGAAAAATGACAAATGATGTGCAACCTGACATCTGTTTGAAACACAAATGTAATAAAATTTATCGCTAATTTGTCGAAACTTGATGGTATAATGATTCTCGTACATAAGGAATTAGTGTTTTTTACATATGATGTGAAATAAACGCTATACACCCAGATTAAGAGATGCACAGAATAATTAACCATAAACAATCATCATTCCTCGTAGAGTATGAGGAACGAAACTTGATGTTCAAAATACAATTCCAAATGAGAACAGGTTCACAGTAAAAGGGAGGATATAAAAAGTGAGAAAGAGTTTATTGACACTTGGTTTGGCTTCCGTCATCGGGACAAGCAGTTTTTTGATCCCATTTACAAGTAAAACTGCATCGGCGGAAACATTAGATGAAAAGAAACAAAAAATTGAAAGCAAGCAATCTGAGGTTGCTTCCAGCATTGAAGCGAAGGAAAAAGAATTAACTGAGCTTCAGGAAAACCAATCAAAGATTGAAAAAGAACTGAAAGACATTAACGCTAAGGCGCTCGATACAAGCAACAAAATCGATGATAAAAAAGAAGAAAACGATAAAACAAAAGAAGAAATCAAAAAACTGAAAAAAGAGATTAAAGAAACAGAAGCACGCATCGAAAAACGCAACGAAATCCTGAAAAAACGCGTTCGTTCTTTACAGGAAAGCGGCGGATCTCAAGGATACATAGATGTACTTTTAGGATCAACGAGCTTTGGTGATTTTATCTCACGTGCAACTGCGGTTTCATCTATTGTGGATGCAGACAAAGATTTAATCAAACAGCAAGAGCAGGATAAAGCGAAGCTTGAAGACTCTGAAGCAGATCTGAATGATAAGCTGAAAGAAGTACAAGCTGCACTGGCTAAATTAGAAACAATGCAAAAAGATCTTGATAAACAGCTTGATGAAAAAGACAAGCTTTTCGACGAAGCAAAGGACAGCCAGAAGAAAACAGCTGACGCGATTTCCGAATTAAAATCAGAAGCAGCTGACCTTGCAAACCAAAAAGCAGATACTGAAGAAGAACAAGCGCGTATCAAAAAACAACAAGAAGCTGCGGCTGCCCTGATCAAAAAGCAGGAAGAAGCACAAAAAGCATCTGATGAAACACAAACAGATGACAGCCAAACGGCTACAACTGAAACAGCAAAAGCAAGCTCATCTGATGATGATTCTTCAGACAACTCTTCTAAAGGTTCATCTAACAGTTCGTCTAACGGCTCATCTTCTAAGAAGAGCAGCAGCTCAAGCAATAACTCAGGCGGCACTGTCATCAGCAACTCAGGCGGAATTGAAGGCGCGATCAGCGTTGGTTCAAGCATTGTCGGACAATCCCCGTACAAGTTTGGCGGCGGACGCTCTCAGTCTGATATCAACAACCGTATTTTTGACTGCTCATCATTCGTTCGCTGGGCTTACGCTTCTGCAGGTGTCAACCTTGGACCTGTCGGCGGAACAACGACTGATACTTTAGTTGGAAGAGGACAAGCTGTAAGCGCGTCAGACATGAAACGCGGAGACTTAGTTTTCTTTGACACATACAAAACAAATGGTCACGTTGGAATCTACTTAGGAAACGGTACGTTCCTTAACGACAATACATCTCATGGTGTATCTGTTGACTCTATGAACAACGTGTACTGGAAAAAAGCATTTAAAGGCGTTGTAAGACGTGTTGTTCAATAATAAATAAGACAAGGGCCTTCTATGGACAGAAGGCTCTTTCTTTATTAATATACATACCCTTTTGAAATACATTTAATCGCGTTTCGAAAAAAATGAGCAAAAAAATGGCGTATCACCATGAGATTTTATAGGATATGGGTAAGGAATACGTTTGATGGGGATTCTTATCATATAAGGAAGAGCCCAACTCGAAAAGACGTTTTAAGGAGTGAATGAGTGTGTCAGAAGAAAAAATATATGACGTGATTATTATCGGCGCGGGTCCCGCTGGGATGACGGCCGCTGTATACACATCTAGAGCAAACTTATCGACATTAATGATTGAAAGAGGAATTCCGGGCGGCCAAATGGCAAACACGGAAGATGTGGAGAACTATCCTGGTTTCGAAAGCATCCTCGGACCTGAGCTTTCCAACAAAATGTTTGAACACGCGAAGAAATTCGGCGCGGAATACGCTTATGGCGATATTAAAGAAATTGTGGACGGCAAAGAGTACAAAGTTGTGAAAGCCGGTTCAAAAGAATATAAAGCACGTGCTGTTATCATCGCCGCAGGTGCAGAGTATAAAAAAATCGGCGTGCCTGGCGAAAAAGAATTGGGCGGCCGCGGTGTTTCGTATTGTGCAGTATGTGACGGCGCTTTCTTTAAAGGCAAAGAGCTGGTTGTTATCGGCGGAGGAGACTCAGCGGTTGAAGAAGGCGTGTACTTAACACGTTTCGCTTCAAAAGTAACGATTGTACACAGACGTGACAAACTCCGTGCGCAAAGCATTCTCCAAGCGAGAGCGTTTGATAATGAAAAAGTAGATTTCTTATGGAATAAAACCGTGAAGGAAATTCATGAGGAAAACGGCAAAGTCGGCAAAGTGACGCTTGTAGATACGGTAACTGGTGAAGAAAGTGAATTCACAACAGACGGCGTATTCATTTATATCGGTATGCTTCCTCTGTCTAAACCGTTTGAAAACCTTGGCATCACAAATGAAGAAGGCTACATCGAAACCAACGACCGAATGGAAACAAAGGTTGAAGGGATTTTCGCAGCCGGAGACATTCGCGAAAAATCATTGCGCCAAATCGTAACGGCTACAGGTGACGGAAGTATTGCGGCACAAAGCGTCCAGCATTATGTCGAAGAGCTCCAGGAAACGCTGAAAACCTTAAAATAAAAAGGGCTGTCATACGAGTTTCACATAACGTTACTGGGTTTTAATTCCGCTGTAACAGTTGTGTAAAACTTATCGGTTATGATTAATAAAGTAATTGACCCCCTTTTTATAATGAATACACTTTTGGCACGGATTCTCCAGTTATCCGTGTCCTTTTTTTGTCCAAAAATAAAAGACAATTTCCTTTCACAATAAAATCATCTGAACGCGGGAAAGAATATGCTGTAAAATAGAAGAAAAGATTGTCAATGTCTCTTCATTGTGAGAGGCATCTTGAAACGGTATAATAAAGAGACGATGACAGGACGAGAAGGTTAGGTGACGTACTTGCAAAGAGTGACAAATTGTGTTCTCAAGGCGGATGACAAAGTTCTTCTTCTTCAAAAGCCAAGACGCGGCTGGTGGGTTGCGCCGGGAGGCAAGATGGAGAGCGGAGAATCAGTCAGGGATTCCGTCATCAGAGAATTCAGAGAAGAGACTGGTATCTATATCATAAATCCCCAGCTAAAAGGCGTTTTTACCTTTATTATTAAGGCCGGTGACCACATTGTGTCCGAGTGGATGATGTTTACGTTTGTCGCTGATTCCTATACGGGAGAGAACGTGTCTGAATCAGAGGAAGGCATTTTGCAGTGGCACAATGTGAAGGATATTCAAAACCTGCCTATGGCCCCGGGAGACGGCCATATCCTCGACTTTATGATGAAGGGACAAGGGCTGCTGCACGGCACATTTACGTATACACCGGAGTTTGAGCTGCTCAGTTATCGTTTAGATCCGCAGCACATCAAATAGAAAGACAAGTCAGGGGGGAGAAAGATGAGTGTTAGTGAATCACATGATATTCAGCTTGTCATTATAACCGGCATGTCGGGCGCGGGAAAAACCGTTGCGATTCAAAGCTTTGAGGATCTCGGCTATTTCTGCGTCGATAATCTGCCGCCTTCATTGCTTCCGAAATTTTTAGAGCTGATGAAGGAATCAAATTCGAAAATGAGCAAGGTCGCGCTTGTTATGGATTTGCGCGGCCGTGAATTTTTTGACCGGCTGATTGAGGCGCTGGATGAAATGGCGGAAAATCCGTGGATTACACCGCGAATTTTATTTTTAGACGCGAAGGATTCGATTCTCGTGACAAGATATAAAGAAACGAGACGTTCGCATCCGCTGGCAGTGACTGGTCTTCCGCTCGAAGGCATCGCGCTGGAACGTGAGCTGCTTGAGGAATTAAAAGGCCGCTCTCAAATGATTTATGATACATCAGACATGAAGCCGCGCGATCTGCGCGAGAAAATTGTAAAGCATTTTGCGACAAACCAAGGAGAGACATTTACGGTAAATGTCATGTCATTTGGTTTTAAATACGGTATTCCGATTGATGCCGATCTCGTCTTTGATGTCAGATTTTTGCCGAATCCATATTATATCGAAAGCATGAGGCCGCTGACCGGAAAAGATGAAGAGGTATCCTCTTACGTCATGAAGTGGAATGAAACACAAAAGTTCAATGAAAAATTAATCGATTTACTCAGCTTCATGCTGCCGTCCTACAAAAGAGAAGGAAAGAGCCAGCTCGTCATTGCGATCGGCTGCACAGGGGGCCAGCACCGCTCTGTGACACTTGCCGAGTATTTAGCTGACTATTTCAAAAAGGATTACTATACTCATGTTACTCACCGGGACATTGAAAAGAGAAGCCGGAAATAAGATGGGACAAAAACCGAAAATCGCAATCTTTGGCGGCGGCACAGGCCTTTCTGTATTGCTTCGGGGCTTAAAGCATAAACCCGTTGATATTACGGCGATTGTCACAGTTGCTGATGACGGAGGTAGCTCGGGGCGGCTGCGGAACGAACTGCAAATCCCGCCACCAGGAGACATCAGAAATGTACTTGCCGCTTTATCCGATGTGGAGCCGCTAGTTGAAGATCTCTTTCAGCACCGTTTTAATAAAGGGAACGACTTAACGGGTCATTCACTCGGAAATTTAATTTTGGCAGCGATGACGAATATAACCGGTGATTTTTTTCACGCTGTCACAGAAATGAGCAAGGTGCTGAATGTAAGAGGAAAGGTGTTGCCGGCAGCCAATGCCAGTGTTGTTCTGCATGCCGAAATGGAGGACGGCCGCGTTGTCTCAGGCGAGTCCACTATTCCGGAGTACGGCCAGCGTATTAAGCGCGTTTTTCTGACGCCTGAAAACATTGATCCGCTGCCGGAAACGATAGAAGTAATCAGAGAAGCGGATCTGATTATTATCGGACCGGGAAGCCTTTATACCAGTATTCTTCCTAATTTGCTCGTCCCAAAAATTGGAGAAGAAGTGATCAAGGCGCCGGCGAAAAAAGTGTATATCTGCAACGTGATGACACAGCCCGGAGAAACGCTGCATTATACCGCTGCCGATCATGTGAAAGCGCTCAATCAGCATATGGGCTGCGGCTTTATCGATACCATACTGGTTAACAGTGAAGACATTCCTGACGAAATAAAACGTAAGTACGCAGTAGAATCGGCGCGTCCTGTTGATTTTGATATCGAAGAGCTGAAAGCGATGGGGCTTGAAGTTATCAGAGATCAAATCGTAACACATAAAAATGACGTAATTCGTCACGATACACATAAAGTGGCTTCTCTTCTTGTCGATTTACTGAAAGAATGAAGCCTTGAAATGAGGTGGCTATATGTCATTTGCATCGGAAACAAAAAAAGAATTAACGAACCTGGAAGTGAAGGACTGCTGCATTAAGGCAGAGCTGTCTGCACTTATCCGAATGAATGGATCTTTATCATTTGCTAACCGCCATCTCGTACTTGATGTTCAAACTGAAAATGCAGCGATTGCCCGCCGCATCTATACATTGCTGAAAAGACAATATGATGTGTCGGTTGAGCTGCTGGTCAGAAAGAAAATGCGGCTGAAAAAGAATAACGTCTATATTGTGCGTTTTTCAGAGAATGCAAAGTTCATCTTAGAGGATTTAAAAATACTCGGCGAGAATTTTGTGTTTGAGCGAAATATTTCAAAAGAGCTTGTCAAAAAGAGATGCTGCAAGCGTTCTTACATGAGAGGGGCATTTTTGGCGGGAGGTTCAGTCAATAATCCGGAAACCTCCTCGTATCATTTAGAAATTTTTTCTCTCTATAAAGAGCATAACGATTCATTATGCGACCTGTTAAATGAGTTTCATTTAAACAGCAAAACGCTCGAACGGAAAAAAGGCTATATCACTTACTTAAAAGAGGCAGAAAAGATTACTGAATTTCTGAACGTAATCGGCGCACATAATTCGCTGCTGCGTTTTGAGGATGTCAGAATCGTCAGAGACATGAGAAATTCGGTTAATCGCCTTGTCAATTGTGAAACAGCCAACTTAAACAAAACCATCGGGGCTTCGCTCAGACAGGTAGAAAATATTAAATACATCGATGAAAGAATCGGCTTGGAGGCGCTTCCTGAAAAACTTCGGGAAATCGCGCAGCTGCGGATTGATTACCAGGAAGTGACGCTGAAAGAGCTGGGGGAAATGGTAGCGAGCGGAAAAATCAGCAAATCAGGGATCAATCACAGGCTGAGAAAACTTGACGAAATCGCAGAACAGCTGCGGACAGGGCAAACCGTCACTTTAAAATAACCGTAAAGAAAAGGGGAGATCTTATGGTTCAGCAGAAAGTGGAAGTTCGATTAAAGACAGGACTGCAGGCGCGTCCTGCTGCTTTGTTTGTACAAGAAGCAAACCGGTTTACGTCAGATGTGTTTCTTGAGAAGGATGGGAAAAAAGTAAATGCGAAAAGCATCATGGGACTGATGAGCCTTGCAGTAAGCACAGGCACAGAAGTCACATTGATTGCCGAGGGAGAAGATGAACAAGAGGCGCTGGAAAAGCTTTCGGCGTATGTTCAAGAGGAAGTTTAGGTGATACAAAATGAATGATTTTCTGAAAGACTGTTTTAAGAAAATCGGCTGGAAGAAGGATCATGTCAGCTTCGACGATCTTCCCCTTTTTCTAAAAGCGATGGCGTACCGATACCCTTTTGAAAACCGGGCAGTTCTTGCAAAAGAGAATTATAAGGTAACCAAAGAGGAGCTTTGGCGCCGTCTGATCAAAGAGCAGCATGGGGGACTATGCTACGACCTGAATGGTTTTCTTTACTATGTCTTACGCGATGCCGGTTTTCATGTGAAGCTCATTCGCGGAACAGTTTATGCAGGAAAGCAAGAAGAGTGGGCATTAGAAGGAACCCATGCTGCTGTATGGCTGTCGGCAGAAAAGGGAGATTACATCGTTGATATTGGTTTTGGCATCAACCTGGCGCTGGAGCCGATACCGCTTTCCGGAGAAACGGTACAATCTCCTGTGGGAGCATTCCGAATCAAGGAAAAAGCGACGGAAATGGGCACCCATCTTCTGTTGATGGACAAAGGAGAAGGCTGGAAAATCGGTTATGCCTTTACCCTTGAAGAGAGGGATCCCGGTGATTTAGATGACATGAAGGACCTGATTCATTCTCATGAAAAATCTCCTTTTAACAAATCACTGCTCGCCTCAAAGTTGACACCGAACGGGCGGATGGTCATGTCAGACCGCCATTTTACGATTCATGAAAACGGCGGAGAAGGCCAAAAAAGTGACATCGCCCCTTCAGAGTTTGAAGAGAAATTAAACACTTATTTTTTGTAATGTGAAAAGCTTGCAGACATACTGCAAGCTTTTTCTTATGAACAAGTATTGATTACTACATCAAATGCATCTTCCGGGATATACAGTTTCCCTTTTTCATATTGATAAGGAATGTGATTCTCTTTAAAGCACTCTTTTTCGTATTCAGTCAGTGAATCTCCAATTTCTATGTATTCCCCGGTATAGTTCGGCTGGCATGCTGAAAGAGTTGACGTAATGGTTACAAGTAGCATGATTATCTTCATAATGACACCTACTTATTAAGAAATTTTCCCCTTTTTTCATTCTACCATAACGAATAGAAAAAGACCGATTTACTATCCCCCACATGCTATAATGAATTTTGGAATCTTCTAGAAAAATCAACGCGCTAGACATATAAGGGGGATAAACGTGTATCGGATCTTACTCGTGGAAGATGATGAACGGATTGCTTCATTGCTGGGCGGCCATCTTCAGAAATACGGATATCATATAAAAATAGCTGAAAAGCTGAATAACATAAAGGAAGAATTTGCGGAAATGAAACCGGATCTTGTGCTGCTCGATATTAATCTTCCTTTTTTTGACGGGTTTTATTGGTGCAGGCAAATCCGAACGGTTTCAAATGCTCCGATTATTTTTATCTCGGCGCGGACTGATGAACTGAATCAGGTGATGGCGATTGAGAACGGGGGCGATGACTATATCACAAAGCCGTTTCACTTAGAAGTCGTCATGGCCAAAATCAAAAGCGTGCTGCGCAGGACCTATGGTGAGTATTCTCCTTCTTTGTCCCAGGAATCAAGACTGGTGGAGCTTGGCGGTCTAACGATATATCCAGACCAATATGAAGCGGAGTGGAAGAACAGCCGCATCTCGTTTTCACAAAAAGAATTTCAGCTGCTTTCGATTTTCATAAGAGAGCACAAAAAAATTGTCTCGCGTGATGAATTGCTGGAGGCATTATGGGACGACGTTGATTTTGTTGATGATAATACATTAACGGTCAATGTCAATCGGCTGCGGAGAAAGCTGGAGAATGCCGGATTGAAAGATGCCATTGCAACCATCAGGGGACAGGGCTATGTATTTGAAGTCAATCGGAAGGATGAGCGGGAGTGTTAAAGACTTATATCATCGACCGATTAGCCATTATTCTTTTTTCCTTATTAAGCATAGGTGCCGCTATGTTTATTGCCTATTTAAGCATTATAGAGAGCGGTGCCGAGCCTTCTGCAGAAAATATGATGTACATATGGGTTCTGCCTGGTGTCCTTTTGGCGGCTGGTTTTACTGCCGATTACATCCGGCAAGTGTCCTTTCTGGCATTTTTGAAAAAACTGGCCGACCAGGCACCCGCTTCAAGTGACATAGGGCGGTCACTTGAAGCCCGCAAGCCAAGAACAAGAGAGCAAGCCCTCTGGACAAAAATGATTAACGCGCTTGGTGATCAATATGCCGGAAAGCTCTCACAATATATCAATAAACAAAAACAGCATTATACATTTACGAATCAATGGATTCACCATATGAAAACACCCGTATCCGTCATCTCCTTAATGATTCAGGAAGGAAAGAACGGGACCGCTTCTTCCTTTCAGACATTTTTAGAGGAACTGGAAGACGAAAATGAACGGTTTCGCCACGGGCTGGATATGATGCTGCAAACAGCCCGGCTGGAGGAGTTCGCTTTTGATGTTAAACCAGAAACCTTTGATTTGACAGAGCTTGTCCGCTCATTGATCAATCAGGAAAAACGGCAGTTTATTAAACGGCGGCTTTTTCCGAAATTACATGTGCCGCCAAACGCCGTTCAGGTTTCCAGTGACCAAAAGTGGCTTTCCTTTGTTGTGGAGCAAATCCTTTTTAATGCCCTGAAATATTCAAAGCAAGGCGTTGGGGACCATATTACCATCCGGATTGAAACGCAAGGCCATGAAACGCGTTTATCAGTTGCAGATGACGGTATCGGCATTCCGGCGCAGGATCTTCCCCGGATTTTTGATCCGTTTTTTACTGGTGAAAACGGGCGAAGCATGACGCAGGCGACAGGAATGGGCCTATATTTGGCGAAAGAGGTGTGCAGCCAGCTGGGCCATAAACTGTACGCGCAATCAAAAGAGGGAGCGGGCACCGTGATGACAATCGTCTTTTCAAGTGACACCCTGGCGAATGTGACAGCATTGTAAGGTTCGAAAGCGAGATTGAAAGAAAGTTCGATGGGAGGCTGCTGACTTCCTTTTTATAATAAAGAAAAAAGGAGGATCAGAGGCATGAACGTGCTGCAAACAACGAAGCTGTCAAAAACATATTATTCAAATAAAGGAACGATGTCATATCAGGCACTTAGCGATTTTGACCTCAGTGTAAATAAAGGAGAATTTGTCGGCATCATGGGGCCGTCAGGAAGCGGAAAAACCACGCTCCTGAATTTGCTGGCCACCATTGATAAGCCGACCCAGGGCGAGATGATGATCAACGGCATTCAGCCGAAAACGTTAAAGGATCAAGAGATGGCTCTGTTTCGCAGAAGAGAGCTGGGCTTTGTCTTCCAAGACTTTAATCTGCTTGATACGCTGACGATTCGGGAAAACATCCTGCTTCCGCTCGCGTTGGACAAGGTAAAGCTGAGTGAAATGGAAAACCGCTTAGATGAACTGGCAGATACATTGCAAATCAAACATATTCTGGACCACCGTACATACGAAGTGTCCGGAGGCCAGCAGCAGCGTGCGGCCTGTGCAAGAGCCATTATTCATAATCCGGCTCTGATATTGGCAGATGAACCGACAGGCAACCTTGATTCAAAATCTGCAAAACAGGTCATGAACACGCTGGCTCAGCTAAATGAAGAAAAGGAAGCAACGATACTATTGGTTACGCATGATGCCACAGCGGCAAGCTTCTGTAAACGGATCGTCTTTATTAAAGACGGAAGATTTTTTTCAGAGATCCGCAGGGGAACGAATCAGCAGGTGTTTTATCAAAGTATCCTGGATACCCTGAGTGTGTTGGGAGGCGATTTTCATGAATTTGAGAACCATCGCCCGTAAGAACATTATTGGGAATCTGCAAAGATATGTTGCTTACTTTTTAAGCTGTGTGTTTGCCGTCTCGGTCTTTTTCGTCTTCACATCTTTTATTTTTCACCCGGATGTGACGGAAGACAATGTGTATGGCGGAAGCCTTGTGAAAACGTGTTTGAGCGCGGCTCTTATCGTCATTATCGTGTTTTGTATATTCTTTATTTCTTATTCAAATTCAGCATTTTTACAAGCGAGAAAGAAAGAGTTTGGCTTGTTTTCGCTGTTCGGGACATCAAAGCAGCAGCTCCGAAAGATGATTTATTATGAGCAGTCGCTGATTTCTCTTGCGGCGATTGCGGCCGGTATCGGCACGGGGCTGTTATTTTCAAAACTGTTTTTTATGGTCATGACGTGGATGCTCAGTGTGAAGGTGCCGATCTCGTTTGCGATTGTACCGAAAGCATTTGTGCTGACGGCGGTCGGTTTTCTCATATTGTTTCAAGTCCTGCTTATTTTATCGCTGGGGCAGATTCGCAAGCTCGAAATCATAGATTTGATTAAATCAGCTCAAAAACCTAAAAATTTACCGGCCTATTCAAAATGGCTCACTGTGCTGTCTTTGCTTTGTCTGGCTGGCGGTTATTATCTGTCTGCCACAGCCAATGCGATCGACATGATGTTTCGTGTCTTTCCGATTTTGATTTTAGTGTTAATCGGCACGTATTTCTTTTTTACACAAAGCAGTGTTGCGTTTTTCCGCATGCTGTACAGAAAGAAACACAGCTTTTACAAAGGAACCAATATCATTGTGCGTTCCAACATGATATTCAGGCTGAAAGATCACGCACGCATGCTGTTTTTAACCTCTGTGATTACAGCAGTCATTTTAACCGCTACAGGTGTGATCTATATGTTTTATGCTGATTTAGAAAGGCAGGAGGAGCAAAGCATTCCTCAATCTGTTGCCTGGGTGGAAAAAGACGCTTCCCGTTTTCAGGTTATGAAGCCTGAGACGGCTGAGAATACATTGAAAAGAGCAGATGCTGAGATTAAATATAAGGTGAATGCCACAGGTATTCCTGTTACATTTCAATCAGACTTGCCGTATGGAAACAGGAAAGCGGAAGCAGAGGCCTTGCTGATCTCAGAGAAAATCTATAATCAAGTCGCAAAGGAAAAAGGTTTTCCCGTTATTCATTTACAAGAAAATGAAGCGTTTATCAATGTTCCGTTTCAAATGATGGTGAAAGATACGTTCGGGGAAGGGGAAAAAGCAGCGTTTCATATGAAGTCAGGAAAATCACTTTCCTATGTCATGAAAAAGCAGCAAAACAAAGGGATATTGATGTCAGTCGGAGGAGTCAGCCGTTTATTGGTTGTCAGCGAAAAAAGCTTTGACAGCCTGACACAGGAGGTGCCGCTGAAGGATCAGACGAGAGTG
Organism: Bacillus sp. XT-2; assembly: GCF_025696525.1. Lineage (NCBI taxonomy): Bacteria > Bacillati > Bacillota > Bacilli > Caryophanales > Bacillaceae > Bacillus > Bacillus sp. XT-2. The sequence goes on from NZ_JAHVOC010000002.1 coordinate 632,114, forward strand.
GTAGGCTACGAGCTTGAGCATTGGCAGGAGACGGTGGACGTCTCTGAGAAGCTTGAAAACATGGTGCCGAAAGAACATACATCTGATTTTCAAACGCGTGCTCCGAGTTTTCAAGTTGTGAAGCAGGGAGTCGCATTAATGCTGTTTATCGGTCTGTTTGTCAGCGTGCTGTTTTTTATCGTTCAAGGAAGCATGCTGTATTTGCGGATGTTTACTGAAATAGAAGATACGAGAGTGCAAGTGTTAGCATTAAAGAGAATGGGGATTACGGACAAAGAGATTCACTCCATCCTTGGAAGACAAATTGGATTTTTGTTCTTCATCCCGTTTATCGCGGGCACGATTCACGCCGGTTTTGCGTATGTGGCGTTAAGCAACATGCTGAATGCTAACTTATTTCTTGAGGCCGTGATTGTCATCTTCATTTATTTTGTGTTTCAGGCTGTTTATTATATCGTCACTCGTCATATTTATAAGCGTGCTGTTCTCCAGCATATGTAATATGAAATCCGGTCTTCATCAGACCGGATTTTTAGATTTACTGAAATTCTCTTGTCAGATTTTTCGGTGTTTCCCCTTTGATAGCTGCGATCATGTTTTCAGCGGCCTGTTTACACATATTGAAACGCACTTTAGCTGTTGCTGAGCCAATATGCGGCAGTAGGGTGACATTATCGAGCTGCAAGAGCGGGTTGTCTTTTGCAACAGGTTCTTCTTCGTACACGTCTAAACCGGCACCGCGAATCCAGCCTTCTTGAAGAGCGCGGATGAGGGCTTTTTCATCAACCGTCTTTCCCCGGGAAATATTGACGAAAATTGCGGAATCCTTCATCAGTTTAAATTCACGTTCCCCGATCATGTGATACGTTTCGTCAGTCAGCGGAGTAATCAGCAGAACAAAATCTGATTGCTCCAGCAGTGTGTCAAGCTCAGCGTATTTGACGCCGATGCTTTCTTCAGTTTCTTGTTTGCGATGGCGGTTATGATAAAGCACGTCCATATCGAAACCGAATTTGGCGCGTCTGGCCGCTTGCTCGCCGATTCTGCCCATGCCGATAATGCCTAATGTTTGATGATGGACGTCAATGCCGAAAAGGTCTTCTTCTTCAACCGTACCCCATTTACCGGCCCGGACGAAACGGTCCAGTTCAGCAACACGTCTGGCCGATGATAGAATTAAAGAAAAGGCCAGATCGGCCACTGTGTCATCCAGTGTATAAGGCGTATGAGTGCCGACGACGCTTTTTTCTTTCATCGCTTCTATATCAAAATTATCGTAGCCGACGGATTGATTGCTGACGACCTTCAGCTTAGGAGCATGTTCAAGCAGCTCGCTGTTGATGGACGGCCCAGATGTTCCAGTAGTTAAAAGCCCTTCAGCATCTTTCATTTTTTCGAATAGCACCTCTTGCGGAAGTGTATCCTCCTGCCATATCTCATAGCGGCAATGCTCACTGATCATGTTTTCAATCTCTTCAGGAATCGGTTTGGTGATAAATACAAATGGTTTCAACAAGGCTCCCCCTTTATGGCTGTTGTCTATTTTATTATATCGGAAAGAAATAGAAGTTAGAAATATTGCTGCGTTTGTTAAAATTTCTGGTTCTTTTGAACTTAAAATGATCGTGATGAATGAAAAAATAGCAGCCTCTGCTTAAATAAGTTTTTTAATTATCTGAATTCGCCTATATTTTTTGTCAGACAAATCACCAAAATACCAGCAGAACCTGGATTATAGGATTCAATAAATATAAATTTTATTATCTTTGAAAGATATAAATTTTTGAGTTTTTATTTTACAGTCCAATTAGATCGTCTTTTGTTGAAAGCCTTTTCGCGGCCTGTTCCTATGCTATAATTCCTTACTGTAAGCTGGGTAAGAAGGCTTGCAAAATCATATGGATGGGAGATGAATTAGAATGGTTTCTTTAACATCAATTTTGGAACACAATCAGCAGTTTGTCAGAGAGAAGAAGTACGAACCCTACAAAACGACAAAATTCCCTTCAAAAAAGCTCGTTATTGTTACCTGTATGGATACAAGACTCACAGAACTTCTTCCGCAAGCAATGGGGCTTAAAAACGGCGACGCTAAGATTGTAAAAAACGCGGGAGCCATCGTTTCTCACCCATTTGGAAGTGTCATGCGCAGCATATTGGTCGCCATTTATGAATTGCAGGCTGAAGAGGTTTGCATTATCGGCCACCATGAATGCGGGATGTCAGGCCTGAATGCGGCCTCGATTCTTGAAAAAGCAAAGGAACGTGGGGTAGAAGCAAGCTGTCTGAGTTTGCTTGATAGCGCCGGATTAGACTTAAAAACTTGGCTGACCGGCTTTCACAGTGTGGAAGAAAGCGTTTCCCACAGTGTCAATCTGATCAAGAATCATCCGCTGCTGCCAAAAAAGCTGCCGGTTCACGGGCTTGTGATACACCCGGAGACAGGCAAACTTGATGTCGTGATTAACGGTTATGAAACTGAGTTCATAAAGACTAATTCATAAGGGAGGTTTTAACAAAATATGCGATTCTCTGGGAGATTCAAGGGATACAATTTGCAGAAATTTCAGAAAGACCTCATTGCAGGTATCGTAGTAGGAGTCGTGGCAATTCCTTTAGGGATGGCGTTTGCCATTGCCTCGGGAGTCGAGCCTGAATACGGGCTGTATACTGTTGTCGTGGCGGGGATCTGTATTTCTTTGTTCGGGGGATCTAAATATCAAATTGGCGGTCCGACTGGCGCGTTTGTCCCGATTTTATTCGGTATTGTGATGCAGTACGGGCTGGAAAATCTGCTGATAGCGGGATTTATGGCAGGCGTCATGCTGGTGCTGTTCGGATTGTTTAAGCTCGGCAAAATTATGAAGTATGTGCCGAAGCCAGTTATCGTCGGGTTTACGGCTGGAATCGCCGTGTTAATCTTCACTGAACAAATCGCTAATTTTCTCGGTTTGAAAAACGTAGAAAAACATGAGAACTTTCATCACAACATGTTTGAAATTGCACAGAAGCTCGGCACCTTTAACGGATATGCCATTTTGACAGCAGTCATCGGACTTGTCATTTTGCTTGTATCCGCCAAAGTGATGCCAAAAGTACCCGGAGCTTTATTGGCTCTTCTCATTTCTACGCTTGTTGCGGTTGTGTTTTTCCCTGACCGCATGGCAACGATTGGCTCAACCTATGGAGATATTCCTCGCCATTTGCCTGAATTTCAGTTTCCGGAGCTGACAATAGATAAAATGGTCATGCTGTTTCCGGCAGCGCTTGTCATCGCGCTTCTTGGCGGCCTCGAGTCAATATTATCCGCGATGGTTGCCGATAATATGAAAGGGTCAAAGCACGACAGCAACAAAGAGCTTGTCGGCCAGGGGATTGCGAATATGGCCGCGCCGCTGTTTGGCGGAATCCCGGCTACCGGAGCGATTGCGCGGACGGCAACCAATATTAAAAACGGAGCGGTTTCGCCTGTCTCAGGTGTCGTTCACGGCGTCGTGGTTCTTCTTGTACTGCTTGTATTCGCGCCTTATGCTTCCCACGTTCCGCTTGCAAGTATGGCGCCGATATTGATGGTTGTCGCATGGAATATGAGTGAGCGGAAGGAAGTCGCAAACATGCTGAGATTGAAAAACGCCGATTCCTTCATTTTAGCCGCTACCTTTGCCCTGACGGTTCTGTTTGATTTAATCGTCGGTGTGGCGACCGGATTGCTACTCGCATTTGTGTTCTTCATCAGAAGAATGAGTGAAGCGACCCGTATTCACAATCAGGAGTCTCATCCAGCTCTTGCGAAAGCGGCTAAGAGGGAGCAGGGGACAGATCCTTCTGTCAGCATGTACTCCATAGAAGGACCGCTGTTTTTCGGATCGATTGATTCGCTTGAATCGTCACTGTTAGAGCATGTACAGAAAAAGCCGAAGACCCTGATTTTACTCATGAATAAAGTGCATTACATGGATACGTCCGCAGAAGCGGTGCTTGTGAACATCATGAACAGAATTAAGCGCCACAACGGAAAGCTGATGATCGTAGGGCTGCAGTCTCAGCCTAAAGAGCTCCTGCATAAAACAGGCCTCTTTCACAAAATAGGAAAGCAGCATTTCTTTGATCATCATGATGAAATCACAGGATGAAAAAACGGCCGACTGCGGCCGTTTTTTTTATGCATGCTCAAATCGCTTTGTCAGTTTTTCTTGGTGGGCTATCATCACGTCTTCTAAAGAAACGCCGTACATATCAGCAAGGATGGCGATATTTCCGATGACGTCTCCCATTTCTTCAATCAATTCTTGTTTTTGCTCAGCTCGTGTCGATTCTTTCTCATCCGGCCGGTCTCTGCCGATTTCGTACGCCCTGACAGCCCGTGCCAGCTCTCCGGCTTCCTCCATTAAAAACCCGACTCGAATAAACGGTCCGTATTCCGTCCAGCCCCTTTTTTCGTAAAACTCTTTCATCCATTTTTCAGCATCAGCCAGCTGCAACATCATCACTCCTGCATTCTTTATGTATTTCATATTGATATTATCACATGAAGGTGGGACAATATATAGTGTGTTTTTTGAATGTTAATACGATATATAGATGCGGAGATGACGAGATGAAAACAATTTGTGTATTTGCGGGCTCAAACCCGGGGGGAAATGAAGCGTATAAAAGAAAAGCGACAGAGCTTGGCGTGTATATGGCAGAGCAGGGAATCGGCCTGGTATACGGGGGCTCTCGTGTAGGGTTGATGGGCGCGATTGCCGATGCGTTAATGGAAAACGGCGGCACTGCAATTGGAGTGATGCCAAGCGGCCTGTTCAGCGGAGAGGTTGTCCATCAAAACTTGACAGAGCTGATTGAAGTCAACGGCATGCACCAACGGAAGGCAAAAATGAGCGAACTGGCTGACGGCTATATCGCCATGCCGGGCGGTTTCGGTACATATGAAGAATTATTTGAAGTGCTTTGCTGGGCGCAGATCGGCATTCATCAAAAGCCGATCGGACTGTATAATGTCAACGGATATTTTGAACCGATGATGAAAATGGTCAAATACAGCATTCAAGAAGGATTTTCTAACGACTCTCATCTTAAACTGATTCATAGCTCTTCACGGCCCGATGAGTTAGTTGAGCAAATGAAGAACTACTCATATCCGATTTTAGAGAAAAAGTGGACAGAAATTTAAAAAAGAGCCCTCCGAAAGGAAGGCTCTTCTCGTTTTACTTTTGCTCTTCAGTGTTGCGAGTCAGAATTTTGTCAATCAGGCCGTATTCAAGCGCTTCTTCAGCAGACTTGAAGTTATCGCGGTCTGTGTCGCGTTCGATCACTTCCAGCGGCTGGCCAGTACGTTCAGCAAGCACTTTGTTTAGTTTGTCGCGAAGCAAGAGAATACGTTTCGCGGCAATTTCAATTTCTGTCGCTTGACCTTGAGCTCCGCCAAGAGGCTGGTGAATCATAACTTCACTGTTCGGAAGCGCATAGCGTTTGCCTTTTTCTCCGGCAGCAAGCAAGAACGCGCCCATTGACGCAGCCATACCGATACAAATTGTAGATACCTTCGGCTTAATAAACTGCATGGTATCATAGATCGCCATACCGGCCGTGATAGAGCCGCCCGGGCTGTTGATGTAAATAGAAATATCTTTTTCAGGGTCTTCCGCTTCTAAGAATAAAAGCTGTGAAACGATGGAGTTCGCAACGTTGTCATCAATCGCAGATCCAAGCATGATGATACGATCCTTTAATAAACGAGAATAAATGTCATACGCTCTTTCCCCGCGGTTCGTTTGTTCAATGACTGTAGGTATTAAATTCATAATGCTCCTCCTTCACCTTTTAGGTAAGTATGTAGTTACATGATACATTTTTGGTCAATAAAGGTCAAACAAAAAGCTGGCTTGACATGCAAACTCTTCTCTTTTTCCCATTTTCCCCAAAAATACAACGGTTCAAACCATCGTATGTGAGCTTCTGAAAGAAGATGATGTGTCTTCTTAAAAAAACAGCCCTTTAAAATAGAGGGTTGTTATTTCGGCTGAAATACCGTATAATGAGTTATGCTGACGTTATCATCACACAGTGAAAATATGTCAATATGCGCTCGTAGCTCAGTTGGATAGAGCGGTGGTTTCCGGTACCACGTCTGCCGGGGGTTCGAATCCCTCCGAGCGCGTCCAATAGAACAACAGGAAAGACAAGGGTTTGGCATTTTGCCGCTCTTGTCTTTTTTGTTTCCAGAAAACTTCTCTTGAGTACATAATTTTTCCTCCTGCTGGGCATCGTAGGTGATGAACAGTATTGAATTTGTTAAGGAGGAAGACAATGGGTATTTTAAGCGGAAACCCGCAGGAAGAACCGATGCATTACGGTGAGGTATTCAGTTTGTGGAGTTATGTGATGGCGGGAAATAAAATGATCGGCAATTACCAGATGTTATTGCATCATGTTGGTGATGGCGATTTAAAGAAGCTGCTTCGTGAGTCCATCGAGAAATGCCAAGATGAAATCAAACAGGTCAGCAATATCCTGAAAGAAAATGGCGTGGGGCTTCCGCCCGCTTCTCCTGAGCCGCCGGATGCAGATCTTAACGACATTCCGCCGGGCGCGCGGTTTCTCGATCCGGATGTGGCCGCATCCGCAGCGGCGCAAAATGCAGCCGGTCTTGTGACATGCAGCAAAATTATGGGGCAGTCGATTCGCGAAGACATCGCCATGATGTTTGGGCAATTTCATATGACCAAGGCGGCAACAGGGGCAAAATACTTAAGGCTGCTGAAAAACAAAGGCTGGCTCATCCCGCCGCCGCTTCATCTTCATAAACATCAAGATGATGAGTAAAAGATAAAAGGCATATACAGCTTTCTGTATATGCCTTTTATGATCTAAGACGTAAGACGCAGGCCGATGACGCCGGCAAGTATCAGGCAAAGAGAAATCAGCTGAGAAAGCTGAAACCGTTCCTTAAACCAAATCAGGCTGACTGCTGTTACGCCTATGCTGCCTATACCGGTCCAGACGGCATAAGCAACACCGGAAGGCAGGACTTGCATGGCCTGTGAAAGACAGTAAAAAGATAAAGCAAATCCGGCAGTCATCACAATAATCGGCCATTTTTTCTTTGTGCCGTCTATATATTTCATGGCGATGGCAGCTATAATTTCTTCTATACCCGCAATAAATAATAAAAACCACGCCATTATTTTTCACCTCTCGGCTGAGTTTTATTTTCTTTTGTGAAAAGCTTCATTCCTAAAATACCGGCTAGCAGCAGCATCAAAAAGAAGATTTGCGCTGCTGAGAAGGATTCGCCTAAGAAGATCCCGGTCGTGTAGGTTCCGACCGTTCCAATTCCGACAAATACGGTATACGCCGCGGCCATAGGAATTTTTCGATAAGAGCGGATTAACAGTATAAAGCTTATCGCTATTAATAGAAAAACGATAATCCAATCAAAAAGCGAATCCGCATGTTTGAGGGAGGAGGCCCAAACCACTTCTAGAAGCCCTGCTATCAAAACAAGTACCCAATACAACAGTAACACCTCTTTTTGTGAATGAACGTCAGTCATTTTTAGGCATTAAAAAATGAGCGGTGTCACCCAGTCATTTTTTAAGCTTTACCTAAGCTCCGTTTTAAGAATGTGAAAATTTCTTTTTTAGATACTTCAAGGTTTTCATCTTGTTCAAACCCGATATAAAACCGTTCTGCTGTGTTCTCAACCAAATTGATGATGGTTCTTGCCGTCCACTTTGCATTGATGCCTTCGATCACATCTTGGCTGTCGATCGCCTTGTTGATGATGTTCTCAAGCCAAGAATAATAAGGCTGATAAATGGTCTCCCATTTTTCCATGGAATGGTCGATGGCAAGCCCCGAATAGCAGAGGACAATAATATCTTTATGGCGCTCTGTGATGTGAAACGTCTCATCAATTAAGGTTTGTAAGACGGTCCAAAAATCTTCCTCGCCATTCAGTCTTCCTTTGATTTGCTCTAGCGTATGAGTGAGAAGGTTTTCCGCAATGGCCGGAATCAGAGCATTTTTGGATGAAAAATATAAATAAAACGTTCCTTGGGCAGTGCCGGCTTTTTTTACGATCTCTGAGATGGAGGCTTTATCGAGTCCCTTTTCCGAAATGACTTCAATCGCCGCCTGCAGAATCTTTTCATATTTTCCTGATGTTTGTTTTGGCACGAGGAACACCTCCTGTAATGACTGACTATCATTCATTTTATCTTGAGTGATGGTGTTTGTAAAGCGAAAAAAGAAGCAAGAGAAACTCCTGCTTCTTTATTTATCATAATCAATCGCGGCTTTCGGGAGCCCGGTATACTTTGCCCAATAGTAAATCGCAAGCGAGCCGATGGCAACCAATATGAGATCGACGGGATTGCTGATAATGCCTAAGCCATGCCCGAAAGAGCCGATATAGGAAAAAATCAGCATCATGACATAAAATCCGACGAGCCACCAGGCTGATTTCAGCTGCTGGGCCAGGCTGACGTCTTCTTTAGGCGCGTATTTACTGAAGCAGAGATAGATCAAAAACATGACGAGCTGTGAGCCGAGAAGCCAGGAAACGGTTGTCCATCCTGACCAGTACACAATAAACGCCGTAAAAATAAATGAAAGCGGCCCGATGATGCTCATTCCTTTTAAATAAAACGGCCTGTTTAAGTCCTTCGCATTTACTCTCAGTGCGGCTGAACAAATTGGTGCAATCGCATAAGAAAGGATGAGAGCGACAGAACAGACATTGACGAGCGCGTTCCACGAAGGGAAGGGGAGCGTCCAGAAAATCGACATGGCAAATGAAAGCCAGAGTGAAGCACGGGGTGTCCCCGTTTCTTTATTGACCTTTGAAAATATGCCAAATAATGTGCCATTCCGCGCCCAAGCGTAAACGAGGCGAGATGTCGTATTCATAAAAATATTCCCGTTTCCTCCCGGAGACAGAATGGCGTCTAAAATGACAAGCGTTGCAAGCCATCCTAAACCGAGCATAACCGCAATGTCTTTAAACGGCAATGAAAATTCACGGCCGATTGCCGGCCAGCCGTTTTTCAGCGTTTCTGTCGGAATCGCACCGATAAAGGTGATTTGCAAAATCGTGTAAATAATGGTTGAAACGATAATACAGATAATTAAAGCGATCGGGATATTGCGTTTCGGATTTTGTACCTCACCGGCAACAGACACAATAGGGTGCAGCCCGAGATATGCAAACATGACACCCCCCGTCGAAATGGCGGCCTGTATGCCTGTAAAACCAAAAGGCGCAAACCCTTCAACCGATAAGTTTCCCGGCTGAAAATGAAAAAACAGCACAATAATGATCGTGACCGGTACGATATATTTAAAAATAGAAATAATGAAATTGGCCTTTGCAAAGGTTTTAACGCTCCAGTAATTCAGCAGGAAAAACAAGCAGAGCAAGGCAAACTGCAAAATCCAGCCTGCAATGGTCGGTGAGTCAGAGCCCTCTTTGGTCAGGCCAGGAAACCAATAGGCCACATATTGCCGGACGGCTGTGACTTCAATCGAAATCAGGCTTGTGTAAGCTACAATTGTGACAAATGAAATTAAATAGCCGACCAAATGGCCGTGTGAATAGACCGGATACCTGATGATGCCTCCAGTGCGGGGTAAAGCGGCTCCGAGTTCTGCGTACACCAGTCCGATTAACAGAATAATGGCTCCTCCGATAATCCAGGAAAAAGCGCCGGAGGGTCCTGCTTTTGAAGCGACATTACTGACAGCGAACAGCCATGCTGATCCAAAGATAGCTCCCATCCCGATCAGAATCAGATCAAACAGCGACATCGATTTTTGAAAATTTCCTTGTTTAGACATCCGCTTCCTCCTTAGAAACAAGCCTTATATTTCTTACAATGCCCAATATGAAACAGACAATACGCACAGGCTGACTGCTGTTTCGGCTCTCATAAAAAAACAGATGCAGCAAGCGCTGCATCTGTTTTTATTGATGAATCGTATCAAAATGTTTCACTTTTATATTTTTAAAGGAAGCTGAGCCGCCTTCAGAAAAGAGAGTAATGCCTTTATCCTCGGATTTTGGGAACACTTCATTTGAAAAAACGGTTTTCCCGTCACCGACAAACACTTCTATCGTTGTTTTATCAACGAGAATTTTTAAGTGCGCGTTTTGTTTGCTGGTGTCATAGGGCGCTTTGCTTTCAACGTACATTTTGCTTTTATCCGGCTGGTCTGTGAAAGCTCTGTTGACATACGCATAGCCGCCTTCAGCGAATATGCCGACATCAATATGGCGTTTTTTGTCTGCCGATTCTCTCAGCCGGACGCCAGCGTTTTTCATATCTGTCCAAGAAAGGTCCATATCCAGCTGATACGTATCGCCTGCTACGGACAGGGTTTTGGAGCCGTTGACATTCAGTTCTTTCACTTCGTCAGTGGAAGCGGAAAGCTGCTGCAATGCTTCGACAGGCTGTGAGATGAGACTGTATGCGCCGTCCTGCTGCTGGAGCCGGATTTCCCGCACGATTGAATCTGTGCCGTTAAAGCCATTTTTTCTGGTCGGCGTGTTATTGGCGTAATCCCAATTGTTCATCCAAGCCAGCGCGTAACGCTTATTCAATTGATCTGTGTTTTTCCCGTCCTCAAATGTTACGCCTCCGTACCAGTCAAATCCGTAATCAAGCCATTGGGGTTCGGTTTGATCCGCAGAAAATTCTTTTCCGTCAAAGCCTCCGGTCCAGTAGGCGTACGTATTGGGTTTGCCCCACGGTTTCCCGTTTGCGCTGGCGCCGAGAATCCATTTCGTCGTCCCGTCACTTGCCCGCATCATGTAAAGGTCGGGGCATTCAATGATGCCTGCCTGCTCTGTAAAGAAACCGCTTGTGTACTGCCAGTCCTTTAAATTATCGGATTCGTAAAAGCCGATTTTTGTTCCTTCAGCCATGACCATTACCCATTTATTATGCTGATCATCCCATATGACTTTTGGGTCTCTGAAATCCTTTGTCCCCGGATTGGGCATAATGGGATCGTCAGTGTAGGGCTTAAATGTTTTCCCTTTGTCTGTGCTGTACCATAAATGCTGCTCCTGCTTTTTGTCTTTGGCTGAAGGCTGAGTCACAATGGCGACAAGTGCATTTTTGCCAAAGCCGGCTGTATTTTCTTTATCGATGACGAATGATCCGGTCCAGATGTCGCCGTTTGGATTTGTGTATTTGGGAATTGCCACGCCTTCATCTGTCCAATGCACCAAATCCTCTGACACAGCATGCCGCCATTCCGTGCCATTGCCGTTTGGATAATCACCGTTATACAGATAGTAGTAATGATACTTTCCATCGAAATAGATGGGTTTTTGGGGATCATTTTTCCATTTGTCAGGAGCCGTAAAATGATATGCCGCCCGGTAGTCCGGTCTATGGGCAGATTTTGATTTTTTGTCGGGCTCCTCGTTTGACCATAAGTCTATAAACAAAAGTATTCCTGTAAAGATGAGGAATACGGCTGACCATTTGCATGTTTTTTTATATTTCATTTCGGTTTCTCCGCTTTAGATTTTAATAAAGAAATAAAAGAAAATGCCAATAGGGTATCGGCATTTTCTTTTGCGTTTTATTTGTTAACTGTTAGTTGGCCTTGTTCAAGGATGCTGTTTTTCACGACAGATGTCTTTTTGCCTTTGATGTTCAGTAAGAAGCTTGGCGCAAACGTTGCCTGTTTGTCTGCATAGAAACCTCTGTTTGTCATGTAGCTTGTAATAACGACATTGTTCCCTTCAGCTTGCGGTACGGCAAAGTGTGAGTAAGTAAAGGTCACATCGTTAGGATCTAGATCCATTTTCAGCACAAGGCCGGTTTTGTTCAGCGGCTTGTACGGGCCTGTTAAGGAGTTAGAGACATAACCCAGCATGTAAATATCGTTAGATGTAATGCCGTCGATTGTCATTTTTGATCCTCTAGAGTCAGTGAACAGATACCATTTGCCGTTCATTTTGAAGACATTCGCACGTTCGATTTCGTCAGTTACTGTGTTAGATGTGATCAGCGGCTTCATGACTTTCTTCAGTGTGTAGTCATCGTTAAGCTCAATCATGCCAAGTGCGCCGTTAGCTAATTCTGCAGTGCGTTTTTTATCGCTTTGCAGAAGTTTTTGACTTTCTTGACGGAAGAATGATGAGCTTTTGCCATAATAAGCTTTGTTAAATAAAGATTCTTCGCCTTGGTAGCCGTCTTCAGTTCCTGTGTTCGCTTCAAATACCAGGTATTTGCGGCCATGATCTTCCACATAGTGAGGGTCTCTCAGCGTATGGTTATCGCCTGAACTATAGTTGCCCTCATCAATGAACTGCTGAACATTTTGATATGTTTTGCCGTCGCCGTCAAAGATGGACTTGTGATCTTCTACACCGTTAATCGTAAGAGAGCTGTCTGAAGTTGACACGTTAACCTGTGCAGTTGTCAGTGTTTGTTTGCCGTAATGTTTACCGGAAAAGTCAGTGTAGAATAAACGGATTTTGCCGTCAGATGTAAATGTAGCTGATCCTGACCATTCTTGTGTCTGATCTTTTAAGATGGGATCATTTGCATCAAACTTGTCACTGTCTTTAAAGACACGGCCTGCGTTCTTCCAGCTGTCAATGGAAGTCTCGCCAACTTTTTGATAGAACATGTAAATCGATGTGTCATCCGCGTTTTTAGGGTCTCCGGCTAATGCAAAGACAACATGGTAGCCATGATAGTTTGCGACTGTGCCGTCCGCGTTTTGCAATGGCCAGCTGTCCCACACGTCCAAACCTTTTGCAGAAGAGATGTTTTTAATCTTCGATTGGTCAAATTCAGGCACCTGATATTTTTCATTCTTTTGCTGTTCAGGGATTTGCAGCATGTCGTGGCGGGTAATATGGGAAATGCCGTATGTTTCTTTATACGGTTTGTGATCTGCTTCTTTCGCAAACGCTTGAGTCGCGCCTCCTGCCAGCAGTGCGGTTGTAAAGGTTAATACTGTTGCCTGTTTGGCAAACTTTTTGATGTTCATCGTTCATGTCTCCTTTTTTATGTACTGTGTTAGCGGTCTGCTTTCTTCCAGCCCTCATGTTGATAATGGCAAGTCGGTTACGTGCAATAAAAAAGACCTAAAATATGTAAAGGGGTGACGTCAAAGAATACACTTTGCCCTTAACACATTTTAGGTCTTGCCTGCTTTATCAGTAACAAACCTGCGTAATTTACTTTTCGACATTATTCTATTAGACACTGATCCTTATTTCAACGGGTCTATTTTCCTCTTTTGTTTGATAGAAAATGAAGAAAAAGAATTTAAGAGTACAGGTCTTATGGACTAATATGGCTGATTGTTTCTTTACATCTTCTACAGGTTATAAAAAGCTTTCGCATGGGCATAAAGTTCCTTTTTATCAGGCCTATCCGACAACACAAAAGTGATAAAGAAATGTAAATTCATAAATCATTCACAATATGTGACAGTATAAATAAAGCCATTTTAGCTTCATAAGGGCAGGAATGATAATAAAAAAGATTTTAAACGGTGGTCCTTTTTCTTCTAGCATATAAGTATTGACTTATATAATTGGTGAATTATACAATGAACGCGGAAGGGAGCTGATGCTTTGATGAAGCATGCCTTGACATCTGCTGAAATCAGTCACTGCCTGAAGCTTCTTCATGATCAAACCAGGCTTTTGATCATGAAGCTGCTGGAGGAAAAAACATACTGTGTCTGCCAGTTTGTCGATATGTTTGACATGAGCCAGCCAGCTATCAGCCAGCATTTACGGAAGCTGAAACAGGCCGGATTTGTGAAAGAAGAGAAAAAGGGACAATGGCGGTTTTATTCAATTAATTCGGCTTGTCCTGAATATGGATTGATTCAATCGATTCTCGGTCACATCAGCTCAGATGATGACGTGTTGCAGTCTATTCAGAAAAAAGAAACTCAAGTTTCTTGTAAGTAGGAGGTTCTCGTTTGAGTTCAGCAGTTTTAGCAGCAAGTATCTTTATCCTTACACTTATTTTTGTTATTTGGCAGCCGAAAAATCTGTCTATTGGCTGGTCAGCCTGCGGGGGAGCGGTTTTGGCCTTGCTTGCGGGGGTTGTGAGCGTAAAGGATGTGGCGGACGTTACCGGCATTGTATGGAATGCGACTCTGGCGTTTGTGGCGATCATTCTCATCTCGCTCATTTTAGACCACATTGGCTTTTTCGAATGGGCTGCTTTGCATATGGCGAAGGCGGCCAAAGGCAGCGGCCTTCGTATGTTTATTTATATTTCCGTTTTAGGCGCCGTCGTGGCGGCGTTTTTTGCCAATGACGGTGCGGCGCTTATTTTAACGCCGATTGTGCTTGCGATGATGCGGGCTTTGCGTTTTGAAGAAAAGCTGGTGTTCCCATTTATTATCGCGAGCGGGTTTATCGCTGATACAACATCGCTTCCGCTTGTGGTCAGCAATTTGGTGAATATCGTGTCGGCCGATTTCTTTCACGTCGGGTTCATTGAATATGCGGCACGGATGATTGTCCCGAATCTCTTTTCGCTTGCGGCAAGTATACTCGTCTTATACTTATTTTTCAGAAAAGGGATTCCGAAACATTATGATCTCAGTCAGGTGAAGAAACCGGCTGACGCCATTAAAGATATAAACATGTTTCGTATGTCATGGCTTGTGCTGGCCATGTTATTAATCGGTTATTTTGTAAGCGAAATATGGTCCATCCCCGTATCCTTTATCGCCGGTGCGGTGGCTGTTTTCTTTCTTATTATGGCGAAGAACAGCCCGGCCGTTCATACGAAGCAGGTGGTCAAAGGAGCACCGTGGGCGATTGTGTTTTTTTCCATTGGGATGTATGTCGTCGTGTACGGGTTAAGAAACGCCGGCTTAACAGACCTTCTGTCCAGCCTTATACAGGCAGCCGCAGACCAGGGGCTGTTGGCGGGAACCATGGGAATGGGCTTTATCGCGGCTATTTTATCATCGGTAATGAATAACATGCCGACCGTCATGATTGATGCTATTGCGATAGCTGGTACGGATACACATGGAATGATGAAAGAAGCCTTAATTTATGCAAATGTCATCGGTTCTGATCTGGGGCCGAAAATCACGCCGATTGGGTCGCTGGCGACGCTGTTATGGCTTCATGTTCTCGCGCAAAAAGGAGTGAAAATCTCTTGGGGGGCATACGTGAAAACAGGGGTGATCCTGACTGTTCCGACCCTGCTGATGACTCTTTTTGGCCTTTATATCTGGTTATTGATCATTCACTAAAACATCTGGGAGATGAACAAACATGACTAAAAAAATCATCTACTTTTTATGCACGGGCAACTCCTGCCGCAGCCAAATGGCTGAAGGCTGGGCGAAACAATATCTAGAAGATGAATGGAATGTATACAGCGCGGGAATCGAAGCGCACGGGCTCAATCCGAATGCTGTAAAAGCGATGAAGGAAGCGGGGATCGACATCTCCGGCCAAACATCAGATATCATCGATCCGGCTATACTAAACAGTGCTGATCTTGTCGTGACGCTTTGCGGAGACGCGGCTGATAAATGCCCGATGACACCGCCTCACGTCAAGCGCGAGCATTGGGGCTTTGATGACCCTGCAAAAGCAGAAGGATCGGAAGCGGAAAAATGGGTGTTCTTTCAGCGAGTTCGTGACGAAATCGGCGAGCGGCTCAAGCGCTTTGCGGAAACAGGTAAATAAGCTGGAAAGGCCGGGAGGATGGTATCCCGGCTTTTTTGTGGCTCTCATCGCGGTGATGATGCTGGCTGTACCCGCAGATAACAGGGGATACCAAACGATATTGCCATTGGTAATTCTCGTAATCGCAATTTAAAATGTGAATTGATCTTATATCTTTTTTATAGGTCTTGTAATAGAGGCAGTAATCCGTTTTGGAACTAGCAGCTTTCATTTTTGTTTTGAGTTTAGTCGGGCAGATACCGTTTCAAACCCTGTAACGATCAATATAATAATGTATTGCGAAAGCAAACAAATGATAGAAGCGAAAGAAAACGTATAAGGAGGAATAAGTCAATGCCGCCACGGCCAACTAAATGGATTAAGAGAAACGATCGACCGGAACCTCTTTTATCACCAAGTGTCATGCAAGGCAGAAATGGAAATACCCCATCCACTCAACAAAACCAGCTCTTCGCACCAATTACATCAGATACGAACCAGCCTATTTCTGCTTTCAGAGCCACCAGCAATGCGAATCTGTCAGTGGCTGCAAATGCAGCTAGCGGAGTCCGATTTCAAAATGTACAATTTGATTTGGCGAATGAATATAACCCCAACACATCTACATTTTCACCGAGAACAGCAGGCGTATATTCTTTAAATGCATCAGTTGAGTTTCAAACGAATGCGATTGTTGACTTCAACTTAGAAGTCGTATTTCTCGTGAATCAAGATGTGATAGGCGGAAATAGCCAATTTCAAGCAGGAAATCTTCCGGCAGTCGTAGCCATTACGGAAATTCTTCAGTTAAACGCCGGAGATACGGTGACAGTTGCAATGAGAAGTACTGCCGCAGGATTCATTCAAGCGACTCCGAGAACCCGTTTTGCAGCCGCCAGAGTTCCTTCTCCGACTGCGTAAAAAGGAGATTTTGATTCAATGTAAATCTAAAGTTGATTTTTCCTGTTAGAGGATTGATCAGCTTTTTTTATATTTTCAAAATAATTGAAACATTAATAGCTCAGTATCGTATGAAAAAGGGGAGGTGGAGCAATGAAGCAGAAGAAAAGGAAGGAACTTAAGACTTTATTTGAAACATTAGGTGAAAGAAAACATTTCAACGGGGCGGTTTTAGCCGCAGAGGATGGCGACATATTATATCATCACGCTTTCGGTTATGCGGATTTGCCGGGAAAACGGCTTTTGCAAGAGAATTCTTTGTTTGAGCTGGCATCACTATCAAAGCCTTTTACAGCAATGGCAGTTGTTCTATTGGAGGAGAAAGGGATGCTTGGTTATGAGGATACGGTGGAGCGCTGGATTCCCGGATTTCCTTATGAAGGCGTTACGATTCGGCACTTATTGAACCATACATCCGGGCTTCCGGAATATATAGAGTGGTTTTTTGCCAATTGGAATAAAAGCAAGATTGCAGTGAATCAGGATGTAGTGGATATGCTGATGAATGAGCAGCCGCCTTGCTATTTTGCTCCGAATGAAGGCTGGCTGTACAGCAATACGGGGTATGTGCTGCTGGCAGTTTTGATTGAGAAGGCATCGGGCATGAGCTATGCGGACTTTTTGAAACAACATATTTTCACCCCGGTCGGTATGGCGAACACGAGAGTATATAACAGAAGGCTGCGTCCTGAGCAGATTGAAGGCTATGCGTATGGTTATGTGTATGATGTGCATTCCGGACAGTACGTTCTTCCTGATGATCTGGAGGAAACCAGCTATGTTGTGTATCTGGATGGAATACAGGGAGACGGTACAGTGAATTCTGTCACAAGCGATTTATTTCGATTTGATCAGGCTTTATATCAGGACAAATTGATCAGCGAGGTTTCTAAGGAAGCAGCGTTTTCTCCTGTACAACTGAACAATGGGGAAACGGTTGACTACGGATTTGGCTGGGTGCTGCAAAACAGTCCTGAAAAAGGACGAATTGTCAGCCATAGCGGAGGCTGGCCCGGCTATTCGACGATGATGATCCGATATATAGACCATCGTAAAACGCTGATCTATTTGAGCAATATGGAACAGGATGCTGATTATGAGCAAGCGATACTGAAGGCGGCGGAGAATATTTTATTTGACCAGCCTTATGAAATCCCGGAACGTCCTGCTGATAAAAAGAAAAAAGACATTGATACAGCGATTTACAGCCGCTATGTTGGCAGCTACTCCATTCATGATGGGACAGCTGCGGCGGTGACAGCCGAGAACGAGCGGCTTTATCTGCAAATTACCGGACAGATGAGGTTTGAATTATTTCCTTCCTCGGAAACCCGTTTCTTTATGCAATCATTGCCTGTTGAAGTTGAATTTATGTTAGGGGATGGTGCTGCGAAGAGCTTTATCATTTATCAGGACGGAACAGAGGAAGAAGCGGTCCGGACGGATAGAAAGGAATGAATTTGAGATTGGCATATTAGCTGGAATGGGGCCAAAATCGACCTCTCCGTTTTTAGATAATGTCATTGATTACTGTCAGAAGCTCTATGGCGCTTCACATGATATCGACTACCCGCAGATGATGATTTATTCCTGTCCGACACCCTTTTATGTCGATCGTCCAATCGATCATGATGAAATGAAAAAAGCGATTATTGATGGAGCCGTCAAGCTGGAGAAGACCGGTGCGGACTTTATTTCTCTTCCTTGTAATACCGCGCATGCCTATTTTGAAGACATCCAGCAGGCATTGTCGATTCCTTTGTTACATATCATTGAGGAAACGATGAAGGAGCTTCCGGATTCAGCACAAAAAGTGGCTGTTTTAGGAACAGATTCAACCATACAATCCTGTATTTATCAAAAAGGGTTGAAGGCGGGCGGACATGAGTTTATTCATGAGAAACATTGGCAGCGGGAAGTCAATCAGCTCATCGCCGCGATCAAACAGCCGAATCATGTTCACAAAACTCAGGACATATGGCGGGAGCTATATTTGGAAATCAGTAAAAGAGCGGATCTCATCATTTCGGCTTGCACAGATTTGAACACGGTGTTAGATCATTTTCACGGTGATATCCCGATTATAAATTCCTCTGATTGTCTCGCAAAAAGCACGGTCAGCACGTATCTTACCTATCAAAACGAACCATTCAACAAGGGCTGTATGTAATCGGCTCTTGTTTTTTTGTGTTCTTATCGTTTGACAGCCTCATGTAATGTTGTTAAAGTAAACATGTAAATAGTTACATGATCTCTTCTGAAGGTCAGGTGGTGCTTATGAAGAAGCCAGTTTTAAAGAAATTCGTCTCTCTAGACATGAAGGTTGATCCTCCGATCACCATTGGTGAGACAGGCTTAGGGCTGAGACGTTGGATTCCGATTCGATCGGGAACAATAACCGGGGAAGTGGAAGGACGTATTTTGCCGGGCGGCTGATTCGCAAATCATTCGCGCTGACGGCAGAACAGATTTATCTGCCAGATATGTCATAGAAACTGCAGATCATGAACTGATTTACATTGAAAACAATGGAATACGGCAAGTCAGCGAGCCGTTCCGAACCCAAGCAGCTGCCGGAGAAATGATTGACACCGAGCATGTTTATTTCCGTACGGTGCCGACTTTTGAGACAGGCAGTGAAACCTATCAATGGCTGCATGACCGCTTGTTTATCGGTTCCGCAGAAAGAACCCCTGATTACGTTCGATTAGATATTTATGAAGTAGAGTAAAAGACTAAGGAGAGTGTGAAATATGGAAAACTTTATCGGAAGCCACATGATTTATACTTATGAAAACGGTTGGGAATACGAGATTTATATTAAAAATGACCATACAATTGATTATAGAATTCATAGCGGAATGGTTGCCGGACGCTGGGTTCGGGATCAGGAAGTGAACATTGTCAAACTGACAGAGGGCGTATATAAAGTGTCTTGGACAGAGCCGACAGGCACAGATGTTTCGTTAAACTTTATGCCGAATGAAAAACGCATGCACGGCATTATTTTCTTCCCGAAATGGGTGCATGAACATCCTGAAATTACGGTCTGCTACCAAAATGACCACATTGACCTGATGAAAGAATCACGCGAAAAATATGAAACCTATCCAAAATACGTAGTGCCTGAATTTGCGGAAATTACATTTTTGAAAAATGAGGGAGCCGATAATGAGGAAGTCATTTCTAAAGCACCTTATGAAGGAATGACAGACGATATTCGCGCAGGAAAATTGTAAAAAAACAAAAACCCGGTAAAGAGAATGACTTCTCTTTACCGGGTTCTTTTTGCTGAGTATGTGGGCACCATCACAATTCCTGCGAAAAACAGTATGATTCCAATCCAGCGAATGGGCTGGTAATAAGCTGTGTCTCGCAAAAAAACGACTGCTGATAAAATGAAGATACACGCTGCCACAACGATGACGGCACCCAAGCAGCCCGATTTCCCCATGTGATTCTCCTTATGAGTTTAATAGTTTTTTCCGCTTCTCACCATCAGGATCATGCTCAATAGAAAGTTCGGAATTCAAAATCAAGGTTTCTCGTTTGTCTTCAGTATAAGCCGGCCATTGTACATCCTCGCAGCTTGGATTTCCTGTTTTTGCGAAGGCAAGCCATGCTGATTGTATCGTGTGTGAGAGCTGTTTGACCTCATCCGTAATGTCTGCTTGTACCATTCGTTTCAGTCCGTTTAGATTGCCGAACACAAACGGCAGTTCCAGTGCGTGAAACGCTTTATTGTACGGCGGCTTGTCCGGATGCCAGTCGAATCGGTACATCCAGACAGGTGCGTAACGGGACTGGGCGGAGGCGCAGGCGACGGCCGGGCGCCAAAACAGCAAATCGGTCATGATATGAATTTGGCTTTCGAGAGAGCGCGGATACAGCTCGGCCGCTTTCTTTGCCAGCGGCTGACCCAATAGATACTCAAGCGCTTCATCAATTGTTTCCTGAGAGTGAACTTCTGAATCCGGCGTGAAAAATAAATACCCTTCATCACGATTTGTTCCGATTAACAGCGGAATGCCGTCAGCGGCTCCTTCAGCGATGGCTTTCTCCGGCTCAGCAGGCAGTGTTTTCGGATCAAGTGCAGGCTGGAAGAACAGCTGAAAGATATTTTCATTTTCGGTTTTTCGCAGCTGGTCGGCGGCTTTAAGCAAATCTTCCGCAGACACAGTATGCAGCCTGTCCAATTGGTAACGGTCAATTCCAAGGATTCGTAAAAAAGCATGCGCGGTGCTTGCCGCTTTTTCTTCTGTCATGGTTCGGGAAGAGCCGCTTTCCAAGATTGCTTTCTGGAACAGGCCTTTTGCAGCAGGCATGGCAAGCAGTGCGGCAATGCTCATACCGCCTGCTGATTCTCCAAACACCGTTACATTTTCCGGATCGCCGCCAAACGCAGAGATATTGTCCTTGACCCATTTCAGAGCCGCGGTTTGGTCAAGCAGTCCAAGGTTGTCGGAATACGCTTCATCAATGGAAGACAAATGCAAAAAGCCGAATGGCCCCAGCCGATAGTTCAGAGTGACGACAATGACATCTCCCTGAGCCGCCAGGTTCGAGCCGTCGTATAAAGGCTCACTGCCCGCGCCGAGATAAAATGTGCCGCCATGAATCCACACCATGACAGGACGATTTTTGCCCGGAGTGTCAGGTGCAAATACATTTACATACAGGCAGTCCTCAGACTGGCGGGGGAGTTCAGGGTATGAATATGACAGTAAATCAGGCGGCTGCGGGCAAACCGGGCCGTATGCAGTTGCGTCCAGTACGCCTTCCCAGGCCGCCGGCGGATCAGGTGCTTTAAAGCGCAATTGTCCGACGGGCGGCTTTGCGTAGGGGATGCCTTTCCATGTTTGGACACCGTTTTTTGAAATGCCTTTCACTGTGCCGTATTGCGTTTTGACCACTGATTCAGACATAGCGTTCTCTCCCTTTTCCCCCCATTATAGCCATATTTGACCTTACGATGCGAACCTCAGCCCTTCTACGATATTCATTTTCCCATCGTTTTTAAAAAGGATTTGACTTCCTGAACCGTCAGGCCGATTTCTCTCGCTTCCGCCATCAGCGCTTTCCACTCTTCTATATTCGATTCTGTCAGCTTTCGGTTTCGGTAGGAGGCGGTTTCAGGCTCCTCTTTCTTTAGCTTGTTCGTAAAAGTGAACAATTCTTCTTTTTCCATTCCGGCTTGAACAGCTTGTACAAGATGCACACGCCATTCTTCCTCTCCGCCGCTGATTTTTTGATACATCATCGTTTCAGCGTCGAATAATTCTGTTAATTCGACATCCAGGGTTGCTGATACTTTTTTCAAAAATTGAACGGACGGATTCGTATGAACGCCTCTTTCAATCTTGCTTAAATAGGATTTAGAAACGCCTGACTCGATAGCCAGCTGATTAATAGAATAGCCTTTTCTTTTGCGGTACAAACGGATAATTCTTCCAATCATAATATGAAATTCTCCTCTATTCCTGTCGTTATTTCGTTCATTATAAGGAATTATTCGTTCTTTATAAAATTTAAAATAATAAGGGAAGCGCAGTAAATAAGAGGAAAATCATGATATTGTTCTCTAAAGAGAACTTATTGGCTTATTTTGCAATTTTTAAATAATAAAGTTTTCTTTTATAATCCAATCATTAACAGAAAGGGGCTTGGGAAGCCAGCCGTGAGAAGGCTGAAGGCTATGAATATATGAATGAGAATATGAGTTTTAAAGAGTTATACGCGATTGTCAGACATAGATTCGTGCTGATTCTGCTCATCACAATAGGCGTCACCTTTATTACAGGTTTTGTGCAATTTAAGGTTATTTCACCGACTTATCAGGCGTCGACTCAAGTGCTGATTCATGAATCAGACGGTGAAGAAAACTCGAATCTCAGTGACATCCAGCGAAATCTTCAGTACAGCAGCACGTTCCAATCGATTATAAAAAGCACGGCCTTGATGGAAGAGGTCAAGTCGGAATTGCATCTTTCTGAATCGGCTTCCTCGCTGAAAGGAAAAGTGATGACAAGCAGTGAAAATGAATCGGAAATTATTACCATTGCTGTTCAGGATCACAATCCCGAGCGAGCGGCTAAGATTGCGAACACGTTAGTCAGCAAGTTTGAAAAAGAAGTAGATGAAAGAATGAATGTCCAAGGCGTACATATTCTATCAGAGGCGAAGGCTTCTGAAAGCTCGATGATCAAGCCGTCCCGAATGAGAAATATGGTCATGGCTTTTGGGGCGGCCGTGATGGGCGGCATTACACTGGCATTTTTTCTGCATTTTCTCGATGATACGTGCAAAAGCGCACGGCAGCTCAGCGAGAAAACCGGATTGCCCTGCTTAGGCTCCGTCCCTGATGTCAAAAAGAAACGGAATCGCAGGGTTGGATAAAACATTTCGAGGAGTGAAGTGAGTGGTCTTTAGAAAAAAGAAAGCAAGGCGAGGTTTGGCTCAAATATCCGTTTTACATCATAAATCAATTGTTGCGGAACAATATCGCACCATTCGGACAAACATTGAGTTTTCATCCGTACAGACCAACTTGCGGTCCATTCTCGTCACCTCCTCTGTGCCTGGTGAAGGAAAATCGTTCAGTGCAGCGAATCTTGCGGCAGTCTTTGCGCAGCAGCAGGAAAAGAAAGTGCTGCTGGTGGACGCCGATTTAAGAAAACCGACAATTAACCAGACGTTTCAGGTTGAAAATCTGACCGGGCTGACAAATGTGCTGGTCGGCAATGCTTCTCTAAATGAAACGGTGCAAAAGACCCCGATCGATAACTTATATGTGCTGACAAGCGGACCGACGCCGCCGAATCCGGCAGAACTGTTATCCTCGAAGGCAATGGGAGATTTGATATCAGATATCTATGACCAATTCAGTCTGGTGATCTTTGATTCTCCTCCGCTTTTAGCTGTCGCGGACGCTCAAATTTTAGCGAACCAGACAGATGGAAGCGTGCTCGTTGTCTTAAGCGGAAAAACAAAAACCGATACCGTCCTGAAAGCGAAGGACGCACTGGAGCAATCCAATGCAAAGCTGTTAGGCGCTCTCTTAAATAAAAAGAAAATGAAAAAATCTGAACACTATTCCTATTAATTTTTGCTTTTAGGTGATGTCTCCTTACCTGTATCAATGGAGGCACTCGGCTCCGCTGTGGGCAAGCTTGAACAGGCTGCCTTAGATGCTGGTCGTCGCTGGCGGGGCGTGAGGACGGGTTAAATGCCCACTTATTTGATATACATAGGAAATGTTATCGGTTTAGCTGCTGTCGTTTTTTAGATGACGAAACCGCCGCAGCTAAACCGATAAAAGTATTAGGGGGGAAAAGGTTGAGTTACCGGAGAAGACTGTCAATGATTATCGCGCTGGATACTTATCTCGTTTTGAATTCAGTTATTGCAGGATATCAATTTTTAAAAGATTCTTATCAATTTTATGACTCCGGAGCATTATTGCTTACCGCTGTCAGCTTGCTCCTCAGCTATCATGTATGTGCTATCCTGTTCCGTCAGTATAAACAAGTCTGGACATACACCGGGCTTGGCGAACTGATCGCTCTGCTTAAGGTCATTACGATTTCAGCCGCTGTGACCGGCATCATTCAGTACGCTGTGTATCATACAATGTTTTTCCGGCTGTTAACGGCGTGCTGGGTGCTTCAGCTTCTGTTCATCGGGGGGACCCGCGTTTTATCGAGAATATTAAAAGAAAGCATCAGAAAAAAACGCAGCACGTCGGCCCGCGCATTGATTATCGGAGCGGGATCAGGCGGAACCCTGATGGTCAGGCAGCTGCTGCAGAAAGACGATCCTGACATTACACCTGTCGCTTTTATTGATGACGATCAAACGAAACATAAGCTGGAAATGATGGGACTGCCCGTCATCGGCGGAAAAGAAAGTATCATGCCTGCGGTGCAAAAGCTCAAAATTAACTATATTATCATTGCGATTCCTTCTCTCCGTACCCATGAACTGCAGGTGCTATACAAAGAATGCGTGCGGACCGGAGTGAACATCAAAATCATGCCTCATTTTGATGAAATGCTGCTTGGAACGCGCACTGCCGGGCAAATCAGAGATGTAAAGGCTGAGGATTTACTCGGCAGGAAGCCGATAACCCTCGACACAAGCGAAATTTCAAACCGCATCAAAGAAAAAACAGTTCTCGTCACAGGAGCGGGCGGTTCAATCGGCTCGGAAATCTGCCGGCAAATCAGCGCGTTCCAGCCTAAGGAAATCGTTCTTCTCGGCCATGGGGAAAACAGCATTCATTCTATTTATTCTGAACTGAATGGACGATTCGGCAAACACATCGTGTTCCACACAGAAATTGCGGATGTGCAGGACCGCGACAAAATGTTTACCTTAATGAAAAAATACGAACCGCACGTCGTCTATCATGCGGCTGCCCATAAGCATGTGCCTTTAATGGAGCACAACCCCGAAGAGGCAGTCAAAAACAACATTATCGGAACAAAAAATGTGGCGGAAGCGGCAGATATGTGCGGGACAGAGACATTTGTGCTCATTTCATCTGATAAAGCGGTGAACCCGGCCAATGTAATGGGGGCAACAAAACGCTTTGCTGAAATGATTATTATGAATTTGGGGAAATTCAGCAGAACAAAATTCGTCGCTGTCCGCTTTGGCAATGTGCTTGGCAGCCGAGGCAGCGTCATTCCGGTTTTTAAGAAACAGATTGAAAAAGGCGGTCCCGTTACGGTGACACATCCGGCGATGACCCGTTATTTCATGACCATTCCCGAAGCGTCACGGCTTGTCATCCAAGCTGGAGCGCTGGCGAAAGGACGCCAAATTTTTGTTCTTGATATGGGCGAGCCCGTGAAGATTGTCGATCTCGCCAAAAACCTCATTCATTTATCTGGCTACACGACGGAGCAGATTCCGATTGAGTTCACAGGCATTCGCCCGGGTGAAAAAATGTATGAGGAGCTGCTGAACAAAAATGAAGTTCACGCTGAACAAGTTTTTCCGAAAATCCATATCGGCAAAGCGGTGGACGGCGACTGGCCATTGCTGATGCGCTTTATAGAAGATTTCAATCAGCTGCCGGAAGCCGAGCTCAGAGAGCGGCTGTTTGCGGCAATAGACACATCAAACGAAATGACGGCTGCCGGCGTTCGTTAGGGGGAGTGGAGATGACGAAAAAAATACTATTTTGTGCCACTGTCGATTATCACTTTAAAGCTTTTCATCTTCCTTACTTTAAATGGTTTAAACAATTGGGCTGGAAGGTTCATGTTGCTGCGAGCGGACAGACGCGGCTGCCGTATGTCGATGAGAAATTCTCCATTCCGATCCGAAGGTCACCCTTTCATCCTCAGAACATTGCCGTTTACAGACAGCTGAAGAAAGTGATCGAGACCAATCAGTACGACATCGTCCATTGCCATACGCCGGTCGGCGGTGTTCTTGCCCGGCTTGCGTCACGGCATGCGAGACGAAACGGAACAAAGGTGATCTACACCGCTCACGGATTTCATTTTTGCAGCGGAGCGCCGATGAAAAACTGGGTCCTTTATTATCCGGTTGAAAAATGGCTTTCTGCCTATACAGACTGCCTGATCACCATAAATGAAGAAGATTACACACGAGCGAAAGGGCTTCAAAGACCGGGCGGAATGACAGAAAAAATTCACGGCATCGGCGTTAATACAGACAGGTTCCGGCCAGTCAGCCTTGAAGAGCAGCATAGGCTGAGAGAAAAGCACGGCTTCCAAAAAGACGACTTTATATTGATCTATCCGGCTGAACTGAACCTAAACAAAAATCAGAAGCTGTTAATTGAAGCTGCCGCACTGCTGAAAGATAAGATTCCTGAGCTCCGTCTTGTTTTTGCCGGAGAAGGAGCGATGGAACAAACGTATCGGGCCTTAGCTGAAAAGCTTGGAGCTTCCCGCAATGTTTGCTTTTACGGCTTTTGCCGCGATATTCACGAGCTGATCCAGCTTGCGGATGTATCTGTCGCATCCAGCATCAGAGAAGGCCTCGGCATGAATGTGCTTGAGGGAATGGCGGCGGAGAAGCCGGCGATTGCCACTGAGAACCGCGGACACCGGGAAATCATCCGGGACGGAAAAAACGGGTTTCTCATCAAAATTGGCGACAGCGCCGCTTTTGCCGATCGGATTGAACAGCTCTACCTTGAGCCGGAACTGCGGAGAACACTCGGACAGGAAGGCCGCCAAACAGCCTTGCGCTTTTCGGAAGCGCGAACGGTAGAAGAAATGGCAGATATTTATTCCGTGTACATGGATATGGATAAAAAGGAGAAAAGCGTATGAATTCAGGACCGAAAGTTTCTGTCATTATGGGCATTTATAATTGTGAACGCACTTTGGCGGAAAGCATTGAATCCATTCTCAGCCAATCCTATAAAAATTGGGAGCTGATTATGTGCGATGATGCGTCAACAGACGGCACGCTCCGTATTGCGAAGCAGTATGCCGCTCATTACAGCGACCGCATCAAGCTGATTCACAATCAAACAAACAAGCGGCTGGCCGCTTCGTTAAATCACTGTCTTTCTTATGCGACAGGCGAGTATATCGCCCGTCAGGACGGAGATGATCTGTCCTTTCCGCGCCGTCTGGAGAAGCAGGTTGCCTTTTTAGAAAAGCATCGGCACTACCAGGTGGTCGGCACCGGCATGCTAGTGTTTGATGAATTTGGCGTAAGGGGCCCACGGATGCTGCCTTCTGTTCCGGAGCCGGCCATCATGGCGAAAGGGACGCCGTTTTGTCATGGGACAATCATGATGAGAGCCAGCGCTTACCGTACGCTGAAAGGCTATCGTTCGGTGCGGCGGACAAGACGAATGGAGGATATCGATTTGTGGCTCCGCTTTTTTGGAGAGGGCTTCCGAGGCTATAACCTCCAAGAAGCGCTGTATAAAGTAAGGGAAGACAGCGACGCATTCAAGAGGCGGTCTTTTACCTATTCAATCGACAACGCTATTCTTGTGTACCAGGCATGCAGACGCCTGAAGCTTCCTTTTTCCGCTTACATCTATATCGCAAAACCGCTCATTCGCGCGTTTATGCCTCCTGCTGTGATGAATCGTTATCATAAAAAAAGAGTGATGAATCAGAAGGAAGGGCTTGTGAAGCATGAATAACAGCCAGCAGCGCGTGCTCCATGTTCTCAGCGGCATGAACAGGGGCGGCGCGGAAACCATGGTCATGAATTTATATCGGAAAATGGATAGAAGCAAGGTGCAATTTGATTTTTTAACCTATCGAAATGATCCGTGCGCTTATGATGAAGAAATTTTATCGCTAGGCGGGCGGCTTTTTTATGTCCCGAGTATCGGACAAAGCAATCCCCTCACATTTGTGAAGAATGTAAGAAACACAATAAAAGAAAACGGGCCGTTCAGCGCGGTTCATGCGCACACAGATTTTCAAACCGGCTTTATCGCGCTTGCGGCAAGGCTAGCCGGGGTGCAGGTCAGAGTATGCCATTCCCATAACACCTCGTGGAAGACCGGCTTCAATTGGAAGGACCGCCTGCAGCTGATGGTGTTCAGACGCCTCATTTTGGCTTATGCGACTGAATTGTGCGCTTGCGGAGAGGATGCGGGCCGGTTTTTGTTCGGGCGATCCAATATGGAGCGGAAGCGTGTTCATCTGCTGCCGAACGGAATCGACCTTGATCTGTTCTCTCCCGCCGGGCAGGCGGCCGATGACGAAAAAAAAGCACGCGGCATAGCATCTGACCGTCTGATCATTGGTCATGTGGCCCGATTTCATGAAGTGAAAAACCACGCGTTTTTGCTGAAGCTTGCCGTTCACCTGAAAAAACGGGGAGTTCGTTTTCAGATGGTTCTCGCAGGAGACGGACCGCTGCGGGAGCAGATGGAGGAGGAAGCGCGGCGGCTGAATCTGCTTTCAGATGTCCTCTTTTTAGGAACTGAAGAACACATTCATGAGCTCATGCGCACCTTTGATGTATTTGTCATGCCGTCATTGTACGAAGGCTTGCCTGTTGTGCTTGTGGAAGCGCAGGCTTCGGGCCTTCCGTGCATTATTTCCGACACGATCACAGAAAAAGTCGACACGGGGCTCGGACTTGTGAAAAGGGTGAGTCTCTCTAAGCCGATGGATATTTGGGCTGAAACAATTGTAAGAGCGGCCGCCGCAGGCAGGCCGAAGCGGGAGCTCGTGAAAGATACCCTTGCGAAACTTGGCTATGATGCGCGGCGAAATGTGGGTGCATTGATGAATTTATATCAGATTAGCACTGAAAAAGGACAATAAAAATGATTGTGTATGTCGTCAATATGGGAATTGTATATATTTGGTCTTGGTTTGCTAAAATGTGCGGCGGCCGGGATGAGTCACTTGCGACCGGCTATCGTCCGAACAAGCTTCTCATTTGGATTCCGCTTGCCTCACTTGTGCTTGTTTCGGGCCTGCGTTACAGGGTCGGTACAGATTTTCAGACGTATACGCTGCTGTATCAAATGGCAGGAGACTATCAAAATATTTGGCAGATATTCGGTTTCGGCACGGCGAAAACGGCAACAGATCCGGGCTTTACCGCACTGCTATGGCTGATGAATTTCATCACGAAGGACCCGCAAATCATGTATGTGACCGTTGCGGCCGTGACCTATATCTTTATTATCAAGACGCTGGCAGACTACGGAAGACCGTTTGAGCTGAGCGTCTTTTTATTTTTAGGAACCTTTCATTATTACGCATCCTTTAACGGAATCAGACAATACATGGTGGCAGCCGCTTTGTTTTGGGCGATTCGCTATATCATCAATGGAAACTGGAAGCGTTATTTTCTGATTGTGCTGGTCAGTTCGCTCTTTCACTCCTCGGCGCTGGTGATGATTCCGGTCTATTTTATTGTCAGAAGAAAAGCCTGGTCACCGGCAATATTCGGCCTCTCAGCTTTATTTCTCGGCATGACCTTTTTGTATCAGAAATTTATTTCGGTATTTGTCGTTGTCCTTGAAAACAGCTCATACAGCCATTATGAAAAGTGGCTGATGACAAATACAAACGGAATGAATGTGGTCAAAATCGCTGTTTTGGTCCTGCCGCTGTTTTTGGCCTTTTGTTACAGGGAGCGTCTCCGAAAGCTGTGGCCGCAAATCGATATTGTCGTCAATTTGTGCCTTCTCGGGTTTTTATTCGGTCTCTTGGCCACAAAGGACGTGATCTTTGCCAGGTTTAATATTTACTTCGGACTGTATCAAATGATCCTAGTCCCTTATTTTGTCAGAATATTTGATGAGAAATCGAATGCGTTGATCTATATCGCCATTGTGGTTTGTTATTTTTTATACAGTTATTTGCTTATGCCGGTTGATTCTTCCGTTCTGCCGTACAGAACGATTTTTTCCCGGTAATTTATGCAAGAGGAGCCGGTCATTATGGAAACACCTGCGGTTAGTCTGTTAGTCGCTGTTTATAATACAGAAACCTATATCAGAAACTGCCTTGAATCTTTAAAGAACCAGACATTGGACAATATTGAAATCATCATCGTCAATGACGGTTCGGCAGACGCCAGCCCGGACATCGCGGAGGAATATGCAGAAAAGGATAAACGATTCAGAGTCATTCACCAGGAAAACCAAGGGCTCGGTGCGGTCCGGAACAGAGGGATCGAGGCGGCCCGCGGCGAATTTGTGGCTTTTATTGATTCAGACGATTGGATCGAGCCTGATTATTGCTTGCAAATGGTTCAGGCAGCATCGGAGGAAACCGATCTGGTCATTTGCAACTATGCCGCGGAGTTTGAGGACACTGAAAAAACCGTTGTCTCAGACATTGCGGAAACCTATCAGGATCAGCCGAAGGAGTCCTATATCAAGGCGTTATTCGAAGGGAAGGTCAGGGGATTTTCATGGAATAAACTGTACCGAAGAAGCATGATTGACGCACACCGGCTTTCGTTCCCGCTCAGAGGTGAGCTGGAGCATGTCGAGGATCAGTTTTTCAGCTTCAGGGCACATTTTTTCGCCCGCTCGGTTTCCTATGTAGAAGCGCCTCTCTACCATTATCGCATTCACCTTTCCTCCATCGTGCAGGGTTATCAGAAAAAACTGTTTGAATCAGGACTGGCGCTGTATCAGGCAAACGCAGCGTTTTTACAGGAGAACAACAAGCTGGAGGAGTACCGAAAGGAGCTTGATTTCTTTATCGTTCTCCATGGGACCATCTGTCTCTTGAACGAATGGAAAACAAGCGGCAGCCGGCGTCTTTTGGAAAGGCTCAAAACGGTCGGCGTGATTTGCGCTGATCCGGTGTTTCAAGGCAGTCTGTCGAAAACGGGGACAGCGCCTTTTGACGCAAAACGGTCATGCCTGCTGCTGATGGCGAAATACAGAATGATTCCGCTCGTTGCCATGGCGTCCGCCGCGTATCAGCGAGTGATCGAGTACAAAATGAAAATCAGAGGGTGAAGACATGTCGTTACATTCATTGAAAATCAATCTTGCAGAATGGCTGCTGCTAAAGGTCAAGTACCCGTCTCAATTTTGGCTGGGGGCGGCCGATCAGCCGGAAAAGGCTGCCGCACATAAAAAGAAAATCATTCTGACCCTGCTGCCTTCCCATGACAATTTGGGGGATCACGCCATTGCTTATGCGAGCAAAGCGTTTCTTGAGCATGAATACTCCGATTTTGAAATCGTTGAGGTCGATATGAAGGACATATACAAATCAGCAAAAGCGCTGATCCGCTCCCGCCACCCGGAGGATATGGTCTTTATCATCGGCGGCGGAAACATGGGGGATTTATACCGGTATGAAGAGTGGACGCGCCGCTTTATCATTAAAACGTTTCATGATTATCAAATCGTCCAGCTACCGGCAACCGTTCATTTTTCTGATACGAAAAAGGGACGAAGAGAGCTGAAACGGGCGCAGAAAATTTATAACGCGCACCCTGGTTTATTGCTGATGGCCCGGGATGAAACTACGTATCAATTTATGAAGCGGCATTTTAAAGAAAAAAAGATCCTGAAGCAGCCTGATATGGTGCTGTATTTAGATAGAAGCAGCACCCCTGCGGATCGCGAAGGGGTTTATATGTGTTTGCGCGAGGATCAGGAAAGCGTGCTTCAGGAGGATCAGAGAAACCGCGTGAAGGCCGCTCTTTTTGATGAATTTGGTGATATCAAAGCTTTTACGACAACGATCGGTCGCCGGGTCAGCCGCGGCACACGGGAACAGGAGCTGGAAGCGCTTTGGTCTAAGCTGCAAAGTGCTGAAGCCGTTGTCACAGACAGGCTGCACGGCATGATTTTTTGTGCGCTGACAGGAACGCCGTGTGTAGTGATCCGGTCTTTTGATCATAAAGTCATGGAAGGCTACCAATGGCTGAAAGGTATTCCAACCATGAAGCTGATTGAACAGCCGGAGCCGGAAATTGTGACAGCCGCAGTGAAAGAGCTGCTGACAAAAGAAACAAACCGTGCCGGCTTTCCGCGGGATATGTATTTTAAAGGGCTGCGGGATAAAATCAGCGGTGAAGCACAATGACACCGCTCGTCAGCATTATTGTCCCGATGTATAACGTTGAACCATTCATTGAAGAATGCATCAATTCACTGCTTGCCCAAACGCTTTCCGATATAGAAATCATCCTTGTTAATGATGGAACACCCGATCGATCTGGTGAGATGGCAGCGGCATACGCGAAACGGGATGCAAGAGTTCAAGTCATTCATAAAAAAAATGGCGGCTTGAGTTCGGCACGAAACGCGGGAATCAAAGCGGCGCGCGGCACGTATATCGGGTTTGTAGACGGAGACGATTATGTCTCTCCCGCCATGTTTCAAAGGCTTGCAGAAGAAGCGGAGCAGCACCGGCTCGATATCGCTGGCTGCGGATTTTATAAACAGTTTGAAGACAAACGGGTATACGTACCGCCGCAGCTCGAAACAGGCCGTATGCTGACAAAAGCGGATATAGCTGTACAGCTCCAATGTGCCCACGAAACGAGATTTATCTGGTATGTATGGCGATATGTGTATCGCCGTGAGCTTTTGGAAAGGGCGAACCTGTGGTTTGATGAAAACATCCGTTTTGCTGAAGATTCACCCTTTAATTTATCTGCTTTTTATGAAGCCGAGCGGGTAAAAATGCTGGATGAAGGCTTGTACATATACCGTGAAAATCCGAACAGCCTGACGGAACTCCCTTATAAACCTGCGATGGATGAAAATATCCAAAAACAATATCAAGCCAAACTCGCATTCTACAATCAGTGCGGCTTAGCGGCTGTATGCAAAGAAGATTTAGATGTGTACATTTGCAAGCACCAGCTTCCGATGCTTCTGGCAAACGCCTGTGCCTCACCGCAGCCGGCGAAAGACATCAAAAAACAGATCAGACAGATTTTATCCTATGACATGGTGCGGCAGGCTGTCAGACACACACCGCTCCAGCATGAGAAATTAGGCAGAGGCGAGCGATTGGTCTTAGGGCTGTGCAAATGGCGGCTGATCTTTCTCATCAAACTGTTTTTTGAGACACGGGGAACCATGAAAGGCAGTGCAAAGCAGGCATGAAATTCACCATTAACTTCAGCGCCAATCTCACAGCTTTTCTTCTGTCCGTATTCCTGTCTGTCTGGATGACGCCTTTTATTGTCAAAACGCTCGGTGTGGAGGCTTTCGGCTTTGTGAATTTAACGCAAAATGTGATTAATTATTTTTCAATTATCACGGTGGCGCTCAGCTCCGTGGTTGTGCGTTTTTTTTCTGTTGCAGCCCACAGGGGAGAGCAGGAAAAAGCAAATGCGTATATCAGCAATTATTTGGCTGCGTCTGTTTTGATTTCATTGCTGCTTCTGCTGCCTCTTTTGAGTGCGGCTTTTTTTATTGACCGCGTTATGAACGTCCCTCAGGATCTTTTGGCTGATGTTCGGCTGTCGATTTTGATTGGAAGTTTGCTGTTTCTTTTAACATTTTTGATGGCGGGGTTTGGGGCGGCGCCGTTTTATGCCAATCGGCTGTATATCACCAGTTCTATTCAGGCGGTGCAAATGCTCATCCGTGTATTGTGTGTGCTGGCGCTGTTTGCCTGCTTTACGCCAAAAATCTGGCAGATTCAGCTTGCCGCTTTAGCCGGTGCCGTCATAGCGTCTATTCTGTCTTTCTGCTTTTTCAGAAAACTGATTCCATGGTTTTCATTTAGGCTGAAAGACTTGTCATTCCGCATAAGCAAGGAACTGTTTCAGGCAGGAACCTGGAACTCAGTCAATCAGATCGGCGTGCTGCTTTTTTTGCAGATCGACCTATTGACCGCCAACTTGGTGCTGGGTGCATCTGAAGCGGGAAAATACGCGGCGATTATCCAGTTTCCGCTGCTGCTGCGCAGTTTGGCAGGAACAGTCGCATCTCTATTTGCGCCTGTCATTACTTCTTATTATTCAAAAGGCGATATGGACGGCTTGGTCAAGTACGCCAATCAGGCAGTGAGACTGAACGGGCTTTTGCTTGCGCTTCCGGCTGCATTATTGGGAGGTTTGGCCGGGCCTTTTCTGACGATCTGGCTTGGACCGTCCTTTTCCTCTGTAGTGCCGCTTTTATATATTCACGCCGGATATTTGGCGGTCAGTCTTGCCTTTATGCCGCTGTTTTATATATGGACCGCCTTTAATCAACAAAAAACACCGGCGCTCGTCACCCTGCTGTTAGGCGCAGTGAATGTTGTGCTGGCGGTCACATTAAGCGGGCCGGCGCATCTGGGGCTTTACGGCATTACGCTGGCCGGGGCGATTTCGCTTGTGCTGAAAAATGTCATCTTTACGCCGCTATATGTATCACGCATTACCGGCTACAAAAAGCATGTGTTCTTTACAGGCATGTTCGGTCCGGTCTTTGCCGCTTTATTTGCCTGGGCGGTTTGTGAGGCCATTCAGTTATGTATCACCATTGAAAGCTGGACATCACTGATTGCCGCAGGTGCCGCTGTCAGCTGCTGCTACGGGGTATTCGCTTTTATGCTTGTTTGTACGAAAGAAGAACGACAGCTGGTGCTGAAACGGTTTAGAAAAACGAAAGGAGCTGTAAATATTTGATCCTGAAACGTCTTTTTGATCTGACGGCCGCTATTCTTTTATTGTGCTGCACGGGTGTCATTATTCTATTCACTATCGCCGTTGTCAGGCTGAAAATAGGATCGCCTGTCTTTTTTAAACAAGTACGGCCCGGCCTGCATGGGAAGCCGTTCACCCTTTATAAATTCAGAACGATGACGGACGAACGGGACAGTGAGGGAAATCTGCTGCCGGATGCAGTCAGGCTTACGAAAACAGGCAGGCTGATCAGAAAGCTGAGCATTGATGAGCTGCCACAGCTTCTGAACGTTTTGAAAGGAGACCTCAGCCTCGTCGGTCCCCGGCCGCTGCTGATGGACTATCTGCCGCTTTATACGAAACAGCAGGCACGGCGCCATGAGGTGAAACCCGGGATTACAGGCTGGGCGCAGGTCAACGGCAGAAACGCGATTTCCTGGGAAAAGAAATTTGAACTGGATGTTTGGTACGTTGACAACCGTTCATTCTTGATCGATTTGAAAATTTTATGTCTGACGGTACGCAAAGTTCTTGTGTCAGAAGGTATACAGCAAACCAATCATGTGACCGCAGAACGCTTCACAGGAAGCGGAGATGTGTCCTCATGAGAAACGTGGCCATTGTGGGAGACGGCGGTCACGGAAAGGTGATCAGAGAACTCATAAGCGCCCGTTCAGACACGCGCTTAGCTGCGGTGCTGGACGATAAATTCAGCACATTTGATGCTGAGAAAGAGCTGTACACAGGCCCCTCGGAAGCAATTCCTGAATTGCGCAGACTGATCCCTGACGTCATGTTTGTGATTGCA
Source organism: Bacillus sp. XT-2 (assembly GCF_025696525.1). Taxonomy (NCBI): domain Bacteria; kingdom Bacillati; phylum Bacillota; class Bacilli; order Caryophanales; family Bacillaceae; genus Bacillus; species Bacillus sp. XT-2. The sequence goes on from NZ_JAHVOC010000002.1 coordinate 667,642, forward strand.
ATTGGAAACAACAGCGTCAGGAAACAGCTGGCGGAGCGGCTGGGGTTATACAAAGAAGATTTCATCACATTAATCCACCCGTCAGCCATCATCAGCAAATCGGCTGTCATCGGGGAGGGAACGGTTATTATGGCCGGTGCGATTATTCAGGCTGATGTTCAGATCGGCGCCCATTGTATCATCAATACGGGCGCGATTGCAGAGCACGACAATCAGATCGGCGATTTTGTTCATCTTTCTCCGCGCGCCACGCTTTCTGGTGGTATTGCGGTTCAAGAAGGGGCTCATGTGGGCACCGGGGCCTCCGTCATTCCGCAGGTTACTATCGGCTCTTGGAGCATTATCGGCGCAGGCTCCGCGGTGATCCGCTCCATCCCTGACGGAGTAACGGCAGCCGGCACCCCGGCGCGCGTGATTTCCTCTATTCAAACCTAAAGCAAAGGATGGTTACATGCATAAAAAAATTTACTTATCCGCCCCTCATATGAGCGGCAGGGAGCAGCACTATATTTCAGAAGCCTTTCGCTCTAACTGGATTGCGCCGCTTGGGCCGCTTGTGAATACATTTGAAGAAAAACTGGCTGAACGAGTCGGCGCCAAAGGGGCGGCTGCGGTCAGCTCAGGCACCGCCGCGATTCATTTGGCGCTACGTTTGCTGGATGTAAAAGCGGGAGACATCGTGTTTTGTCCGTCCTTTACATTTGTGGCAACGGCAAACCCGATTTTATATGAAAAAGCGGTGCCTGTTTTTATAGATTCTGAGCCGGATACGTGGAATATGTCTCCGAAAGCACTTGAAAGAGCACTGGGGGAAGCGAAACGAAATGGAAATCCGCCAAAAGCGGTCATTGCCGTCAACCTGTACGGACAAAGCGCGAAAATGGATGAGATTGTAAGCCTGTGCGGCTTATACGGCGTGCCGGTCATTGAGGATGCGGCTGAATCCCTCGGTTCGGTCTATAAAGGGAAGCAGAGCGGGACATTCGGCCGTTTCGGCGTTTATTCATTTAATGGAAACAAAATCATTACCACTTCAGGAGGCGGGATGCTTGTATCAGACGATGAAGCCGCCATTGAAAAAGCAAGATTTCTCGCTTCACAGGCCCGCGATCCTGCTGTTCATTATCAGCACAGTGAAATCGGGCACAACTACAGATTGAGCAATATCCTTGCCGGAGTCGGCATTGCCCAGCTTGAGGTGCTGGATGAGCGGGTGGAGAAAAGACGGGAGATTTTTGCGAGGTACGAAAAAGCGCTTGGCAGCATAGATGGCGTTTGCTTTATGCCGGAATACTCGGAAGGCGTGTCCAACCGCTGGCTTACTGCACTCACGCTCGATAACGGGCTGATTCCATATGAGGTAGTTCAGCATCTTGCTGAAGAACAGATTGAAGCGAGACCGCTTTGGAAGCCGCTGCATACCCAGCCTCTGTTTACTTCGTCTGCATTTTATTCCCATTCAGATTCTGAAAGTGTGTGCGAAAACTTATTCAGGCGAGGGATCTGCCTCCCATCCGGAACAAATATGACCGAAGAAGATCAAGACCGAGTAATCGATGTGTTGTTACACTTATTCCAAACAACAGAGGTGAAGAGATGGACAGCAAGCATTCAATAATCAGCCTGAAGAAAAAACTGGCCGGGCTGCTCGAAATGATTCCGAAGCAATCCGAAATCATTTACGCCGACTATCCTCTATACGGAAATGTAGGGGATCTATTTATAATGAAAGGAACGGAAGCCTTTTTTAAAGAAAATGACATTCGGGTCAGAAACCGCTGGAATCCAGACAATTTCCCAATCGGGCGTAAGCTTGATCCGAATCTGATCATCGTCTGTCAGGGAGGCGGCAACTTCGGGGATTTATATCCGTACTATCAAGGATTTAGAGAGAAAATCGTTCAAACCTATCCGGACCACAAAATTGTCATCCTGCCGCAATCGATCTATTATCAGAATGAAGATAACTTAAAACGGACAGCTGACATTTTCTCTGCCCATTCAAATCTGCATATCATCACAAGGGAAAAAGCCTCCTATGCCACGGCACAGGCGTACTTTCAAAACAATCATATCAAGCTTTTGCCTGATATGGCCCACCAGCTGTTTCCCATCATTCCGACACAGCAGCCGACCGGCCAAAAGCTGAGATTTATCAGAACAGATCATGAAGCAAATGATGAGCTTCAAAGACATGCGCAAGCGGAAAGCTATGACTGGCGTACAGTGCTGTCAGCTTCAGACCGCCGGACAATCGCTTTTCTCCAAACGCTGAACGTCCTGAACAAAAAAGCGGGCAATCCTCTGCCGATCGCATTTATATGGAGAAAATACTCGGATTACATCGTCACCAAAGCCATTCGCTTTTTCAGCCGTTACAAATCGGTGGAAACGTCAAGGCTGCACGGCCATATTTTGTCTTCTCTTCTTCAAAAAGAAAACACGGTCATTGATAATTCCTACGGAAAAAACGCCAATTACTATCATACTTGGATGGAGGGAGTGCCAAATACTCAAATCATTCGGGACGCCTCAAAGAAGGAAAACCTTCCTGCTCACATGTGAGCGGAAGGTTTATTTTGATTCTCCGCGTTTTACTTTGTTGTAGGCTTCATCTAAATGCTGAATCCGCTTCAGGACAACTGAGTTTTTTGTCAGCTGATCCTGCACAAGTGTTGAGACCACAGAACGGTAGTAGCTGTTCATTGCGTGGATCTTATCCTCAGACGGGTTCATTTCAATATGCTGCTTTAAGTTTTCAATAAAATACGGTACAGAAAAAAGTTCAGACATTTCTTTGGCAGCTCCTTTTTCATAAATGTATACGGTGTCATCCCAATCATGTACAATGAAGAAAGGGGAGTGAGCAAGATGGATATGAAACTTCAGCAAGTACAAGTACTAAAGCCTCAACTGACACAGGAGCTCAGGCAGGCCATCACGCTGCTTGGCTATCATTCGGCGGAACTGGCCGAATACATTGATGAGCTCTCACTGGAAAACCCTCTTATTGAACGAAAGGAAACAGACACACCGCCACTATCTTACCATAAAACAAGCAAAAACAGGATCAGCAGGCAGGAGACGGGCCTTCAATTAAGCAATCCGCAAAAAACACTGCAGGATGTCCTCAAACAGCAGTCGCTGGATATGAATCTGTCTAACACTGAAAAAAAGATTTTTAATTATCTGATACATTCGCTTGATTCAAACGGATATCTGGAGGAAGATGTGGAGGAGGCAGCCCGGCGCCTGTCTGTTTCGGCAGAGGAAGCGGAAGCGGTGCTGAGAAAACTTCAGTCGCTTGAACCAGCGGGAATCGGCGCAAGATCTCTTCAAGAGTGTATTCTGCTGCAATTACAGCGTCTTCCGAACAGAAATAAACAGGCGGAACTGCTTGTTTCAGAACACTTTGATGTATTTGCGCAAAAAAACTGGAAAGCGCTTTCAAAAGAAACTGGAATCCCGCTTCACGCGATTCAGGACATTTCTGATAAAATTGCTGCGCTTCACCCAAGACCCGGCCTTCTGTTTGCCAGTCCGGAGCAGGATATGTATATTGAACCTGACATTTTCATCATCGTTAAAAACGGCCAGATCACAGCGGAACTGAACAGCCGCTCGTTCCCGGAGATTGAGCTGCATCCGCAGTACAGGCCGCTTCTATCGTCGGGCGCCTGTCAGGATACGGTTTCCTATTTATCTGCGAAATATCAGGAGTGGCGCTGGCTGAGCCGCGCGCTGAGGCAGCGGAAGCAGACGATCACCAGAATTGTAAATGAGCTGACCGCACGTCAAAAAGATTTTTTCCTGAAAGGGCGGAGCGCCATGAAGCCGCTGACACTGAGAGAGGTGGCGGATTGTCTGGGCCTGCATGAATCAACCATCAGCCGGGCCATTAAAGGGAAAACGATACAAACGCCTTACGGATTGTTTGAGATGAAGATGTTCTTCTCAGGAAAAGCAGAGGCCTCTGGGGATGGCGATACATCCAACTATGCGGTCAAAACGCATCTTCAAGCATTGATTCAGCAAGAGGATAAAACAAAACCCCTCTCAGATCAAAAGCTTGCCGACCTGTTATATGAACAGCATCGCATCCAAATCTCCAGACGCACAGTGGCGAAATACCGCGATCAATTGAACATTCCGTCATCGGCAGCAAGAAAACGGTACAAATAAAATCCTCCCTGTAAGGGAGGATTTTTTTACGGGATCATCCAGCTGAAAAACTGGTGCTGCAAAAAGGTGATGATACAGACGAGCAGCAGCAAAAACAAGCTGTGCTTGATCGTAAAGCGGAAAAGATCCGACTCCTTCCCGGCGAGTCCGACTGCCGCACACGCGACCGCGATTGACTGCGGGGAAATCATTTTGCCGGTGACGCCGCCTGATGAATTGGCCGCGACCGATAGGACAGGGTCCATTCCGACCGATAAGGCCGTTACTTTCTGCAGGTTTCCAAACAGCAGGTTAGCCGACGTATCCGAGCCGGTAATAAAGACGCCGAGCCAGCCGAGAACCGGCGAAAAGAAGGTAAACATCGAGCCTGTCAGCGCCAGCGTCATGCCGAGCGTCGTGCTCATTCCCGAGGAGTTGGTGACATATGCAAAACCAACGACCGAGGCGATCGTTAAAATCGGAAACTTCAATTCCTTCAGTGTTTCGCTAAAAACAGCTCCCCAGTCTTTCCACGAAATGGACGTGATGAATTTTGACAGCACTGCGGCAATTAAAATCGCGGAGCCTGCCGAACCGAGCACCTCAAGCTTATAAACCGCTTCAATCGGAGTGCCGTCAGCATTGACGATCTGTTTGTTCAAAAAAGGCACCCCAGGAGCAAAAGTCAGCTGTTCTCCAATCACATTCAGCCATTTTAAGACAATGGCTGTGCCTTCATAATGCCCTGTCAGCGCGGATTTGACCGAAGGAATGCCCCAAACAGAAATCATCACCGTCAGCAGCAGAAACGGCGACCAGGCCTTAAAAATCTGCCCGCCGGTGTAAGCCGGTGCATCAGGGTGCAGTTTTGCCGTTTCAATCGCGGCGGCCGATTCCCGCTCCCCCGCAAACCGGAATGTCTTCTTCGGCTTCCACCATTTCAAAAACACAGCTAGCGCAGCCATCGACACTAGCGCCGACAAAACATCCGGCAGCTCCGGCCCCAGAAAGTTGGAACTGAGATACTGAACAGCGGCAAAGGAAACACCGGAAACAAGAATCGCCGGCCATACCTCAAAGGCTTTCCTGAATCCGCTCATAATGATAATTAAATAAAGAGGAATAAATACAGATAAAAACGGCAGCTGCCGCCCGACCATTTGAGAAATCTCCATCGCCGGAATCCCTGTCGGCCCTTCTACAGCTGTAATCGGAATCCCAATCGCCCCAAAGGCTACTGGTGCCGTATTGGCAATCAAACAGATCCCCGCCGCATAAAGAGGGTTAAAACCGAGGCCGACAAGCAGTGCGGCCGAAATCGCGACCGGCGCCCCGAAGCCCGCCGCTCCTTCTAAAAAAGCCCCGAATGAGAAAGCGATCAGCAGCGCCTGAAGCCGGCGGTCATCGGTAATGGAGAGAACAGAGCTGCGAATAATATCAAACTGTCCCGTTTTGACAGTGATTTTATACAAAAAAACAGACGTCACAATGATCCAGCCGATTGGCAGAATGCCGTATACGGCTCCTTGTGTAGCGGACATCAGCGCTTTTTCCGCCGGCATCCCGTAAATCAATACAGCAATCAGCAGCGCGATTCCCAAGGTGGACAATCCCGCTGTATACCCCTTCATTCGTTTAATTGCGAGTGCCCAGAAAAAGAAAATAATCGGTACAAGTGCGGCAAGCGCAGATAAAAGCAAATTTCCCCCTATAGGCGTATATGCCTGTGTCCATTGCATCCCAAACCCCTCCTTCAAACATAACTGGCTATGTGTAAGCGGTTTCTAAAGATGATATGATCATCTGATGACTAGATAATAAGACCAGTTACCTAGCATTATATTTTGAAAAAAATCAAAGTACAAGACTTTTTGACGAAATTGTCTAAATCTTTTGGCGGCGCCCAAAAGGGAGTATAATAGATCGTAAACAGCCAGACCTACAAGTTGCGGGGTGAATTGCATTGAAATATAAACAGATTAAAACAAAAAAGATATATGAAGAAGTAGCGGATGCATTATTAGATATGATCAAAACCGGCCAACTGAAGCCGGGGGATAAACTTGACTCCGTTCAGGCGCTTTCCGAAAGCTTTCAAGTCAGCCGTTCAGCGGTGCGCGAAGCGCTTTCCGCATTAAAAGCGATGGGGCTTGTCGAAATGAAACAGGGAGAAGGCACCTATCTGAAGGAGTTTGAACCTGATCAAATTTCTCAGCCTCTGTCAGCCGCCCTTTTAATGAAAAAAGAAGATGTCAAACAGCTGCTCGAGGTCAGAAAGCTGCTTGAAATCGGCGTGGCTTCATTAGCTGCCGAAAAACGGACAGAAGAGAATCTCCAAAGCATTCATGCGGCGTTAAAGGAAATGGGGGAGATCGAAGCAGACGGGGAGCTAGGTGAAAAAGCAGACTTCGCCTTTCATTTGGCACTCGCTGACGCTTCACAAAACGATCTGCTCAAACATCTGATGAATCACGTATCATCATTGCTGCTGGAAACGATGAGAGAAACGCGGAAAATCTGGCTGTTTTCCAAGAAGACCTCGGTACAGCGGCTTTATGAGGAGCATGAACGGATTTATAATGCCGTGGCTGCCCAAGACGGAGCACAGGCGGAAGAAGCGATGCTGGCACACTTGACGAATGTGGAAGATGTCCTTTCGGGATATTTTGAGGAAAACGTGCAATAACCGACTCATTTCCCGGGCAATTCTGCCGGTGCATACACACAACCAAGACTGAGCTGTAATGGTTCAGTCTTATTTACATTGTGCGGCTGACACAGCTTGACATTTACGAAAAAGAAAGTAAAATATTTTACTAAAACGAACACTGGCATGTTTGAAAATGGAGGCAGATATAATGGCGACAATTAAAGATATCGCACAAGCCGCGGGATTTTCGATTTCAACCGTTTCCCGTGTTTTAAATAACGATGAGAGCCTTTCTGTACCGGACGAGACGCGTGAAAAGATATATGAAGCCGCGGAGAAACTTAATTATCGCAAGAAAACTGTAAGGCCGCTGGTGAAACACATCGCTTTTTTATATTGGCTGACAGATCAAGAGGAGCTGGAAGATGTCTATTTCAAAACAATGAGATTAGAAGTAGAGAAATTGGCGAAAACCTTCAATGTCGACATGACGACCTATAAAATAACGGACGGTATTGAATGCATTCCAGCTCATACAGAAGGTTTTATTGCCGTGGGCACCTTTTCTGATAAAGAATTAGCGTTTCTCAGAAATCTGACGGAGAACGGCGTTTTTATTGACTCTTCCCCTGATCCCGACCATTTTGATTCGGTAAGGCCGGACTTAGCGCAAATGACGAAGAGAACGGTAAACATCCTAGTTGAAAAAGGGCATAAGAATATCGGATTTATTGGCGGCACGTACAAAAATCCGAACACGAATCAAGATGAAATGGATATTCGTGAAAAAACGTTCCGATCCTATATGCAGGAAAAAGGGATGCTGGACGAGCGCTATATTTTATGCCACCGCAGCTTCTCCGTCGAAAATGGCTACCGCCTGATGACTAAAGCGATTGAAGCATTGGGTGATCAGCTTCCGACCGCCTTTTTTATCGCGGCAGACCCGATTGCGGTCGGCTGTCTGCAGGCCCTGAATGAAAAAGGAATCGCGATACCAAACAGAGTGAGCGTCGTGAGCATCAATAACATCAGCTTTGCCAAGTACGTCTCTCCGCCGCTGACGACCTTTCATATTGATATCAAGGAACTATGTAAAAACGCTGTGGAATTATTGCTTGAGCAAGTGCTGGAAAAGCGGAAAACGGTTAAAACGTTATATATGGGAGCTGAATTAATCGTCAGAAAGAGCATGAATTAAATCGTATTTCAAAATGGCTTAGTATTCTAAGTCATTTTTTGTTTGGTAAAAAAATTTACTTACAAGAGTAAATAGTTTGTTTACACATTTTCTTAGTCATGCTATATTATTTTTAAAGCGCTTTCATCTAATACGGAAGGGTGACAATTGATGAAAATGATAAAAAAGTACGCCGGTGTCATGCTCTGCGCGGCTGTCAGTTTATCTTTAGCCGCCTGCGGACCGCAGGAAAGCAGCAGCGAAAAAACAAGTTCAAAGGGCTCAGAGCTTGTCGTGTGGGAGGATAAAGAAAAAAGCATCGGCATTAAAGACGCTGTTGCCGAATTTGAAAAAGAACATGATGTAAAGGTCAAAGTTGTTGAAAAACCTTATGCCCAGCAGATTGAAGATTTGCGTATGGACGGCCCGGCCGGCACAGGGCCTGACGTGTTAACAATGCCCGGTGACCAGATCGGAACGGCTGTCACAGAGGGATTAATCAAAGAATTAAACGTCGAAAAGGATGTTCAATCGCTCTACACAGACGCATCCATTCAGTCTCAAATGGTGGATCAGAAGCTTTATGGCCTACCTAAAGCCGTCGAAACAACAGTGCTTTTTTATAACAAAGATCTCATCTCAAAGGACGAATTGCCGCAAACGCTGGAAGAGTGGTACGACTACTCTAAAAAAACGGCTGATGGCAGCAAATTTGGATTTTTAGCCTTATTTGATCAAATTTATTACGCGCAAAGTGTCATGGGCGGGTACGGCGGATATATCTTTGGAAAGGATAAGGATGGAAACGATGATCCGTCTGATCTTGGAATCAATAATGAAGGCGCTGTCAAAGGTGCTGAGCTGATTCAGAAGTTTTATCAAGACGGCTTATTCCCGGCTGGCATTGTCGGAGAGCAGGGAATCAATGTACTCGAATCACTGTTTACAGAAGGAAAGGCTGCTGCGATTATCTCAGGCCCGTGGAATGTAGAAGCCTTTTCGAAAGCGGGAATTGATTATGGCATCACCAAGCTTCCGAAGCTGGAAAACGGCAAAAACATGAGCTCCTTTATCGGCGTCAAAAGCTACAATGTCAGCGCATTTTCAAAACATGCAGAGCTGGCGCAAGAGTTAGCCGTTTTTCTGACAAATGAAACGAATTCCAAAAAACGATATGAACAAACGAAAGAAGTTCCGGCCGTTCAATCATTAGCGAGTGACAAGGCGATCATGAAAAGCGAAGCGGCACGGGCGGTCACCGAACAATCCCGCTTCTCAGAGCAGACGCCGAATATACCGGAAATGAATGAAATATGGACCCCGGCTGATTCGGCATTACAAACGATTGCAACAGGAAAAGCGGACCCGAAAAAAGCCTTAGATCAGGCTGCCGAAACAGCCAAAGGGCAGATGAAGGCAAAGCATAGCGGAACATAAAGAGAAAAGTAGATTTGTATTGTAAGAGAGGTGAAAACGGTGCAGCATCGTAAAGTCGCTTTGTTATTGTCAATCATTCCGGGCCTTGGTCAATTCTACAACAAACAATGGATTAAAGGCCTCCTGTTTCTCCTTTTGGGCGCATCGTTTTTTGCGGTATTTGGAGATTTGCTGAATATGGGGCTTTGGGGAATCTTTACGCTGGGAACAGAGGTGCCGCGGGATAACTCGGTGTTTCTGCTGGCGGAAGGCATTATCGCTGTCATTGTGACATGCTTTGGACTTGCGGTATATTATGTGAATTTGCGAGACGCTTATCAAAGCGGAAAACGCCGTGATGAAAAGAGGCCCTTGAGCTCTCTCAAGGAACAATATCAAAATATCGTCGCTCAGGGCTATCCATATGTCGTCAGCGGACCATCTCTGTTTATTTTAGTTTTCGCGGTGATTTTTCCCATCTTATTCAGCTTTGCCTTAGCTTTTACAAACTATGATTTATATCATTCTCCTCCTGCTAAATTAGTAGATTGGGTTGGTTTTCAAACCTTCACTGATATTTTTACTGTCGATATTTGGCGCTCGACCTTTTTTGATGTGCTGGCTTGGACGGTGGTGTGGACGCTTTGTGCTTCCACTCTGCAAGTCAGTCTGGGGATATGGCTGGCGATCATTGTGAATCAGAAAGACATCCGGTTTAAACGGTTTTTCCGGACTATTTTGATTTTGCCATGGGCTGTTCCCGGATTTGTCACGATTTTAATTTTTGCAGGTTTGTTTAACGATAGTTTCGGCGCAATGAATCATGACATCTTGGCTTTCTTTGGCATTGATCCGCTTCCGTGGATGACAGATGCGAATTGGTCGAGGCTGGCGCTGATCCTCATGCAAGGCTGGCTTGGTTTTCCGTATATCTTCCTTGTTTCAACGGGTGTTTTGCAATCGATTCCTGAAGATCTTTATGAAGCGGCGACAATTGATGGTGCTTCCATCTTCTCAAAGCTGAGATACATCACGCTCCCGATGGTGTTCATTGCGATGGCTCCGATTATCATTACGCAGTTCACATTTAATTTTAATAACTTCAATATTATTTATCTTTTCAATGGAGGCGGTCCGGCTGTTGCGGGATCAACAGCCGGCGGAACAGATATCCTCGTATCGTGGATTTATAAATTGACGATGCAGTCCAGCCAATATTCCCTTGCGGCTGCTTTAACCATTTTATTGTCTGTGTTTGTGATTGCCATTGCATTGTGGCAATTCAGACAGACGAAGTCTTTTAAAGAGGAGGGCTGAGACATGCTGGCAGATATGAAGGTCAGAAAATTTATGCGGCTCCTTTTCTCTTACTTGTTTTTAGCCTGCATGGCGGCCATCATTGTGTATCCTCTCCTTTGGACGGCAGGCGCCAGCTTTAATCCCGGCAACAGTTTAATCAGTACATCCCTCATTCCGAAGAATCCGACATTTGACCACTACAAAGAATTATTTGCGGGCAAAGAAAGCCTTCAATATGTGCAGTGGTATATCAATTCGATAAAAATCAGCCTGTTTACGATGGCTGGCTCACTGATCTGTGTGACGTTTACGGCTTATGCGTTTTCCCGCTTTCGGTTTAAAGGGAGGAAATACGCATTAACGCTCTTTTTATTGCTGCAAATGATTCCTCAGTTTTCTGCATTGATCGCCTTGTTTGTGCTGGCTCAAATGTTAGGAATGATCAACAGCCATTGGCTGCTGATCCTGCTTTATATCGGCGGCCTGATCCCGATGAATACGTACTTGATGAAAGGATATATGGATTCCATTCCGATTGATTTAGACGAAAGCGCAAAGATTGACGGGGCAAGCAGCACGAGGATCTTTTTGCAGATCATCCTGCCTTTGTCAAAACCGATGGCGGCAGTGGTTGCGATGAATGGATTTACCGGCCCGCTCGGAGATTTTGTTTTATCATCAACGATATTGAGAACGCCTGAATCATATACATTGCCCGTAGGCTTATTCAATTTAGTTAATGATGTCATGGGAGCAAGCTATACGACATTTGCGGCGGGTGCCTTGCTCATCAGCATTCCGGTTGCCGTCATCTTTATCATGCTGCAAAAGAATTTTGTGTCCGGATTAACCGCAGGCGGAACGAAAGGATAAGAGAATAAGGGGGAGAAAATCATGTCAAAGCTTGAAAAAAAGCACGTTACAAAAGCGAAGTTTATGCTCCACGGAGGAGACTACAACCCTGATCAATGGCTGGATCGGCCGGATATTTTAGCCGACGATATAAAGCTGATGAAGCTTTCCCATACCAATACGTTTTCTGTCGGCATTTTTGCATGGAGTGCGCTTGAGCCGGAGGAAGGTGTATATCAATTTGAATGGCTTGATGATGTTTTTGACCGTATCCACAGTATCGGCGGCCGTGTCATTTTAGCAACGCCGAGCGGAGCGCGTCCTGCCTGGCTGTCGCAAACCTACCCTGAGGTGCTGCGGGTCAATGCCTCCAGAGTGAAACAGCTGCACGGCGGACGGCATAACCACTGCCTGACGTCCAAGGTCTATCGTGAAAAAACGCGGCACATCAACCGTTTATTAGCAGAAAGATACCGCGGACATCCGGCGCTTTTCATGTGGCATATTTCCAACGAATATGGAGGAGAATGCCACTGTGACCAATGTCAGCACGCTTTCAGAGAGTGGCTGAAAACGAAATATGACAATAGTCTCAAGGTATTAAATAAGGCGTGGTGGACGCCGTTTTGGAGTCATACATTTAATGACTGGTCACAAATTGAAAGCCCTTCCCCGATTGGAGAAAATGGCTTGCACGGCCTGAACTTAGACTGGCGCCGGTTTGTCACGGATCAAACCATTTCCTTTTATGAAAATGAAATCGTACCGCTGAAAGAGCTGACGCCGGACATTCCGATAACAACGAATTTTATGGGTGATACACCAGATTTAATTCCTTATCAGGGTCTCGACTACAGCAAATTTGCAAAGCATGTGGATGTTATCAGCTGGGACGCTTATCCTGTGTGGCACAATGATTGGGAAAGCACAGCAGATTTGGCGATGAAGGTCGGCTTTATCAATGATCTGTACAGAAGCCTGAAGCAGCAGCCCTTTCTATTAATGGAGTGTACGCCTAGCGCTGTCAATTGGCATAACGTAAACAAAGCAAAACGCCCGGGCATGAACCTGCTTTCATCTATGCAAATGATTGCCCACGGGTCAGACAGCGTCCTCTATTTCCAATTTCGAAAATCACGAGGATCATCGGAAAAACTGCATGGGGCGATTGTGGATCATGACAACAGCACAAAGAACCGCGTCTTTCAAGAAGTGGCAAAAGTCGGGGAGACATTGGAACAGCTGTCTGAAGTCGTTGGAACGAAGAGACCGTCTGAAGCTGCTATTTTGTATGATTGGGAAAATAATTGGGCGCTTGAGGACGCTCAGGGATTTGCAAAAGCGACAAAGCGTTATCCGCAAACACTGCAGCAGCATTACCGCACATTCTGGGAACAGGATATCCCGGTCGACGTCATTACAAAAGAACACGATTTTTCAGCGTATAAGCTGCTGATCGTCCCCATGCTGTATGTAATCAGTGAAGAAACCATTTCGCGATTAAAGAAGTTTACGGCTAACGGCGGAACCTTGGTGATGACCTATATCAGCGGAATCGTCAACGAGCATGACTTAACGTACACAGGCGGCTGGCACCCAGACTTGCAAACGATATTTGGAATTGAGCCGCTCGAAACAGATACGCTGTATCCGAAAGACCGAAATGCCGTCAGCTACCGCAATCAAACGTATGAAATGAAAGATTATGCAACGGTGATCGAATTGAAAGCCGCAACGGCAGAGGGTGTGTATCAGGATGACTTTTATGCGCATACCCCTGCGGTTACAAGCCATCAATATGAACAAGGAAAAGCGTATTTTATCGGCGCGCGTTTAGAGGATCAATTTCACCAGGATTTTTATCAAAGTTTGATAAAAGAACTGTCTTTGTCTCCGGTTTTTCCGGTTAAGCATGGTAAAGGCGTCTCCGTACAGGCGAGACAGGATCAGCACAATGACTATATCTTCATCATGAATTTTACGGAACAACAGCAGCTGGTTTCGTTTGATAAGCGTGTGAAGGATATCGTTACTGGTGAAATGCTTTCAGGAGACCTGATCTTGGAAAAATATGAAGTGAGAATTGTCGTGAACTCACATTGAGGTGTGCCTCAGCTCTATATGGGCGGGGTCTTTTTTGAAATCGCTTACGTGAGAGGGTGGAAATATGAAAAGCAGAATCATCGTGCTGTTAGCCGCTGTCATCGTCTGGAGCGGGATCGGAAGTTCGACGGGATATGCCGCCGCAGAGGGGGAGAAATATGTGTCAGAGCTTCAGGCAAATGCCCTTTTTGTTAAAAAGGTAGCGGGCATGAACAAGGACTTTATCAAGGGAGTTGACGTGTCGAGCATTATTGCTTTAGAAAACAGCGGTGTAACCTTTTACAATGCAAGCGGGAAACGTCAGGACATCTTTACAACCTTAAAGCAAGCAGGCGTCAACTATGTCCGCGTCCGCATTTGGAATGATCCGTATAACGCTTATGGCAATGGTTATGGGGGAGGCAATAATGATGTTCAAAAAGCCATCCAAATCGGAAAAAGAGCAACCGCGAACGAGATGAAGCTGCTGGCAGACTTTCATTACTCCGATTTCTGGGCAGATCCTGCAAAACAGAAGGTGCCAAAGGCTTGGGCGAACTTAAGCTTCGAAGCTAAGAAAGCGAAGCTCTATGAATTTACAAAACAAAGTCTGCAAGCCATGGTCAAGGAAGGCATTGATATCGGTATGGTACAGGTCGGAAACGAAACAACAGGAGCATTTGCCGGTGAAACGGATTGGAAGAAGATGAGTCAATTATTCAATGAAGGAAGCCGGGCAGTCAGGGAAACAAATCGTGACATATTGGTCGCGCTGCATTTCACCAACCCAGAAACGTCAGGACGATATTCATATATTGCTGAAACCCTCAACAAAAACAAAGTCGATTATGATGTATTTGCCAGCTCATATTATCCATTCTGGCACGGTACGTTACACAATTTGTCCTCCGTGCTGAAAGCTGTTGCGGATACGTACGGCAAAAAAGTCATGGTGGCGGAAACGTCATACACCTATACGGCTGAAGACGGAGACGGACATGAAAACACAGCGCCTAAAAGCGGTCAGACGCTGCCATACCCGATTTCAGTGCAAGGCCAGGCAAATGCCGTAAGAGATGTGATGGACGCAGTGGCAAAGACAGGAACAGCCGGATTGGGCGTTTTTTATTGGGAGCCTGCGTGGATTCCGGTCGGCCCGAAGACGCAATTGGAGAAAAATAAAACGATATGGGAAACATATGGTTCCGGATGGGCCTCCAGCTATGCAGCCGAATACGATCCTGAAGACGCAGGTAAGTGGTATGGAGGAAGTGCAGTGGATAATCAAGCTTTGTTTGATTTCAACGGACATCCGCTGCCGTCCTTACAGGTATTCAAATACGCGGAAACAGGTCATATCCCGAAAAAATAATGAAAATCCATGAGGTGTAACAACGCATTGTTATCTCTCATGGATTCTTTTATTTTACATCTACTAAAATAAAACACTCATCATCGTTCTTGGGCTCAGCTTGAAGAGATGAGAGGATTTTGTTTTTCAGCTCAGCTATAGGCAAATCAGGATGATCCTTTATTAAACGGTGTAAATAACATGATGCCGTCGGGTCCATCACACCGTCTGTATAAAGAAGCAGCCTTCCGCCGCGTGTATAGTGAAGGGTGCTTGACTGAAACACCGCTTCTTCAAACATCCCAATCGGCGGTGCGGTTGCGTCCAGCGTTGATTGGGTTCCCTCGGCATCCTGCCATAACGCGGGCGGATGGCCCGCGTTGACATAATCAATTCTTTGCCGGTCTGTATCAATGATGAGGCAAATAGCGGTACAGTAATGCCTTGCTTCCTCGTCGTTTTGAAACAAACTGTGAAGATGGTAGTCTAGTTCCTTCATGACTTTGTCGGGACTGATCCCTTGTGTCATTAATCGCTGGAATAAAGGATGGAGGGACATCGTAACTAATGCAGAAGAAATGCCGTGTCCCATTACATCAAGGAGGATCAAGCCGTAGCGGTGCTCATCGATTTGATAAAATCCATATAAGTCGCCTGATAAGTCACTGGATGCTTTATAATACGAATCAATCTGAATTTGATCATTCAAGATCGGCTCGGTCAATGAATTTTCTTGAATCTTTCTGGCGAGTTCAAGCTCTCTTTTTGTATTCGATCTGAATTGCTGATTTTGCTTATTGATCGCAAGAAGCTCTTCTTGTTTCACCTTCAGCGTCTGCAAAGCAATTTCCAGCTCCGCATTTGCTTTCTGTTTGGCGAGCAGTGCTTCCTCAGCCGCGTTTCTGGCAATCAGCAGCTCATTTTCATATTCGTTTCGCTTCCGCATCGGAATGACAACGCATTCTGTTACAGCGGCTTCCTGATCCGCTCTCCGAACTGCGTTTACAAGGACGGGGACTTCTTCCCCATTGTTTGTTTCCAGGGAGATGTACATTTCTTCAATGTGTTGTTCAAGCTGCAAAAGCGGAACAAAATAAAGCTGATAAAAAAGCTTTGCAGGAACGGTTAAAAGAGCATTGACATGCTGGCCGATCACCTGTTCCGATTCGTAATCAAGAATCTTAAGCAAGGTGTGATTGACAGCTAAAATTGTACCCTCTTCAGATAAAGTAAGGAAACCGCATGGTGCATAATTCAATTGTTGATCCATTCAGAGGGTCACCTCTATCCCTTTCGTTCCTAAATCACGTATGCGTTCAAATAATCGCTGATCAGCTGTATTGTCTCTTCGGGATGGCTCATATGCGGGCAGTGCCCGTTGGCTTTCATCTGTATGAGTGTGCTGTAAGGGAGATGCTTTTGCATATACTCACCTACTAATGACGGTGCAATGACATCATTCGAACATTGCAGGATAAGCGAAGGCACGGTCACCTTTGGAAGATCTTTTCGATGATCTGAAAAAAACGCCGCCTTCGCGAATTGCCGTGCGATGATAGGATCAGTAGAACAAAAACGGCTTTCCAGCTCTTCCTTAATTTCTGGCCGATCCGGCTGATTCACTACGGTCGCCGCAAAAACGGTTGCCCAGCCTATGTAGTTTTTCTCCATCATATCTATTAACCCAAGGAGCTGCTCTTCCTCAAAACCCCCGTAATACTCAGGCGGATCATTTAAATAGCAAGGAGAAGGCCCCACCATAATCAGTTGTGAAAAAAGCTCGGGACGTCGTAATGATGCAAGCATGCCAATCACAGCCCCCACAGAATGCCCCACAAAAACGGCTTTTGACAGATCTAACGCTTCACAAACATCCAGAACATCCTGGGCATAGCCGTCAAGTGTGCGGTAACGAACCATATCATATGCGTGCAAATCAGAATTTCCCGCACCTACATAATCAAATAGAATCAGCTGGTATTCGTCTTCAAAGGCAGGAACTACGGCATCCCACACGCTTTGATCACACCCGAATCCAGGTGCAAATACAATTGGTGTTGTGCCGTTCCCCCTCACCTTCACATGATTCCTAGTCAAAATAGCTTGATCCATAGTCGGCTCCTTTCAGCTAAAACGACATGAAGATTAATATGTATATCATACCACTTCAAGGCGTGAATTGCGGGCTTTCTATGAAAGTAAATAGGCGTCTTGCAGAAAGAGGACATGCGGCATGGAGAGCTGGATTGATTGGAAGATGTAGCGGAAGGATTGCCTAGGTGCCGGATATAATATAAAGCGGTAATATCATCTGAATGACACAAATGACATTTGTCATCTCAAATCATGACACCCCTTACTAAAATCATCTGATCCGGTATTTTACAATCAATGTAAGCAATCAGGAGGTGCTCATAAAATGAATGAGGTTGTGTCAGTAAGAAATGTCACAAAACATTTTCAGCAAAAAACAGCAGTGAAGAACATTCATTTCAGCATAGGAAAAGGAGAGATCGTGGCCATCCTTGGCCCGAATGGCGCAGGGAAGACAACAGCGATCTCTATGATGCTGGGATTGCTGAAGCCAAGTGAGGGTGAAATCAAATTATTTAACCGTCAGCCTGATGAAAAACAGGTGCGTGAAAAAATCGGTACCATGCTGCAGGAAGTAAGTGTCATGCCGGGATTAAAGGTCTGCGAAACCCTCGAGCTTATCCGCAGTTATTATCCCCATCCATTATCCATGAAAGAGCTTGTCTCGCTGACAGCACTCACAAAAGAAGATTTGAAAACACCGGCAGAGAAATTATCCGGCGGACAAAAACGCCGTCTGAGCTTTGCTTTGGCACTTGCCGGCAATCCGGAGTTACTTGTATTTGATGAACCGACTGTCGGAATGGACACGACATCAAGACACCAGTTTTGGAAGACAGTGAACAGCTTGGCGGATCAAGGAAAGACCATTATTTTTTCAACTCATTATTTACAGGAAGCAGATGATGCCGCGCAGCGCATTTTGTTTTTTGCTGAAGGACGGCTTGCCGCAGACGAAACGCCGAAGCAAATCAGAGCAAGGATTCAGAAGCAGTCTGTTTCCTTTAAGGTTTCATCGGATGAATCATTGGAAAAGCTCTATCGGCATCCGGAAGTAGAACGAGTGACTCAAAAGCATCAGCGAGTCAGCATTCAAACGTCAAATACTGATAAAGTGTTAGGGCTCATCTTTCAAGAAAACATCAATGCACATGATATTCGAATCGAACAAGGAACGCTCGATGAGGCATTTCGACAGCTTGCTGACGGGAACAGGGAGGCGATGTGAGATGAACATGCTGCGGAAACAGTGCATAGCTGAAATGAAAAGGGTGCTCAGGAATAAATACTTTGTGTTTTGGTCGCTTGTTATGCCGATTGCCTTTTACTATCTCTTTACAAACGTAGTGAATACCAATGTTCCTGACAAGGATGCCTGGAATGCCCATTATTTAATGTCAATGACCACCTTCAGCGTAATGGGTTCGTCTATGATGACGCTTGGAATCCGTTTGGTACAAGAACGGGCACAAGGCTGGTCAGTTTTTATCCGCATCACGCCTCTGCCGGATCATATTTATTTGGCGGCTCAGATGATCGGGCAAAGTGTCATTCATCTTTTATCTATTACTGTCATCTTTCTTGCCGGCGCCATCATAAACGGCATTGACTTGTCACCGTTTGAATGGGTCATGAGCGGGCTTTGGATTTTAATTGGGGCATTTCCGTTTTTAGCGTTAGGGACATTAATCGGTCTCATGAGAAAAGTAGAAACGGCAGCCGGGGTCAGTAATGTGCTTTACATGCTGCTGGCGATAAGCGGGGGCATGTGGATGCCGATCGAGGTCATGCCGGACATATTGAAAAACATAGGTCAATGGCTCCCGTCTTATCATTTTGGGAGCGGAGCGTGGGCTCTTGTTCAAGGCGAGCTTCCAACCTGGAAAAATATTCTGATGTTAATCGCTTATTTAGTGATCTTCATGCTACTATTTAAGTATATAAGAAGAAAACAAGAAGCGGTGTAATACATGAAACTCATAAATTCCATATTTCCAAAGCATTTCGGTTTTTTCCCTTATATCTTTTTGGTGTATACCATTATGCCGTTTCTTTCTTTATTGAGAGAATCAGGCAGCAAACAAGTGCTGGGATATGGCATGCTGCTCCTATTTGTTGTGACATATCGTCAATTGTTCGTCAGTGCGGACAGACCTTCATTTACGTATTGGTTATGCGCGCAAATGGCCATTATTTTTATTTATAGTTTGTTTTATCATATCAGCTATATTTATTTAGGCTTTTTCCCGGCAAACTTTGTAGGCTATTACCGTGAGAAAACGAAGTTCAACCGTGCTTTCTTTGGGCTTGTCTTCATGCTGATATTTCCTTGCCTGTATCATTTTCTGGCGGATTCTGCTTCGATCAGGGAGCTGTTTTCTGTTCTTCCGTTTCTGGTCATTATGCTGATTTCTCCCTTCGGAATTCGTTCCATGTTTCGAAGAATAGAGCTTGAAAAAAAGCTTGACCAAGCCAACGAACATATAAAGGAACTCACCAAAAGAGAGGAACGTGTTCGGATAGCCCGCGATCTTCATGATACACTCGGCCATACCCTCTCGCTCCTCACGTTAAAAAGCCAGCTGATTCAGCGGCTGGCGGCAGCAGATGCAGAACGGACCAAGCTTGAAGCGAAAGAAATGGAAACAAGCTCGCGTGCGGCACTCAAACAAGTTCGTGAGCTTGTAGCGGATATGAGAACGGTCACCATGACGGAGGAGCTAGCCAACATTCGGCACATTTTAAGAGCGGGTAATATTACCTTTCAATACGAAGGGGCCGAAGATTTTACAGACATATCTCCCGTCACTCAAAATATTGTCAGTATGTGTATGCGGGAGGCAGTGACAAATATCATCAAGCACAGCAAAGCGACCCATTGTGCAGTCACCATTTCTCAATATGCCGACAAAATGACCGTTCTCATAAGGGATGACGGAACAGGAGCGGTGAAGGAGAAGATGTTTGGGAATGGATTGCGGGGAATGGAAGAGCGGCTGATGTTTATTGACGGAGAGATGACTCTTTCAGACCATAACGGAACGGTGTTGACACTGACGATTCCGCTCATTAGAAAAGCAGAATGATAGGAGGACGAAATAGATGATTCGTCTGTTTATTGCTGAGGATCAGCGAATGCTTTTAGGCGCTCTGGGATCCTTGCTTGACCTGGAAGAGGATATGAAGGTCATCGGACAAGCGTTAAATGGAGAAGAGGCGCTGAAAGCCATTCTCAGGCTGGAGCCGGATGTCTGCATCATGGACATTGAAATGCCGGTTCACAGCGGGCTGGAGGTTGCAGAGGAGCTAATGAAAAAAGGCTGTAAAAGCAAGGTCATTATTCTGACAACCTTTGCCCGCCCAGGATATTTTGAACGCGCCGTCAAAGCCGGCGTACACGGATATCTTTTGAAGGATGGGGAAATTGACGATCTGGCAGATGCCATACGAAAGTGTGTAAAGGGAAAACGGATGTTCAGCCCGGAATTAACCTTCAACATGATTCGTGATGAAAATCCGCTGACTGTAAGAGAACAAGAAATACTGCGGCTGGCTGCTTTAGGCAAGACAACAAAAGACATCACACTTGAACTCTATTTATCTCAAGGCACAGTCCGAAACTATATTTCAGAAATCATCCAAAAACTGAATGCGAAAAATCGGACAGAAGCGGCTAGTATTGCTGAGGAGAAAGGATGGATTTAATGAGGAACCTGGTTAATCATACATAACCAGGTTCCTTTTTATTTACATGGTTATTTTTGGTTGGTCTATTTGTCCGCAAAAGCTTGTACTATACACCGGGGTTATGGGATATGTCAGGATCAGCGTTCATCGGTGCTTTTTGTTTGAAACGGCTTTTGCGCTAATGAGGGGAGGCGCGGGTTGGATCGTCCTTCTCAGTGCTCTTTCGTTCCTTTATCTCTTTGCGAAAACATATAAGAAATACGCAGGAACATTAAAAAGCAATATCAGCCCTTTTGAACGCTCTGTCCTATGTGCAAGCGTTTTTTTATTGCTGAAATCATTAGAAAATGCTTTCAATTTTGTGTCCAAATAGTGTACGATATTGGTAAAAGCTTTAACTTCAGGTCATCAGATGACCGGATCATATATTGGGGATGAGAGAGGGGTTCATCATGAAAGTCTCACTTTTTGTCACTTGTCTTGTTGATATGTTTCAAACAAACGTAGGAAAAGCAACGGTAGAGCTGCTTGAGCGGCTCGGATGTGAGGTTGATTTTCCGGAGGGGCAGATCTGCTGCGGCCAGCCGGCTTACAACAGCGGTTACGTCAATGACGCCAAAAAAGCAATGAAACGAATGATTGAAACGTTTCAGGAGTCAGATTATGTCGTCAGTCCATCCGGTTCCTGCACCACAATGTTCAGGGAGTATCCGCACCTGTTTAAAAATGATCCGAAATGGGCGGATAAAGCGCAGAAGCTGGCGGATAAAACGTATGAATTAACAGATTTTATCGTCAACGTCCTTGGGGTAGAGGATGTCGGCGCGACCCTTCATAAAAAAGCGACCTTACATACGTCATGCCATATGACGAGGCTGCTCGGCGTATCTGAGGAGCCGATGAAACTGCTGAGCCATGTGAAGGGGCTTGAATTCACGTCACTTCCGGGAAAACACAACTGCTGCGGATTCGGAGGAACGTTCTCTGTTAAAATGGCGCAGATTTCTGAACAGATGGTTGATGAGAAAGTCGCATGTGTGGAGGAAACGGGAGCAGAGGTGCTCATCGGCGCTGACTGCGGCTGTTTGATGAATATCGGGGGACGGCTCGGCCGAAAAGACAAGAATGTCAAAGTGATGCACATCGCCGAAGTGCTCAACAGCAGATAACACTGGATACAGAGGGGGAAAAGGATCATGGCGATGAAAATCGGTACTGACGCTTTTAAAGAGCGGGTATCACAGGGGATCGATAATGAATTTATGAGAGGCGCTGTCTCGGGTGCGCAGGAGCGTCTGCGGACGAGACGGCTGGAAGCAGCCGAAGAGCTGGGAAACTGGGAAGAATGGCGTTCGTTATCTGAGGAGATCAGACAGCATGTCCTTGAAAATCTTGATTTTTATTTGGAGCAGCTTGCATCCAATGTATCAAGCAGAGGAGGACACGTTTATTTTGCTGAGACAGCTGAAGAAGCATCCTCTTATATCCGCAGCGTGATTCAAAAGAAAAACGGCAAAAAAATCGTAAAGTCTAAATCTATGGTGACAGAAGAAATCAATCTGAATGAAGTGCTGGAGAAGGAAGGCTGCGAAGTCGTCGAAACTGACCTCGGCGAATATATTTTGCAGATTGATGATCATGACCCGCCGTCACATATTGTGGCGCCGGCTCTTCATAAAAATAAAGAGCAGATTCGCGATGTGTTTAAGGAAAGACTGGATTATAAACAGACAGAAAAACCGGAAGAGCTCGTCATGCATGCGCGCGGCATCCTTCGGAAAAAATTTCTGGAAGCCGATATCGGCATTACCGGCTGCAACTTTGCCATTGCCGACACGGGTTCAGTCAGCCTTGTAACCAATGAAGGAAACGGGCGGCTTGTCACGACATTGCCGAAAACACAAATTACTGTTATGGGAATGGAGCGCATTGTCCCGTCATTTTCCGAATTTGAAGTGCTTGTCGGCATGCTGACAAGAAGTGCTGTCGGACAGCGGCTGACGAGTTATATCACGGCCTTAACCGGCCCCAAACTGGAAGACGAAATCGACGGCCCGGAGGAATTCCATCTTGTCATTGTTGACAATGGCCGGTCCAACATTCTCGGCACCGAATTTCAGTCTGTGCTGCAATGTATCCGCTGTGCTGCCTGTATCAATGTCTGCCCTGTGTACCGCCATGTCGGCGGACACTCATACGGCTCGATTTACTCGGGGCCGATCGGGGCCGTTTTATCGCCGCTGCTCGGCGGTTATGACGATTATAAGGAGCTGCCGTACGCGTCTACACTGTGCGCGGCTTGTTCAGAAGCGTGCCCGGTCAAAATCCCGCTTCATGAGCTGCTTCTCAAGCATCGTCAGAACATCGTCGAAAAAGAAGGCAGAGCGCCGATCAGTGAAAAGCTTGCGATGAAAGCGTTCGGTCTTGGGTCTTCCTCTTTGTCGCTTTATAAAATGGGCTCAAAATGGGCGCCGGCCGCCATGACGCCTTTTACAGAGGATGACAAAATTTCAAAAGGGCCCGGCCCGCTTAAAGGCTGGACGCAAATCCGCGACTTCCCGGCACCGCATAAATCAAGATTCAGAGACTGGTTTTCAGACAGAGAAACAAGTGAACGCACGAAGGAGGA
Organism: Bacillus sp. XT-2; assembly: GCF_025696525.1. Lineage (NCBI taxonomy): Bacteria > Bacillati > Bacillota > Bacilli > Caryophanales > Bacillaceae > Bacillus > Bacillus sp. XT-2. The sequence continues at coordinate 691,043 of NZ_JAHVOC010000002.1, forward strand.
GCAGTGATGACGAAGGGAACCATTCAGAATCAAGAGAGCTTTTTAAACCGGATCGCGTCACGCCTTGGCCGAGACAGAAGAACGGGTGGCGTGGCCGTCCCTGAGTGGGCGCATCAGCCGCAATATAAAACATTTGAAGGGTATTCGGCCGATGACTTAGTCACGGTGCTCAAAAACCATTGTGTCAAAATCCATACTGAGCTGATTGAGACGGATTCAACCGGTTTGTACGATGCCTTGCGCGAACAAGTCAGCCGGTTTTCCGGAGGGCCTGTCATCATTCCGAAGGACCCCCGGTTTGAGGCTTACGGTTTAAATAGCCTGCTCACCAAAGACTGGCCTGGTGAAGGAACGCAAGTCTGGGAATGGGATGCTGACCAAGGTGAAGAAAATATCAAAAAAGCGGAGCAAGCCAATGTGGGGATTACATTCAGTGAAATCACACTGGCCGAGTCGGGTACGGTTGTCCTTTATTCTTCAAAAGACATCGGCCGCTCTGTCAGTCTTCTGCCGACAACCTATATTGCCATTGTGCCGAAATCAAGCATAGTGCCGAGAATGACACAAGCCAGTGATATCATCCGGCAAAATATGGCTGACGGTATCACGGTTCCCTCATGCATTAACTACATTACAGGACCGAGCAACTCCGCCGACATCGAAATGGATTTGGTGGTCGGTGTTCACGGTCCGGTTAAAGCGGCTTATATTCTCGTATCTGACCGCTGATCTGAAAAAGCCCGGCAACTTATGCCGGGCTTTCTGCTTGAAAAAACTTCATTTTCCAAAAATTTGGCCGATGAGAAGAATATGACGTCAAAAAGGAGGGAACGAAATGAAAAAATGGCTGATCATAGCTGTTTCACTAGCGATTGCGATCGTTCTGTTTATGTATACAAAAACAGAAGCAAAGGCGGCCGGTATGACATTAGGCTATACAACCGGGGATACGGCATCATACAATTCTCTTACGAAGTACCATAAATATATCAGCTCCATTGCCACTGATACGTTTGCGTTTGATAAAAACGGACGTGTGATTGGCGATGCCCCGAGCAAGCAGCTTACATACGCGAAGAAAAATAAAATCAAAACGTGGGCCGTCATTTCCAATTATAATGACGCTATTTATGATTTTGACGGAAACTTAGCGAATCGGGTCATGACTGACAAAACAGCGAGAAAACGATTCACAGACCAGCTCATTTCTTTGGCAAAAAAGCACCACTATTACGGAGTCAATATTGATTTTGAGGCAGTTAATCCGAAAGACCGTTCTGCATACTCAAGCTTCATTCAATATGTCTCACAAGCTTTGAAAAAGAAACATATCAAAACAATGGTTTCCGTTCCGGCCAAAAGCGCCGATGATAAAAACGATGACTGGAGCTGGCCGTATGATTATGCGAAAATCGGGAAATATGCCGACTATGTGCAAGTCATGACTTACGACGAACACGGCATTTGGGGCGAACCGGGCTCAGTGGCAAGCACAGGCTGGATCAAGCGCTCGCTGCAGTTTTCTGTCAAAAAAATCAAAGCAAACAAAGTGATCATGGGGGTCCCTGCGTACGGCTATGATTGGGATCTGAAAGACGGAAGCAGCAGCTCAGCGCAGGAATGGAATGACATCAAGTCCCTCATTAAGAAGCAGAAAGCAAAGCCGGCATTCAATAAAAAAACAGGTTCTATGACGTTTTCTTACACTGACAAAAAGAAACATAAACATGTCGTTTGGTATGAAAATGAAAAAACAATCGAAACAAAAAGCCGTCTGGCGAAACAATATAAAATAGCCGGTGTCTCTGTCTATGCTTTAGGACACGAATCGGAATCCTTCTGGAAGGCCATTCAGAAAGGGACAAAATAACAATTTCTTTTTTCTCGCAAGTTATTGACAGAGAAAAGAGAAGCACGTATATTATGTTAATATATTCAGATCATAAAATTTAAGTTTTTCAGAAAACTAAAACACATAGATTGGGAGCAGTAAAAGAAAGGTATCAGTACAGAGAGCTGCGGGATGGTGCGACGCAGCCTGATTCTTCTTTGAACTCGCCCGGGAGTGGTAGGACGAAACGGAATAGATTGAATATTCCCCATGTTTTAACGGCTAACCTTCGTTACAGGGTCAAAAAGCTGGATTCTTCTAGGAAGGATCAACAAGAGTGGTACCGCGGTCAGCCGAAGGCTCGTCGTCTCTTTATCTATTCGTATAGATAAGAGACGGCGGGCTTTTTTTGTTTTTGAAGACGAGAAGGAGAGGAAAAAGAGGATGAAAAAGGACAATCAGACGTTAAAACGCACGATGACGTCCCGCCATATTATGATGATGGCGCTGGGCGGTGCAATCGGAGCAGGTTTATTTAAAGGAAGCAGTTCGGCAATTGATGTGGCAGGGCCATCGGTCATTATCGCATACCTGCTCGGCGGCATTATTTTGCTGTTTATAATGCAGGGGCTCGCAGAAATGGCTGTGCGCAACCGAAACGCGAGAACCTTCCGTGATCTTGTGCAGCAGGTGTTAGGAAATTACGCTGCATATTTCTTGGACTGGATCTACTGGAAAATGTGGGTGCTTAACATTGCGGCTGAGGCTGTTGTAGCTGCGATCTTTATTCAATATTGGCTGCCGGGCTGCCCGATCTGGGTGCTGGCATTAGCAATTTCTCTTGTTGTTACGATTGTGAACTTGCTTTCTGTAAAAATCTTCGCCGAAACTGAGTATTGGCTGGCTATGATCAAGATTACCGTTATTGTTATCTTTATTTTATTAGGATTGCTGCTCTTATTTGTATCATTCGGTGATCATACAGCGGCCGGGTTTTCGAATCTGACAGAGCACGGCGGATTTTTCCCGCACGGCGGCACAGGGCTGATTACGGCGATGCTTGTCGTCATCTACTCTTACGGCGGTACAGAAATTATCGGTGTGACGCTTGCTGAAACAAAGAACCCGGAACAGGTTGTTCCGAAAGCTGTCCGCAGCACACTGACACGGATTGTCGCGTTCTACCTGCTGCCGTTTTTCATCATCGTCAGCCTGATCCCGTGGAATCAAGTGAATTCCGTTCCGGAAAGTCCTTTCGTGATGGTCTTTAAAATGGTTGGCATTCCGGGCGCGGATCATATCATGAACGCAGTCATCCTTTTGGCGATCATTTCTTCAATGAACTCAGGTTTATACGGATCGTCCCGCATTTTGTATACACAGGCAACTGACGGAAGACTGCCGCGGATCTTTTCTAAGCTTTCATCGAAAAACGTCCCGATGTTTGCGATACTGATGTGCACTTCTTCTTTATATATTGGCGTATTGATTTCTCTGTTCGCCGGAAGCCAGACATTTAATTACTTAATGGGATCACTGGGATATACAGTCTTATTTATTTGGCTGATCATCGGATTGGCCCATTTGAAATCAAGAAAACATCAAACAGAAACACCTGCTTATTATGTCAAATGGTTCCCGTACACGACATGGTTTGCGGTTCTGGCATTACTCGCCATTCTGATCGGGGTCATCATGACAACGTCAATTGTCATTACGCTCATCACTGCGGCGATCTACCTTTTGATTACAGTTGCATATTTGGTCAAAGGACGCAAGTATCAGTAAATAAGAAAAACCCTCTTGTCACATCCGGCAAGAGGGTTTTTCTTATTGTGCGGCCTTCTCCTTTACACCAATCGACGCGGTTTTCTGTGCTTTGGATTTCGAATTCACGAGGCAGATGCTCGTGACAATCAGCAGCAGACCCGCCAAGAGGCTTAAGGTGAGCGGTTCATGCAGGAAAATGGAGCTGGCCACGATTGATATGAGCGGGATCAAAAAAGTATATGATGCGACCTTGCTTGCTTCTCCTGAACCGACAAGGGTAAAAAAGACAAGCCAGCCGAGCGCGATGACGAATACAGAGATGAACAGCAGGCTCGTGATAAAAGGAGCTGTCCATTGGATCGCGGAAAAGCTTTCTGTCCCAAAGCCGGATATCAACAGAAACACGCTTCCGATCGTCAGCTGCAAGGCGACCATCCAAATGGAATCGACGCGGCTCCCTGTTTTTTTCATATATATCGTCCCGAACGCCCAGCTGATTGCGGAACCGAGAGCGAGCAGAACCCCAATGACAGAAATATGCCCGCCAAAGCCCGCGGCACTAATGACCGCTACACCTGCAAAACCGAGGATCAGCCCGATCACTTTCATCGCAAACATCGATTCGCCAAGCCACAGCCAAGAAAACACACCCATCAGCACCGGCTGAAAGAAGACGATAGCGGAAAACAAGCCGGCTGGAAGATAATTCAGCCCGATCGTTTGCAGGCCGTAGAATAACGTAATATTTAAAAGAGCAGAAACAAGATAAATCGGCCACGTCTCTTTAAAACGCAGTTTATGAATACGCGGCAATGCGACAATCACTAATAAAAGCCCGCCGATCAGCGTCCGGATGCCCGCAAACAATAAAGGCGGCGAATAGGCGAGCGCGGCTTTCGACAGCGGCCAATTGACCCCCCACATGATAACGAGAAAGGCGAGAAGGAGCGCTGTCCGCGTTTTTGATAGCTGCTTCACTTTTGATCACTCCTTGTAGAACATTTCCATCATATGATACGGTAGAACATAAGATAAATAAAATGAATCTTTTTTATGAGGAGCATAAGTAAATTGTTATGACCATTACACAATTAAGAGTTTTCGTCAAAGTAGCTGAAACGGGGAGTTTTACAAAAGCGGGACAGGCGCTGAACATGACACAGCCGGCTGTCAGCCATGCCATTTCCGCAATTGAAGCCGAGCTTGATGTGAAACTGATCATCCGTGACCGCCGAAACGGCCTGATGCTGACGGACACGGGAAAAAAGATCTTAGTCCATATCAGAGAAGTGTTAAAAGGAATCGAAAAAGTTGAGCAGGTCGCAGCGGCAGAAAAAGGGCTTGAGCTGGGAACGATTCATATCGGCACATTTCCAACCGCTTCCGCTTATTTTATGCCAAAGCTGATCAGCGAGTTTAAACAAAGGTATCCGAAATTAGAGCTTGTTTTGCATGAAGGAACCGTAGATGAAGTCAAGGAGTGGCTTCACACGCGGATGATCGATGCCGGCATTCTTCTGTATCCGGCAAACGAGATGGAGTACATTCGGCTGAAAAAAGACAAAATGGCCGTCGTGCTCAAAGATGATCATCCGCTTTGCAGCCGTTCAGCCATTACGCTGAAAGATCTCGATCATGAACCGATAATCGTCTGTGACGGCGGCTATGAATCACCTTTTCACGATATGTTCAGGCAGGCGGGCGCTACGCTGAACGCCGCTTTTACAGTCTATAACATGAACACCTCGATCAATATGATCAGAGAAGGCTTGGGGCTGGCGATTTTATCAGAAATGTCCATGTCGGGCATGCTGCTGCCGGAGCATGTGGTGACGCGGGATCTGGACCCGCAGGTATACCGCGATGTGCAGCTTGCTGTTCCGTCGCTGAAGGAGGCTTCTTTGGCGGCTAAGCTTTTCATTGAGATGGCACAGGAACTGTTTATTGTGGGAAAATAAGAATGTTAATAAAGGAGCTCATTTTTTTGAGCTCCTTTGCTAATAGATATATATCTTAATTATTATCGATTTATCTTAAAAGTATTGGTAGTATTTGTTGCTTTAGAACCCTGAAAGGTAGCTTTAACACGATAATAGCCTGTTTTACAACCTTTTAGAGAGAATGATTTAGTTACAGATACTTTAAAAGAAAAAGTTGTTTTCTTGCATGTAGTCCATTTACTACCGGACTTTCGTTGTAAGTACAGATTTCCTTTAAATGTATGACCACCTGGATACGGTGATCCAAGAGTAAAATCAACTGTTGTTGCTTTCTTAGTGTAGTAAGAGGCATCAGTAAATCCATTTACATTTAAGTTTTGTTGATTACCAGACCAGATCCAATCAGCAGCTAAGGCTTTATTAGTGTTACCACTTGAAATTAATGTTGCTAATAAGATTACGGTGAACCCCATCAATAAAAATTTTTTAAACATATAAACTTCCTTTCATTTTATTATATTACTTATATTAACATTAGTAACATTTGGTAGCAAGAATGATTAAGAATTTTGTAATTTCTATAGAGAATTGTTCGAATTTCATCGAATCAAATTCTTTTCATCCTAAACGCAGTTGTGTTATGGTGTGATAGAAGTCCTTTCGATAAAGACATAACAGCATGAGGCTGTTTACTTATATCACAACTGCAAAGGAGAACAATATGTCTAACAACCAACGCAAAGATACCTTGCTTTCTGTCTTGAATTTATCTCCTGTTGTTCAAGGGGGAACGATAGCAGAGTCATTCCGAAACAGCATGGACTTGGCGCGCCGTGCAGAGGAGTGGGGCTATCACCGCTATTGGCTTGCAGAGCATCATAATATCGAAGGTGTCGCAAGCTCTGCCACCGCGGTTCTGATCGGCCATATAGCCGGCGGCACAAAGAAAATCCGCGTCGGTTCCGGCGGTATTATGCTTCCGAATCACTCGTCACTTGTCATCGCTGAACAATTCGGCACACTGGAAACACTGTATCCCGGACGGATTGATCTGGGGCTCGGACGTGCACCGGGAACAGACCAATTGACTGCAAGGGCGCTCCGCAGAAACATCGGCAGCGGTGAAGATTTCCCAGAACAATTAGAGGAACTGCGCAATTACTTTAAACCGTCAGGAAACGTGCGCAATCAAGTCCGCGCCATTCCGGGAGAGGGCATAGATGTGCCGATTTGGCTGCTGGGCTCAAGCGATTTTAGTGCCCGTCTTGCAGGTGAGCTGGGCCTTCCGTTTGCATTCGCTGCTCATTTCTCACCGGCGAATACGGTTCCCGCTTTGGAGCTGTACCGCAATTCCTTTACACCGTCAGAAGTGCTCGATGAACCGTATGCGATGGTCGGCGTAACGATTATCGCCGCAGATACAAACGAGAAAGCGCAGCATCTGGCTACATCGCATTACCAGCGATTCCTTGATCTTGTCCGCGGCACGCCGAACCAGCTGAAGCCGCCAGTAGAAGACATGGATCAAATCTGGAGCCCATATGAAAAGGCAATGGTTCATGAGCAGCTTAGTTCAACCATCGTCGGCGGTCCTGAAGAAGTGAAGGAAAAGCTTGAAGACTTTGTCAAAACAACTCAGGCCGATGAAATTATGGTCAACTCAGAAACCTTTGATCACGCTGACAGAATGCGTTCATTTGAAATCGTGGCTGACATTTGGAAAAACAGATAAAGGCCATAAAAAAAAGCAATGTAAAGGGGAAACCCATACATTGCTTTTTTATTCATTCAGCTTTCTTGCGGACTGGCGGATGATCAGCTCAGGCTCAAAAATGACATCTTCCTGCTTAGGCTTTTTATGCTCCAAACAGTCAATAACATATTTTGCAGCCGCTTTTCCCAGCGCAGACTTCGGGTGCTTCACAGAGGTTAATTTCACCTCGGAGATTTGTGCGAAATGGGAATCATCATACCCAACGATGGACATATCCTCAGGCACCTTGATATCCATCTCCCGAAGCATATCAATAACCTTCAGTGCAATTTCATCATTATAGCAAAGAATAGCAGTCGGCATGTTTTTGCTGTTTTTCTCCAGTGTCTCTTTTACTTTCTCCAGCAGCTTTGATTCCTTTTCTTCCGTCGTAAACGTCACAATCATATCCGGAGAAGGAAATAACTCACGCTCGCGATGCGACTGTATAAATCCGTTCATCCGTTTGACACCCTGCGTGTCATCAGCTTTAAAAATACCCATCATGTGCGTATGGCCGAGAGAGAGCAGGTGCTCGGCCGCCATCATGCCGCCTTTCACATCATCCAGAGTAAAACTCGGTGCGGCAAGCTCGGCGTATGACGCATTAATCATCGCAAAAGGAATGCCGTTTTTTTCTAAATTGAGATAGTAGCCAATATTCGGCGTTTGCAGAGCGCTTTTTGTCGGTTCTACAATCAATCCGTCAATATGCTGTGACAGCAGGTTTTCTAATCCTCTGCGTTCATTATCCGGATTGTTGTTTGTGCTTGTCAGAAGCATAGAATATCCCTGCTCGCTTAAATAAGACTCGATTCCCCTAATGATGCTCGGAAAAATATAGTCTGATATGTAGGTCGTCAGAACGCCGATCGTTTTATTGGAATGCAGCGCTGATTTAGCAGAGCGTGAAGCGACAAAGGTGCCCCCGCCTTGCACGCTGTAAAGCAGGCCTTGCGATACGAGGTCTCCAATGGCTTTACGAATGGTATGCCGGCTGACGCCAAATTGCTGCATTAACTCGTTTTCGGTAGGGATCTTTTGATCGGGCAGAATTTTGCCTTGATTAATCCATGAACTGATTTCTTCTTTTACTTGAGCATATTTTGGTAACATATCCATTCCTCCAAAATGTATACGGACAAATTTCAGTATATCACAGTGATCTATACAAGAAAACATTGACAGAAAATGCAAACGGGATTATTCTATATTTGTACGTACTAATAAACAGTAATTTTCGTTAAATTTTTAAATAAGTACGTACAATTGGAACGAAAAATGTAAACGCTTTACTCAACTTTCGGGAGGGCAGAGAAATGAAGAATACTCCAACTCAATTAGAACCAAATGCTCCTGTAACAAGAAGCCATTCAATGGGATTTGTGATTTTGATATCATGCGCGGCGGGGCTTGGCGGTTTATTGTACGGCTATGACACTGCAGTTATTTCCGGTGCTATTGGTTTTCTAAAGGATTTATACAGCCTGAGTCCGTTCATGGAGGGGCTGGTGATTTCAAGCATTATGATTGGAGGAGTTGCGGGAGTCGGGGTATCCGGGTTTTTAAGCGACAGGTTCGGGCGCAGAAAAATCTTAATGACAGCGGCCCTGTTATTTGCGGTATCAGCAGTTGTTTCTGCTGTTTCACAAGACGTGTCGACCTTAATCATTGCGAGAATTATCGGAGGTTTGGGGATCGGAATGGGTTCGTCATTATCCGTCACTTATATTACGGAAGCGGCGCCGCCCGCCATACGCGGAAGTTTATCTTCCTTATATCAGCTCTTTACGATACTAGGTATTTCCGCAACGTACTTTATTAATCTCGCTGTCCAGCGCTCCGGAACATATGAATGGGGCGTGCAAACCGGCTGGAGATGGATGCTCGCTTACGGAATGGTGCCATCCGTTATCTTTTTCCTTGTCCTGCTGGTCGTGCCGGAAAGTCCAAGATGGCTGGCGAAAGCAGGCAGAACAAAAGAAGCGTTATCGATTCTGACACGCATTAATGGAGAAACTGTCGCAAAAGAAGAATTGAAGAACATTGAAAACTCTTTAAAAATAGAACAAATGGGGTCACTATCACAGCTCTTCAAACCAGGTCTCAGAAAAGCGCTTATCATTGGAATCCTGCTGGCGCTCTTTAATCAAGTGATCGGCATGAACGCCATCACCTACTACGGACCGGAAATCTTTAAAATGATGGGATTCGGACAAAATGCCGGATTTGTGACAACCTGTATTGTCGGTGTCGTGGAAGTCATTTTTACCGTCATCGCAGTTTTATTGATTGATAAAGTCGGGCGCAAAAAACTGATGTCCATCGGTTCTGCTTTCATGGCTATTTTTATGATCTTAATCGGGACGTCGTTTTATTTTCAGTTAACAAGCGGATTTATGCTGATCTTCTTTATATTAGGGTTTGTCGCCGCGTTCTGTGTATCGGTTGGGCCGATCACATGGATTATGATTTCTGAAATTTTCCCGAACCATCTGCGGGCGAGAGCCGCAGGGATCGCCACCATCTTTTTATGGGGAGCAAACTGGGCGATCGGGCAGTTTGTGCCGATGATGATCAGCTCGTTCGGACTGGCCTACACGTTCTGGATCTTTGCCGTCATTAACATTCTCTGCTTCCTGTTTGTCGTCACAATCTGTCCGGAAACGAAGAATAAATCGCTCGAAGAGATTGAAAAGCTATGGATAAAATGAAAACGCTTTAAAATATGTAGCCCTTTCGATTGAGAGGGCTCTTTTATTTTGTGCGCACCATTAACGGTTTGCTGTATAAGATAGAGATATAAAGGAAAAAATATTGAATAATAAACGCAGCTGCATGAAAACTGCGCGAATATTGTCGATGAATTGGCTCTTAACAGTTGAATAAACATTTCCACCCTGTTAAAATAATTAAAGAAAGCAGAAATGATTTTTTTTGGCTATGATGGGACGTTTTTTGTCATAGCGGGACGTTTGGTGTCCAGCAAAAAAGGAAGGAACGTTTGAGTCATGAACCAGTTAATACAAGCTCAAAAAAAATTATTGCCTGATCTTCTGCTCGTTATGCAAAAGAGGTTCGAAATCTTGCAGTATATCAGGCTGACAGAACCCATCGGCCGCAGAAGCCTGTCTGCCAGTCTCGGAATCAGCGAGCGTGTGCTGAGAGGCGAGGTTCAGTTTTTGAAGGAACAGAATCTGGTCGATATTAAAACAAACGGCATGACGCTGACAGAAGAAGGTTATGAACTGCTTTCCGTTTTAGAAGATACGATGAAAGATGTTTTAGGTTTGACGCTTTTGGAAAAGACATTAAAAGAACGTTTAAATCTAAAGGACGTCATTATTGTATCCGGAGACAGCGATCAATCCCCATGGGTCAAAAAAGAAATGGGAAGAGCGGCTGCCGCATGTATGAAAAAAAGATTTTCAGGCAAAAATATCGTCGCTGTGACCGGCGGTACGACAATTGAAGCTGTCGCCGAGATGATGACGCCGGATTCTAAAAACCGCGAGCTTTTGTTTGTGCCTGCAAGAGGCGGTTTAGGCGAAGACGTAAAAAACCAGGCGAACACCATATGCGCGCATATGGCGGAAAAGGCTTCAGGCACTTACCGGCTTTTGTTTGTTCCGGGACAGCTGTCACAAGGCGCCTATTCATCTATTATTGAAGAACCTTCTGTCAAAGAGGTGCTGAACACGATTAAATCAGCGAGTATGCTGGTTCACGGAATCGGCGAAGCTAAAACTATGGCTGAGCGGAGAAACACACCTTTAGAAGACTTAAAGAAAATAGATGATAACAACGCGGTGACAGAAGCGTTCGGCTACTATTTTAACGCGGACGGCGAAGTGGTCCATAAAGTGCATTCTGTCGGAATGCAGCTGGATGACATAGACGCCATTCCCGATATAATAGCGGTAGCGGGCGGATCATCAAAAGCCGAGGCGATCGAGGCTTACTTTAAAAAGCCGCGCAACACGGTTCTCGTCACTGACGAAGGAGCCGCAAAGAAGTTATTAAGGGATGAATAATCCCTCAATATAAATATCTCTCACTTATTTAAAGGAGGAAACAATCATGGCAGTAAAAGTCGGTATTAACGGTTTTGGTCGTATTGGACGTAACGTATTCCGCGCAGCATTAAACAATCCTGAAGTTGAGGTAGTAGCGGTTAACGATTTAACAGATGCTAACATGCTCGCTCACCTTTTACAATATGATTCTGTACACGGAAAATTAGACGCTGAGGTTTCAGTTGACGGTAACAACCTTGTTGTTAACGGTAAAACAATTGAAGTTTCTGCAGAACGCGATCCTGCTAAACTTAGCTGGGGTAAACAAGGCGTTGAAATCGTAGTTGAATCTACTGGTTTCTTCACAAAACGCGCAGACGCTGCGAAGCACTTAGAAGCTGGCGCGAAAAAAGTAATCATCTCTGCTCCTGCTAACGAAGAAGATATCACAATCGTTATGGGTGTTAACGAAGATAAATACGATGCGGCTAACCACGACGTTATCTCTAACGCATCTTGCACAACAAACTGCCTTGCGCCGTTTGCAAAAGTACTTAACGACAAATTCGGCATCAAACGCGGTATGATGACAACAGTTCACTCTTACACAAACGATCAGCAAATTCTTGATCTTCCGCACAAAGACTACCGTCGTGCGCGTGCAGCAGCTGAAAACATCATCCCAACTTCAACTGGTGCTGCTAAAGCAGTTTCTCTAGTTCTTCCTGAACTAAAAGGCAAACTGAACGGCGGAGCAATGCGTGTTCCAACTCCAAACGTTTCTTTAGTTGACTTGGTAGCTGAACTGAACCAAGAAGTAACAGCTGAAGATGTAAATGCAGCTCTTAAAGAAGCAGCTGAAGGAGATCTTAAAGGAATCCTAGGCTACAGCGAAGAGCCATTAGTTTCTGGCGACTACAACGGAAACAAAAATTCTTCTACAATCGATGCTCTTTCTACAATGGTTATGGAAGGCAGCATGGTAAAAGTAATCTCTTGGTACGATAACGAAAGCGGCTACTCTAACCGCGTTGTTGACCTTGCAGCTTACATCGCTAAAAAAGGTCTTTAATTCATAGCTGAAAAAAGGACCTGACTTGGTTCTTTTGAATAGAAGCGCTATAATGAAAGCGGACAAGGGAAGGGGACGGACTCCCTTTCCCTTTTTCCATGAAGACCGGCTTTCAGAAAACGTTCTGTGAAAGAGAAGCATCTGCGTTTTGCAGCTTTCCGGCGCCTTTGCCTGCGGCCACTGCCCTGGCTTCAGACGATCTGCCCTGTGCCGAAAAGTATGCGATCTGCCCTCGCGGAGTAATCGCTTGATCAGACGGTTTCACGTTTTTCGTGCTGCATGCAAACCATTTTGAAGGAGGATCTCCTAAAGCATGAATAAGAAAACTCTCAAAGACATCGACGTAAAAGGCAAAGTTGTATTCTGCCGCGTTGACTTTAACGTTCCAATGAAAGACGGGGAAGTAACAGACGATACACGTATCCGTGCTGCACTTCCGACAATCAAACACCTTGCAGACCAAGGCGCGAAAGTCCTTCTTGCGAGCCACTTAGGCCGCCCGAAAGGCGAAGTTGTTGAGGAGCTTCGTTTAACTCCTGTTGCTGCACGCCTCGGCGAACTGCTTGGCAAAGAAGTGAAAAAAGCGGATGAAGCATACGGTGATGCTGTAAAATCACAAATTTCCGACATGAAGGACGGAGACGTTCTTGTATTGGAAAACGTACGTTTCTACCCTGGTGAAGAGAAAAATGATCCTGAGCTTGCAAAAGCATTTGCTGAGCTTGCAGATGTATATGTGAATGACGCATTCGGTGCTGCCCACCGTGCTCATGCATCTACAGCTGGAATTGCCGAGCATCTGCCAGCGGTTGCAGGTTTCTTAATGGAAAAAGAGCTTGACGTACTCGGAAAAGCAATTTCCAACCCTGATCGTCCGTTCACTGCCATTATCGGCGGAGCGAAAGTAAAAGATAAAATCGGCGTCATCGAAAGTCTTCTTGATAAAGTAGACAACCTGATCATCGGCGGCGGTCTTGCTTACACATTCGTTAAAGCGCTTGGTTATGAGGTTGGTAAATCTCTGCTTGAAGAAGATAAAATCGAGCTTGCGAAAACATTTATGGATCGCGCGAAAGAAAAAGGCGTTAACTTCTACATGCCTGAAGATGTACTCGTTGCAGATGATTTCTCTAACGATGCAAACGTAAAAATTGTGCCGATCTCTGAAATCCCTAGTGATTTAGAAGCGATTGACATTGGTACAAAAACACGCGAAACGTATGCTGATGTAATCAAAAACAGCAAACTTGTCGTGTGGAACGGACCGATGGGCGTATTCGAAATCGACTTGTTCGCTCAAGGAACAAAAGCGGTTGCGGAAGCATTGGCAGAGGCAAAAGATACATACTCTGTCATCGGCGGAGGAGACTCTGCAGCAGCGGTTGAAAAATTCGGCCTAGCTGACAAAATGAGCCACATCTCAACAGGAGGCGGCGCATCCCTTGAGTTCATGGAAGGCAAAGAGCTTCCAGGGGTAGCTGCACTGAACGATAAATAATTTTAAAACTGCTATAAGGAAGTGGAACAGATGAGAAAACCAATTATAGCCGGTAACTGGAAAATGAACAAAACACTCGGCGAGGCTGTCAGCTTCGTTGAAGAAGTGAAATCTTCCATTCCAGCAGCAGACAAAGCGGAAGCTGTTGTTTGCGCGCCAGCGCTTTTCCTAGAAAAGCTGACTTCTGCTGTTAAAGGCACTGACCTTAAAGTCGGCGCCCAAAACATGCACTTCGAAGAAAGCGGCGCGTTCACAGGCGAAATCAGCCCGGTTGCTCTGAAAGACCTTGGCGTTGACTACTGCGTCATCGGCCACTCTGAGCGCCGTGAAATGTTCGCTGAAACTGATGAAACAGTTAACAAAAAAGCACATGCTGCTTTCAAACACGGCATTGTGCCGATCATCTGTGTTGGTGAAACGCTTGAAGAGCGCGAAGCCGGCAAAACAAATGATCTTGTGGCTGACCAAGTGAAAAAAGGCCTTGCTGGTCTTTCTGAAGAACAAGTTGCAGCTTCTGTTATTGCTTATGAGCCAATCTGGGCAATCGGAACAGGCAAATCTTCTACATCTAAAGATGCGAACGACGTGTGTGCGCATATCCGTAAAACCGTCGCTGAAAGCTTCGGCCAAGAAGCGGCAGACAAGCTTCGCATTCAATATGGCGGAAGCGTAAAGCCTGCAAACATTAAAGAATATATGGCAGAGTCCGATATTGACGGTGCTTTGGTCGGCGGCGCGAGCCTTGAGCCACAGTCATTCGTTCAATTATTGGAGGAAGGTCAATATGAGTAAAAAACCAGCTGCACTCATCATTCTTGATGGGTTCGGATTACGAAACGAAACAGTAGGGAACGCAGTCGCTTTGGCGAAAAAACCGAATTTTGACCGCTATTGGAATCAGTATCCTCATCAGACACTGACTGCTTCAGGCGAGGCTGTAGGTCTTCCTGACGGACAGATGGGGAACTCCGAAGTAGGCCACTTAAATATCGGTGCGGGCCGTATTGTGTACCAAAGCTTAACACGCGTAAATGTTGCCATTCGCGAGGGAGAGTTCGAACGCAATCAAACATTCCTTGACGCGATCAGCAATGCGAAAGAAAACAACAAAGCCCTGCATCTGTTCGGTCTATTATCAGACGGCGGCGTGCACAGCCATATCAATCATTTATTCGCGCTGTTAAAGCTTGCGAAAAAAGAAGGGCTGACAAAGGTATATATCCATGGCTTCCTTGACGGCCGTGATGTAGGTCCGCAAACAGCGAAAACGTACATCAACCAGCTGAACGAACAAATCGAGGAAATCGGTGTCGGAGAAATCGCCAGCATTTCCGGACGCTACTACTCAATGGACCGCGACAAACGCTGGGACCGTGTAGAAAAAGCGTACCGTGCAATGGCATACGGCGAAGGCCCGACATACCGCAGCGCACTGGATGTTGTTGATGATTCATATGCGAATGGAATCCACGATGAATTCGTTATTCCATCTGTCATCACAAAAGACAACGGTGAGCCTGTTGCGAAAATCGAAGACGGCGATTCTGTGATTTTCTATAATTTCAGACCGGACCGCGCCATCCAGATTTCCAACACGTTCACGAACAAAGACTTCCGCGATTTCGACCGCGGCGAGAATTATCCGAAAAACCTGCATTTCGTCTGCCTGACTCACTTCAGTGAAACAGTTGACGGCTATGTGGCGTTTAAACCGATAAATCTTGATAATACAGTCGGAGAAGTATTATCTCAGCAAGGATTAAAACAGCTTCGAATTGCAGAAACTGAAAAGTATCCGCACGTCACGTTCTTTATGAGCGGCGGCCGTGAAGCTGAATTCCCGGGTGAGGAGCGTATTCTTATCAACTCGCCGAAAGTCGCAACATACGACTTGAAGCCTGAAATGAGTGCGTATGAAGTGAAGGACGCGCTTGTCAAAGAAATCGAAGCTGACAAGCATGACGCGATTATCCTTAACTTCGCAAACCCAGACATGGTCGGCCACTCCGGAATGGTTGAACCTACAATTAAAGCGATTGAAGCAGTGGACGAATGCTTAGGCGAAGTCGTTGACGCGATTCTCGCTAAAGGCGGACACGCTATCATTACCGCTGATCACGGTAATGCTGATATTCTGATCACAGAATCAGGCGAACCGCACACTGCACATACGACAAATCCAGTCCCTGTAATTGTTACGAAAGAAGGCATCACGCTGCGTGAAGGCGGAATCCTAGGCGACCTTGCACCAACGTTATTAGACCTTCTCGGTGTTGAAAAACCGAAAGAAATGACTGGAACATCTTTAATTCAAAAATAAGCTGAAAATCAAAGGAGAGACAAACTCATGCCATACATTGTTGATGTTTATGCACGCGAAGTATTAGACTCCCGCGGCAACCCAACAGTTGAAGTTGAAGTATATACAGAAACAGGAGCATTCGGCCGCGCATTAGTGCCAAGCGGAGCTTCTACAGGTGAATACGAAGCAGTTGAGCTTCGTGACGGCGACAAAGACCGTTACCTTGGAAAAGGCGTGTTAACAGCTGTTAACAACGTAAACGAAATCATTTCTCCAGAGCTTCTTGGCTTTGATGTAACTGAACAAAATGCAATCGACCAGCTTTTAATCGAGCTTGACGGTACTGAAAACAAAGGCAAACTTGGTGCGAACGCAATCCTTGGCGTATCTATGGCTTGTGCACGTGCTGCTGCTGATTTCTTACAGATTCCTCTTTACCAATACCTTGGAGGATTCAACTCAAAAACGCTTCCTGTACCGATGATGAACATCGTCAACGGCGGAGAGCATGCTGACAACAACGTAGATATTCAAGAATTCATGATCATGCCAGTAGGTGCTCCTAACTTCCGTGAAGCACTTCGCATGGGCGCTCAAATCTTCCACAGCCTGAAATCAGTTCTTTCTGCTAAAGGAATGAACACAGCTGTAGGTGATGAAGGCGGATTCGCTCCAAACCTTGGTTCTAACGAAGAAGCGCTTCAAACAATCGTTGAAGCAATCGAAAAAGCCGGCTTCAAACCTGGCGAAGAAGTAAAACTTGCAATGGATGCTGCATCTTCTGAGTTCTACAACAAAGAAGACGGCAAATACCATCTGTCTGGCGAAGGCGTTGTGAAAACATCTGCTGAAATGGTTGACTGGTACGAAGAAATGGTTTCTAAATACCCAATCATCTCTATCGAAGACGGACTTGACGAAAACGACTGGGAAGGCCACAAGCTTCTTACTGAGCGTCTTGGCAAAAAAGTTCAGCTTGTTGGTGATGACCTCTTCGTTACAAACACGAAAAAACTTGCTGAAGGTATCAAAAACGGCGTAGGCAACTCTATCCTGATCAAAGTAAACCAAATCGGTACATTGACTGAAACATTCGATGCGATTGAAATGGCGAAACGCGCAGGCTACACTGCTGTTATCTCTCACCGTTCTGGTGAAACTGAAGACAGCACAATCGCTGACATCGCTGTGGCAACAAACGCAGGACAAATCAAAACAGGTGCTCCGTCACGTACGGACCGTGTAGCGAAATACAACCAGCTTCTTCGCATCGAAGATCAGTTGGCTGAAACTGCTCAATACCACGGTATTAACTCTTTCTACAACTTGAATAAGTAATAAAAAGACCGCCGAGATATGTCTCGGCGGCTTTTTTTATGCAAACTTTCCTAGCTGTCATTCTTATTCTCCTTCTATATGATTACCTTGATTTGGTAATTAGTATTCATTTTATTGCTTTTTAAAGGAATCAACACAGCAGAACCGAAAAGAAAGGAGTGAATAAGAGGAGGAATGTAAGAATGAAACTGATATTAATGGCCGCAGCACTGGCCGGAAGCGTCATATGGGGAGCTTCGGCTGAACAGCTGAATGAGAAGCAGCCTCTTTCTGTGTCTGAAATGGCCCCGTTGTTTGATGAAGAGCATGCGTATGAAACCATTCATGAGCTTAGTGAAGTCATAGGTCCGAGAGAAACAGGGACAGAGAAAGAAAAAGAAGCGGCATCATACATATCGAAACGGCTTCAAGATGAGGGGTTAACTGTTCGGATTCAGCCATTTCATGTGAAAACATATTTTACTGGTTCAGTAATGGCAGGCGATCATGAATATCCAATACGCTCAGCAGATAAGAACTTTGTGGAAGATGAAGAAAAAATAGAGGCTGCCGTCTTTGACGGAGGCTATGGGTTAAACCTTGAAGTAAAAGAAGCAAAAGGAAAAATAGCCGTTATTAGAGAGGGGAAAATATCAGTATCTCAAAAAATAAAAAACGCCCAAGATGCTGGTGCGAAAGCTGTCATTATTTATAACCGCAAGACAAAACCTCTCGCGATCCGTCCGGTAAAACCAAAACACACCACAATACCGACAGCGGGAATGAAAAAAGAAGACGGAGAAGCTTTGCTGAAAGAAAAGCAGGCTGTCATTCAATTTAAGAACTATCAAAACCGCACTTCACAGAATATAATAGCGACACGCAAAGCGCAGCACACAAAACACCCGGATATTCTTTATGTAACTGCCCATTATGACACAGTTAAAGGTGCACCTGGGGCTGATGATAATGCATCAGGCACATCTGCTGTGCTGGAGATGAGTAAGCAAAGCAAGGATCTTCCTAAAAACAAAGAAATCCGTTTTATCTTATTCGGAGCTGAAGAGCTGTGGTCAGCGGGTTCCTCATATTATGTCAGTACGCTTACATCAGATGAAATCAAACACAGCCGGGCAAACTTTAACGCTGATATGATTGCGACTGACTGGAAAGAAGCCAGCCAAATGTATATAACCACTCCGGATGGCAAAAAAAATGCAAGTGTCAATTATGCAGTAAACGCTGCCCGGAAAGCACAGCTTGAAGCACCTCGCCTCACACAACTGGGATACTCGGATCACGTGTCTTTTTATGAAGCGGGCATACCTTCAGCTAATTGGATTTGGCTCAGCCCGGATACACAAGAGCCTGGTTCATGGTATCACACTGAAAATGATAATATAACACATATCAGCAAAGATAGATTGAAGGAAGCGGGGCAGCTCTTGCTATCTGCTGTAAAAGAGGCGAATATAGAATAAAAAACAGGCTTCGGCCTGTTTTTTAATTTTTCACTAAATTCTTTCAATTAAGGGAGATTCTCTCACCATTCTCCTAATAAATACCTTATCATAGGTACGTAAAATACCAATTACTAGTAAATCACAACATAATGTCCTACAAAATAAAAGGATACAAAACTCATTTACCGTTTTTTTACTTTTGTTATAATTGCAGTATCGATCGATAATTGTTTAATTTTGTAAAAATATATCCTTTTCTATCTTATAGGGGGTCCAAAAATGAATCCTGTCACACAAGAAGCTCGAAACCTAGGTCATAAGCGGCTTTTAGAATTGATTGAAACAAAACAGGCTGTTGTAGGTGTATTAGGGATGGGATATGTGGGGTTTCCTCTTGCATTGGAATGTGTCAATAAAGGATACAGCGTCATCGGCTTCGATAGGAACAGCGAAAAAGTTTCTTTGCTGAAAGACGGGCACAGCCATATTCGGGATATAGACGATAACCAATTAAAAGCGGTATTACAAACAGAGCGTTTTCAAGTGAGTGAGAATATGTCTCTCATTGAACATTGCGACATTATTGTGATATGTGTTCCGACACCTTTGAACAAAAAAGATAAAATTCCCGATCTAAGCTACATAGACAGTGCAGTTGACAGTATGTTGGCTTACGGAAGAACAAATCAGCTCTTAATTTTAGAAAGTACAACCTATCCGGGTACAACCAAACAAAAAATCGCCGATAAAATGGCAACAGGGCGGCAGGTAAACATAGGCTCAGATTTTTTTATAGCTTATTCTCCTGAACGAATTGATCCTGGGAACAGCCAATATGAAGTTGCCGATATCCCTAAAGTGGTCGGCGGAATGACCCGGAATTGTACAAAACTTGCCTCAGCGTTTTACAACACTATCGTTACAAGCATTCATCCAGTAACCTCACCTGAAGTAGCAGAAACAGCTAAACTCCTAGAGAATACCTACCGTTATGTAAATATAGCTCTCATCAATGAAATGGCACTTAATTGCCGAGAACTCGATATTGATATATGGGAAGTGATCAATGCAGCAGACACAAAGCCGTTCGGGTTTCAAAAATTCAGCCCCGGCCCTGGCGTAGGCGGCCATTGTATACCGATTGATCCTTTTTATTTTAAATGGATAGCCAATCAAAAGGGATTGCAGACAAAGCTGATTGATTTAGCTGATGAAATTAATTCTGAAATGCCGTTTTCAGTGTCCGACTATGCCATGAAGCTGGTTGATAAAGAACCGTGCAGCATTTTATTAATAGGTGCTGCTTATAAAAAAAATACCAATGATTCTCGTGAGTCTTCTGCATTTGCAATTATCGATGATCTGATGAAAAAGGGATGCACGATAGATTACTATGATCCTTTTATCAGTGAAATTCGCCTGGAAGACGGCAGCATCAAGCGCTCCGTCCCTTTCACTAAGGAGAAGATCAACCAATATGATGTCGTCATTATTCATACTGATCATGATGATATAAATTACAGCATATTGCGGGATACAGCCCCTATTATTTTCGATACCAGAAATATTTGCAGAGAAAAAATGGCTGACAATGCAAAGCTTGTCACACTATAGGAGGGAACTACCATTAGTAAACGATTTATCTCTTTTCACAGACCTGATATCACAAACGAAGAACTGGAAACTGTAGCCGAAACAATCAAGTCAGGATGGATTTCAAAAGGTCCGAAAGTGATTGAATTTGAAAAAAAGCTGGGCGAATATCTAGGCGCGGAACACGTAATCAGCTGTAATTCAGGAACAGCTGCCTTACACATGGCATTGCTTGCACTCGGTGTAGGAAAAGGCGATGAAGTTATTGTTCCAAGCTTCACGTTTTGTTCAAGTGTAAACGTCATTTTGCATGTCGGAGCAACCCCGGTTTTTGCGGACATCTGCGAGGATGATTTATGTATAGATCCGGAAGATGTTAGACAAAAGCTTTCACCGCGCACAAAAGCAGTCATTGCGGTCCATTTTGCAGGTTATCCGGCAAATTTGGATGAGCTTAGCAGCATATGCAAGGAAAATGGACTGTACTTGATTGAAGATGCCGCTCACGCGCTTGGGACAAGATATAACGGGAAGATGATCGGCACACATGGAGATGCAGTATGCTTCAGCTTTTATGCAACCAAAAATATTACGACGGGAGAAGGAGGAGCTCTTATTCTTAAGGATGAAGAGGCAGCCGAGAGAGCGAGACTGTATGGGTGGCATGGCATTACAAAAAATGCTTGGAATCGATACGGTGAAAAGGGCAGCTGGCGATATGATGTTTTACTTCCCGGCTTTAAGTACAACATGACAGATATCCAGGCTGCGCTCGGGCTCATTCAATTGAAACGTGCTGCTGAGATCCAAGAAAAACGGACAAGAATCGCAAAGTATTATGCGTCTGAGCTTACAAATCAATCAGAAAGAGCAGAACTTCCTTTGACAGACATCCCCAGCTATATCACCCACTCTTGGCATTTGTTTATTCTGCGGGTGAAAAAACGCGGGGAAATGGAGCGAGACCAGTTTATTGAAAATATGAAAGCGAAAAATATTGGCTTGAGTGTCCACTTTATCCCTGTGCATATGCATCCCTACTATAGTGAGCATTTTCCCGCAAAGCTGCCGGTAACTGAACGCATCTTTCCTGAAATTGTATCACTGCCTCTTTATAGCCAGCTATCGAAGGAAGATTGTCAATATATCGTTCAATCAATTAAAGATGTTTTATCTTTAAGCCAGGAGGTCGGACAATGAAACACATTGCTATCTTAGGTGGAGCAGGCTTTATAGGAAGTGAATTAGCCGGGTTATTACAGAATAAAGGCTATCATGCGATCATCGCTGATCAAAAAAAACCGGATTTTCAGGCGGAGTTCCGACAAACGAATATTTTAGATCGGCAATCGCTTAAGGAATCATTAAAAGGAGCAGATGCTATTGTTCATTTAGCGGCAATGGTCGGAGTAGACAGCTGCCGCAGCAATGAAGAGGACGTCATCAAGGTAAATTTTGAGGGAACGAAAAACGTAACGGAGGTATGCAAGGAGCTAGGCATCAAAACCCTTCTTTTTTCCTCCAGCTCAGAGGTATTCGGGGACTCACCCGATTATCCGTATACGGAATCGAGTAAGAAGCTCCCTAAATCTGCTTATGGAAAAGCAAAATTGAAGTCAGAGGAATATTTGAGGGAGCAGGCATCAAACTCGTTGAATGTCAGAGTTGTCCGGTACTTTAATGTATACGGCCCGAAGCAGCGGGAGGACTTTGTCATTAACAAGTTCTTCAGTTTGGCTGAATCTGGTGCAGAGCTTCCTCTTTATGGAGACGGCGGCCAAATCAGATGCTTCAGCTACATTAGTGATATCGTTAACGGAACATATCTGGCACTTCTGCATAAAGGCAGTGTTTTTGAAGATTTCAACATAGGAAACAATATGCCCATCAGCATAAAAGGGCTGGCAGAGAAAATCAACGTAATGACAGGCAGGAAGAAAGAGAATTACACCTTTAAAAAGCTGGGTGAGGATGGTGTCCGAGGTAAAGACATTGAAATTTTCAAACGTGCTCCTTCCATCGAGAAGGCAAAGCGAATGCTTGGATATGCTCCTAAAGTTCACCTTGATGAAGGCCTGAGGATGATTAAAGTTGAAAGACAAAAACAAAAACTTCCATTATCCTGAGAATCCCAAACAGATCAAGTTTCCCATTTATGCGAGGCAGCTTTCAGGCAGAAGTCTTTTCCCGGCATTCACTCATTTCATCTCAGCTAAAAAAACCAGGTTGGCAGAAAAACTGGAAAAACGCTATGGAAAGGGTATCGAATTGACTTCGAGCGGAAGTGCGGCGTTGGTGCTTGCACTGAAACTTTCCGGAGCGGAGCCTGGAAAAGAAGTTATTTTTTCTTCTTTCAGCTGTCCGAATGTAATTGATGCTGTGCTTCAATCCGGGGCTTCTCCAGTTTTCGCTAATCTGGATGATGATTTATCCTTGTCTTTTGAAGATGTGAAAAACAAAGTGACCGAGAGGACATGCGCTGTCATTTTGACGCACGTCTACGGTCGGAAGGAAAACATGAATCTTATTGAGTGGGCGAAAGCGAAGCGTATTCGTGTCATCGACGATGCTGCTCAGGCTATGTTTACAAAACAAGCCGGAACATTTGCAGGCGGTTTGGGGGATTTTGGTATCTTGAGCTTTGGAATGTCGAAGCCTCTCGGCAGTATAGGGGGCGGAGCATTAATCGCTCGGAAAGATGTGCTGGACAAAATCAGCAGGCTGCCGATGGAACAGCGAAAGCAAGTAGATGCTGATTATGATGCTTATATGAGACAGCAGCGAATGCAGGCCTTGATGAGTTCTAAGGCTCTATCTTTCTTATTCAGAAAAGCAGGTGTTCGTACTTCTTTAAAAGCGAGCAAACTTGAAGTCCTTCCGAAAAAACCTGCTACTGTCCCTTTATTGCGAATGCATCCGGTGAGACAAGCCATTATCGAATACCAGCTGTCCAAGATGGAGCGGTTGGTGAAAGACTCATCAAGAAATTTGGAGACGGCAAGATACATTTTTGCGGAGGCAGAAGAGTTATACGGGATCAAGATGATTCAGCCTCAGGCGGGAGAGAGCCTGAACTATTTGACAATCGTATTTCCTCATGAAGGCGAAAGGTACGATTGCTCCGTTTATTTAGCGGCAAAAGGCATTCAAACATGCTGGAACTACCTTCCTCTTCACCTGATTCCGCTATATCAGCCTTATTCACAACTTGAGGATGAAAATTCTCTTTGGAAAAGAGTTCTTTCACTGCCGTTCAAACCGCCTCTTGGTACAGAGCAGGTGAAGTATATTGCTGAAACTGTTTTAACGTATGCAAAGCAAAAGAATAAGAAATGAATGTTGGTGATATATCGTGGAAAAAACAGCATTTTCCGTAACTCCTCAAGCATGGGATCGGGCTGCTGACATATTTCAGGTTGGGTTGTTTCAAAGCTATGATTGGGGGAAGCTCATGGAAGAGCTCCCCAATACCTCGTTTCACCCCGTCAGGCTGACATCGGACGGCGGACAAGTGATATATGTTCCGGTGTTTGAGCAGAATGGCTCGCTCAGCGGTAATATGATAGGATACGGCGGCGTCATTTCAGACCGTCCAATTTCATTCGAATGGCTGCAAAGCGAAATCAAAGCATTATTTGGACAGAAACTATCGCGGCTCCTGCTTCCGCATGACCAAACCCCTTTTATCGAAGAAACGGGAGAACAATGGGTGGAGAAAACAACACACATTTTGTCGCTTCCCGATACATTTGAAGAGCTATGGACAAACTGTTCGGGAAAAGCACGGACTGCAGTCAGATATGCGGAAAAGAAAAATGTATCCGTCCGCTTAATCGGACAGGAGTCGATTCATGAGTTTTACGATTTGTATAAGGCGCATATAGCAGCTATCGGCGCAGCATATATGCTAAGCCAGGATTTTTTTCAGAGGCTGCATGAAAGCCTTGGCAGACAAGTCTTTTGGGTAGGGGCATTTCTTGAGAATGAAATGATCAGCAGCAGTATTTTTCTATATGACCATTCTCATTTCTATTATTGGCAGAATGTAAACAGCCCTGCCGGTAAAGAAACGCAGGCTTCTTATCTGTTAATGCGGAACGCTTTATCATTCGCCATCGACAAGAAGCTTCAATGGGTTGATTTTGGATATTCTCACAGTAAAGAAATTGCCAGACCGAAACGATATTGGGGAGCTGAAGAGAAACGATGTCGACATTTCACAGAAACGGAGTAAAAGTGGTAAGCGGCCATCAGTCCAGTTATCTCCCTTGGTATGGTTTTTTTGAAAAAATTCATAAATCAGATGTATTTGCGATTCACGATACAGCCCAGTTTGAGAAAAAAGGATTTCTCAATCGGAACAGGATAAAAACGTCTCAAGGCCCTACGTGGCTGACTGTTCCTCTGCAGATGAAAAATTATAAGGATATTGAGCTACGTGATATGAAAATTGATCAAGAACAAGACTGGCGAAAGAAACACTGGATGGCGATAAAAATGAATTATGCAAAGGCTCCCTATTTCGAGGAATATCAAATGTTTTTTAAAGATGTCTATCAGCAGGAATGGGAGTACCTTCACGATTTGAATATGTACATCATTGATTTTTTTCTGCGTGAACTTCGTATTTCAACGCCAATTTGCTATGTTTCGGAGCTCGAATGCCGGAATGAAAAAAAGAGTGATTTTGTGCTCGCACTTTGTAAGGAACTAGGGGCTGATCATTATTATTCAGGCAGCCAAGGATCAGACTATTTAATAGAAAGTGATTTTGATAGAAGCGGAATTACAATCGAATACCAGCAAATCAGGACAATACATTATCCGCAGTTATTCGGAGAGCACATTCCTCATCTCTCTATGCTTGATATGCTTATGAATTGCGGGGCGGATATTTCCGAAACGTTAATCAAAGGGGGACAATATAATGAAAGTAATGGTATTTGCGGCGCACCCGGACGATGAAATTATCGGCGTCGGCGGAGCTCTGGCGAAACATGTCCGTCAAGGAGACAGTGTGTCGGCTGTCATTATGGCTGAGGGAAAATCGTCCAGAAAAGAAGATTATGAAAAACCTTGTGATTCGCTCATGCAGCATTCCTATAGTGAAACGGAACAAGCGCTTAGCACGCTCGGCATAAGCGATTTTGTCAGATTAAATCTTCCTGATAACAGGCTTGATTCACTGGATTTGCTGGATGTCGTAAAAGAAGCAGAAAAACAAATTGAACGCTTTCAGCCGGATATTGTATATACACAATACGGCGGTGATATTAATATTGACCATACCGTAGTATTCAGAGCGGTGATGACGGCAACCCGCCCGCTTCCAGGTCATTCCGTAAAACAGGTCCTGGCATACGAAACATTATCCTCGACAGAGTGGAACTATTTGAATAAGGATCAATTCCACGCGAATTTCTTCATTAATATAGAAGAAGAGCTTGAACTGAAGCTGAAGGCTATGGCGTGCTACGATTCGGAGCTGAGGGATTTCCCGCATCCGCGGTCCTTGCAAGCGATTGAAAATAATGCATATGTTTGGGGAGCTAAATCCGGTTTTTCTGCAGCAGAAGCTTTTATGCTTGTGAGAGGGACGTGGTGACGGATGATTGCGCAAATACCGTTTTTCGGGTTAGACCCGAAGCAAATTGATAAAAAGTGGGTCGAAGCAGGATATGGCCTTGAAGCCAATATTTTTGACGGAAAATCGTTTGAAGCAACAGATTATGTTAAAACCTTCAAGCGGACACTTGATTACACAAAACAGCTTGAGCCGTCATTATTGACACTTCATTTTCCCACCGACAATGCGGATTATGTTCATGAAGCGCATATAAAGGACCGTCTGCTTCATTTTGCAGAGCTTGCGGATGTATATGGCGCCAAGGGGATAATTGTTCATGCCAATCAATTTATGTCCGTTGAAGAATTTCAAGGCTATGATTTAGAAGGAAACCGCAGAAAAGTCATTGAATTTTTTGCAGAGTTTGATGAAGAGCTAAAAGGAACAGATATATGGATTGGAGTCGAAAATCTGCCGATTATCGGGAATCTGGGCGAAGACTTTGACCCGATATTCATTTATCCTGAGGATTTTGAGGAACTGATTCAGCTCGGTTTAAAACATATCGGGATTACATGGGATCTGTGTCATTGGGCCATTACCTATCAGACACATTTATCATCATCACTTATGTTCAGGAATGAAAAGCTGAGATACCCTGACTTTTTTCAATTTCTTTCCTTAAAGGACAGCATTAAACATTATCATTTCAGTTCGTTTTGCCAGCTAGCCTTCCCGCATGGAGGTGTCCGCTGTTTTGAAGGGCGTCATCCCGCAGAAGGAACGATAGATGAAACATTGCTCAGACAAGCAGCAGAGATGTTAAAAGAGATACACCGCGGTGATGGCACAGGTATCGTATTTGAAGTGATGGAAGAGGATTATACACAAAGAAAAGAATCATGGAGAACATTAGAATGGTTCGGCGGTGCTTCTGATGAAGATCAAAAACGGCCGTGATTCGGCATATCGAACACCAAATTATGCCAAACTTTGGGCTGCACAAGTATTTTCTTCCGCGGCGGATGGCGTCTGGCTCATCGCGCTTCCGCTTCTTGTACTCGATTTGACCGGAAGTAAAATATTGGTCGGGGTGATTTCTTTTATCGAGCTCGTTCCCCTGACCTTCGGAATGTTTACAGGCCCCTTAATTGATTCTTTTCGAAAAAAAACCATATTGTATATGTGTAATACAGGAAGGGCAGTCATTATGATTCTCTTGGCAGTCCTTAGCGCAAATGGTTTTTTAACTGTATGGATCATCGGTGTATGCGCATTTTGTTTATCGCTGCAATCGATGCTCTTTTCCCCGGCGAAAGTCGCGCTTATCCCGATACTTGTCCCTCAGAAACATCTAGATCAAGCGACATCTTTAATGAATACAAGCGAACTTATTGGTCTGATCGTCGGAAAGCTGATCAGCGGCGTTTTGCTTGCGGCCATTCCGTTCGGGCTGCTGTTTTTCATTAATGGAACCGCCTTTTTTGTATCCGCTGCATTGATTGCAGTTATCCACATTTCAGAACCTGCCGGCCTAAAAAGCAAAGGGGCAGAAGCCCTTAAGACAGGATACAGAATGCTGAAAGGCAACTCATCTTGGATGACTTCTGTCGGTTATTTTTTTATCGTGAATCTTGTCATTGCCGGGTTTATTTCGGTTATGGGGCCGATTCTTGCAGTGGAACGTTTTCATGAAAACTATTCTGTGTGGTTCGCCGTCATGTATGCAATGTTTCAGGGCGGAATGCTCTTAGGTAATCTTGCTGTATTTTTTAAGTGGAATACTAAGCGGCTTGAACGGCTCTATCCCAGAACTTTAACAGCTGTCGGATTGCTCATAATGTTTTTGTTTTTTCAGCTTAGCGGGCTTGAATGTGTCATTTTTTTGATACTAGGTGTTATTATCTCGTATATTGATGTGCAAACAGTTCTGTTTTTTCAAAAGACTGTTCCGACTGAATACTTCGGAAGAATTTTCGCGCTTATTTTTTCTATTGTAAAGATGGGAGAACCTCTTTCAGCAGCTGTTTATACAGTGCTTCTTGTGTTTATGGACGCTGATTATATTTTTCTGGCTGTCGGTCTGACCCTCGTGCTGACTTTTTTCATACTGTCAGTGAGGCAGGGAATGCAACGGGATGCCGGGAAAAAAGCGAATCAGTTTTTTTAATTTCTATATGAAAGAGCTGCCGATTATCATACGGCAGCTCTTTCATTAAAGATCCAAATAAAGTCTCACCATATCACGGCATTGTATGCCGTTTTCGAAAATGTCCTCATCATAATGTCGGGTAAAGAAATCATGATCGATGGCCTGCAGGCGGAAACCGCATTTTTGATAGAGAGAAAGCTGATGAATGCTGGAATTTCCCGTGCCGATTTCAATCGTGTCCGCACCCAGCTCCTTTGCCTTTTCGATGGCGTCATGGACAAGCTGTTTGCCAAAACCCTTCTTTTGAAGAGACTCTTTTACGGCAATATTTACAATTTCAACTGTTTGCGGCCTTGTTTTTAGCAATACATAAACACCGGCAAGTTCATCACCGGCCCAAGCTGTGTAACATTCTCCTCTTTCAAGATATTCATCTACAATGTCTTTCGACGGATCGGCGAGCAGCAATAGATCGTATAATTCGTCATTTGCTTTTTCTCTTATTTGAATCCTGAGCTTTTGCACGTACATTCCACCTTTTCATATGTTTATAGAGATATTTTCATGATTTCCTCCAATTTCATACCATTCTATTATAAAATATGTAACATAGGAAATCTGTACAAAATAGTGGATAAAAAATAGGAGGAAAGTCACATGTTTTGTAAGGAATGCGGTCAAAAAAATAATGAAGGGGCCAAGTTTTGTAAAGAATGCGGCACCCCGATCGGAGGGAGCAGCAGACAGGCAAATAAAGAAACAGCAAGCACTGCTGAAACGAGGCAGGCTCCGCGAAAACCAATCCCTAAGAAAACTATCATTTTATGGAGCAGCATTGCCGCAGCGTGCGTCATATTCTTCGCTGCATATAAAACCGGAGCGTACCTTACTTCTAAGGACAGGTTAGTCGACAAATTTGAGCAGGCTGTAAATGATGAGGATAAAGACCAAATCGCTTCGCTGCTAACACCGGCAAATGACAGGCTCAAGCTTACTAAACAAAACGTAAAGCCGTTTCTTACATATTTAAAGGATCATCCTGACAAAAAAGATGAGCTTTTTTCATCGCTGCGTGCTGAAACAGTCCAAAAGGATATTGTATACGCGGAGAAAGACGGGAAAACTTTGCTAGTATTTGACCATTATGATTTAAAGATAGCACCTGTTTATTTTGAAGTAACCAGCAATTATAAACATACGGATCTCTATGTGAATAAAGAGGAAGCCGGATCTGTAAAGAAAGCAGATCAAGCACAAACCCTCGGACCGTACATTCCCGGCGAATATACAGTCTCAGCCAAACTGAAAAACGATGTAGTCGATCTTGTGAAAAAGGAAGACATTCAGGCGGTTGGTGACAATAGCTTTCGTGTTGATCTCTCATTGGAAGCAGATAATGTAACATTCAGCTTAGCGGA
The DNA here is from genome assembly GCF_025696525.1 of Bacillus sp. XT-2. Taxonomy (NCBI): domain Bacteria; kingdom Bacillati; phylum Bacillota; class Bacilli; order Caryophanales; family Bacillaceae; genus Bacillus; species Bacillus sp. XT-2. Next base: position 720,734 of record NZ_JAHVOC010000002.1, read on the forward strand.
CGACATGAAGGATGGAAAGGGAGATTTGCTGATTAACGGTAAATCCATCCATAAGGATCCGTTCAAATCTGTCACATACGGACCGCTTCTGACAGACGGATCAATGACAGCTGCGGTTGAAACGGAGTTTCCATGGGGAAAAACAAAAACAGCGGGTGTGCCGATTGATAGCAAAGAAATGGAGTTAACGTTAATTCCTGACCAAGATACACAAGAAACAATCATGAATACGATTGTCAAAACGACAAAGCAATATTCCAAAGCGCTTTCTGATGGAAATACAGCTCAGATGACAGAGGCAAGTGCCAGTTGGAAAGCCGAAGTAAAAGATAACGTGGATTCGATGAAAAACACGGATTCTTACTTAAAAGATAAATATCTGGAAACAGACTTTGATTTGGATACATTTGCTCTATCCCAGAAAAATGACGGTACATGGCAGGCGTCAGTAAAAGGAAAAGAACTTCACCAGTCGGCTAATTATAATGACTATACAAAACCTGAAATGTCGGATGAGAGCCCGAGCTATGAATATCTGCTTTCATATGATAAAAAACAGAAAAAGTGGATGTTCGAAGATGCAGAATCAACTTTTGATTCTGCCGGAACAAATATAAAGAAAATAAAAAATGATCATGCAGAGACGTACACGTCAGCCTGGGCAGACTCGAAAGGCAAGAAAGCAAGCGTAAGCCCATCGGCCGACGATGTCACGGATGAACAAGTGACATCATTTATGGTTAATTATCTGACAAATCAATCAACCGCAGTGAATTTAAATGAATTTGCGGTCATGGAAGGCAATCTGGAAAAAGGAAGTTCATTATATAATGATCAGCAGAAATTGGTTAAGAAGCTGTACAGCGAGGGGACGACTGAAGTATTTATTGATGTAGAGGTAAAAAGCTTTAATCAAAGCGGCTCGAATATCACAATTAAAACATATGAAGAATTTGATATTACAAAATCAGGCGGCAGTACAAAGCGCAGAACATACAACTGGACCTACACCGGCGTAGTGAAAGACGGAAGAATTTATTTAACATCTATTCAATAAAAACAAACCCCCATCACCAGCAGGCGATGGGGGTGTTTTTTAAAAAAAGATATAACGGAAAATCTCTTTGATATAATGTTCGATGATGAACCGAAACGCAACGCACGTGATCAGATAAATCACAATGGTTGAGTAAATGATATCAGCTTTTCCTTTATACGAATGCTGGTAACTGCTCAGCATCGCAGGGGGAATAGCGAAGAATGCGCCGATTAAACCAATCGCTAACACGGTGAAACAAAGATCTGTATGTAATAAAAACAATAAAAGTGCAAGAATCAAAATAGCTGTAAACGGAATAAGAAACGCACCAAATCTGGAGAATGAATCTTTAAATGAGACTTGGTTTCCCGCGATTTTTAAGGAAAAAAAGATCAATGCATGCAACCCGAAAATAAAAAGGGCAAAGTAAATGGTTGGCTTTAAAAAGATTTCTGTAAAGCTCGCACTGCCGGGACCTTCTGAAAAAAGAATATAAAACATCAGCGGAGTTAGTAAACTGAAAAGCACCATTGTAATGATTCCGCTGATCAGCTGTTCGCCGCCTGTTGTTTTGCACTCCTGATAAGGGCGTTTCAGAACAGCCAGAACAAATGAACCGAACTGCTTTGCTGCTTGTTTTGCAGCTTCAGCTCCCGCCTGTGCTCCTTGATTTTCGCCGGCTTGGTGCGGAAGAGGCGATCCGCATTTCTCACAAAACTTTCCGCCATCTGCTTGATGGCCGCATTGAGGACAAAACATATGATGACTCCTTTTACATGTAATATAGGGAAAATAGACTAATAATGTCATTATAAAAGAAAAAAGTAGAAAAGTAACCAATATCCAGGTAAAAAATTTTCTCCAAGATTATGTATCAGAAACAAGACACGAGCTGCCAGATGCGAACCCGTGTCTTGTTTCTAGTTATTCATATATTTTTCAAATACGTCACCGAAATCTTTAATATGGTACTGCGAGCGGACGGAAGTGACCCATGTAAACCCGAATTCGGTCAGCTCTTTGTATTGTGTTTCAATATTGACGTGCTCAGGGCGGGTATGCTGAAGGATGGTGACTGCTCGTTCCAGACTTTGCTCAGCCTGATTGATCAAAATGTCATTTTCATAGATCGTTTCAGAGATACGGAGAAGGGCTTTATACAAATCTTTCAGCTTTTCAATTTGCTCTTTATGCACATCGATGTCAAATTGTTCAGAGCCCAGCTTGAACTTGATTTCAACATCCAAATCGACCTTCCCGGCGGTTTCCAGAAAAACATCAGAGATTTTATATTGGGAATAAGGGTAGCGTTTCAGCGTTCGTTTGGAGGAAGTGGCACGTTCGCCGTCAACATGGATCAGCGCCAGATTCGTGAAGCAATATTCATCGGCTTTTGTTTTAATCAGGAAATAAATTTTTTCGTTGTCTTCATGCATGACATAGTCATCAGCATCTGTTTTGTCATAATCCTGAGGTTCGATAATTTTTCCGATATCTGATAATCCGAGTGCATCTGCTGCAATTTTCTTGAACATATAGATACATCCTTCCTATTTACATAGTCACTTCATTGTAGCACGCGGCGTTTCCGAACGGCTATAAACGTTTGCGAAGAATCAGCCTCTTGGTAAGGCCAATGTCACATGGAGGAAGTATACGATGTTCTCATATATGATGTTTCCAATATTAATCTCATCATGTAGAAAAGCAGTTCCCTTACTTCAGGGAGCTGCTTTCAGCTGTTTTCGGCACGTATTCAAATACTTCTTCACTCTCAAAAAACTCAATTAAGCGGCTCAGCCAATCATAGTAATGAAGCCATTCTCTTAATTCATTCAGCAGCTGATTGACTTTCTCTTCGGCTTCTCGGGGAAGCTCGTCCCTTTGTAAAAGATCCGTCAGCTCCCGGTTTAATTTTTTGTACAGCACTTTGTTTTTGCTCACGACCTTTGTCCAGTTCGCCGCAAATAAAGATATGAAGGTTTGATAATAATCCTGCTCTACGTCGTAAAGATCTTTTCTTACGCCTTTTTCAAACACCTTTTCGGCAATGTTGGCATCAATCATTTCACGGACGACCTGGCTCATCCGTGTTTTGCTCATGCCTGTTGCTTCTGACAGCTCGCTTAACGTCATCGGTTTTCGATTCATATAAATAATCCCGAGCACACGCCCGACAGTAGAAGGCATTCCAAACGTATGCATGTTTTCGGCAATCTTCTCGATGAGATGCTCTTCAGCATGTTCAATGATGTCGAGAGCAGTTTTTTCCACAGCTGATCATCCCTTCAAATGGCAATTGATGGTGTCAATATATCATATTTCTGCCAGTTGTTGAAAACAGCTGTATGCGGAGGAAGCGAGAGGTATCCGGCGTAATTGTAAGAACACCCTCTCTGCCTGAGTCATAACAATAAATAATCTGTAAATAACATATAATTTCAACACATTGTAAACTTTTTATTTTACAAAGTTCAAATTATAATAAAGATTATACTTTTCAGAAAAATTAACGGAACCTGCGGAGGTGCACGGATTGCTGAAATTAGAACAAGTGTCAAAAGTATATAAAGGCGGCAAAAAAGCTGTGAACAGCATTGATTTAGATATTGCCAAGGGCGAATTTATCTGTTTTATCGGCCCGAGCGGCTGCGGAAAAACGACGACGATGAAGATGATTAATCGACTGATTGAACCGTCGTCAGGAAAGATCTTTATCGACGGAGAAAACATAATGGAACAGGACCCGGTTGAACTGCGGAGAAAAATCGGCTATGTGATTCAGCAGATCGGTTTGTTTCCCCACATGACCATTCAGCAGAACATTTCACTCGTTCCGAAACTGCTGAAATGGCCTGAAGAAAAACGGAAAGAACGGGCGAGAGAGCTGTTAAAGCTTGTTGATATGGGCCCTGAATATTTAGACCGTTATCCCCACGAGCTCAGCGGCGGACAGCAGCAAAGAATCGGCGTGCTGCGCGCACTGGCTGCGGAACCCCCTCTCATTTTAATGGATGAACCGTTCGGAGCGCTTGACCCGATCACGCGGGATTCCCTTCAGGAAGAATTTAAAAAACTGCAGAGAACGTTAAACAAAACCATCGTGTTTGTGACCCACGACATGGACGAAGCCATTAAGCTAGCTGACCGGATTGTGATTTTAAAAGCGGGTGAAATCGTTCAGGTCGGCACACCTGATGAGATTCTCAGAAATCCGGCAAATGAATTTGTAGAAGAATTTATCGGGAAAGAGCGCCTGATCCAGACAAGGCCTGAAATTGAGCGGGTTGAGCAGATGATGAACAGAATGCCTGTCACGGTTACAGCGGACAAAACGCTTTCTCAGGCCATTCAGCTGATGAGAGAAAAACGCGTCGACTCGCTGCTTGTTGTAGATGAGCAAAATGTGCTGAAGGGATACGTAGATGTTGAAATCATTGATCAAAACCGCAAAAAAGCGAGCGTTGTTGGTGATGTGTACCGCTCGGATATGTATACCGTGCAAAAAGGAGCCCTTCTCCGCGATACCGTCCGGAAAATCTTGAAGCAAGGAATTAAGTATGTTCCCGTTGTTGATGAAGAGCACCATTTAGCAGGGATTGTGACAAGAGCAAGCCTTGTGGACATCGTATATGATTCCATATGGGGCGAGGAAAACCAGCTAATGACGATCTGATCAGGGGAGGAGCTCTTACACATGAATCAAATGATGACTTTTTTACAGACGAACGGCGGAGAGCTGCTGTATAAAACAGGTGAACATTTATATATTTCTCTTATTGCTGTTGTATTGGGTATTATCGTTGCGGTGCCGCTCGGCGTTCTGCTGACCAGAATGAAAAAAGGCGCAGGCGCGGTTATAGGTGCCGTCAACATTGTGCAAACCTTGCCGAGTCTGGCGATTCTGGCATTTTTTATCCCGCTTCTCGGTGTTGGAAAAGTGCCGGCGATCGTCGCTTTATTTTTCTATTCGGTGCTTCCGATTCTGCGCAATACGTATACAGGCATTAAAGGTGTAAACAAAAATCTGCTTGAGTCAGGAAAAGGGATTGGAATGACCGGCTGGGAGCAGATCCGGCTCGTCGAGATTCCGCTGGCGATTCCGATTATTATGGCAGGCATCCGCACATCCACGATCTATTTAATCGGCTGGGCGACCCTTGCCTCATTTATTGGCGGCGGCGGTCTTGGTGATTACATTTTTATCGGACTGAACCTGTATCAGCCTGAATACATCATTGGCGGTGCTGTGCCGGTTACAATCTTAGCCATTATCATTGATTATTTGCTAGCCGTGACGGAACGAAAAGTGACACCGAAGGGATTGCAAGGGATGAAGGAAGTTTCTTAAGGAGTTGGCTGTATTGAAAACGAAAAAAATCAGATGGATCGGCGCGCTCGCTTTCGCCTTTGTCATGCTGCTGAGCGGCTGTTCTCTGCCGGGACTTGGCGGCGCCTCACAAGATACGATCAAGGTCGGGGCGCAAAGTATAACAGAATCAGAAATTTTAGCGAATATGATTGCGCAGCTTATTGAACACGATACGGATTTAAATACGGCTTTAGTCAAAAATCTCGGATCAAACTATGTTCAGCACCAGGCGATGCTCGGCGGTGACATTGACATATCCGCCACACGCTATTCTGGCACGGATTTAACGAGCACCCTCGGAATGGAGGCGGAGAAGAATCCGGAAAAAGCGCTGAACATTGTACAGAAAGAATTTGACAAACGTTTTAAATATAAATGGTTTGATTCTTACGGGTTTGATAACACATATGCCTTTACCGTAACAAAAAAGTTTGCGGAAAAGGAGCATGTAAACACCGTGTCTGATCTGAAGAAAAACGCTTCTGAATATAAGCTGGGGGTCGACAATGCCTGGCTGAAACGGAAGGGCGACGGATATCAAGGTTTTGTCAGCACGTATGGATTTGAGTTCGGAACAACCTATCCGATGCAAATCGGACTTGTTTATGACGCAGTCAAAAACGAGAAAATGGACGCTGTTCTTGCTTATTCCACAGACGGCCGGATTAAGGCGTATGATCTGAAAATCCTAAAAGACGATAAACAGTTTTTCCCGCCGTATGACTGTTCGCCGGTGATTCCGGAAAAGGTGCTTAAGGAACATCCGGAGCTTGAAGGCATTATTGATAAACTGATCGGGAAGATTGACACGGAAACCATGCAGGAGCTCAACTACGAAGTGGACGGCAAACTGAAGGAGCCATCTGTTGTGGCAAAGGAATTTTTAGAGAAACATCATTATTTTGACTAAGAAAAGAGGCAGACCAAATGGAAGTATTACAGCAGCTTGGCACTTACTATTCGCAAAACGGCAGTTATGTGCTGCAAGAGTTTTACCGCCATTTTCTGATGTCGGTGTACGGCGTTTTGTTTGCGGCCATCGTCGGCATTCCGCTTGGCATCCTGATTGCCAGATACAGAACATTAAGCGGCTGGGTTTTCGCCGTCACGAATGTGATCCAGACGGTGCCGGCGCTCGCCATGCTGGCCGTGCTGATGCTAGTGATGGGGCTTGGCGCGAATACGGTCATTTTATCGTTATTTCTTTATTCGCTGCTGCCGATCATCAGAAATACGTACACAGGCATTGTCAGCATTGAACATGCCTATCTTGAATCAGGAAAAGCGATGGGCATGACAAAGTTTCAAGTGCTGCGGATGGTAGAGCTTCCGCTGGCGCTTTCTGTTATTATGGCCGGCCTCCGCACCGCGCTCGTCATTGCTATCGGCATTACTGCCATCGGGACATTTGTCGGCGCCGGAGGCCTTGGAGACATCATCGTCAGGGGGTCAAACGCAACGAACGGGACCGCGATTATATTAGCTGGCGCGATCCCGACAGCCCTTATGGCGGTGATAGCTGATTTGGTCATGGGCTGGCTTGAACGCGCGTTAAGCCCGATTAAAAAGAAGAAAAAACTGGCCAGTGCAGCTTAATAAAAAAAACGCCTTGTTCATGACAGGGCGTTTTTTACGGTTTCGGCACATATTTAAAAATCTCTTCACTCTCAAAAAACTCAATCAGACGGCCGAGCCAATTGTAATAGTCGAGCCATTCCTTTAATTCCTTCAACAGCTCATTCACCTTTTCTTCCGCTTCAGGAGAAAGCTCTTCATCCAAGATACTGAGCAGCTCCCGGTTGAGTTTTTTATGCATCATTTTATTTTTGCTGACGACTTTGCTCCAAGTGGCTGTAAACAGAGTGATAAAGGTTTGGTAGTAATCCTCTTCAACATCGTATAAGTCTTTTCGCACGCCCTTTTCGAACACCTTCTCGGCGATGTTGGCATCGAGCATGTCCCGCACGACCTGGCTCATTCGCGTTTTGCTCATGCCGGTCGCTTCTGATAATTCCGTCAGCGTCATCGGCTTGCGATTCATATAAATAATGCCCAGCACACGTCCAACGGTAGAGGGCATTCCAAATGCATGCATGTTTTCCGCGATTCTTTCTATGAGGTGGTCTTCAGTCTGTTCAATTATCGTTAACGGATTTTTCTCCAACAGTTTCAATCCTTTCAGCTAACAATTCCGATGTCAATATACCACATTTTTGATGCGGCGGAAATGCTGTAATCATAGAATTTGGCAGGAAATTGGAGCAATAAGGAGATCATTACCGGTCAATACGGGTAAATCAGGGTTTACACATACTTTATAAATAATATGAACAAATTGTAAACTTTTTATTTTATAAACTTTATTCTATAATGGGAAGCATTCAATTGTCTGAAAAATTAAATACAAACTGAACGAATTGAATGAATTTAATTTTGGAGGTGCGATGTTTGCTGACATTAAAAAATGTCTCGAAAACATATAAGGGCGGCAAAAAAGCTGTGAACAGCGTGAATCTGGAAATTGAAAAAGGTGAATTTATTTGTTTTATCGGTCCAAGCGGCTGCGGAAAAACGACAACGATGAAAATGATTAACCGATTAATTGAGCCGTCAGCCGGTCAGATTTTTATTGACGGCGAGAACATGATGGAACAGGACCCGGTAGAACTCAGGCGTAAGATCGGCTATGTCATTCAGCAGATCGGACTGTTCCCCCATATGACCATTCAGCAGAACATTTCACTTGTGCCTAAGCTACTGAAATGGCCGGAGCAGCAGCGGAAAGAACGTGCGCGTGAGCTTTTAAAATTGGTTGATATGGGACCTGAATATTTAGACCGTTATCCTCATGAATTAAGCGGGGGACAGCAGCAGCGAATAGGTGTATTACGGGCACTTGCCGCGGAACCGCCGCTTATCTTAATGGATGAACCGTTTGGGGCGCTTGACCCGATTACGAGGGATTCCCTTCAGGAAGAATTTAAAAAACTGCAAAAAACCTTACATAAAACCATCGTATTTGTTACCCATGATATGGATGAAGCGATTAAGCTAGCAGACCGGATCGTCATTTTAAAAGGCGGAGAGATTGTGCAGATCGGAACGCCTGATGATATTCTGAGAAATCCGGCAAACGAATTTGTTGAGGAGTTTATCGGCAAGGAGCGCCTGATTCAGTCATCAAGTCCTGATGTTGAGCGGGTTGATCAAATTATGAGTACACACCCGGTGACTATTACGGCGGATAAAACGCTCTCTGAAGCGATCCAGCTGATGAGGCAGGAGCGTGTCGACTCGCTCCTGGTTGTAGATGACAGCCATGTTCTTCTAGGCTATGTAGATGTGGAAATCATTGATCAATGCCGGAAGAAAGCCGAGCTCGTAGGCGAGGTCCTGCATCAAGACATCTACACCGTCTTGGGCGCAACACTGCTGCGGGATACAGTACACAAAATTTTAAAACGGGGTGTAAAGTACGTGCCGGTTGTAGATGAAGACAGCCGTTTAATAGGAATTGTGACGAGAGCGAGCCTGGTTGACATTGTGTATGAGTCCATCTGGGGAGAAGAAAAACAGCTCGCAGTATTGTCATAGGGAGGTTGTCAGACATGAATCATATCATTGAATTTTTGCAAACCAACGGAGGCGAACTGCTTTACAAAACATATGAGCATATCACCATTTCTCTCATCGCCGTCATTTTAGGCGTGGCTGCCGCTGTGCCTCTTGGGATTGTGCTTACCAGAATGAAAAAAGGAGCCGGCACCATTATCGGCATTGTGAATATCATTCAGACGCTGCCCAGTCTGGCAATCCTCGCTTTCTTTATCCCGCTCTTGGGAGTCGGAAAAGTTCCGGCTATTGTGGCCTTGTTTTTCTATTCCGTTTTGCCGATCCTGCGCAACACGTATACCGGGATTCGCGGCGTTAACAAAAATCTGCTTGAATCAGGAAAAGGCATCGGGATGACGGCAGCTGAACAAATCCGCCTCGTGGAACTGCCGCTTGCCGCGCCCGTCATCATGGCGGGGATCAGAACATCCACGATTTATTTAATCGGCTGGGCGACGCTTGCATCCTTTATCGGAGGCGGCGGATTGGGTGATTATATTTTCATCGGCCTGAATTTATATCAGCCGGAATATATCATCGGAGGAGCGGTTCCCGTCACGATATTGGCGATTGTCATTGATTATGTGCTTGCGTTGACGGAACGAAAAATCACGCCTGCCGGACTGCAGGGAATGAAGGAAGTTTCATAAGGAGGCTGCTCATGAAAAGAAAACATCTTAAATGGCTGAGCGGTTTTACGCTCGCAGTAATGCTGATGCTAAGCGGCTGTTCGCTTCCCGGGCTCAGTGCCGCTTCAGACCAGACCATTAAAATCGGCGCGCAAAGCATGAGTGAATCAGAAATCATCGCAAGCATGCTTGGCCAGCTGATCGAACACCATACGGATCTAAAAACAACAACCATTAAAAATCTCGGCTCCAACGCGGTGCAGCAGCAGGCCTTAATAAACGGAGAAATCGATATTGCGGCCACAAGATATACAGGTGACGCGCTGACAGGCACGCTGAGGATGAAACCTGAAAAAGATCCGGACAAAGCGCTGGCGCTGACACAGCAGGAGTTTAAAAAAAGATACGATTTAAAATGGTATGACTCCTACGGGTTTGATAATACGTATGCCTTTACCGTCAGCAAGAAGCTTGCAGACCAATATCATTTAGAAAATGTATCAGACGTCAAAAAATGGGCGCCGCAATTAAAGCTGGGCGTCGATAATTATTGGATGAAGCTTAAAGGGAACGGCTATCAGGATTTTACGAAAACCTACGGCATGACATTCGGCGGCACGTATCCGATGCAGATCGGGCTTGTGTATGACGCGGTGAAAAGCGGAAAAATGGACATTGTCCTCGCTTACTCCACGGACGGGAGGATCAAGTCCTATGATCTCAAAATGCTAAAGGATGATAAACAATTTTTCCCTCCGTACGACTGCTCTCCTGTTGTTCCGGAACAGGTGCTTAAAGAACATCCTGAACTGGAAGGCATCATTCAGAAAATGATCGGAAAAATCGATACAGCCACGATGCAGGAGCTTAACTATGAAGTCGACGGTAACCTAAAAGAACCGTCTGTCGTTGCCAAGGAATATTTGCAAAAGCATCACTACTTCGAATCGTGAAAGGAGGATTGACCAATGAATGTACTTGAACAGTTAATGACGTATTATGCACAGAACGGCAGCTATGTAATGGAAGAGTTCGGCCGCCATTTTCTCATGTCGGCTTACGGCGTCTTGTTTGCTGCTGTCGTCGGGGTTCCGGTCGGAATCCTCATTGCGCATTTCAGCCGCTTGTCAGGATGGGTATTCGCCGTAACAAATGTCATTCAGACGATTCCGGCGCTCGCCATGCTGGCAGTCCTGATGCTTGTCATGGGGCTCGGCGCAAACACAGTGATTTTATCATTATTTCTGTATTCCCTGCTACCGATTATCCGAAACACGTACACAGGCATTGTCAGCATTGAACACGCATACTTAGAATCAGGAAAAGCGATGGGGATGACGAAATTCCAAGTTCTTCGGATGGTTGAGCTCCCGCTCGCGCTTTCTGTCATTATGGCAGGCCTTCGAACGGCTCTCGTCATCGCTATCGGCATTACAGCAATCGGCACATTTGTCGGCGCCGGCGGCCTTGGGGATATGATCGTCCGCGGGTCAAACGCCACAAACGGAACGGCGATTATTCTAGCCGGCGCGATTCCGACTGCGGTGATGGCGGTTGCGGCTGATTTGCTCATGGCTTGGGTGGAGCGGGCGTTACATCCGGTCAAGAAAAAAAGAACCAGGGTGAGACGTATTCAAACAGCTGCATAAGAACAAAAAAAGAGGCTTGGATGATTCCAGCCTCTTTTTTCTTATTTAGATTGTAAACTGATCCATTTTCTCATTAAGTTCTTTCGCCAAACGCTCAAGCTCCTCAGCATTTTGAAGCACTTGATCCATTGAATGGGCGGATTGCTCGGTAATGGAAAATGTTTCTTCAATGCCGGCGGCGGATTCTTCAGAAACGGAGGCGATATTTTCAATCGATTGGTTAATTGTGATCGATTGGTTTGTTAACTGCTTTAATCCGTCCGTTACTTCCTTAATACTGTCCGCTACATAGGTGACCGATTGCTTAATGTTCTGCATGGCCTGTCCGGTGTCAGTCAGGTTTTCAGTACCTTTTTCTACTTCGGTAAAGCTGCTTTCCAGGTACTGGATGACAGTGTTGATTTCCTGCTGTGTGCCGCCAACTATTTTAGTGATATCCTGAACGGAGTCAGATACGCCATCTGCGAGCTTTCGGACCTCCTCAGCCACAACGGCGAAGCCTTTGCCGCTTTCTCCTGCGCGGGCTGCCTCAATTGCGGCATTAAGTGACAATAAGTTCGTTTGCTCGGCAATGCCGTTGATGACCTGAACAAGCTTGTTGATGTCCTGAGAATGCTGTTCCAGCGATCTCACTTTATGAACGGCCTCCTGAACGATATGATGGATTGTTTTCATTTGCTGCACTGACGTATCCATATTTTCGTTTCCGTTTACGGCGAGTTCGAGAACGTTTTGAGACGTATCGCTGATCGTCATGCCGTGATTGTAGGCTTTATCAATGCTTTCTGTAAATTCATTCATTGATTCGGCGATTGTCACAGCGTCTTGCGCCTGCTGCTCGGAGCCTTCAGCCATTTCGTTCATCGTTTCGGTAATATGCCTGCTGCCGGTTCTTGTTTCATTCGTTGCAGTGGTCAGCACCTGTGATGAAGAAAGCACGCGGGTGGAGATTTCTTTTGAATATCCGACGATATCTCTTAAATTCCCTACCATTTTCTGAAGCGCTTCGTTCAGATCGCCGAGCTCGTCTTTTGAGGCCAGCGGCTCTATGTCATTTGACAGATTGCCTTCGGCGATCTCATTCGCAGATGACTTCATTCGAATAATCGGTTTTACAATGCTGCGATTGATATAAAGCCAAATACATATGCTGATGGCGATGGAAGCTGCCAGAAGCAAAGCCGTGTAACTGAGACCTTTATGATAAACATCCTTGGTTTCTTTCACCGCCGTGTTGCTGCCTTCTTTATTAAAGTCAACAAGTTCAGTGATTGATTTTTTCATATCCTCAAAGCTTGCTTCAGTCTGTACCAATAACCCCCTTGCTTTATCTATATCATTCGTGCGTCCGCTCTCTAAAATCTGGTTATGAATATTCGTATATGAGTTGACTTCAGTCTTGAGCTGTTCGAAAATGCTGCGTTCTTTGTCATTAGAGATTGTCTTTTCATAGTTATCAAGCTTTTCATTGATATCCTTAAGGATCTGGTTCATATCTTGGTCCAGCGTATCCATTTTATCTTTGTCTGTATAAATCAGGAAATCCTTTTCCTTAGAGGAAAGGTGCTCTGTCAAATAATTAATAGATGTAATTTCTTTAATGCCGTCTATCCATTTCGTGTTGATTTCATCTGTCTTTTTGATGATGTGCTGCATATTGAAAGCGCCTATTCCGCCTATAAGCAGATTGATGAGGATCAGTGTCAAAAATACCAGGCTGAATTTGCGGGAAATCGTCAGTCGCATTTACGTGTTCTCCTTTTAAAAAAGTGATGTGATGTACTATATATCGGCTGAGAAATTGTTTTTTCACCTGGAAATAAAAAATAAAAAACGGCTCTTCTCTCCGTGGAGATAGAACCGTTTTAGCAATTACATATGAAAGGAAGGGTCAATCCATTCAGTCGCCCATTTGGAGATTTCACCCAGAATGGGCGCTAACGCCATTCCTTTGTCGGTTAATGAATATTCGATGCGAACCGGAGTTTCGGGGATGACGTCCCGCTTAACAACTCCTTCAAGCTCAAGTTCTTTCAGCCTTTCTGACAGAACTCTGCCGCTTAGATTTGGAAGTGCTGCTTCTATTTCGCTAAATCGCTGCTGACCGTTCAACAGTTGAAAAACGATTAAAGCAACCCAGCGTTTGCTCAAGATGTCGACTGCTTTTTCAAATCTAGGACACATTTCTGATTGGTTCATACTTTTCACCTCGTCTGTCATTATTATAACGCAAATAACGAGGGAACGTATGCATGCGTGATTGATAAAATGCGGAAAGAGATGCAGAAGATTACGTGGAAGAGGAGCGTTTTTTCGCTTCGGAAGCTAAAAAATCGAAGTATTTGCTGAGATTTTCAATATCCTGCTTGGAGAGATGCCGCCATTTTTCGCTGTTAAAAAGAGACAGGTTCTCCGTTCCTCGAGTGACAGCCGTCTGATAAATCGCATAAATAGACTGATAGCTTTCCGAAGCCTCTCGAATTTCTTCAGGAAAAGCGGTAATGTGCCCTGCGGCTGCCATCAGGTTTTCGTGCGGTATTTTCAGCACCGCTGCGAGCTTTTTTATGGTCGCGGGCTTTGGTGTGCCGCGCTTGCCGTTTTCTATTTTTGAAATGGTCGCTGAGCTGATGCCCGAGTACACCGCAAGCTGGTTTACTGTCAGTTTGCGGGCGCGGCGCAGCGCCCTTAATTCCTGTCCGAATGTTGACATGATGATCGCCTCGCATTTCTGGAAAGAGTTATTGATCAGCAGATCGTTTTTTGGCTTCGTCTGAAATAAAAGAGAAATAATGATCCAGCATGAGCAAATCCTCTTTGTTGAGATACTGCCATTTTTCACTCTCAAGAAGGGCAAGATTTTTCAGGTCATAAGCCTCCGCCTTTTCAAGCAGCTGGCACTTCGTTTCATAAGGCGCTCTGGCTTCATGAATCTCTTCGATATATCCCGCTTTATACATAAGCCCTTCATAAGGAATTTTTAAGGCCTCCGCCAGTTTTTTGATGGTGGCAGGTTTAGGAACGCCGCGTTTGCCGTTTTCAATTCTGGAGATGCCGGCCGCGCTTACACCGGAATAAGTCGCCAGCTGGTTGACTGTCAGCTTTCTCTCCTCACGCAATGCCCGTAATTGTTCGCCGAAGCTTTCCATATGTCTCACCCCGTCCCTCACTGTTACTCATATTTTAGTATGTTTATTGACTAAAGGGAATAGGTGGGCTGGAAATGTATTGACAAAAGTTAACATACGCCGTAATGTAAATGTATAGAAAAAGTTTTTTCATGAACGGAAGGTGAGGAAAGTGCCAGTAGAAAAGATACAGATTAGACGTGATTATGTATTGCAGTATATGGTCAATAACGATTATTCCCTCAATCAGCTTGCGCTGGAAATCGGAGTCTCACCCGCCACACTGAGCCGTGTGCTGAATGGAGAAAGACGGCCGGGGCAGCTTGTGATCGGAAAAATGCTTCACTATTTTGACTTGAAGTTTGAGGATCTTTTTTACTATGATTTTGTTGACAAAAGTCAATAACTTAAGAACGCCTGGGGAACCAAGCGTTTTCTAAGCCTTATCATCAATGTGTCAAAACAAAACCCGTCACAAGTTCATTGCATGTTTTCCATTGTTTTGTCGGCAGCTGATGGCCCTGGTATTCCAGCCTGAAAAATTCAGCGTGGCTGCATGCTTTCCGGTAATAGCCTGCATGTGTAAAGGTCCAGTCGCGCAGGCCGCCATACATAAACAGCATCGGCATGTTAAAACGGGGCAATTGTTCAAGGCAGCTG
Source organism: Bacillus sp. XT-2 (assembly GCF_025696525.1). Lineage (NCBI taxonomy): Bacteria > Bacillati > Bacillota > Bacilli > Caryophanales > Bacillaceae > Bacillus > Bacillus sp. XT-2. Next base: position 735,820 of record NZ_JAHVOC010000002.1, read on the forward strand.
TAGCGGAGAGAATCCCGATAATATTGATACCAATGGCCGAGGTCAGCTTTTTTCATATGACTCGTTAATAGATTTCGGAGCTGTCTGTTTTTCGTATGGCTGCTGGCGATAATTTTCATCAGCATGCCGGGACTTTTTTCAAGAAGATACATTCCCATTTTGTGAAGCTGCTGACCGGCCATGGTATGAACAGCGGGGTACGCGCCGGCCAACACCAAATGAGATACTTTGTCCGGCCGGGTGAAGCCGATGTGCTGTGCAATTAAGCTGCCGGCGGAATACCCGAATACTGCAGCCTGATCAATGTGCAAACGATCCATAAATTGCACGATCTCGTTTGCGTAATAGGAAATCGAGATTTGCTGGTCTGCATGATCGCTGTCGCCATGTCCGCTTAAATCGGGAAATATCACCCTGAAATGATCCGCCAGAAGGCGCTGATAATAAAAAACCTTGCGGCCCATGCCCGGCGGGTGAATAAAAATGATAGGGATTCCCTGTCCATATTCCTCATAATATAGATGTTTCTTATTGGCTGTGCTGATGATCGGCATTGTTGTTCTCCCTTTTCGCTCAATTCATACGAATAGGCTAACCAAAACAAAATGTCTTATCCGGTCTTTTGGCGTCTGATACGGCGTGACATGGCAAACCTTTTCATGTAAAATAGAAGTAATGTAGGCCAGTGAGTCTGGAGGTGTAAGGGATGCACGCGGTTTTGATTACCTTATTGGTTATCGTCAGTATTGCACTTATTATTGTCGTTTTGCTTCAATCCAGTAAAAGCGCCGGATTATCTGGTGCGATTTCAGGCGGAGCGGAGCAGCTCTTCGGGAAACAAAAAGCAAGAGGTCTTGATTTGATTCTGCACCGCATTACGGTTGTGCTGGCAGTCTTGTTTTTCGTGTTGACGATTGCGCTTGCTTATATCCTATAGGGCAATGTTTGTATAAGGTCTGATGTAAAGTCAGGCCTTTTTCACGTTTCTGGCTGTTATTCAGAGCGTTTTTTTCTGATCAAACTGTGGAAAACTAAAATGATCGTGCAGAAAGAAAGGGAGAAATGAGCATGAAAGTTGTGACACCAAAACCATTTACATTTAAAGGCGGAGACAAAGCGGTGCTTTTGCTGCACGGCTTTACAGGGAATACAGCGGATGTGAGAATGCTGGGACGTTATTTGAATGAACGGGGCTATACGTGCCACGCGCCTCAATATGAAGGACACGGCGTTCCGCCTGAAGAATTGGTACATACGGGGCCTGAAGACTGGTGGAAAAACGTCATGGATGGCTATGAATATTTAAAATCTGAAGGCTATGAGGACATTGCTGCCTGCGGACTGTCGCTTGGCGGGGTTTTTTCGCTGAAATTGGGTTACACTGTACCCATAAAGGGAATTGTTCCAATGTGCGCGCCAATGCATATTAAAAGCGAAGAGGTCATGTATCAGGGCGTCCTTTCCTACGCGCGCAATTACAAAAAATTCGAGGGGAAAAGCCCGGAGCAAATAGAAGAGGAAATGAAGGAATTTGAAAAAACGCCGATGAATACCCTTAAGGCGCTGCAAGACTTGATTGCCGATGTGCGAAAGAATGTCGATATGATCTATTCTCCGACATTTGTTGTGCAAGCCCGTCATGATCACATGATTAATACCGAAAGTGCCAATATTATTTACAATGAAGTGGAAACTGACGATAAACAGCTGAAATGGTATGAGGAATCAGGCCATGTTATCACGCTGGACAAGGAACGGGACATCGTACATCAAGATGTGTATGAATTTTTAGAGAAGCTGGATTGGTAACCAACAGGAGGTCGGATTATGGAAAAAGAAGCATTTATGGATAAGCTTCTCTCGTTTATGAAGGAAGAGGCGTACAAGCCTCTGACTGTTCAGGAACTTGAGGAGATGTTACAGATTACGGATGCCGAGGAATTTAAAGAGCTCGTCAAAGCGCTGGTTGCGCTGGAGGAAAAAGGGCTTATCGTGCGGACGAGAAGCGACCGCTACGGCATTCCGGAAAAAATGAATTTAATTAAAGGAAAGCTTTCTGCGCATCCGAAGGGATTTGCCTTTTTGCTGCCTGAGGATACGTCGTTAAGCGATGTGTTTATTCCCCCTAATGAGCTGAATACAGCTATGAACGGCGATATCGTAATGGTACGCCTGAATTCGCAGTCAAGCGGCTCCAGACAAGAGGGCACCGTCATTCGTATTTTAGAAAGAGCGATTCAGCGGGTAGTCGGAACCTATACAGAAACAAAAAACTTTGGTTTTGTCATTCCGGATGACAAAAAAATCACAAGCGATATCTTCATTCCTAATAGCGGGAAAAATGGCGCGGCTGAAGGGCATAAGGTGGTTGTTAAGCTGACCAGCTATCCTGAAGGCCGAATGAATGCAGAGGGTGAGATTGAATCCATTCTCGGCCATAAAAATGATCCGGGCATTGATATTTTATCAGTCATCCATAAGCACGGACTGCCGGGTGAATTCCCTGCCGATGCAATGGAACAGGCGACAAGCACGCCTGATACGATTGATGAAAAAGACCTGATAGACCGCCGTGATCTCCGTGACCAGGTCATTGTCACCATTGACGGAGCGGACGCGAAGGACTTGGATGACGCGGTTACAGTGACAAAGCTGGATGATGGCAGCTATAAGCTTGGCGTTCACATTGCCGACGTCAGCCATTACGTGACTGAAAACTCGCCGATTGACAAAGAAGCGATGGAAAGAGGAACGAGTGTGTATTTGGTTGACCGTGTGATTCCGATGATTCCGCACAGACTGTCAAACGGTATTTGTTCATTAAATCCGAAGGTTGACCGCCTGACACTTTCTTGTGAAATGACCATCAACAGTCGGGGAGAAGTCACAGAGCACGAAATCTTCCAAAGCGTCATCAAAACAACGGAAAGAATGACATATTCCGATGTGAATCAGATTCTTGTTGATGATGATGAAGAATTAAAGCAAAAATACGAACCGCTCGTGCCAATGTTCAAAGACATGGAGCGGCTGGCAGAAATTCTTCGCGAAAAGCGGATGAACCGCGGCGCCGTTGATTTTGACTTTAAAGAAGCAAAGGTGCTTGTTGATGAAGAAGGCGCGGTCAAAGACGTTGTGATCAGAGAACGCTCTGTCGCCGAAAAACTGATTGAAGAATTTATGCTTGTTGCGAACGAAACCGTTGCAGAGCATTTCCATTGGATGAACGTTCCGTTTATTTACCGGATACACGAAGAGCCCAATGCTGAAAAACTGCAAAAGTTTTTAGAGTTTGTGACAACATTTGGCTATGTTGTAAAAGGAACGGCCGGAAATATTCATCCGCGCGCGCTGCAAAGCATTCTTGACGCAGTTCGTGACAGACCAGAGGAAACAGTGATTTCTACTGTCATGCTCCGTTCCATGAAGCAGGCGAAATACGACCCGCAAAGCTTGGGGCACTTCGGCCTGTCAACTGAATTCTATACCCATTTCACATCGCCGATCCGCCGTTACCCGGACTTAATCGTTCACCGTTTGATCAGAACGTACTTAATCAACGGCAAAGTCGATGAAGCGACACAGGAGAAGTGGGCTGAACGGCTTCCGGATATCGCTGAACATACTTCATCAATGGAACGCCGTGCAGTTGACGCAGAGCGTGAAACAGATGATCTGAAAAAAGCGGAATATATGCTTGATAAAATCGGTGAAGAATTTGACGGCATGATCAGCTCTGTGACAAACTTCGGGATGTTTGTCGAGCTGCCGAATACAATTGAAGGACTCGTCCACGTCAGCTTTATGACGGATGACTACTATCGCTTTGACGAGCAGCACTTTGCGATGATCGGGGAGCGAACGGGAAATGTGTTCCGCATCGGGGATGAAATTACAGTCAAAGTCGTTGACGTCAATAAAGACGAGCGCAATATTGACTTCGAAATCGTCGGTATGAAAGGCACCCCGCGCCGTCCGAGAGAAATGGACAGCCGCAGCCGAAAACGCGGAAAACCTGCCAGAAAACGCGTGTTAAGCACAAATACGCCTGTATCTCCTGCTCCTTCCGAGGAAAAAGGAGAGTGGTTCACAAAGCCGAAGAAGAAAAAGAAAAAACGCGGCTTTCAAAACGCACCGAAGCAGAAACGGAAAAAGAAGAAATAGCAGCTCAACCAGCAAATAGGGCCGCAGCGCTCTATTTGCTTTCTTTCGGAAACAGCTTTTCATTGTAGCCATGCGTGACATTTGGTAAAATAGAGCGTATCGCAAAGGTGGACAGTTTTTCCTTAGTGAGAGGAGGTTCTGGCATGCCGAAAGGGTCAGGAAAAGTATTATCACAAAATAAAAAAGCCAATCACGATTATTTTATAGAAGAAACATATGAAACAGGCATTGTATTGCAAGGAACAGAAATCAAAGCGATTCGCGCCGGCCGCGTGAACCTTAAGGATTCCTTCGCCAAAATCGAACGGGGAGAAGTATTTCTCCACAATATGCACGTCAGCCCGTATGAGCAGGGAAACCGCTATAACCACGATCCACTCCGGACGAGAAAGCTGTTAATGCACCGCAAGGAAATTAACAAGCTGATCGGCTTAACGAAGGAAAAAGGTTATTCTCTCGTTCCGCTCAAGCTATATTTGAAAAACGGCTTTGCCAAAGTTCTTCTCGGTCTGGGTAAAGGGAAGAAAAACTATGACAAACGTGAAGATCTGAAGCGCAAGGATGCCAAGCGTGAAATTGAAAGAGCGTTCAGAGACAGTCAAAAAGGGTTCTAAAAAGCATAACGCTTGATACTGGAATCCAGCCTGTGCTATACTGATTTCACGATAAGATGACACGGTCTTTTCTTGAAGGATTTGTCAATTGAAATGAGCCGTGATCATGTTATAATAAGAATGTAGCCAGTTTGAGTGAGAGCTTGATATTTCTCCCGTATTTCCCTTATAACAAGGGGACGTTACGGATTCGACAGGGATGGATCGAGCTTGAGCTGCGAGCCGAGAGGCGATCTCGTAAACACGCACATAAATATAACTGGCAAAACTAACAGTTTTAACCAAAACGTAGCATTAGCTGCCTAATAAGCGCAGCGAGCTCTTCCTGACATTGCCTATGTGTCTGTGAAGAGCACATCCAAGTAGGCTACGCTTGCGTTCCCGTCTGAGAACGTAAGAAGAGACAAACAGACTAGCTCTCGGAAGGCCCGCCCGCAGGCAAGAAGATGAGTGAAAACACAAATATGCAGGCTACGCTCGTAGACGCTTAAGTAATCGATGTTTCTGGACGTGGGTTCGACTCCCACCGTCTCCATACATACTTTGAAACCGCAGTGCTATCAAAGCTTCTAAAGCTTTCGAGGGCACTGCGGTTACTTTTTGGTAACACTTTTAAAATTTTTCGTTTTCCATGAAGCCAATAACTTCATGTTGTGCAGACGGGTAAAGGTGACTATACCTGTTCAATGCGATGACCAATGGATTGCATTTTTTATTGATCAAGTATGATGCATGTGAAGTCTGAAGTCGTGGAGCACTATTTTTTTAACCCCTGATTTTCTAAGGTATTTTTCGTACCGTCTATCAATTGCGCTAGTCGCTATGCTATCGTAAAAAGAACCAAAAATCCTATAATCTGATTTTACTGGCGCTGTGTTTTCAGCGCTATTTTTTATGTCTTTTAAAAGAGACAGTTACTCTATCGACTCTATCTGAATCTGCATGTGAATTTTATCCTTAATCTCAATTATTCGGGAGATGCAATTGAGATGCTATGGGAGGTTTGTGGCTTAGTGTTAGGGGAGCTGTACACATGAAAAAGAACAAAGGAGGTTAAACAAGCTTGTAGGGGCACTGCGTACTCACTGGATTTTAGTAAATATACAGTGTTGCCTGAACTTGATTCAAAGCACCTTTACTTAAGTTAAGTGCATCTTCTAAACATCCTTGAACACTATTGATTTTGACATTCGTATAATTATATTCTTTATTCATATAATAAGCGAAAGCGATCATACCATCTCTTTGACTGTATACCCCGTCTCTTTGTCAAAAACTAAAATCTTAGTAAAGATGTACTCAACTTCTGCTAGAGATTTTTCAATTTGTTATTCAGTTAAGCCATCTAAACCGTCCTCCGAATTCAATTGGGTTGCTGAACTGCTGGTGCTATTGTCGCAATAGCAAGAAAGAAAACCGACGCTAGAAAAAACAATCTTTTCAACATGTGTGAACTCCCCCTTTTTTGAAATGGTAAAAGCAACATACATTTTTCAAAAAAAGGGTTTTAATCATAATAAGTCAAATATCGACAGAAGATTGTTACCACAAATGCAAAGCAAGAAACGAAAACGCCCATGCCAATATGCCGAACATTACAAAGAACCTAAGAAAAGTCTCATATTTTGTTAGTCTTCGTTCTCTTTTTGTTTTACCTAATCTCCAATACAGGGCGTAGCCGGAGAACAATAAAATGATTTGTCCAAATTGCGACACAGATTCTAAAAATTCTATACCATTCATTGATTTTCACCTCGTTTATTTATGAGAAAAAAATAAAGCAGACTTGCAGAGAGTCTACTTACCGCTTATCCAAAGTACCCATTTTCTTCGGTTTAAAAATTGCTAGAGGGTGAAATGGCTTGCACGTCGGTTAATAAAGTAAAGGCTTAATGCTATTGTTTTAAAATGCCATATCCTTATTCGCCCAATTTATCCATTACATATTAGTTTTATTATCGCAAATGGAAAGGGAATTTCCAATATTTATGTGAAAATTAGTAATTTGTAATATGTCTAATGGTATAAAGGAATGTCGTTTCCCTTATCCAGCAGTACCTTTTACAGGTTCTGCTTCATTTTTTTCGTATAACAGGCACCAAAAAGTGCGTACTTCCACTTGAATCCCAGCTGTTTCATACTGGTTTTACAGCAGATGTTTTACCAATCGCATTTCTGTTAATAAATAAGAGGAAACAAAAACGGAGGGATGAACGAATGAAGCTGAATTTACATGGAAAAACCGCACTGGTGACCGGCTCAACGTCGGGGATCGGCAAAGCGATTGCCGCTTCGTTGGCGGAAGAAGGCGCGGCGGTTATCATTAACGGACGCCGGGAAGAAAAAGTGAATCAGACGATAGACGATTTGAAAACACAGCATGCAGAGGCTGTGTTTTATCCGGCCGCATTTGATCTTGGAACCGAAGAAGGCTGCAATGACCTGTTTCAGGCATATCCGCAGGTTGATATTTTGGTCAATAATTTAGGGATTTTTGAACCGGCGGAGTATTTTGATATTCCCGATGATGAGTGGTTCCGATTTTTTGAAGTGAATATTATGAGCGGTGTGAGGCTCACACGCAAGTATTTACACAAAATGATAGAGAAGAAAGAAGGCCGGGTGATTTTTATTGCCAGTGAAGCGGCAATCATGCCTTCTCAGGAAATGGCCCATTACAGCGCGACGAAAACGATGCAGCTTTCCATTTCCCGCAGCTTGGCGGAGCTGGCAACAGGCACAAATGTAACGGTAAATACAGTCATGCCGGGTTCAACCTTAACAGAGGGAGTGGAAACAATGCTGAACTCTCTTTATCCTGGTGAAAACCTGACTGTTCAAGAAGCCGAGACCCGTTTTATGAAGGAAAACCGTCCGACTTCAATTATCCAAAGGCTGATCCGGCCGGAAGAAATCGCCCACTTTGTTACATTCCTAAGCAGCCCGCTGTCTTCCGCGATTAATGGCGCGGCACTTCGGGCGGACGGCGGCTTGGTCCGCAGCGTTTTTTAGAAAACCTCTCCCTTTGGGAAGAGGTTTTTTTATTGTATTGATTTCCAGAACCTGCTGTCGTATAATTTTGGTACCGAAAAAGTTTTTCTAGTACCGAAAGCGAGGTGATTGATTTGGAAAAAAGAATATTGGCGGAAACCATTCGCCTGATCAGACAGAAAGGTTTTTCATTTACAATGAACGATCTGGCGGGAGCGCTTGGAACAAGCAAGCGGACGCTTTATGCGCATTACCCGTCGAAAGATCAGCTTGCGGAGGCCGTCGTGGCGCAGTTTATCGCAGAGATGAAGCAAATGGAAAAAAGCATCTATGAAGATGAGACCCTAGATGCGCTTGAAAAGGTGAAGCAAATGCTGATCGGTCTTCCAAAGGAAATGGAGCTGCTGAACATGGGGTTATTACAAGAGCTGAAGAAATCCCATTACGATGCGTGGCTCAAATTAGACACGTTTATGAAGGAAGAATGGTCAGTTGTTATTGGATTGTTAAACGAGTGCAGGGAGCAAAAGAAGATCAGAAACATCAACATTGATTTATTGGTTCAAATGTATATAGGAAGCATCAACCAAGTATATGATCCTGATTATCCGCTCAAACATCAGTACACGACAGGAGAAGTTCTTGAATCAATCGTAGATGTATTATGTAACGGGATAACAGAAAAATGAGGAGGCTGGTGGCGCGTGCAGTGGATGTTTTTATGTTTGGCCATTTTATTTGAAGTTGCCGGAACAGTCAGTATGAAGCTTTCATCGGGTTTTACGAGGCTTCTGCCGAGTGTGCTATTGCTGTTTTTTTATGGCGGGAGTCTTTTCTTTCTGACGCTTACGCTCAAATCTATCGATGTATCTGTTGCTTACGCTGTCTGGTCGGGGATGGGCATTGTCCTGATCACAGTTGTCGGGTTTTTGTATTTTCAAGAGAATATAAGTGTCATGAAACTGATTTCAATCGGGCTGATTATTGCCGGTGTTGTGTCTTTAAACCTGATCGATCAAGGGGCGGAGCCTCAAACGGTACATAAAAGTGAGCAGTAACATGAGAGTGATGAAACTGTTCTTTCTCGTGACTGATATCGGTTTTATATTGTACTGGCTGTCTGCCGGCTTTTCATTAATGCCGGAAAGCTGGGCCTTTAAACATTATCAAGATCCGTTTATGATCGCCTGGAATTGGTCCTTTTTTCCCTTGGATATCTTAATCTCCATGACTGGTTTGTACAGCTTGTATTTGCAGCGCGTCAAAAGAGCAATATGGAGGCAGCTGGCGCTGATTTCTCTTGTGCTGACCTTCTGTTCAGGCCTTCAGGCTTTATCATTCTGGACATTTAGCGGGGATTTTGATCTTGCATGGTGGCTGTTTAATGGATACCTTTTGATTTATCCTTTATTTTTTATTCACAGACTTTTATCTAAGCAGTGCGAGTAGCACTATTTTTATTTTTTGAAAACACTTTGTTTTCTGAAAAGTAAAACGATATAATATGTAATATATTGCATATTACATGTCAGGAGGATATACGTTGGCGACTCAGAAACAACGGTTGTACGGCTTTTTAATGGTGATTGTCGGAGCTGCTTTTTGGGGATTATCGGGAACGGTTGCCCAGCATTTATTTGAAACGAGTGATGTATCGGTGGAGTGGCTTGTAACGGTGCGTTTACTGTTATCAGGCCTGTTGGTGCTGATTATTGTGTCCGCCGGTAAAAACAGGAGGGCAGTTTGGGGCATATGGAAAGATAAAAAAGCGGCTGTCCAGCTTATTGTTTTCGGGATTGCCGGCATGCTGGGTGTTCAGTATACGTTTTTAGCTTCAATCGGAACCGGAAACGCAGCGGTAGCCACGCTGCTCCAATACTTAGCGCCTGTTCTGATTATGCTGTATTTGCTTCTGACCCGAAAGAATTCATTTCAGTTTTCCGATTTTTTGGGGCTATTATTGGCTTTAACAGGCACTTTTTTGCTGCTGACGAATGGAAACATCAGCAATTTAACAGTTTCTCCTTTATCTGTTGTATGGGGTCTTCTTTCTGCTGGCGCACTTGCCTTCTATACGCTGTATTCCAGTTCTCTTTTGAAAACATGGGGGTCGGCTCTCGTCATTGGCTGGGGGATGCTGATCGGGGGCGTCGGCATGAGCTTTATTCATCCGCCTTGGGCAGTACAGGCAGAAGGCTGGACGGTTTCTGGAATTGTATCGGTGGCTTTTATTGTTATTTTCGGAACGTTATTGGGATTCTGCATGTACCTAGAAAGTTTGAAATATTTATTCCCGCAAGAAGCAAGCATGCTGGGATGCACTGAGCCGGTTGCCGCAGTAGCGTCTTCTATTCTTTGGCTTGGCGTGTCCTTTGGGTTGTTTCAAGCAGCAGGAGCGGCATGCATTTTAGTCATGATTTTTGTCCTTTCACAGAAGAAAAGTGCCGGCAAAACGGCAGCATTAAAAAACCAAACCCATATTCAGAGGTGATGCTTTGTGCCGATACCGTCCAATGCCCCAAAGCCGAAACGGCAGACTGCCAAAAAGCTTGCTTTTGAGCAAATTCAAAAGTGGATCGTGGAAGGAGTGCTTGTGCCCGGAGAAAAATTGAATGACGATGCGTTGGCCAAAGCGCTTGGCGTCAGCAGAACACCGGTCAGAGAGGCTTTGCAATTATTAGAGATGCAGGGGTTTGTTGAAATGTCTCCGGGGAAAGAAACAAGAATTTCACAGATTGAAAAAAATGATGTCTTCAAAGTCTATCCGCCGATGGCGTCTCTCCAGTCCACCGCTGCCGAATTGGCAATTGAAAACATTCATTCGTCTCATATAGAGCAGCTGACAGCCATCAATCACGAAATGAAAGCGGCAATTGACCGAAACGAAATCTATGAAGTGCTTGGCATTGATAAAGCGTTTCATGATGTGATAATTGAGGCGGCTGATAATGAATATATCAGCAATTTTACCTCAGTTCTTCACATGCATATTCTTCGGCTTGAGTATCTCTTTTTCAAGTCTCCGCAGAATTCTATTGAAGAACATAACCAAATCATTCAGGCATATAAGGAGAAAGACCGGAAAAAGGCGGCTGAGCTGACATACAGCAACTGGATCAAACCAATGCATGACATTGCGAAAAAACTTGTGTAATGAAGGCAGAGAAGATATGTCTCTGTCTTTTTTGATGAGAGCATATCCAATGAGAAGATGGGTCTGTTTCTGGGCATACTATGGCGAATAAACGGGAAGAGACCAACATCATGTCGTTAAAGAGGTTATGTAATATGAACAAGTCTTCTGATCAAAATCGAAGAACAGTGCCAAGTGCCGTCAAGGATGCCTTTCGCATTCATGCAACCCCTTTCCCATGGAAAAAGGCAATCGGGTCAGGCGTCGCTTCAGGATTTCCTGTGTTTGTCGGCGCATTGTCGGGACACACGGATTTCGGTTTGACCGCTAGCATCGGCGGCTTTGTTTTTTTATATGCAGGCGGGGAATCGTATACGAAACGTATTCTGAAGCTGCTGTTAGTTTCAATGGGGATCGCCGCATCGTTTGGATTAGGGACGCTTTTGGCAGGGACTTTTTGGAGCATGGCGGCTGTTCTGGGGCTTATCGGGGCAGCTGCAATGTTTATTTTTGGCGCGCTTGGGATACAAGGGCCAGCACCGATGTTTTTTGTCCTTGCCTTTTTGGTGAGCTCGGGTTTGCCGGCAGATCCTTCAGAAGCTCCGTTCAGAGCGGGACTGACATTTGCCGGCGGGCTTTTCGCCACAGGAATCGCCTTGATTGGCTGGATCAATAACAGGCATGGACCGGAAAATACAGTGCTGAATAGAACATACCGCCAGCTTGCATCCTGCCTTTCCGATGTCGGAACTCCTGATTTTCATAACGCGCAGCATCAGACCGTGCTGATGCTGAGAACAGCCCGTCAAACGGTGCTCGGCAAAGGGAATAGATGGAGAAAATCGCCTCATGATGAACGTTTTATCCGCTTGCTGGAAAAAGCGGATGATCTCTTCATCTCGATCATCCATTTTTCTGCCGACACACCAAACGCAGATAAGGCGCAGATCGCAAAGGCACTTCGCCAAACTGCCGACATGCTGGGGCAATCTCGTGTTTCCGATGCGTTTCCTATTCAGGAGGATGAAGCGGAGCCAGCCCGGAAGCTGTATGAAGAAATCAACGAGGTTTTGAGTATCGCTTCAGGACAGAATGATGATCCATCGGACGCGGAGCCAAGCCGTCTGCCATCCTCCTATTACTTTCTGAGAAATGCCTTTGACTGGGAGTCACCTGTTTTGATTCGGGCATTAAAGTATGGGATTGTGCTGTTTGCGGCGGCTTTGTTTGCCAATGCTTTCGGTTTTCACCGTTCTTACTGGATTCCGCTCTCGGCAGCGGCGGTGATGCTGGGCACGACTGTTGTCTTTACGCTGCAAAGAGCCATTCAGCGTTCGGCAGGAACCGTAATTGGCGTGATGCTGGCAGGGGCGATCCTGTTCTTTAAGCCATCCGGCGTGTATATCGCTTTATGTATCACAATGCTTCAATTTCTTCTTGAAATGCTGATTGTCCGCAATTATGCTTTGGCTGTTCCTTTTCTGACCGCAAACGCGCTTGTTATCACAGAAAGCATGCATGGCGGCTTGGGGGCCGGTTATTTTATAGCGGCGAGGCTGACCGATGTGGCTGTCGGCAGCACAATTGGCCTATTGGGAACAATGCTTTTGTGGAGACGTTTTTCAGCAAAACGCCTGCCTGAATACATGTGGGAAGTGATCAGGCTGGAAGGGCAGTTTATGGAGAAACTGTTAGCCGGACAGCAAATAGACGGACATCAGCTTAGAGTGAGCTTAGTCAGGCTTCGGGATGCATATGATAAAGCACTTGGAGATTTTCCAAAAGCGAAAGCGGATACGCTGTGGCCGGCGATCTCTGGAGTACAGCACTTAGGTTATTATTTGCTCTCGGCTCAAGCCCATCACCGCCCGTCCTCTCCGGTTTCTGAAGAAGAAATAAACCAATTGAGAGCGTTTTTTGAACAGGCTGAGCAATCAGTACTGATGAAAATGCCGCCCGCTGTTGTAGAAGTGCCGCGTTTTCCGTATTATCCGCGAATCAGCGGGGAGCTCTACACATTGTATACAGGTTTGCGAACAGCTTATGAAAAGTAAGCTGTTCGTACGGGTTTAAAAAAATCTTTAATTCGAGATATTTTACTTGAAAGCAATTTTTATTGCACCTATAATAAGGTTTAAGAGATAAAGAATAATCATGACGCGTCTGAATGATAATAACGGATGTGTAATTTTAAAATTGAAAGGGCTGGTAAAAATGGCAAAAGTATTGTATATCACTGCTCACCCGCATGATGAAGCGACTTCTTACAGCATGGCAACCGGTAAAGCGTTCATCGAATCATACAAAGAAGCAAATCCAAATGATGAAGTTGTACATATCGACTTGTACAAAGAAAACATTCCTCACATTGATGCTGATGTATTCAGCGGCTGGGGCAAGCTCCAGTCCGGCGATGCACTTTCTGAAAACGAAAAAGAGAAAGTGGGCCGTTTAGGAGAGCTTAGCGATCAATTTGCATCAGCTGATAAATATGTGTTCGTCACACCATTATGGAACTTCTCATTCCCGCCGGTGATGAAAGCGTACCTTGATTCAGTTGCAGTAGCAGGAAAATCTTTCAAATATACTGAACAAGGTCCTATCGGCTTGTTAACTGATAAAAAAGCGATTCACATTCAAGCGCGCGGCGGCTATTATTCAGAAGGCCCTGCGGCTGAAATGGAAATGGGCCACCGCTACATCGGCATTATGATGAACTTCTTCGGCGTTCCATCCTTCGATGGCATTTTCGTAGAGGGTCATAATGCAGAGCCTGACAAAGCACAGCAAATCAAAGAAGATGCGATTGCCCGTGCAAAAGAAGCAGGAAAAACATTCTAATGAAAAAGCCTCCCCGTATAAAGGGAGGCTTTATTTATTGTTCTAACGAAATGGTCCGTTTCTCTTCACTGCTTTTCACAGCCGCTTCAATGATCCGGATGACATCAATTCCCTCTTCAGCTGTGACAGGCAGCGGCGCGCCTTCGCGTATGCTGTCTGCTATTTTGCGGTAATAGGTAAGGTAAGAGCCGTTAACTGATGGAATGGTTTCTGTTTTTTTGTTCTCGCCATGAACAGTTGTCAGCTGACCGTAAGACTCGGGATCATCCGCACCCCAGCTGTCATCCTCCGGTTTTTTCCCGGCTCTGAGGGCATCCTCCTGTCCGTCAATCCCGTATTTGATAAAGCTTGATTGCTGTCCGTGAATTTGATAACGCGGCCCGTTTGCCGGGACGATTGATCCGGCGTATAGAATGGCTTGAAGCTTGCCGTAATCCATTGTCAGATGAAAATAATCAACGGTTTCAGCATGTTCTCTTTGAGCCATGACTTTTGCGGTTACAGCTTTAGGCATTCCGAATAAATGCAGTGCCTGGTCTATGATATGAGAGCCGAGATCATACAGCGTACCGGTGGCAGCCCCTTCTTTTTCCCGCCATCTTGCTTGAATCTCAGGTTTGTATCGGTCATAGGAGACCTGATATGTATTGATATCTTCTAGAGACCCGTCATCAATGAGTTTCTTAATTGTTAAAAAGTCATTATCCCATCGCCTGTTATGGTATACGCTTAACAAGACGCCTCGTTCGTTGGCCGCTTTTTTTAATTTCTCCCCTTCTTCAGCAGTGGCTGTCATCGGTTTTTCAATAACGACATGTTTGCCCGCCTGAATGCATGCCAATGCGTGCTCGTAATGCAGGCCGCTCGGAGTGGTGACGATGACAAGCTCAATTGCCGGATCATTTGTCATCTCCTCAAGCTCATGCACTACTTCGGCATCAGGGAAATCACGCTTCACCTCTTCCGTTCGCGATGTCATCACCTTGCTGATATGATACTCGTCCAGAACGGCAAGCAGCGGCGCGTGAAAGACCGAGCCTGACAGTCCGTACCCTAATATCCCTACCTGTATCGTATTCACTTTTCTTCTCCCCTTTTAAAAGTGCTTTGATAAAGGTATATACCCTTATCTTCAAATGGTAAAACCTGCATAGTGGATTTTTTTGCCGCCGCAAGCTTAGACAACGGTTTGGACAATCAGTATAATGGGAATTAATATATGAAACAGAGGTGTGCGCATGGAGAAGCATAATGAACATAAAGCATTAAACCATAAAAGCTCGAAAGAAAAGGATCAAATTACAAACCGATTGAAACGGATAGAAGGCCAGGTCAGAGGCATTCAAAATATGGTGGAAAACGATCGATATTGTGTAGATATTCTTGTACAGATTTCAGCTGTTCAGGCGGCAATGCAAAAAGTGGCTCTCCACTTGCTTGAAGATCACGCCCATCATTGCGTAGCAGACGCCATCAAAAGCGGAGACGGGGACCAAGCCATTTCTGAGCTATTAGACGTATTTAAAAAATTAGCGAAATAATCATGTTTTATTATTGTAATACCCTACGGGGGTATGGTAGGATGAAAACAGATCGAATAAACAGGAGGAATTCATATGGAACAAAAAACATTGCAAGTTGAAGGCATGTCTTGTCAGCACTGCGTCAAAGCAGTTGAAACGAGTGTGGGAGAACTGGACGGGGTTAGTGCTGTTCATGTCAATCTTGAAGCGGGGAAAGTTGATGTCACGTTTGATGCCGGCAAAGTGTCAGTCAAAGACATTGCGGATGCGATAGAAGACCAAGGCTATGATGTAGCCAACTGATTCACGGTATCGCGCCTTCATCAAGGCGCGATATTTCTTTCATTTTTATATACCCCTCGGGTGTATATAAAGGAGTGAGTGTATTGAGTGAGCAAAAGGAAATTGCGATGCAAGTATCTGGTATGACTTGTGCGGCGTGTGCCGCCAGAATTGAAAAAGGCCTGAAGCGGATGCCTGGTGTCACGGATGCCAATGTGAATCTGGCGACGGAAACGTCAAATGTCACCTATGACCCTGCTGAAACAGGAACAGAAGCAATCCAAGAAAAAATAGAAAAACTGGGTTATCACGTCGTAACGGAAAAAGCTGAGTTTGATATTGAGGGTATGACCTGTGCAGCATGCGCCAATCGGATTGAAAAGCGGCTTAGCAAATTAGAAGGCGTTACAAATGCTCCGGTGAACTTTGCTTTAGAAACTGTAACAGTTGAATACAACCCAAAAGAAGCGGCTGTCAGCGATTTTAAAGAAGTCGTTGATAAGCTCGGATATCAACTTAAGCTGAAAGGCGATGAGGATAGCGAAGCCGCTGCTTCCAAAAAGAAAGAAGAACGGCAGCAAACAGCGAGACTGATCTTTTCAGCTATTCTGTCATTTCCTTTGCTGTGGGCGATGGTGAGCCATTTTACATTTACTTCGTTCATTTGGGTGCCGGATTTATTCCTCAATCCGTGGATGCAATTTGCCCTTGCGACCCCGGTGCAGTTTTTGATCGGCTGGCCGTTTTACGTCGGCGCATATAAGGCGCTCAGAAATAAAAGCGCCAATATGGATGTATTGGTTGCACTCGGAACAACGGCTGCTTATGCTTACAGTCTTTATCTTACGATTCGAAGCCTCGGTTCCCATGGGCATACTGACGGCCTTTACTATGAAACAAGCGCGATTTTGCTGACGCTCATTTTGTTAGGAAAGCTGTTTGAAACGAAGGCGAAAGGGCGCTCATCAGATGCCATTAAAAAGCTCATGAAGCTGCAAGCCAAAACAGCGGCGGTCGTAAGAGACGGACAGGAGCAAATCATCCCGATAGATGAAGTGGCTGTTGGTGATATTGTTCATGTCAAACCAGGCGAACGAATTCCTGTCGATGGAGAGGTGCTGGAAGGCCGCTCGGCTGTAGATGAATCCATGATTACAGGAGAAAGTCTTCCCGTTGACAAATCTCCCGGTGACAGCGTGACAGGAGCGACTGTGAACTCAAACGGTTTCTTGAAAATGAAGGCTGTTAACGTCGGGAAAGAAACAGCGCTTTCTCATATCATCAAAATTGTGGAGGAAGCACAAGGATCAAAAGCGCCGATCCAGCGTCTCGCCGACCAGATCTCCGGCATTTTTGTGCCGATTGTATTGGGGATCGCCGTCCTCACGTTCCTTATTTGGTATCTTTGGGCGTCTCCAGGTGATTTTGCTGAAGCAATCAGCAAGTTTATTGCGGTTCTCGTCATCGCCTGTCCATGTGCACTGGGTCTTGCCACCCCGACAAGCATTATGGCAGGATCCGGACGGGCGGCTGAATTCGGCATTCTTTTTAAAGGCGGAGAGCATTTAGAAAAAACACATCGCCTTGATACCATTGTTCTCGATAAAACCGGAACAGTGACAAACGGAAAGCCGAAGCTGACTGATGCCATTCCGGCCGATGGCTTTGAAGAAACAGAGCTGCTCCGGTTCGCAGCAGCAGCTGAGACGGGCTCGGAACACCCGCTCGGCGAAGCGATCGTTGCCGGTGTGAAAGATAAAGGGCTGGAGATACCGAAGCTCACCCATTTTGTAGCGAAAGTAGGCGCTGGTATTTCAGCCGAAGCCGGAGGCAAAACGATACTCGTCGGCACAAGACGGTTAATGGAGAGCGAACGGATTGAGCATGAGGCTTTTCTTCCTCGGATGGAGGAGCTTGAAGGAGAAGGAAAAACGGTGATGCTCGTGTCCATTGATGGAGCAGCAGCGGGACTTGTAGCGGTTGCCGACACGATAAAAGACACGTCGCGGGAGGCAGTCACCCGTCTGAAAGAGATGGGTCTGGATGTCATCATGATGACCGGGGACAATCGCAGAACGGCAGAAGCGATAGCAAAGGAAGCTGGAATTGACAGCGTCATTGCTGAGGTCCTTCCTGAGCAAAAGGCAGCGGAAATCTCCCGCCTGCAAAAAGAAGGACGCCAGACGGCAATGGTCGGTGATGGCATCAACGATGCACCCGCGCTTGCCACAGCGGATATCGGCATAGCAATTGGAACAGGCACCGACATCGCGATGGAAACAGCGGACATAACGCTCATTCGCGGCGATCTGAACAGTATTGCGGACGCCATCCGTATGAGCAGACTTACGATGAAAAACATTAAACAAAACTTATTCTGGGCACTTGGCTATAACAGTCTCGGCATTCCAGTCGCGGCCCTTGGATTTTTAGCGCCATGGATAGCGGGAGCGGCAATGGCTTTTAGCTCTGTATCTGTTGTTCTGAATGCGCTGCGTCTGCAAAAAGTAAAATAAAAACCGGTGATTTGCCGGTTTTTATTTTTCATTGACACTTTCTTGGAAAACACCATATAATAGATGTAACTATTATATGAGTATATGCTCATATATGTAATTTTGATACTCACACTCATTCATATGCTTTGATGAGGGAACCCTAAATCGGAAGGTAAGGTGAGACAAATGAAACAAGTGACGCGGGAATATGTTCTGGACGGTTTGGATTGCAGCAACTGCGCACAAAAAATCGAAAATGGCGTCAAAGGCATCAAAGGCGTTGACGGATGCGCGGTTAACTTTGCAGCAAGCACACTGACTGTCTCAGCCGATGGCAAAGAAGAACAATGGGTCACCAATAAGGTCGAGAAAAAAGTAAAATCAATTGATCCTCATGTAACAGTTCGTCCGAAACATAAAAAGAAATCAGCAGATGACGGTTATCGAAAAAGAATGATCAATATGCTGATCAGAATGGCAGCAGCGGTCCTTCTCGGAGCGGCGGCATATTTGATTCATGCCGGCCCAATGCTGGAATTTTTATTATTTTTCGCCGCCTACTTGATAATCGGAGGAGACATTGTCGTTCGAGCGGTCAAAAATATCAGCCGCGGACAAGTGTTTGATGAACATTTTTTAATGGCTCTTGCTACAATCGGCGCTTTTTTAATTCAGCAATACCCGGAAGGCGTTGCTGTGATGCTGTTTTATCAAATCGGCGAGCTGTTTCAAGGAGCCGCGGTCAGCCGTTCTAGAAAATCGATCAGTGCATTAATGGATATCAGGCCGGATTACGCCAATATGAAAATAGGAGACGGCATCAAGACCGTTTCTCCGGAGGACGTGCAGACAGGAGATATCATTGTCGTCAACCCGGGAGAAAGCATACCGCTGGACGGAAAGGTTGTGCAGGGATCGGCGATGGTTGATACATCAGCGCTGACAGGAGAATCTGTACCAAGAAAAGCGGCAGAAGGACAAGAAGTCATGTCCGGCTTTATCAATCAAAACGGCGTTCTGCATATAGAAGTAACAAAAGGCTATCAGGATTCCGCGGTATCCAAAATATTAGATTTGGTTCAAAATGCGAGCAGCCGTAAAGCGCGGACCGAAAACTTTATCACGAAGTTTGCCAAGTATTATACACCGGCTGTCGTCATTATCGCCGCCCTGCTGGCATTTGTCCCGCCGCTGTTTATTCCTGGCGCTTTACTTTCTGATTGGGTGTACCGCGCGCTTATTTTCTTAGTCATTTCATGCCCATGCGCCCTTGTTGTCTCCATTCCGCTCGGTTTCTTCGGCGGAATCGGCGCAGCTTCGAAGGCCGGGGTGCTTGTGAAAGGAAGCAATTACTTAGAAGCCTTACATCAAGTCAAATACGCTGTGTTTGATAAAACAGGCACACTGACAAAAGGCAGCTTTGAAGTGACAGAGATCAAACCTGCGGAAGGTTTTTCAAAGGAGACTTTACTCGAAGCCGCGGCATACGCTGAGCTCCACTCTCAGCACCCGATTGCAGAATCTGTGCGGAAAGCCTATGGGAAGCCGCTTTCCCCGGACACAATCGAGTCATATGAGGAAATATCCGGGCACGGTATTTTCGCAAAGGTGAACGGAAAAGAAATCCTTGCGGGGAACAAGAAGCTGATGGAAAGAGAGCAGATTGAGAGCGTCCCGGATGAAAACACCGGTACAATTGTTCACGTGGCTATTGATCAGCGCTATGCCGGGGCGATCATCATAGCAGATGAAGTAAAGGAAGACGCAAAACAAGCGATCGCAGATTTGAAATCGCTCGGTATCAAACAGACAGTCATGCTGACGGGCGATTCAAAACAGACAGGAGAAACAGTCGGAAAACAGCTCGGCCTCGACGAGGTTTATGCGGAGCTGCTGCCGGAGGATAAAGTGGAGCGGGTAGAAGCATTGGAATCGAAGCTGCTCCCGAATGAAAAACTCATTTTTGTCGGTGACGGAATTAATGACACTCCGGTGCTTGCACGCGCGGACATTGGAGCGGCGATGGGCGGACTCGGATCAGATGCAGCTGTAGAAGCCGCGGATGTTGTGCTGATGACAGATCAGCCGTCAAAAATAGCGGAAGCGATTCGGATTGCAAAACGGACTCGGCGAATCGTGTGGCAAAACATCGGATTTGCTTTAGGTGTTAAGGCCATTTTCCTCTTACTCGGAGCGTTTGGATTTGCGACCATGTGGGAGGCGGTTTTCTCAGATGTCGGTGTTACGCTTCTCGCTGTTGCAAACGCTATGCGCGTGATGCGCCTCAAAATAAGATAATTGTCGGAGAGAATTCACTATTTCGGGCTTTTCTTATAGACGGTTGTCTTGTTAAAATAAAGAAGTGGGTCAATTGAGATCCGCTTCTTTTTTAATTTTAAAGCGATGAGGTGTCGGAGTGAAAAAGAAACAGCAGTCTTCTGCGAAATTCGCGGTCATCCTTACGGTTGTCGTTGTTGTCTTGTTAGCAGCAATTGTAATCATTAATAACAAAACGGAGCAAGGCAACGAAGCAGTGTCAGGACAGCCGTCTATCAAAGGCCAGCCTGTGCTTGGCAAAAATGATGCACCGGTAACGGTAGTGGAATTCGGAGATTATAAATGTCCGTCTTGCAAGATGTTTAACAGCGACATCTTCCCTAAAATCCAAAAAGACTTTATTGACAAGGGCGATGTGAAATTTTCTTTCGTGAACGTCATGTTCCATGGAAAAGGCTCAACGTTAGCGGCTCTTGCCTCAGAGGAAGTATGGAAAGAAGATCCTGATTCTTTCTGGGCATTTCATGAAAAGCTGTTTGACAAGCAGCCGGACACAGAACAGGAATGGGTAACGCCGGCGGTTCTCGGTGATATCGCAAAAAGCACGACAAAGGTAAACCCTGATACGCTGAAGGACAATCTTGATAAGGAAACATTTGCATCTGCAGTGGAAAAGGATTCGGACCTTAATCATAAAATGAACATAAAAGCAACGCCTACGATTTATGTTAATGATAAAGTGATCAGTAATTTTTCGAATTATGAAGAAATTAAAGAAACGATAGAAAAAGAGCTGAAAGGGAAGTAAGCGCATGAAAAATAGAATTGTTTTTTTATATGCTTCCTGGGTTGTTGCTCTTATCGCCATGCTGGGCAGCCTGTATTTCAGTGAAATCAAAAAGTTCATCCCATGTGAACTGTGCTGGTACCAGCGTATCCTCATGTATCCGCTCGTTCTGATTTTAGGAATCGCCACCTTTCAGGGTGACACACGCGTGAAAAAGTATGTGCTGCCGATGGCAATTATCGGCGCATTTATTTCGATTATGCATTATCTGGAGCAAAAAGTGCCGGGCTTTAGCGGCATCAAGCCATGTGTAAGCGGTGTGCCTTGCTCAGGCCAATATATTAACTGGTTCGGTTTTGTGACCATTCCGTTTCTGGCCTTGATTGCTTTTATTCTGATCATCATTTTTATGTGCCTTTTAAAAGGTGAAAAATCTGAATAAGAAAAAAGCGCCCGCGAAGGGACTGACCCCCGTTTTTGAGACAGGGATCAAAACACCTTTTATACAGCCAATTGCCGATAGCTTATCGGTGATTGGCTGTTTAGTTTCGTTTGAATACGAATGTTGTTATAATAATAAATGTATTCTTTGACAGTGCGTTCTACGATGGCGGTCGTGGTTCGATTAATGCTGTTAAG
>NZ_JAHVOC010000021.1:0-996 GCF_025696525.1 Bacillus sp. XT-2
GCTGGGGATACACATCGATTTGAACAGCCTGTTGGTAAGCAATACACTTACGGAAAAGGTCCGGAGTATTCTTCCGAATTAGAGAAACTGCAGGCAGAGAACCGTTATCTGAGACAACAAAATGAAGTTTTAAAAAAGTACAACGAATTGGAAAGGAAGTTGATAGCCAAACGTCAGTCGAACTTGTAGAAGTATTGCACGGCACAATGACCGTACAGAATATCTGTGTTCATTTAGGTATCTCACGAGCGTCTTATTATCGTTGGAAGAAGAACCTGATGAAAGATCATCCCAAGCGCCATTTGGAAAAACAAATCGGCACGTTGTGCCGAGAGCACAAGTATCGATATGGATATCGAAAAATTACAGCTATATTAAAAAAGGAAATGCGTATTAACCATAAAACGGTTCAGCGTATCATGCAGAAAAATCAGTGGCAGTGCCGGGTTAAGGTGAAAAAGCGCAAGAAGAATGGGCAGCCATATGCCGTGGTTGATAATATATTAGATCGGAACTTTCAGTCCGATCATCCTCTTGAAAAACTAGTAACGGATATCACGTATTTGCCTTATGGACAGAAACAATTGTACCTTTCCAGTATATTGGATGTATACAATGGAGAAGTAATTGCTTTCACGATTGGAGATAAGCAGGACACAGACTTTGTCTTAAACACACTTGATCAACTGCCAACACTGCCTCAGAACTGCGTGTTACATAGTGACCAAGGATCTGTGTATACATCTTATGAGTATCAGAAAGCTGTTAAAACAAAAGGCATTACCATGAGCATGTCCCGCAAAGGGACGCCCGCTGATAATGCCTCCATCGAATCGTTTCATTCCTCACTAAAGTCTGAAACGTTCTATCTTAACAGCATTAATCGAACCACGACCGCCATCGTAGAACGCACTGTCAAAGAATACATTTATTATTATAACAACATTCGTATTCAAACGAAACTAAACAGCCAATCACCGATAAGCTATCGGCAAT